>NZ_JQDZ01000043.1 GCF_000764205.1 Thalassotalea sp. ND16A
AAATCCGGCTCCGTTAGTGAAGGCTGATATATACCAAGTTGATTAAATATCTGCTCATTTTTAATGGTTAAAACGAATAACTACTGCGTTATAAAATTTATAAGTAGAATAACTACTTACTAAATTTTATGCCTTGTATTTATCCGTTTTTCCTCATGAAAAAGTAGATCACATACTTAATCAAATTGGTATTGTTGGTGAAAACCGCTGTCTAGCAAAAAGAGCGCATATATCATCAGTTAAATACTCATGATATATACGCTCTTCTTGTGACATAAAACTATTTTGTGACTTTAATGCGCTCTATTAAATCAGCCGGTTTTTCCGTCCCTTTGGCAACAAAGTCCAGTTGCACCAATTGATTTTTCACGCCATGAGTCGAGCTTTGGTATTGCCATTGTCGCAAGGCGATTTTTGCGGCATTGTCAAAAACTTTCTTTGGTTCGGCATTAATCACTATTACATGTTCTACTTTACCTGCAGAGGAAATATCAAACTGCAACACTACTGAGCCATTTAAGTTTTGCTCAACCGCTGCACTTGGATACACTGGCTCAACTCGCGTAATTGGGGCAACGTGTTCGGCTTTGCTGCTGCTCGGCTCGTGGGCTACCGCCATGCCACCTAATAAACTTGCAATCAATGCCACTGCGGCAACTTTGACTAAAGGCTTGTTGTGTTGTTGTTGTTTAATAAAGTTTAATCGTTTTAACATAGTTTGTTTCTCTGTGTAGTGGGTATGGGTGTAAAGTTGGTTGTTACTATTTTCGATACTTAATAGCATGGCTTTACCGTATTGAATTTTGTCTTTGGTATTTTTATTGGCTAATACATTCTCATCACACGATACTTCCTGCAATCGTCTAAAACTTTTATAACCTAACCAAATTAAAGGGTTAAACCAAAAAAGACTGATAAGTAACAGGGCTATGAGATTGCACAGTGTATCTTTTCGTTGAAAGTGACAAACTTCATGTTCAATAATCATGGCCAATTGCCTGGCGCTATATAATTGTTGAAAATTTTGTGGAAGGATAAGTTTCTGGCCAACTAGCCCCACTAATAATGGACTTGCCACTTTGTCACTCTGATAAATTTTTAATGCCGACGGCAGCTGTATTTGTGCTTGCAGGTTATTCACCGCTTGCAGTGAATTGGCCAGCGAGAGTTGGTAGTGAGAATACAGACATAACATTATCACTACGCCGCAACCTAGCAGCCATATTGCCAGCCAGCTAACGCTGCTTTCGATCATTGTGCTGCCATTACTAAGGGCAACAATGTACTGGCTGATTTCCGTATTGAGTTGCGGTTTAACCGCTTCTGGAATGTTGCCAATAATCAGGGCTAACGGAATTGCAGCAAAAAGTGCATAACAAAATTTTGCCCCAACGAAGGGGATCAGTTTGCGCTCAGCAACAATCAACAACAACAGTAATATTGAGATGGTGAGTTGCTGATCAATTAGCCAATCAACCATTATCTTGCTCCCACTGGGCGATCACTTTTTTAAGATCGTCAATATCGCCTTTCGATAGCTTCTCAGTTTTGGCAAAACCGGCAACTAGCGGGGCAATTTTGCCACCAAAAAAACGCTCTATCAGGCTGCTGCCTTCTTTGTAGGTGTAAGTTTCTCTTTCAAGCAATGGTGAATACAAATAATGGCGTTGTTGTTTTTCAAAACTGATCGCGCCTTTTTTTACCATCCGGTTTAATAAGGTTTTAACGGTTTTATCATGCCAGGTTTTCGCCTCGTTTAAGCGGGCGATGATTTCACTCGCACTGGCCGGGTGGTTTTGCCAGAGTGCTTCTAATACTTCAAATTCTGCTTTGCTTATTTCAATCACTTTTCAATCAACTCATTAACGATTACATTTGTAATTACAATAAGATTACACATGTAATCATTAAGGGCAAGTTAAATTTTAGATCTAAGTGATTATTTAAAGCTGACGAATTTTGAAATCACTCATCGTTTTTCAATATTCGAGGAGATGTAAGCATGGGCAATTGCTAATTTCATCAGTAAACAAGGTTAATAAATAACCTCGATTGATCATTTATTAACCTAGATCAAAGGTGGAAATGGCAATGGCGATAGAATCAATTTGAGTTTTGACAATTTTTGAACTTATAGGAATTGAACTGAATGCTATCCCAGATTATCTGAACGATAGCCTCGCAATTGTCATGACATTTTTGCCAAAGCAGAAGCGGATGTTGCGAAAGTGAAATATAACCTATACAGGAGTCGAACTTTGTCCATGTCGCTATATTTGTATTTACGCAAGCGACTGTTAAAAAAACAAATTAGCTTATTAGATCAAGGGTTCGCCACCGCTGCAGTCATTTGTTATTACTGGTATCGTATTCCGTCTCTTCTTGGTGTTGGGCTATACCCCAATGATGGCGTGCTGATAGATCTTTCGGCACACCTGCCTATCTGGTTTGCGCTGTTATCGAAGTGTTTAACGGCAATATTCTTTGTTTGGTTTATGTTGATAAGAGCAAGAAATAAAGCAAAACAAAGTTGGAATATACGGCCAGAATACTCAGTTAAAGTGACAAGGGTCTGTTGATCTTTGCGGTACAAATTTTGTTCAAACAGGCGAGCTTTGAACAAGGCATGGCGATAGAAGTTTGGTTGTTCCAAATGATTGAGCCATAACGCGGAGCAAAGCTCGCCTGTTTGAACCCGAAGGGCAGCGTTTAGGCATCATTTTTGCGGCGTTTCTGCTTTTTTTATGTGGATCACCACACGACAAAAAGCGATGCCTTGCTAAAATGATGCCTAAACGCTGCAAAAATGCACAGAAAAGATCAACAGACCCTAATATTAACTGCTAAGTCGCTGTTTTGCTTATCAACAACCTGACATTAAGGGTTGAATGTCAGGTTGTTGGCCAAAAGCATGGCAAAAACTTAATATAATTGCTATTCGCTACTTGGCTTTTCTTTGCCGGGATGAATGCTGCCACATTTTTTACACGTTCTGGCCTCCATATTATTGTGAAAAACGTCATAGACTTTTGGCAAATCTTCAACGATGGACAGAATTTTAGCTTCTACGTGATAAACCTCATTATGACAGTTTGGACAATGCCACTGTAAACGGTCGAGTTCACCTTCTGGTCTCGCCGGTTCTACTACTAGGCCTAAGCTGTCGGCATCGGGTCGTTGTGGTGAGTGCAGGGTGCCGGCAGGTAAGAGTAATACTTCGCCTTCTTTAATGTGGATCTCACATGGCTCACCGTTTTCGTCAAACGAGTTCAGATAGCAATCGCCTTTCAATTGATAAAAAAATTCTTCTACTGGATTGCAATGATAGTCCATGCGCACATTTGGGCCGCCTACCATCATCACCATCATCTCGGCATCTTTGAAAATTAGTTCATTATTTACCGGAGGTCGCTTTAACATGTGCTCGTTGTCTTTGATCCATTTGGGTAAATTCAATGCTTTTGGCATGGCCATAATCTTCTCCTAAAACTCACTATAATCGTTAAAATTCAAACAAGGTTAATTGTTCGTACGCAACTACTATAGAAAGCTTTAGGCGAATAAAGTTTGATCTGGATCAATATTGCATTAACTGAAATATTATGGTTTTGGTCTTTGTTATACTGTTTTTGTTATGTCTTGTTGGTGGCAAAATTGCAGTTAACAGCAGTAAATGAACCGGCACTCGAGATAATTATTAACGCAAATTTAACATTTATTAATGTAGGTCAAAGTAAGCACATGTCAGGCCGTTAAAATGACGTTACTAACACTTGAACGCATAGGAATTAAAGATGAACGCTATCCCAGATTATATGACAGATAAACATCGTCATTGTGATGATATTTTTGCCGAGGCAGAAGCGGAAGTTGCTAAAAGTAACTGGGCCCTGGCCGAACAAAAGTGGCAATTGTTTGTTGCTGAACTTGAACTGCATCTGCAAGCGGAAGAAACCATTTTATTTCCGGAGTTTGAGCAGGCAACAGGCATGACCTCGGGTCCTACGCAAGTGATGCGCATGGAACATGAGCAGATGCGTGGTCTGGTGCAATCGTTAAACACATCTTTATCCGAGCAAAACAGCGAAGACTTTCTGGGTTTTTCAGAAACCCTAATGGTGTTAATGCAACAACATAATATGAAAGAAGAAATGATGCTTTACCCGATGTGTCAGCAAAATATAAATGACACTGAACAACTGACTGCGCAACTAAAACAGCATTGTGATTAATGTTGAATAGGTAACATTAATGCAGCAAGTTGATTTAAATGTGAGTGAGCTGGAACCACCAGAGCCAATGACCAAAGTTTTAACGGCATTGGCGCAATTGCAACCCTGGCAGTATTTAAAGGTGTTTCATCGGCGTGAACCATTTCCTCTATATGAAAAACTGGCGCAAGCGGGTTGGGCATATCAGTGCCAACGTATCAAAGAAAACCAATTCAATATTTATATCTATCGGCAGACAGATCACGATAAGTTTAGGCAACAGCTAAGTCAGCACTTAAACCAGAAATACTCGGATTTATAATGAACCTGAGCGGCCTTAACTTTTCGTCTCTGCCGGCAATTAGTATTGTCTATCGCTTTTTTATCTGTGCAGTGCTGTTTGCCTTGGTTGCTGCATTTTTGCTGGCATTTTCAGGGCCTGAGGTGTGGCAAAGCCGCTGGCACCCGCATATGCTGGCGATCACCCATTGTTTTACCCTCGGCTTTATTACTACCGTAATGATGGGGGCAATGTTACAAATACTGCCGGTGATTGGCGGGATCGGCATACCGAAAGTTAAGTTAGTTGCCAACACCTTTCTCGTGCTGCATGTCGTTGGTACGGCTTGTTTAATCGCTGGATTTATCTCACCCCTTGCGACATTAAAAGTCGCGGCAATGATCTTTCTGGCGATGGGCTTTGGTGTTTATCTGATTGCCCTGGGCTGGGTGTTGGCGAAAAAATTAAGTCAGGGCAGCAGCATCTTTGCCATTCGCTTTGCCGTGTTGGCGTTGCTAGTCACCTTAGTCTTGGGCTTATTGATGTTGGCGAGAAACTTAGGCTGGCAGATCATCCCGTTTGATAAATTTATTACCGATCTGCATGCCATTTGGGGCATCGCCGGTTGGATTGGCTTGTTGCTCATTGCGGTCAGCTTTCAAATTATTCCGATGTTTCATGTCGCGCCGGAATTTAATGCCAGCATTCGCCGCTATTTGCCCATGCTTATTCTCGGCCTGTTGCTGGTGCTGTTCTTCGGCCAAGCACAAGTGCAGATATTGGTGTTATTGCTGTTGCTATCAAATAGCATTTTTATTGGTTATTTATGTTATTTACTGAGCTTACGCAAACGCAAAATCCCCGATGCTACGGTTAATTTCTGGCGTCTGTCTACGCTGGCGATGATAAGTGTATTTGTGCTTTATTGTCTGGGAGAGAATCTATTATCGGTAGCTGGAATGGAAAACCAAACCCTGCTACTGACGGCGCTGGTGATCTATCTCTATGTGGTTTCTATCATGCTCGGCATGTTATTAAAAATTATGCCGTTTTTATCTTATACCCACTTACAGCAACGCTGTTTACTCGATTTTTCACTGATGCCATTACTGCCTAACATGCACCAATTCTTACCGAAAAAGCACGGCAATATGCTGTTTTATCTGCATTTACTCTCAGCTCTAGCGCTATTGCTTACCCTGGTTTTCAATCAATTCTATCTGCTCTTGGCACTAACTCTTGGGCTGGAGTTTTTCTGGTTACTGACCTTGCTGGTGCGCTGCAAACGTTTGTACAACGCCACCTTAAAGCAAATCGAAAACCGTTAATCAACTTGGCATTAAATTACCTGCACCCTGCTATTGGCAAGTTTGTCGCTCACGATCACCTGGCACGCCAATCGCGACTTTGAATTCGAGTTTTTCAGTTTTTCTAACACTTGTTCTTCACCAAAATACTTGGTTGAGGTTAACGCCAAATCTTCTCTAGAAAACTCCACCAGGCAAGTGCCACAACTACAGCAGCCATTGCAAATGGCTGGTATGCCAGTGATGTTGTTTTCCATGGCCGCCACCATTAAGCTCAGGCCATTTTCCGCTTCTACGGTTTTGTGCTTGCCATTGGCTTCAATGAAAGTGATTTTAGTCATGGTTTTTTCCTTCATATTGATGATATTAACTTAGCGGCACTATTAGTCGCGGTGACTAAAGCCAGTACCGTCAGGAGAATTTTTAATAACGGCATAAAATGCTGATTCGATATTTTATTACGTAACTTGCTGCCCAATATGGAGCCTAAGGTAGCGCCACAAATGCAAGCCAGGATTAATGGCCAGTAAGGGGAAAACTGAAAACCAATCAAGGTATACACCAAGACCTTATTCAAATTTGTTATGCCCATCAACAGCGATGCGGTGGCAATAATTTCATCTTTGTTGTCCAGCTTTTTATAAAGCAAAGTTACCGTTATTGGTCCTGGTGCACCAACCAATAAACCAAAACCTGCTTGCAACGCACCAACTACATAAAAGCTTTCCAATTTACTCAACCATCTGTCTATGGCTTTTACCCACAGGCTGATTAATAAATAGCCGGAAATAAACAACGGCAAGTACTGACTGGAGATATTGAGCAAGAAGGTGCTAAACAGCGCGGTGCCAACAAACGCACCCAGGATAAATTGCCTTACCAATGGCCAGTGAATCGCAGCAAAACACAAGGCTAGTCGGGATGAGTTACTGGCCAACTGGGCAATGCCATGCACCGGAATGATCGCGGCTGCCGGCACAAAAAATGGCAAAATAAGCACTAAAATCATGCCACCACCCATGGCACAAATACCGGCTAGGGTAGAAGTGAGTAGGGTGATAACAAATAGGCCTAATTCATTGAGCATTAGTCATTGACCATAAGTTACTGAGCCGAATCAGTTTTCCATTAAAGTGTTTTATAAGTTTGCGTGCCAACCCAGCCACGCTCTGAAATATCAACCATGATATTTTCCGGGCCATTCATTTTGTACTCGGCGTTATCTTTCGCCGGGTTTTTCCCTAGGCCCTGGGCCAGATTTACATCGTGTCTTGGCTGATAGCCATTTGACTGGAAATCGCCAACCATAGCTTCAATGTCATCACACTGGAAGCCGATGTGATGCAAACCGACATACCCTTGTGGAAACTCTTTACCGGCTGCAGGACCATTCTTAAAGTTTAAAATGGCCAGGTTAATATTACCGTCGGTTACGTAATAACCATTGGCATTACGACTGGCAACCACACCGGCAACGGACCAGCCCAATACGTTGATGAAAAAGTCGCGGCTTTTGTCTGGATCGGCAGATGCCATGGCCAAATGCTTTAGTTTAATTGGTTCTGCTGGTTTACTTATGGTTTGGCTATTGCTTTCGTTTGACATAATTTGTGTCCTTAATTTCTAAATTTGTTACTTACGCCGAGTAATAACTTTGCCTCAGCGTGAGGGTTAATGGTTGTTAACTGCCAACTCGTATTGGCGCTGCTATTGAACGCAATGCGGTAATTACACTTAATGCGGTAATTCGGCCGGTTCCGGGGTTCTCTATCGTCGGTACGTTTTCAATGGTTAATGAAAAACTGGCACTGTCGGCGTCAACGTCGATGTAATGAGTGTTGCGTGTTTTTGTTGGGTCGGCCCAAATTTCTAATTGCGTTTCATCGGCACCCACACCGGCTAAGCCTAGTGCGGCAGCAACATTTACATTTGATGGAAATTTTTCGGCACCTTCGCGGGCACTGCCTTTAAACACTTGCAAAGGCTCGCTCAGGTTGGAAATATCAATGTTATTTTCGATGATAAATTTTGCTTTGGTTAACGATGTTGGTGGCTTACGAGTCACCATTTTTACCGAGTGAATGGTACTTTCGGCTGCGGCTCTTACGGCATCAAGCCCAAGCAGGGCACCGGTTGCCAAAATAATTTGACCACCATTGGCTTTTGCTGTTTCGACAATTCCCGGGTGTTGTAAAATTGCCGCGCCACTAACCGTGACTAAAATTTTACCCTGTTTCAGCGTTGGCTCGGCAACACTCATAAATGCAGTGGTTGGGGCACATTCAACAATAACATCAACCAGATCGACTAATTGATCAGCAGCGACAACCGCCACTGATTTAGCATAGCCATTTAAATTAGACTTTGCTTTGTCAAGGTTACCAGAGGTCACTGCCGTTAATTCTAAGCCGTCCATGCCATCGTTTAAGGCTTGACCAACTACCTGGCCAATGGTGCCAAAACCGGCGATGCCTACTTTTAATGTTCTGTTCATAATGGTTTCAATCTTATTTGTTCTATTAATATCACATTCCATACATGTATATAAAATGACTTGTTTGTATACATAGTGAAGTGGCGGACCAAGAGATAATCACAGAGGTTATCCTTGGTCCTGGGAGTTTACTTACTGTTCGGCTTTTCTAACCGGCAATTCTGGGTACTTGCCCATCCTCAAGATGAGAATACAGGCGATGATCATTATGCCTGACATTGACCAGAGCACTTCGGTATAACGGCCGGTAACATCATAGGCGATACCCATAATTAGTGGTCCGATACTGGCACCGAGTTTAAAACCTGAGTAGCCGTAACCGTATATAGCACCAAAGCTGCGCGGGCCAAAATAGCGACTGGTAAAATATGCCATAACATCAAATTCAGCACCAATGGCGATACCGATCAAGCCAGTACACACAGCTGCTGCCGGGCCAGTGGCACCCATAGCAAATAATGCCAGACCAATGACCGGACCAAACATGAAAAACACGACCACAAATGGGGCAAAAAACTTATCCATTAAATAGCCGGCAAGTAAACGGCCGCCAACAATCGACATACCTAAATAAGCAAAAGTTCCTACCGCTTCTTTTAACGTTAAGCCCTGATCCATCATCATCGGCACCAAATGCACCAGTACCGTTGACGTGGTTAAACCGGTGATTAAAAAGGATGCGAACATTAACCAGAAGGTTTTTTGTTTTAATGCTTCTTTTGCGCTATATCCAACTTTTTCGCCGGAGTTAGCTACTGTTTCACTATTTTCTTTCGCTTCATTACTAACGCCATCTGCGTTTAAACCAAGATCTTGTGGCTGTTCTTTAAAGACAAAACGTACGATCGGTAATACCAATACCAAAATTAACACACCGATGGCGACATAGGCTTCGCGCCAGGTGTATAAATCAATAAAATAAGAGGCGATTAGTGGCACTATCGTTGTGCCGACACCAACGCCAGCAAGACCGATACCTAAGGCTAAGCCACGTTTTTTATCAAACCAACTAACCAAGATTCTCGAATAGGTTAATGGCGCTGTACCCGCACCCATCACTGGAATTAAGATACACATCGCGTACAAGTGCCAAATTGACGGGGTCAGCAAAGACATCGATGCCATGGTGAAGGCAAAAGCGATGGTCGAAGGTACCATGATTTTCTTGACACCATATTTATCCACCAGGCTGCCGACGTAAGGGAAGAAGATAATGGCAGTAATGCCGATAACCGTAGCGCCCATCGATATTTGGCCCCGGCTCCAGCCAAAGCTGCTCTCAAATTCTTTAATAAACGTACCAAATGACATGGCAATTACACTATAGCCAAATGACAGGCCAACGATAGTGCCTAACACTATCCACCAACCATAAAAAATCGATTTGTTTTGCATTGTTGTTTCTATCTCTTCTGTTGCTGGTGTTTCTAAAGTTTCACTGGACATGCTCACCTCGTTATTTGTCTGGATGCAAATTAAACTAATTGTATACATGGTAGCTGTCAAGTATCTATTTTGTCGTTAACTATAATTTAACTGAGATAGCCTTTTGTCGTTTTATTCACTAATTTTACCGTTCGTTGGCTCTTTAAAGTCGCCACTTAGCGTTAATGTTACCCCGATTAAAATCTAGAAATTTTAGTAAATGCCAATGAAAATGCCTGTTGCCGGACGGTCGTGGAATTTTAACTAACCCGCTATGTAGGCGACTAACGTTGCTGTTTTTTTCTTTAGCATACCGTAAAAACTGGCCGTGATAAAACCCATTGGCTATAACTTTTTGGTTATAGGTGAGGTGTTAAATATTATTTTTATATTATGGCGTGGTTACGTAAAGTGAACTCATTCGCAAAAACTGTCCAAGAGAGCATTGAATGAATACCACTATACCCCATGCCGGTTCTATTTTAAAAAACTACGTTGCCGGCGAGTTTACAGCCAGTGATAAGCTGTTTGAAAATATTAACCCGGTAGACGGTAGCATTATTAATCATGTTGCTGAAGCTGATTCTGCCTTGGTAGATACCGCGGTGAAGTCGGCTCATGCGGCACTGCATGGTCCTTGGGGCAAGATGACTATGGATGAGCGTTGTGCCTTGTTACATAAAGTGGCCGATGGCATTGAAGCACGCTTTGATGAATTTGTTGCTGCTGAAATGGCCGATACCGGTAAATCATTATTTCAGGCACGCACCATTGATATCCCCAGAGGGGCGGCAAACTTTCGCATCTTTGCCGACATGGTCAAATCTCAATCAAGCGATTGTTTTCATACCGATACTCCAGATGGTAAGGGGGCATTAAATTACGCGGTAAATAAACCGCTTGGTGTGGTTGCCGTTATCGCGCCGTGGAATTTACCATTATTACTGATGACCTGGAAACTCGCCCCTGCTATGGCCGCCGGCAATACCATTATTGCCAAGCCATCCGAAGAAACTCCGGCCACAGCGACTTTGTTAGCCGAAGTGATGCATGACGCCGGTATTCCTGGCGGTGTATTTAACTTGGTGCATGGCTTTGGGTATCAATCGGCCGGTGAATTTTTAACAACGCACCCTGGCGTCGATGCAGTGACGTTCACTGGCGAATCGAGTACCGGTTCCGCCATTATGAAAGCCAGTGCCGATGGCGTAAAAGCATTATCGTTTGAACTGGGTGGCAAAAATGCCGGCATTATTTTTGACGATTGTGATTTCGATGAAGCGGTAGCCGGTACGGCTCGCTCTGTGTTTACCAATGGCGGACAAGTCTGTTTATGTACCGAGCGCCTTTATGTACAACGCGCAATATTCGATAAGTTTGTTGCCGCCCTTAAAGACAAAGCCGAGGCGATAAAAATCGGCTGGCCGTTAGATGAAGACACGGATATGGGGCCGGTAATTTCTCATAAGCATCGCGACAAAGTACTGTCCTATTTTGACAGCGCAAAAGTTGACGGCGCCACGGTAGTTACTGGTGGTGGCTATCCCGTGTTTAACGATGTTCGTGATAATGGTGCCTTTGTTCAACCGACGATATTTACCGGTTTGAGTGAAGACAGCAAGATTGTCAAAGAAGAGGTATTTGGACCGGTTTGCCACATTACCCCATTTGACGATGAAGATGAAGCCATCGCCATGGCCAACGATAGCAAATATGGCCTGGCAGCAACCGTGTGGACCACAAACTTACAACGAGCCCACCGAGTTGCCCAACAAATGGACGTGGGTATCTGTTGGGTCAATGCCTGGTACTTACGCGATTTGCGCACCCCATTTGGTGGCATGAAATTATCTGGTGTTGGCCGCGAAGGCGGAGTTCATTCACTGAACTTCTATTCAGAGCCAACCAACATTTGCATCAAGCTTTAAGCCGATAGCAAATAATTACCGTAACCAATACCGAAACAAATATTTTATTTCTGTTTTCAGAATTAGCAAAAAAATTAGTCATTATTAGGAATTAGCGATGAGTCAACCAACAGCTAGTACAAGTCTCGCAGTAAACGAGAATGTCATTAAAGCCGCGCTGCAAATACGCACCGCGCATCAACAAGGACAACCTTGTGAGCCCGTTCGCGATTTACTGCCGGCGCAATGTTTAGCCTCGGCGTATGCAGTACAGCAACTCAATACCGAGTATTTTCAACAACAAGGTCGTCGCGCCGTTGGCGTAAAAGCTGGATTGACTTCTAAAACCGTACAAAGCCAATTGGGGGTCAATCAACCCGACTTTGGCGTGCTATATGCCGATATGTTTATTGGTGATGGCGAAACCGTTGCCTTAGATGCAGTCATGCAACCGAAAGCCGAAGCGGAAATTGCGCTGGTTCTAAAACACGATATTACCGTAAACGAGCCAACTGTGGTCGATATTATCAACGCCACCGCCTATGCCTTACCGGCGATCGAAATTGTCGGCAGTCGTATTGCCAATTGGGATATCAATATTGTCGATACCATCGCCGATAATGCTTCATCTGGCTTGTTTGTACTAGGCAGTAAACCGGTAGATCTAAAAGACATCGATTTGCGCCTCTGCGGCATGGTGATGGAACGTCGTGGTGAGCAAGTTTCAACTGGCGCTGGCCTGGCGTGTTTAGGCAACCCGTTAAACGCGGCAGTGTGGTTAGCCAAAACCTTCGTGCAAAACGGCTCGCCATTAAAAGCTGGCGATATTATTTTAACCGGGGCTTTAGGTCCTATGGTACAAGTTGCTCCCGGTGATGTGGTAGAAACGCGAATTTCCGGTTTGGGCTCGGTCACTGTGGCATTTTCCCCCAGTCATACAAGCAGTACTGAAACGAATAACTCTGAGGAGCAAGCATAATGGCACGTTCTCAAACTAAAACTACTTCACCTAAAACCAAGGTGGCGATCATCGGTTCCGGCAACATTGGCACCGATCTAATGATTAAAATCTTACGCACTTCAAACACGCTGGAAATGGCGGCTATGGTAGGTATTGATGAAAATTCAGATGGCCTGGCACGAGCGAAAAAATTTGGCGTGGCGACTACCCATGAAGGTATTGAAGGATTAGTTAATTTGGCCGAGTTTGACGACATTAAAATTGTCTTTGATGCAACGTCTGCCTACGCTCACCAGCATCACAATGAAATATTACAACGTCATAACAAGCAAGTGATCGACTTAACGCCAGCAGCGATTGGTCCATACACCGTACCTGTGGTGAACCTTGAGCAAATCCTGCAACAAAGCCCGGAGCAAGCCAATGTCAATATGGTAACTTGCGGCGGTCAGGCAACTATCCCTATGGTGGCCGCTATCAGTAAACTGGCCAAGGTCCATTATGCTGAAATCGTCGCATCCATTGCTTCAAAATCGGCCGGTCCTGGTACTCGTGCCAATATTGATGAGTTTACTCAAACCACCTCTCGTGCCATTGAGCAAGTGGGCGGTGCCGCCAAAGGCAAGGCGATTATTATTATGAATCCGGCGGAGCCGCCAATGATGATGCGGGACACTGTCCTGGTATTAAGTGAATTACCAGAACAAGCCGGTACCAGCGAAGCTGAAATTCAGGCATCAATTGAAGAAATGGCCGCCAAGGTTCAGTCATACGTACCAGGCTATCGATTAAAACAGCAAGTGCAGTTTGAACGTTTTGAGGCTGATGCACCATTGCACATTCCGGGCTACGGGGATTTTGTTGGCCTTAAATCGGCAGTTTTCCTGGAAGTCGAAGGCGCAGCCCATTATTTGCCAGCGTACGCCGGTAACCTGGACATCATGACCTCTGCCGCCCTTGGCACCGCAGAAAAAATTGCCGACATCAAGTTTAGCAAAGCGGATGTTGCCCCATTAGCGGCTGGCACCCCAGCGTAAGGAATTATTATGAGCAAGTTAACTAATTCATCATCAGAAACTGCAATTGCAGCGGCAACAGATGCCAAAAAATTATACATCCAGGATGTTACATTGCGCGATGGCATGCATGCCATTCGTCACATGTACTCCATCGATCATGTTCAAGCGATCGCCAAGGCCATAGACAAAGCCGGTGTCGATGCCATTGAAGTCGCTCATGGCGATGGACTGGGCGGCGCAAGTTTTAACTATGGCTTTGGCGCTCACACCGATAAAGAATGGATAGAAGCCGTGAGCGACGTGATTGAACACACCAAATTAACCACGTTGATTTTGCCCGGAATTGCGGTCAAAGAAGATTTAAAGTGGGCCTGGGACTCTGGCGTACGTTCGGTACGTATTGCCACCCATTGTACCGAAGCCGATGTTGCCAAACAGCACATTGAATATGCGCGCGAACTGGGCATGGACACTTGTGGCTTTTTAATGATGTCGCACATGAGCTCACCGGAAAAGCTGGCTCAGCAAGCCAAGTTAATGGAATCGTACGGCGCCCAATGTGTGTATATCACCGATTCCGGCGGCGCGATGAATATGGACGATATTGCCGCCAGAGCAAAAGCCTACAAAGCAATATTAAAACCAGAAACTGAATTAGGCATTCATGCCCATCATAATTTATCGCTTGGTGTGGCTAATTCCATCGTTGCTGCGCAACATGGCGTTACTCGTATCGATGCCTCATTGGCAGGCATGGGAGCCGGTGCCGGTAATGCACCGTTAGAAGTATTCATTGCTGCGGCATCTCGCCTTGGCTGGGATCATGGCACTGATTTATACACGTTAATGGATGCTGCTGACGATCTGGTTCGTCCGTTGCAAGACCGGCCGGTACAAGTAGACAGAGAAACATTATCACTAGGTTATGCCGGCGTGTACTCAAGCTTCTTACGTCATGCCGAAAAGGCAGCGGCTACTTACGGTTTAGATACCCGCGAGATTTTAGTTGAGCTCGGCGATCGTAAAATGGTCGGTGGCCAGGAAGATATGATCGTTGATGTGGCACTGGATTTGTTGCGTAAAAAACAACTAGATAAACAAGCACACACTAACCACAGTATTTCGCAACGAGCCTAGGGGCTGTTGATCTTTGCGGTACAAATCAGACCCTAATAAAGAGAACTAAACCATGAGCAATTTAAAACTTTCAAACCATAGCGTTGATGAAAAAATCAGTGTGTTAGCCAAACAGGTAGACGATGCGGCGTTTCACGCGCGAGCAATAATGCAATTATCGGAACAAGGCTATCCGTTATCTTTGGCCGAAGCATACCATGTGCAAGACCAATCTCTTGGTCGTCGTCTGGCGCGAGGAGAGCAACAAGTAGGCATTAAAATGGGCTTTACCAGCCGCGCCAAAATGATCCAAATGGGGGTCGATGACATGATTTGGGGCCCATTAACCGATGAAATGTTTATTGAAGAGGGCGGCGAAGTTGCTCTTGATAAGTTTATCCACCCAAGAGTCGAGCCTGAGATCGCCTTTTTATTGAAAAAGCCCTTATCGGGTAACGTTACCCTGGCCGAAGTCATGGCTGCGGTGGAAGCGGTGGCACCAGCATTAGAAGTTATTGATTCACGTTACAACAACTTTAAGTTTTCGCTGGAAGATGTTGTTGCCGATAACTGTTCTTCGTCGGGCTTTACCATCGGTGCCTGGCAACAAGCCGGGCTGGATTTGTCAAACCTTGGCATGGTGATGGAATTTGACGGCAAAGCAGTGCAAATAGGTTCGAGTGCCGCAATTTTAGGCAACCCTTACCGTTCGCTTGCTGCCGCCGCAAGAGTTGCCGGTGAAGCTGGCAAGGTATTACCTGCAGGCTCTATTGTATTAGCCGGGGCAGCAACTGCTGCACAAGCACTGACACCGGGTGTTCATGTGAAATTGCATTGTGAAAAATTAGGCGTTGCCGAATTTAGCGTTGTTTAACTTATCAAAGATTAAAATCAAAGAGTTTAATTTAGCGGTTAAATCTCCGTTTACAAAAAAAGGTAAAACCATGACTAACAATACAGCAAGCAGCGATTGCCAGGTGATCAAAGGCAAAGCGAAACCGCGAGGCCGTTTTCCCCATTACAAACGCGCTGGCGACTTCATCTATGTTTCCGGTACCAGCTCACGCTTACCCGATAACAGTTTTGTTGGCGTTGAAGTGGACGAAATGGGCGCCACCAACTTATCAATCAAAGCCCAAACCCGCGCGGTTATCGATAACATCAGTGATATCTTGCAACAGGCCGGTGCGGACTTATCCAATGTGGTCGAAGTGAGCAGTTACTTAGTGAACATCAACGATTTTGCCGGTTACAACCAGGTATATGGCGAGTACTTTGATGAGTCGGGTCCGGCCCGTACCACAGTGGCGGTACACCAGTTACCACACCCGCATTTATTAATTGAAATTAAAGTCGTGGCCTATAAACCACTGTAGCTTTGGGAGAGCAAGATGAGTAACGAATTAATCGACAATGTCAGCAGCTTAGCCGGCTTTAATTTTCAACAATGGATCAAAGATCATCAGCATTTATTAAAGCCACCAGTGAACAATAAACTGGTCTGGGAAGATGCCGATTTGATGGTCACCGTGGTTGGCGGTCCCAATGAACGTTATGACTATCATGTTGATCCGGTAGAAGAATTTTTTTACCAAATGAAAGGTAATGCTTATCTGAAAGTGATGACCAAAAATGGCCCGGAAGAAGTGCATTTAAAAGAAGGTGATATTTTCTTATTGCCACCGTTTGTCCGCCATTCTCCACAACGTCCGGAAGAGGGCAGTATTTGTCTGGTGATTGAACCGAAACGTCCACCGGGGGAAAAAGATGCGTTTGAATGGTATTGCCAGGAATGTCATCACCTGGTGCATAGAGCCGAGATGGTATTAAAAAATATCTCAAAAGATTTACAACCTGTGTTTAAAGCATTTGCCAGCGATGAGTCGCTGCGTACCTGCCCGAGCTGTGCGGCAATTCACCCGGCGTAATAGCAACACAAGAAACACACATAAATTTACACTGCATAAAACATAGGAAGTATCATGAGTATAGTAGACATGCACACCCACTTTTTGCCGAAACAATGGCCAGATCTCGCCAATAAATTTGGCGGAGGCGAATGGCCCTGGATGCGCCATACCGAGCCAGGTAAGGCGATGTTAATGCTTGGCGATAAAGATTTTCGTCCGGTATACGAAGCTTGCTGGAATCCGGCGGTACGCATAGAAGAAATGGACCGTGACGGTATTGATATTCAAGTGATGTGTGCCACACCGCTATTGTTTGCCTATGCAAAAAAAGCGGAAGAGGCGCACGAGTGTGCGAAGATATTTAACGATTTAGCGTTAGATATCTGTAGCCACGATAACAATCGCTTAAAAGCCCTGGCGCAAGTGCCATTGCAAGATATTGATAAGTCATGTGAAGAAGTGTCTCGCGCCGCCAAAAACGGCCATGTAGGCGTGCAAATTGGCAACCACGTCGGTGATAAAAACCTGGATGATGAAGGCTTAGTAACGTTTTTACAACACTGTGCCAGTGAGAATATTTCTGTACTTGTTCACCCTTGGGATATGCTAGGTGGCGACAGAATGCCGAAATATATGCTGCAATGGTTGGTGGCAATGCCCGCAGAAACTCAGTTATCGATTTTATCGCTTATTTTATCGGGTGCATTCGAGCGTATTTCCAAAGACTTGAAATTATGTTTTGCCCATGGCGGCGGCAGTTTTGCTTTCCAGCTAGGACGAGTAGACAATGCCTGGCGTCATCGCGACATCGTTCGCCAAGATTGTCCCAATCTGCCTTCGTCTTACACTGACCGTTTCTTTGTTGATTCTGCCGTGTTCTCTGACGAGTCATTGCAATTACTGACGAATGTTATGGGCGAAGACAGAGTATTACTTGGCTCGGATTCACCATTCCCGTTGGGCGAGCAACGTGTTGGTACTTTAGTCAGAGAAAACAAAGTATTAAGCGATAGTGCCAAACGAAAAATAATGGGCTTAAATGCGATGGAGTTCTTTAACCTTTAAGCTCCAGAGTGGCTAAAAGAGTATGTTATAGTACTCGCCTTAACCTTCATTGAGACAGGAATTAGAACGTAGTGAACAGTATTAAAGTTGCTGGTAAATCAGTAACACCATCAAAACTAGTTTGTATTGGTCGAAATTACGTCGACCATATCCATGAGTTGGGCAATGAAATCCCTGATGATATGGTGGTATTTATTAAGCCCAATTCGGCGATAAGCAATGAACTAAATTCTTACCATCAAGAACCATTACATTTTGAAGGTGAATTGTGTTTTGTTTATCAAGCAGGCAAGTTTAGCGCCGTTGGTTTTGGCCTGGATTTAACCAAACGTGGCTTACAATCAACATTAAAAGCCAAGGGCTTGCCGTGGGAGCGGGCGAAAGCGTTTACCGGCTCTGCCGTGTTTTCCGACTTTGTCGCCATTGACCGCATTGATGCGTCATTGTCTTTAGAGCTCAGTATTGACGGAGATGTCGCCCAATCTGGCGGTGTTGAGTTAATGATGTATAAACCCGATGACATTCTCAACGAATTGCAAACCTTTATCGAATTGGAAGATGGCGATGTAGTCATGACAGGTACGCCGAAAGGGGTTGGGGTTATTCAACCTGGAGCTACATTTGCCGCGAAAGTGATAGCTGGCAATGAACAACTGTTAGCCCATAGTTGGCAGGCGAAATAGCCGCACTGAATCATCAAGAAGGTGTTTACCTTCTTGATGATAAATGATTAGCCGCCGATAAATTTCACTTTAAAGCCGTTTTTCTCCAATACGGTTTTAATGACATCACGTTTATCACCTTGAATTTCGATTACTTCACCAACAACGGTACCGCCTGTGCCACAGGTTTGTTTCAGTTTTTTGGCCAGAACTTTCAGCTCTTTTGCATCTAATCCTAAGCCAGTAATGGTGACTACGCCTTTGCCTTTGCGGCCTTTGGTTTCACGACGTACCTGGGCAAAGCCATCGGATGGGGTAATGGCTTGCTCTGCTTTTGCTTCTTTGACACGACCACCGTCGGTAGAATAAACAAGTTGCGATAGTTGATCTTGTAACGATGACATAGTGATAATTCCTGTAAACCTATAACCTGAATTCGGAAAAATGGCCTTATACCAATTTGATTAAGCAAGTGCTGGTTATCCCGAGTTCAGGCTATTATAACCAAGATTAACAAGGTAACGCACTCGATATTTTCAGCGGCAAATAACAAGAAACCAGCCTGTTGGCTGGTTTCTTAATAATCTGGGGAGATTAGATTTTATGCTTAAGGTGCTGAAATCAATTCAGCATAAATTATAAATCTTATAATTTACTTTCTAACTCAGGTAGGGCATCGAATAAGTCAGCTACAATACCGTAGTCAGCAACCTGGAAGATAGGCGCTTCAGCATCTTTGTTGATAGCAACAATAACCTTAGAGTCTTTCATACCGGCTAAATGTTGAATGGCACCAGAAATACCTACCGCGATGTATAGATCTGGGGCAACGATTTTACCCGTTTGACCAACTTGCATGTCGTTTGCAACAAAACCTGCATCAACCGCAGCGCGTGAAGCACCAATAGCGGCGCCAAGTTTGTCAGCAATACCATCAAGAAGATGGAAGTTTTCGCCGTTTTGCATACCACGACCACCAGAGATAACAACGCTCGCTGCACCCAAGTCAGGACGTTCTGAAACCGTAAGTTCAGCGCCAACAAAGCTAGAAGTACCAGCATCTGTGGCATTGCTTAGGGCAACAACTTCAGCAGAACCGTTAGTTTCAACAGCGTCAAAACCCGTTGCACGGACAGTGATAACTTTAGTTGCATCTAAAGATTGCACGGTAGCAATAGCATTACCTGCGTAAATAGGGCGAACAAAAGTGTCGGCACTTTCTACTGCGATAATTTCTGAAATTTGCGCAACATCTAATAAAGCGGCAACACGTGGCATAAAGTTTTTACCCGTTGTTGAAGCATTGGCCAAAATGTGACCGTAGTCGCCCGCTAATTCAGTGATTAATAAGCTTACGTTTTCCGCAAGTTGGTTTTCATAAGCAGCGTTGTCAGCAACTAATACTTTGCTAACCCCAGCAGCTTTAGCCGCATCAGCTGCAGCTGCAGCACAGTTAGCACCAGCAACTAGTACGTGAATATCGCCACCAATTGCGCTCGCAGCTGCAACAGTTTTTAATGTGTCAGCCTTAAGGCTTGCATTGTCATGTTCTGCAATTACTAAAATAGACATTAGATCACCTTCGCTTCATTTTTTAATTTTTCGACTAACTCGTCGATTGACTCAACAATAATACCGGCTTGACGTTCGGCCGGAGGAGTTACTTTGATCAAAGTCGTACGAGGGCTTAAATCGATACCAAAATCGCCAGCGGCTTTAACAGCTAAAGGCTTACGTTTCGCTTTCATGATGTTAGGCAGCGATGCGTAACGTGGTTCGTTTAAACGTAAGTCAGTAGTCACGATAGCTGGAAGATTAAGAGCAACAGTTTGTAAACCGCCATCTACTTCACGAGTAACGTTAACTTTATCGCCTTCAACTTTCACGATCGAGGCAAAAGTACCTTGTGGCATGCCAGTTAATGCACCTAACATTTGGCCAGTTTGGTTATTGTCTGAGTCAATGGCTTGCTTACCGAGTAATACCAATTGTGGCTGTTCTTCTTCAACAACTTTTTGCAACAGCTTGGCAACGTTAATTGAATCTAAATTTTGGTCGGTATCAATTTGAATCGCACGATCAGCACCTAGTGCTAATGCTGTACGTAGTTGTTCTTGGCAAGACTTGTCACCAATAGACACGGCTACAATTTCAGTAGCTATGCCAGCTTCTTTTAAACGAACAGCTTCTTCTACCGCGATTTCACAGAATGGATTAATTGCCATTTTAACGTTGGTTAAGTCAACGTTTGAGTTATCAGGCTTAACACGAACTTTGACGTTATAGTCAATTACGCGCTTGATTGGAACTAGTACTTTCATAGCAACCTCTAATTTTTTACCAAAGTCATTTAACTTGTTGTTCGGTATTTTATCTATTTGTAGACAATAGTCAAACACTTGTTTGAAATTGTTGTTTAAAACTGATTTAATGTAAATACCCGTCAACATTCAAAGTGCCGGGTTTCAGTGGGAATTTAAAGTGATTTAGGCAAGGTATTAAATTTAGAGAATGGTTATTCCATTGTTAAAATTCATAGCGCTGCATAAATCACTTTTAAACCCATCGAAGAAGCGTTTGAGCAATCCCACTTCTTCGTTCCATCTATTTGTAAGGGAATAACCATTACTGTATAGATGCGCCTTGAATTGGAATCGCTCAAGCGCTCTGAAACCGGCATCTTGAATGCTGACGGGTATATTTATTTCATGGGCGAAAGATTACTAAGCCGATTACAAAACGTCAATGTTAAGTTACATTTAATGTGATCTAAGACAATTATATTGCCGGATTTGCATAGGTTTGCCGCTTATAAAATGCTATATATAGATATCTAAATTTAAACAGTATTGTTCGAAAAATCAATCTAAGGGGATACGCGTGGAACGTGAATCGATGGAATTTGATGTTGTGATCGTGGGTGCAGGCCCATCGGGTTTATCTACAGCATGTAAATTAATGCAAATGGCACAAGAAAAAGATCAAGAATTAATGGTTTGTGTTGTTGAAAAAGGCTCTGAAGTTGGCGCTCATATCTTATCTGGTGCTGTATTTGAACCTCGTTCATTAACTGAATTATTCCCTGACTGGAAAGCACAAGGTGCACCATTAAATACGCCAGTAACTGGCGATGATATCTATTTATTAAATAACAAGGATAAGGGCATTAAACTGCCTAACTTTAGTGTGCCAAAAACCATGCACAATGATGGCAACTATATTGTCTCTATGGGCAACGTATGTCGCTGGTTAGCGGAACAAGCGGAAAGCTTGGGTGTTGAAATATTCCCTGGTTTCCCGGCGCAAGACGTTATTTATGAAGACGGTAAGGTCGCTGGCATCATCACTGGTGATATGGGCTTAGATGCTGAAGGCAATCAAAAAGACTCGTTCATGCCAGGCATGGAGTTACGCGCCAAGTACACCGTATTTGCAGAAGGGTGTCGTGGTCACTTAGGCAAAGAACTGATTAGCAAGTTCAACCTGGACCAAGGCAAGCAACCGCAGCATTACGGTCTTGGTTTTAAAGAAATTTGGGACATTGACCCTGAGCTGCACCAGGAAGGTTTAGTCATTCACTCCGCGGGTTGGCCGTTAGAAGGCGATACAACGGGTGGTGGTTACTTATACCACGCTGAAAATAACCAGGTATTTGTCGGTTTAATTATCGATTTAAATTATTCTAATCCGCACTTAAGCCCGTTTGATGAATTTCAAAAACTAAAACATCACCCGAAATTTTCGCAATACCTAAAAGGTGGTAAGCGGGTATCTTATGGTGCTCGTGCGTTAGCAAAGGGTGGATTCAATTCACTGCCGAAAATGACTATGCCGGGGGCGGTTATGGTAGGTTGTGACGCCGGTACCATTAACTTTGCCAAGATCAAAGGCAATCATACCGCGATGAAATCAGGCATGTTAGCCGCTGAAACTATTTTTGCGGCGCTTGCTGCTGGCGATGAAGGGGGTAACGATTTAACGGCGTTCACCGATAACTTCAAAAATTCATGGCTCTATGATGAGCTATACAATACCCGTAACTTTGGCGCGGTAATGCATAAACTGGGGACATTCCTTGGTGGTGCTTACAATACCTTAGATCAAAATATCTTTGGTGGTAAATTACCGTTCAACTTCTCTGACAACAGTCTCGATCATGAGCAATTAAAGCTGGCCTCAGAGTGTCCGGTGATCAGCTATCCGAAACCGGATGGGGTGTTAAGCTTCGATAAGTTAAGCTCGGTATTTTTATCAAATACCAACCATGAAGAAGAGCAACCGTGTCACTTGAAACTGAACGATATGCAAATTCCAATTAGTGTGAATTTACCGAAATACGCCGAGCCTGCACAGCGATACTGTCCTGCCGGTGTATACGAAGTGGAACAAACTCAAGACGGCGAGAATAAATTTGTGATCAATTCACAGAACTGCATTCACTGTAAAACCTGTGACATTAAAGATCCAAGCCAAAACATAACCTGGGTAACGCCTGAAGGTACTGGCGGACCAAACTACCCGAACATGTAGTTTTATACATGGATTGTACTTATACCCGACAGGCAGGGATAGCCTTTAGAGGGTGATTGTTTTCATCAATGTAATAAACAAGCCCGGATTTCCGGGCTTGTTTATGTTCAGCAACTGGGTAAGATAATATCGAGTGCTTTGCCTGGTTGATTCGTTTATAATACGCGCAATTTTTATCCACCGATAATTTGTATGCGATTTTCAATAACGGTTAAACCTCTGTTAACTTTTCTCTTACTAGGCAGCGTTATTGCTTGTTCGCCGCAAGCAGATGTAGAAACAAGTGCTTGTTCACCGCAAGCTGATGTAGAAATAATCGCTGGCGAACAGCAACAATTACAGTTAACAGGGCGGACAATGGGGCCTATCGTTTATTCGGTGAAGCTCATTGCCAACAAACAACAGCTTGAACAATCACAGTTAGCGAATAAAGTGGACGATTTATTGGTCAAGATCAATGCCCAAATGTCTACTTATGATAAAAATTCAGAATTATCAAAATTTAATCAATACCAGGGACATGATGCCCGCATAATTTCGGTCGAATTAAACCAGGTATTAACTGAGTCGATCCGTTTGGCACAATTAACGCAGGGCACATTGGATGTCACCGTTGGCCCATTAGTGAATCTGTGGAGCTTTGGTCCGGAAGAGCGCGTTGAAAAAGTCCCTTCGGCTGAGTTGATTGCCAGTACGAAGCAACACATAGGCATTAAAAAAATTAATTTAAGCGACCGACAACTATCCAAATCGGATGCAAATGTGTATGTGGATCTTTCAGCAATTGCTAAAGGCTTTGCTGTGGATAAGGTCGCAGAATTGTTAGAGCAACATGGTTACCATAACTATCTCGTTGATATTGGTGGAGAAATGCGCCTTAAAGGAATTAAGACGAATGGTCAAAGATGGTGCATTGCGGTAGAAAAACCAATTGCTGGTACAAGAGCGGTACAAAAGCTTATAATACCCGGCGATAATGCGGTGGCAACATCGGGTGATTACCGAAATTATTTTGAAGAAAACGGTATTCGTTATTCTCATACCATTAACCCTGAAACCGGCTGGCCAATAAGCCACAAGTTGGTATCGGTAACTGTGGTACATCCATCATCAATGACTGCCGATGGTTTAGCAACGGCCATTGAAGTGATGGGACCTGAAAAAGGTTATGAATTTGCCAAAGCAAATAACTTTGCGGTGTATTTAATCAGTAAAACGGATGACGGTTTTGCGGAATATAGCACTGAGCAGTTTAAGCAGTTAGTTGCGCAATAGCGCTTTTATTAACAGTAGAAAGAGAGAAAAAATGTCAGTATTTTTATTAACCTTTGGTTTCTTTATCGTTATGTTTTTGGCGATGGCCGTGGGTTATATCATTCAACAAAAAACTCTTGCCGGCAGCTGTGGTGGCTTAGGTTCAGTAGGTATTGAAAAAGCGTGTAACTGCGACAGTCCGTGTGCAAAGCGTAAAGAGCGTGAACGCCAGGCGGCATTAAAAGAAAATTCATTGGATGTGAAAAACATTTAATCTAATTCAAAAAAAAGCTTAATACCGGGTATTAAGCTTTTTTTTGAATCATTCATCATTAATTTTTGCGACTTGCTGGTAATAACGATCAAATCCGATTGTTTGATAAATGCGAATGATTGAATATATGCCATGTAAGCTGCCAATGAGTAAACTGATCGTGATAACAATCAGATTTGCTTCACCAAGGTAGGCACAACACAGTGATGCCACTATCGATGCAATAAATAGGGATGAGAAATAAATTCTTACTCCAATGAGCAGTTTTTTTATTTTTAAAGCAAAAACTTCATTAACCATCACTGACATTTGAAAACCACATAATTAGGACCTAATAATAATTATAATGGTTTATATTCTTTTTGGTTATATCGAATTGATATATGATTTTCCTTTCTGAAAAATGAGCAGATATTTAATCTACTTGGTATATATACTTACTGCTTAGGTGGAAAGTTGCTCAAAATAGTGCCCACGACTTTGTTTATTTCCTGGTGTTTTTCGGCAGCCTTTATCCCTTGTTCTGCTTCAAAACCGTCAAAACCACGCCAAATGAGTTTACCTTGATGATGAATATCAATGGTAATTTGGGTATAAATATTAATGCCGGAATCAAGCGGTATTGTGGTACCAACGCCAATACCGGTAGCGCTGCTGCTGCTACGATTTACTCCACCTATACCAATACTGAAAGATGAGGTGTCTTCACGCTCTTCCCGAGTGGTAAAATAACTCACCTGCAACTGGGCATCGGTATCCGCCATGTTCAGTGATTTTGCCGTTAATTGCATCATAACGGCATCTTTAATACGGTCGCTGGTTAATTGCTCCATTGGCGCTGCTTGTGCTTCATTAGAAGCAACAAATTGATAATCACTGAAAGTGGAAAAGTTGGTGTCAGTGTCATAATCGACATTAGTATCGGTACTTTTACAAGCCGTTAATAGTAAGCTTGAGCCGATGATAAAAGCGATGAAGTTAATTAGCCTGACCTTATGCATAGTAATACCGAATTCATTGTGATTATTGATAAGGTATAGTCTTTAAGTCATTAAAAATCTATTCCAGCAATTTACAGTTTAAATGCAGTTGATCGAGCCCTGAAAATATCTGCCACTGCTCAGAGTTGTTGCTAATGCCAATATCGGTTGCTAACAGACAAGGTTTTTTAAACTCAATTTTTAATCTGTCTGCAACTATCTTTTTCTCGATCAATAATAAATGCGCTAAGTACATGCCATGAATAATGGCACCGGGCATACCAAAGAGTTTTGCCAATCTTTCACTGATATGAATGGGGTTGTAGTCATAACTTACCTTGGCATAAGCTCTGGCAATTAAGCTGTCAACATGAAATGGTGTGTCAGCGGTATACGAATGCTGGTTCGTTAATGGTGCTCTATCTGTGGCTTTGAGTTTTTTCAACATGGTATTTTTATTGATCAAACAGCATTTTTCACCTTGATAAAACTTTGATTCAATTTGTACCAACTTGCCTAATGGGTGGCTGCGACTTTGCTTAATGTTGATCACAACTTTGTAATGTTGTTGAAAATCAATCATAAAAAACTGTTTAAATTCTGCGGTTAAGTGGATCAAACCCAGTGGTGAAAAGGCAAAATGCTTATGGCTGAGCGCTTTCATCATAGGTTTGAAACCGGCAATAAACGCATAACTTATGGGTAAGTCTTGCTCTGCAGATACTCGGTAAAGCTTACGAAACCGCTCTATGTTTTTGCTAGGCAGGCCTTTTACGTCAAACTCAAGGCTGTATTCATTAAAGAATATTTTCTGTTGGCGTTTGGTGAGCAACTTTAAATAATGGTACATCTACAGCGTTGTCCGTAAGCGTTATTTTCATAATACTCTACCATAGCAGATCTGCTGATATCATAAATATTGAATTTGTAAAATAGTTTGTGTAAGCTGTGTTTATATACAGTATTTAATGAAGGGTTCATAAGTTCAATGAGCAGGGGGGGTAAGTGGCACTGAAAAAAATTATTCATGTCGACATGGATTGTTTTTATGCCGCAGTGGAAATGCGGGATAATCCGGAACTGGCGAATATTCCCATTGCCATTGGCGGTACTGGGCCACGCAGTGTAACTGCTACCTGTAATTATCTGGCTCGTGAATACGGGGTGCGTTCGGCTATGCCGGTTGGTAGAGCCTTACAATTGTGTCCACACCTTAAACTGGTCTCGGGCAGGATGTCTGCCTATAAAGAAGCCTCAGACCATATTCGCGAAATTTTTTCCCGCTATACCGATAAAATTGAACCTTTGTCGTTAGATGAAGCCTATCTTGATGTTACTGATTGCACTGAGTGTAACGGTAGTGCCACCTTAATTGCAGAAAAAATCAGAGCTGAAATTTACCAGGAGCTTAATTTAACCGCCTCCGCCGGTGTGGCACCAAATAAATTTATCGCCAAGATTGCTTCCGATGAAAATAAGCCAAACGGGCAGTGTGTAGTACCCCCCAACAAGGTAAGCGATTTTGTCGAAAGCTTGCCGTTGAAAAAAATTCCTGGGGTTGGTCCCAAAACCTTAGAAAAATTGCAAGCAAGGGGCTTTTATACTTGCGCTGATGTCCGGGCTAGTGATGTTAATACCATGGAAAAACTCATGGGCAAATTTGGCCCTGCCATATACAAGCGCGCCTTTGGTATCGATAATCGTGAGGTTGAAACGGCAAGGATAAGAAAGTCTTTGGCAATTGAAACGACACTGGCTAAAGACATAAACGATAAAAGCAGTTGTGTTGCGGTGATTGAAACATTGTTACCTAAGTTTTTAACCCGTCTGGATAAAGTAAAAGACCTAACCATAGTGCGGCAAGGGGTAAAAATTAAATTTGCTGATTTTACTCAAACCACGGTTGAGCAGAGTCAAGACGGTCTGGATACCAGTTTATTTGAACCTCTGCTGGCACAAGCGTTAATCAGAGGCAATGGTAAAAAAGTACGGTTAATTGGTTTAACCGTAGGTTTTAAGCCAAGCGACAGTAATGATATCGACAAAGCACAGTTAACCCTTCCGCTTTAATTTTGATTTTTTTAGAAATGCAGTCCATATTTAATAACAATTAAAGTAAATTCCCTCGCATTTGAGATAACACTATGAAAAAAATACTGTTTTTAATGTCTTTGTTAGTATGTTTTTGCACTAACTCGGTGATGTTTACGGCCCACGCAGCAAGTGATTTATCGAGTGTTGAAATTCGCGTGTTAAAAGCCAATGCTAATGTCTACATGTTGGAAGGTCGTGGTGGCAATATTGGCGTGCTGGCAACAACAGATGGTTTAGTATTAGTGGATGATCAATTTGCGCCGTTAGCGAGTAAAATTGAGCAGGCAATGAAAGAGATTAAAGATGTGCCGTTAAAGTACATTGTGAATACTCACTATCATGGCGATCATACCGGCGCTAATGCTCATTTTGCCAAGCAGGCGCCTATTTTTGCCCACTCAAATGTGCGCAAAAGAGTGGCGACAGATAATAAAAAGGTTGGTGCCAATCTGCCGGTGATCACCTATGAACATGGGGTAACCATGTATTTGGATGATGAAGAAATTCAGCTAACACACTTTCCAAGCGGTCATACCGATGGCGATTCTATTGTCTATTTTAAAAAAGCCAATGTATTGCATATGGGCGATTTGTATTTTCAAGGGCGGTTTCCGTACGTCGATCTCAATGGTGGGGGCTCGGTAAAGGGCTATCTTGCCAACATCAAAAAAATTAAAAATCAGTTCCCACCAGATGTGGTCATCATCCCCGGCCATGGCGAGCTCAGTAATATGGCAAGTTTGCAAGGCTTTATCGAGATGATTGAATATTCCATCAACAGAGTGGAAATGGCAGTGAAAGCCGGTAACAGCAGTGGCGAGATCCTCGCCGATGGCATAGGTGAAAAGTATGAAAACTGGGCCTGGCAATTTATCAGCGAAGAGAAATGGATGAAAACCTTGATAAAAGATTTAACCCCAAAATAATAAAAGAGTTAGGCTACGGGCTACGAACTACGGGCAGATTGTGGTGAATTTAAGTTACAGGGTGCAAGCAGGCAGCGTATGTTGTAGCTCAAACTTGAGCTGACAATTTTAGATTTTGAGTAATGTTTATTCTTGTATATATTGATCTTTATTGCCACAAAGACGGCTCTAGAGGTGAAAAAGAATGGGTATTCCACTCTTCTTAGGTGTCTCGGCATACGTCGGCCTGTGCCAGCAAGAGCCATTCACTAAACCTGTTAAAAAGCGCCAAAGAAGCACGCGCATTCATAGAAAAGTAGCACCGTCATCCCACCGTGCTTTTGGGTGGGATCTCCTTCAGGTTTAAGGAGTCTATAAAGAAAATCCCCCCTCTATCAACTAGACTTTAATTTCTAGCATTGAAAAGGACTTCGATCATGAAAAACCAGCCATATACATCATAACCAACTCTACAAATAGCGTTTTATATATCGGTGTTACCAGCAATTTAATCCAGAGAATTTATCAACATAAAGAAAAGCTTATTGATGGTTTCAGTAAGCGATATAACTTGTTTAAATTGGTTTATTTTGAATTATTTGAAGATATGAATAGTGCAATCCAAAAAGAAAAAAGGCTTAAAATTTGGCAAAGAAGTTGGAAGGAAAGACTGATTCGAAAAGCAAACCCACAATGGAAGGACTTGTATCAAGAGCTCCTTTAACTCTGTATTAGTCACAGTTTGCGTCAGGAGATCCCACCCAAAAGCACGGTGGGATGACGGCATACTTTTTCTTATACCGTATCAGTCTCTTGTTCGCTCACAACAGCCTGTGAGCTTTTGATTACATTACGTTAAATTCCGCAACCGTGCAAATTGTGCTAAACTCGGTAGTACAAATTTGCAATATCAGAGCTAACTTTACTGCCTACGCGGTCATTAGAAAATTACGTGTTATTCAAGAGTAATGTCTGTCTTCAATTCCAAAGCAGCCACTCAGTGTAAAGGGCCACAAAGCTCTCTAATAGTTTTTCTTGTTACGATTCGCTTTACTATATATCAAAGCCCCTCAGAAAATTTTTTACTAATCCTAGATAATTTCATCAAAGCAGTTGACAAAGCTTCTATCAATAACTACATTTGTAGTAACTAACTACTACAAATGTAGTTTAACGGTAATGAGAAAACTAATATGAAATTAAGTGAATTTGAATTAGACGTAATGCAACGCTTCTGGGATGAGGGTGCTTGCTCTGCACCGGCAATCCACAAATGGATAGCTGAAGATAAAAAGGTTGCTTATACCACGGTGAAAACAATTATCGATCGTCTTGAAGAAAAAGGGGCTATTAGACGTGAACGTATTGAGGGACGCTCGATTGTTTATTCAGCCGCTATCGAAAAAGAAGCTATCTCCAAAAAACTATTGCCCGATTTTGTCAGACGTTTTTTTCATGGTAATGCTAGCCATCTGATCGCCCACTTGATTAAGGATGATGAATTAAGTGATGAGGATATTGTGTTTTTAGAAAAATTCCTCGCCAAGCGAAAAGATAATAAGGAAGAATAATCATGGCGGACTATTTACTGACTAACTTAACGATCAGTGCAATTGCTGCAATGATACTTTTGATTTTAAAAGATGCACCGGCACGTTTACGTTTTTATGTAGTGTTGGCCGCTCTGGTAGCATGGCTTATTCCTTGGCATTTAGCTGCAACACTGATAATCGTACCTGATACTCTGGTTCATTATAGTAATGAATTATTAGTGCCAACAGTCTGGCTTGGTGACTATCAAACGAATACCTCAAGCATCATTCCTGAACTGCTTGTTGAACAAACGAACAATATGGTCAACCCTGTCAATACGGCACACTCTCTTGATGAAATATTAGCCGCTATACCCGCAGTTGAATTGATATTAATCATTGGAATATTACTCTTGGCAAAAGACATTTTTAATTACCAATTATTGCTTCGACGATGGAAAAACAGTTCTCAAGAGATGACAAACCTCTGGCAGCAAAATGGTATTGAATGCAGCAATATTTCTATTCGTCTTTTGCCTGATGGTGGTCCAGGCATGGCAACAGGAATTTTCAAGCCGGTAGTCTGGCTCAACCAAAGCCACACAAAAAGCAATAAAACCAGAACCATCCTTGTCCATGAACTGAATCATATTCAACAAAAAGATCCAATTTGGATGTGGCTATTGACCGGTATACAAGCGGTATTGTGGTGGAATCCATTAGCTCGACGATTTATCAAAATTGCCAGAGAGCAAATAGAGTTGAGCTGCGACGAAAAATGCAGGCATCAATTAAAACAAAATTATTCATATGATCTGGCGGAAATCTTACTCAATGGTGATGGCGCAGCAGAAGAATGTGCAGCCGTTGTTGGCATAAAGAACAGCAAAAATTTTAATATTGTCCGTATAGAAAAATTAGCAAAGGAGAAAGTAATGAAAACTAAATATCTTATAGCACTCGTGGTTGGCTTTGGAATGAGTACATTAGTTGGCTTCAGTGTTATCGCCAAATCAACCAGTGCAATGTCCCAAGTTGCTGTTGAAAGTCTTCTGGTGCTTGAGTCTAAACAGCTCTCGAAACTGGATTCTTCCGGCAAATCTGAAATGTTGGTGAGCGGACGCGGCAATGCAAGATCGTACGCGGGAGAGGTGTACGTTCATCAAGGCAGTGAGGTAATCATTTACGGCCCGACAGGAGAAAAACGACGAACGATCCCCATTCCTGATGGTGTGTTGTATTCAATCGACTTCGTGGTGCTTCCCCGTGGAGCATTGGCTTTTCTCGACAATCAAAATGACGCAATTTATTTTGTCGATGTTTATGGAAACTTCTTAAATACAATCTACCTTCACGACCAACCAGATCAACAATGGCAGGACATGGATGGTGTTGTTGTCGGGAATAAGTTAATTGTGTCGGGTAAAGGGAATCTTGTACCTAGGAACGGATACCATGTGTCATCGAGCGGTGAAAAGGAATATTTCTCGGAAATTCTAGTGCATAATGAACTGGTCGCCGTGGACTTGGAGACTTATGAGGTATCTTCGTTTCGTAACCTGAAGTCATTGTATAACCTTAGCGCTATCGCTTATTCTGAAGGTCGATACTACGTCTCTAACCGTCGAGATATCTACTCTTTCACGGACAATTCAGGAAGTATCACAAAGGTTGCCACATTACCGGAAGGCAACACCGCGGGAATTGTTATCGCCAATGGACACCTTTTTGCCGTGGTAAACGGCATGTCAAAGGTCGGTAAACAATATCATGCTGCCAACAAAGGCAAAAAGAAGAAAGGACAAAGCCTTGCTGCCAAGAGAAAAACCAATCAGGGTATTCTTTATGATATCGATCTCACCACCGGAAATGTCACACAGGTAAGAGATGATCTCAATTTCCCGCATGGTGTTCTACTCCTGTAGGGTTAACAAAGGGGAATGAGATCGTAGTGCTTGCATTTGTAAATTATCTGTGGCTTGAAGCGATGAAGAGCTTTTCGCCACAGCTTGCAACCCATTAGCGGCTCATTTTTACATTGGTGATAACATCGAGAAGAACCAGCTCGCTGATCGCTGTATCACTAAAATTTACACATTAGTAGTGTCAACACTCCAAAGGCGTGCATTGATTGACAAAAATGCTGGCAGTGTCTCCTTTGTAAGTGAGCGGTCGTTAGTTGTAATATTATCCAAAGCCCGTTTTGCGAAGAAAAGTGATTCTAATGCGTTCGTGTTGGAATGTCCGTTTATCGCTCATTTAAGTCGTTAATTATTTGTCTTTATCCGAAGGATTATTGAATCCTTCTGGCATGTTATCTTCAATTTCTGCAACGATGCCATTTATAAACATGACCTGAACTAAGTAAGTATGGATTAATTCAGGACTAAATGATTATAAAGAGCGATTAAGAGACCTATACAATATGAGAAAAAACACACCGTCATTGCGGCGCAGGCCGCAACCTCCCTACGCATGCTGTGGCTAGCAAAAATAAGCTCAAATAATATCAGGGTATAAATCTCGCCAGTTTGGATTAACCTCTTCAATTAATCTATTTTTCCATTTTCGATGCCACTGCTTTAATCTCTTTTCTCTTACAATCGCGTTTTCCATGTCGTTGAATAATTCAAAATAAACAAGTTTTGTTAAGTTGTATTTAGCGCTAAATCCTCCAATAAGTTTTTCTTTATGTTGATAAATTCGTTGAACTAAATTGCTGGTTACGCCAATGTATAATACCGTATTATGCGTATTTGAAATGATATAAATTGCGGGGTGCTTCATGATTGAATTCCTTTTCAATAAATGAAATTTAAGTGTAGCTTAGTTGAAATTAGTTTGTGGAAGCGATTGTTTATAGGCACGCTATATCCGAAAGGGGGTTGCGGCCTTCGCCGCAATGACGTGGTTAATTGTTTCTAAGTATGCCCTGATATTGGAAGGTTAAACGTCTCTGAATGGCACTGACCTGCCGGATATAATTGAATTCATATACAAAAGCCCCAAGTGAGTATTGTAAACTAACCTGGGGCCTCAACAATGCTGCTTGTACCTTGTACCTTGTACCTTGTACCTTGTACTTTTATTTTCTCAATTTTCGATCAAAAAAGTCGATGATTGAATAATTCAAATGCACTTTCACTTTTTTACCACGCATGCTGTGCTTACTGCCCGGGTAAGTCATCAGTTCAAACCGTTTGTTTTCATCTTGCAAGGTTTTAATCAGTTTCGTGGTATTGGTAAACAACACGTTGTCATCGGCCATACCATGGTAAATGTATAACGCATTGTCATTGTCAAAATCTTTGGCATAAGGGAACACTGAGCTGTTCTCATAGCCATCAGCATTGGTTGCCGGATGACTCAAATAACGCTCGGTGTAGTGGGTGTCGTATAACATCCAGTCGGTTACCGGTGCGCCACTAACGCCAGCACTAAAGTAATCACCGGCTTTAAACATTGCCATTAGTGCCATGTAGCCACCATAACTGTGGCCAAAGATACCGATATTTTCTTTATCAACATAAGGTAATGTCTGCAGGTATTTTACTCCGGAAATCTGATCATCAAGTTCAACATTGCCCAATTCTTTGTAAATGGCAAACTCAAACGCCGTGCCTCGATAATTTGAGCCACGATTATCCAGTTGAAACACCACATAACCATTGTTTACCATGTACTGGGTCATGTCAGCACCAGTCCATTCATTGGTCACACGCTGGGCATGCGGGCCTCCGTAGACACTGACGATCACCGGGTATTTTTTCCCTGGTTTTAAGTCTTGCGGAGTGTAAAGCTTGTAATATAAATCTGTTGTGCCATCACTGGCTTTTAACGTGCCAAAGGTTGGGGTGACTAATGATCCTTGAAAAGGCGCCACGGGATGGCTGTGATCAAGCTTATTTTCCAATAAATAGGTCAATCGTTTGCCATTTGCCTGATGCAAACTCAATTGCGCCGGCGTATTGATATTGGAAAAATCATCCAGGTAACTGAGGTGGTCATTGGCAAAAGCAATGTTATGAAAGCCGCTGCGTTTACTGACTCGGTTTACGTGTTCTGGTGACTTGCCATCTAAAGTCACCTTGTATAAATGTTTTTCAATCGGGGTGTCAGCGCGACCGGTAAAATATAACCAGCCATTATCTTCATCAATTGACACCAGTTCGTCAACAATCCACTGACCTTTGGTTAACTGGCTGATCAGCTCCCCTTGGTAGTTATAAAGGTATAAATGTTTATAGCCATCGCGTTCAGAAGCCCAGATGAACTGTTTTGATTTTTTCAAAAAGGTTAAATCATCATTCAGATTTACCCAATGATCTGATGTTTCTTCAATAATGGTTTTTGCTTTACGAGCTTTTAGGGTGTGAAAGTTCAATTTCAGCGTTTGTTGTGCCCGGTCTTGCCATTGGTAAGCAATAGTTTTGGAATCAGGCAGCCAGTTTACCCGGGCGATATAAATGTCTTTTTCTTTGCCCAGGTTTAAATCAGTCGTTTTTCCGGAACTCAGCTTAATGTTATGCAACGATACTGCAACATTATTGGTACCGGTAGCAGGGTAGCGTTGTTCAAACAGTTTTACTTCTTCGGCGTAAATTTCATTACGTATAACGGTTTGCACCCCTGACTCATCCACTTTTAAAAAGGCGATGTTCTTCTCGTTTGGTGACCACCAATAACCGGTCATCCGATCCATTTCTTCCTGGGCAACAAATTCGGCCATGCCGTTTTTAATGGTGCCTTTGCCGTCATCGGTTAATTGCTTTTGTTCATTTTCTTGTAAGTCGATGATATAAATGTTTTGCGCTTTAATAAACGAAACATAGCGGCCTTTTGGTGAGAATTTTATATCGGTTTCGTAGGCTTGATCTTCGGTTAAACGACGCGATGTTTTGCTGTCTTGGGCGTATAAATACAAGTCACCGTTTATTGGGAACAAGATGTTGTTGCCATCACTCGATAACACATATTCCATGATGCCACTGCCATAAACGCGTTGACGTTCACGACGAGCTTTTTCTTCATCACTTAATTCTTCTTTGCCGGCAAAAATGGAGTCTGAATCCACTAGCAGCAAATGTGTGCTGCTGGCAATATCGTATTGCCAAAGATCAAAACGGTCATTGTCTGACTCTTTCGCTTTTAAATAGGTTACTGTGGTGCCATCGGGTGAGTATTTTAAATTTTTTGAGGTAGGTCCATCTAGAGAAGGAGCAGAAAAAATTCTTTCAATCGTTAATGCCTCGGCTTGCTCTATTTTTTCAGGTTCAGTAGGAGTGATCATGGCATCACCTTCAAATGGTACTTGCGCGACAGTGCTAACCGATACCGTTAATAGCATTGATGAAAACAATATCGATAGTGTTTTCAATGAATTAGATTTTTTTAGGGTTTTTAACATGGGGGCATTTAATTTTGCTTTAATTAATTGCCCTGTATACTACCTTTCGCTGTGCCTGGTGTCGAAGGTAACTTCCGATTTTTCTCTTTTTTACATGACTAAATTGTAAAGCAATATTAATCACCGTTGTTAACGCTGACAAATACTACTCTTTAGTTTAAGTGTTCGGCCAGATAATCCACCAAAAATCGAATTTTAGGTGACAAATTTCGGTTGTGCGGATACACCGCCCAAATGATTTGTTCTGGCTCTCTAAAGTGATCAAGTATAGTGATTAACTTGCCGGTTTCAATCAACGGCTGCACGTAATAATCTGGTAACTGCACTATGCCTAAACCTTTTAAGGCTGCATCTACCAGGCCAAGGCCACTGTTACAGTGAACCGGCCCATGTACCCGGACATTTCTTTCTTTGCCATTTTCGATAAAGCGCCAATAATCCAGAGTGCCTAATAAACAACGGTGTTGTTCAAGTTCAGACAAGGTATGCGGCAGGCCATGTTTGTTGATGTACTCCGGTGAGGCACAGACAAAATTGGTTCGGCTGGATAGCTTTTTCGCCATCATCGTCGAGTCAGATAATTTACCCATTCTAATGGCCAAATCAAAGCCTTCATCAATGATATCTACTTGTTTATTGGTTAAATGAGCTAAAATTTCAACGTCGACATAACGTTGCAAAAAATTATTTACCAACGGCATGATTTGCTGTTCGCCATAAGTTACCGGCGCGGTGAGCTTAATTTTTCCTTGCGGCTTACTTTGTAAGTTGGTGATGGCGCGCTCGGCTGCATCCAAACCATCGAGCACAGCACGACAGTGTTGATAGAATACTTGCCCTTCCTGAGTAAGCGATACTTTTCGTGTGGTACGATAAAAAAGCTTTACGCTTAATCGCTGCTCTAACGCACTCACTTGTCGACTCACTTGTGCCGTTGAAATAGATAAGCGCTTAGCTGCTTGAGTAAAGCTTTCTGTTTCGGCCACTTGCACAAACTCGCTGATCCCTTCCCAGTTCATTTTTCTTACTCCAATCATTGATTGTTACATATAGGTAAAGGTGATTTGCAAAATCACCGTATTATCATTTTAACAGAAATAAATATAATAGCTGCCATAAACAAACACCAGCCGTTTTAGAGTGACCAAATTCAAATCGGTAAGCAGTTAGTAGACACTATTTAAATAAAAGGAAGCAGATATGAGTTGGTTATTTTTGCTATTTGGCGTAGCCGCAGAAGCTATGTCGCATGTCGCGTTAAAAGAAACCGATGGCTTTAGCAAACCACTGCCCAGCCTTTTAGTATTATTAGGTCACCTTGCCGCCTTTATCTTTTTAGGCCAGGCAATGAAGGGCATGCCGGTTGGCATAGTACACGCGTTATGGGCAGGTCTTGCGGTAATGACAGTAACCATATTATCCACGTTAATCTATCGTCAACACATAGAGCCAACCACTTGGTTTGGCATGGCATTTGTCGCCATAGGCGTTGCCTTGATCAATTTATCGCAGGGCCACAACCATTAATTTATTTTTTAAATCATCTATAAGATGACTGATACCCGCTATAATTTTACCAGCATGAATTTTTGTATGTAAAAACTGTAGCAATAGGATAGTTAAATCTATCCAGCCAATTTAAGAGAAATCCAATTTAACCAATACTAAGTTTAATCATTACCAAAATTTACAGAAAAGAGAGAATCAAGATGTCAGATCAATTTATTAAATCAAAAGCCGCCATTGCCTGGGGCCCTAAACAACCATTATCTATCGAAGAAGTCGATGTCATGCTACCTCGTAAAGGTGAAGTGTTAGTAAAGGTGATTGCATCAGGCGTATGTCATACCGATGCATTTACCTTGTCGGGTGACGATCCAGAAGGGATTTTCCCGGTTATTTTAGGTCATGAAGGTGGTGGTATTGTTGAGCAAATAGGTGAAGGCGTTACCAGTGTGCAAGTTGGCGATCACGTTATCCCACTTTACACGCCGGAATGTGGTGAATGTAAGTTCTGTTTATCAGGCAAAACCAATTTGTGTCAAAAAATCAGAGAAACTCAAGGTAAGGGCTTAATGCCAGACGGTACCTCACGTTTCTATAAAGACGGTAAGCCAATTTTCCATTACATGGGGTGTTCAACGTTCTCTGAATACACCGTACTACCAGAAATTTCTCTGGCGAAAGTCAATAAAGAAGCACCATTAGAAGAAGTTTGTTTACTCGGTTGTGGTGTTACCACCGGTATGGGCGCGGTAATGAATACGGCAAAAGTGGAAGAGGGCGCAACCGTTGCTATCTTTGGTCTTGGCGGTATAGGTCTTTCCGCCGTTATTGGTGCAACCATGGCGAAAGCGGGTCGTATTATTGCCATCGATATTAACGAAAGTAAGTTCGATTTAGCGAAAAAGCTTGGCGCAACCGATTGTATTAACCCAAAAGATTATGACAAACCTATTCAAGATGTCATCGTTGAATTAACTGACGGCGGTGTTGATTACTCGTTTGAGTGTGTTGGTAACGTCAACTTAATGCGCTCAGCGTTAGAATGTTGTCACAAAGGTTGGGGCGAATCAGTGGTTATTGGTGTTGCCGGCGCAGGACAGGAAATATCAACCCGTCCATTCCAGTTAGTGACCGGTCGTGTATGGCGTGGTTCAGCATTCGGTGGTGTTAAAGGTCGTACGGAATTACCGGATTACGTAGAACGTTACTTACAGGGTGAATTCAAATTGAGTGACTTTATTACTCATACTATGGGTCTGGAAGATATAAATGAATCGTTTGAATTGATGCATAAAGGCGAAAGCATCCGCAGTGTGATTCATTTCGACAAATAATATCCATCAGTAAAGCTATGGCTGCCGGTGTTGTATTAGGGCAGCCATAGCTTTTAAAGTTTAAGGTTGAAAATTTAATATGAGTTTAGAAAATTTATCCGCCAACAAGAGTTTTGGTGGCTGGCATAAGCAGTATCGTCATTATTCGCAATCGCTAAATTGCGATATGCGCTTTGCCATTTACTTGCCGCCACAAGCCAGTAATGGTGCTAAGGTACCGGTATTGTATTGGCTTTCAGGGTTAACCTGTAGCGATGAAAACTTTATGCAAAAAGCGGGTGCGCAACGCATTGCGGCAGAGTTAGGCGTAGCGATAGTCGCCCCAGATACCAGCCCAAGGGGCGAAGATGTCGCCGATGATGAAGGCTATGACTTAGGCCAGGGGGCTGGCTTTTATGTAAACGCTACGCAAGCGCCCTGGAATCGTCATTATCGAATGTATGATTATGTGGTGAAGGAATTACCTGAGTTGATTGAAGCTACGTTTCCGGTAAGTAATAAGCGGGCAATTTCAGGTCACTCTATGGGCGGCCATGGGGCATTAACGATTGCGATGTTAAATCCTGAACGTTATCGCTCAATGTCGGCATTTAGCCCAATTGCCAATCCGGTAAATTGTCCCTGGGGAATAAAAGCATTTAGCGCCTATTTGGGTGACGATAAAACGACCTGGCTTAAACACGATGCCAGCGAGTTAATGAGCAAGGCCAGCCAATTCGTTCCGGCATTGATTGATCAAGGCCAGGGAGATGACTTTCTGGTTGAGCAATTAAAACCGGAAACATTGACGGCAGCGGCTAAGCAAAGTGGCTATCCTATCACCTTAAACTTGCAACAAGGCTACGATCATAGCTATTACTTCATTGCCAGTTTTATCGAATCGCACCTGCGCTTTCATGCAACTCACCTGAACAAATAGTTCTCTATTCAACTTGCTATGAATGCCATTGATAGTTTCGATGGCATTTCTTCTTGGTAGCATCTTTTTAGCCAATTATAAGAGAAAACTGTCAGGCAAATTATAGCAAAGGCGTCTGCATCAATTTTGTTATCCCAGGTATTCACTTATCTAAACGATAGTTGTTAATTAGGAAATGAATAGATAATATGAATTGTGTACAAATAGTTGTGCCAATACATGGTACTAAAAAGCTATAACTTTACTTAAAATGAAATCATAAAAAGGCAAGTAAATGATTAATGAGTTGGTAAGCTCCATCAACAATGTTCTGTGGGGCCAAGGCCAGGTATTAATTTATTTGTTACTTTTTGCCGGCTGTTGGTTTTCGTTCAAACTTCGCTTGGTACAACTACTTCAATTCAGGTATATGTTTACCGTGATGAAAGGCAGCAGCCAATCAGACAAGTCGGGGATCAGTTCATTTCAAGCCTTGTGTACAGGACTTTCTGCCCGAGTTGGGACGGGTAACTTAGCCGGTGTTGCTATGGCAATTTCCCTCGGTGGCAGTGGCGCGGTATTCTGGATGTGGGTTATTGCTTTACTAGGCATGGCGACAGGCTTTGCTGAAAGCGTGCTTGGGCAACTATATAAAGTACGAGATAATCATCAAGAGTTCCGAGGTGGCCCTGCCTATTATATTCGTGCTGGACTCAATAAGCCTTGGCTGGCGATCCTTTTTTCACTTTGTCTTTTTCTCGGTTACGGCCTGACTTTCAGCGCTATGCAAGCCAACACCATTGCCGATGCTTTAAACAATACCTTTGCTATTTCGACTAAGTATTCGGGCGCGGTCATTGTGTTACTCGCGGGTAGCATAGTCGTGGGTGGCATGCGTAGTATCGCTCGGTTTGCCGAGCTTATTGTGCCCTTTATGGGGTTAGCGTTTGTGGTTACTGCACTTGTTATCACGCTAATGAATATTGAATTATTACCGGCAATGTTCATGGATATCTTTTCTTCTGCTTTTGGCTTAACTGAGGCTGGGGCAGGAGCTTTAGGCGCGGCCATTAAAAACGGTATTCAGCGCGGCTTATATTCCAATGAAGCCGGGGCAGGAAGCGTTCCTCATGCAGCTGCAGGTGCATCACCAGTACCTAACCACCCCGTCGCTCAAGGCTATGTGCAAATGCTAGGGGTTTTTTTAGATACCATGGTGTTATGTAGCTGTACCGCAGTAGTCATTTTGTTATCTGATATTAGCATCAGCGGTGAAATGGAAGGCATTAGGATGACGCAAAATGCGATGACTGCTCATTTTGGCACTGGCGGAAATTACTTTGTTGCCGCGGCCATCACCTTATTCGCTTTTACTTCGGTGGTTGCCAATTATGCCTATGCAGAAAGCAACCTGCATTTATTCAAACTAGACAACACCGTTGGCCGGGTACTGTACACCAGCGTTTACTTGATCATGGTATTCTGGGGAGCAAACGCGACGTTAAAACAGGTGTGGGGATTAGCTGACATGGCATTAGGCTTAATGACCCTGGTGAATATTTACGCAATTGTTTTACTCACTCCAACAATCGTCAATTTAACCCAGGATTATCTGGCTAAACTCAAAATAAATGACCAACCCAGTTTTTCACTTGCGGATGTCGAAATACAGGGAGAAACCGAACCGGGTGTCTGGTCAAAACCTAAACCTTGATGGAGTTCAGCCAGTTAATTAACCGAAATTAATTTTTAGCAGCGCTAACGAAAAAGTTTTCGGACTTGGTATTATCATCTAACAGTGTTTTTAATTCAGTATATAGCCAAGTCATCGCCGGACCTTTACCCTTATTTTTCGGCGTTACTATTTCTACCGGCGTATTCCAGGCCTTATGATCGAATACCACGGGTAGTATTGTGAATGCCTTCTGCTCTAGGTTAGTTAATACATAATGTGCGGGCAAATATGACCAACCTATGCCTTGAGAAACCAGGTACATGATGGTGTCGATGCTGTTTGCCCACCAGGCATTTGCCGACATTAAAGAATTTTGCTCTGACACTTCTCCCGACTCTCCTCTTTGCACTATTTGGCGGTGCGGCAATAAGTCGACAGCGCGAACTCTCTTTAACTGGCTTAATGGATGCGCCTTATGACAAACGGCATAGAAGGGCAAACTGCCGATATAACAAACATCAACATCATTTCTCAGTGATCCGCCTGAAAACATTAAGCCAATATCTGCGCGACCACTCTTTATTCGTTGCGCAACATCGGTACCTGCTACCGTGATGATTTCAATTGCGGTTGCCGGAAATTTTTCGCCAAAAGCCGTCAATATCTTGGTGAAAGAGGGCATTAACAGCGCGTTATCTAAGGCCAGGCTAAGGCCAGATTCTTCTTGCCGGCCCAAAGCTTCAGCAGCAGAGTTTAACTCCAGCGCCTGTTGGATCACCGCTTTAGCATGAGCAAGTAATTGCTCTCCCTCACTGGTCAGGCTTGGCTTTCTTGTTGATCTGTCGAACAGTTCGGTGCCCAGTTCGACTTCTAAATTGGCAATTCCCTGACTTACCGCAGATTGTACTTTGCCTAACTTTCTGGCGCACGCTGAGAAAGAGCCGGTATCAACGGTTTCGACAAACATTCTGAGTTGTTCAATGTTTAACATATCACTAAAACTGATGGTAACTAATTTGTATCATTTAATTATACTGATACTATACGGCAATTCAACCCCGTAAGAGGATCTCCTAATGAGCGTAAAAGAACGAATATTCCACAGTTTTATGTTTGAACTGGTGGCGTTATTGCTATTAACCATAGCCGTAGTTTTATTTACCGATAAAAACGCCTTAGGAATGTCAGGCCTTGCGTTGGCAATCTCGTTGCTTATGTGGGTCTTAGCATTAGACTTTATTACCGTGCTGCTATTGGATATTGGCTTTGTAGTCTTCTGCTGTTTCTACGCAATTGTATTTAATTGGCTTTACGATAAAGCACGAGCACATTGGTTATTATACCAGTTCGCGTAATGAAGTGATCAATTGAGAATGATATAGAAAGTTTTAGAACAACTGAAATTTTAAATAGATAGTTATTCATATCTTTTTGAAATTTCAGGAAGTTATCAAGCTTTATATACGTTCCCGAAGGGTTACTCATATGTTGTTTATATGAGTGACTCAATGACCAGATCATTATACGGATTGGTATTATGCGCTTCAAAAAAATCACCAGCCGCAATTAACGCTTCTATTTAGCACTCTTGGAATTTTTGAACTTATGATTCATACCCCCCTTCAAGCCCTTTTTGCTTTGCTACTGGTTAACTTCATATGGGGGGTAGGCTTTGTGGTGATAGACGATGCAATCAATGTCATGCCGGTGAATACCTTTAACGCTTTTCGCTTTGCTATCGCCACATTAGTGTTATTGCCGATGTATTTTATCAGTCGCAAATCAACGAAAGACAAAGCAGAAAATAGTTCGTTGAGCCTGCTAAAAACCGGCTTTGGCTTAGGCATATTGTTATTTTTAGGGTTTTCGCTGCAAGCCGAAGGCATGCTCTATACCAGCGTTTCCAATGCTGGCTTCATTACCGGCATGTGTGTGCCTTTAGTGCCGGTTTTAGGTTTTTTAACAGAAAAGTCGGTAAAGAAGTTTGGATAAGTGCGGTCGTGGCAACTATTGGCCTGTACTTTTTAACGGTTGGCGATAAGTTAGAGATTAATAAAGGAGATATCTTAGTTGCCATAAGCGCGCTTTGTTATGCCGTCCACATCACGATGATGGGCAAGTATAGTCGACGTTTTTCGGCAATTCCATTGAGTATCGTTCAGCTAGGCGCTGTTGCCTGTTACAGCGCATTAGCTGCTTGCTTTGAAAGTTCTGCTCAGATGAATGCGCATTACGAGCCGCTCATCGTTCAATTAAGCCATTGGAATGTTATTGGTGCGATCCTCTATTCTGGCATATTTGCCAGCGCCTTTGCTTACTATGTTCAAACCGCGAGCCAAAGATTGCTCGAGCCTGATAAAGTCGCGCTTACTTTTGCGCTAGAGCCTATCATTGCCCATGTTGCTGCATTTATCTTTTTGGCTGAGCACATCGGCGTAAAAGGTTGGTTGGGTTGCTGTTTGATTATTGCCGGAATGCTGTATTCTGAGTTGGGCACGAAACGCGTGACCAAAATGCGAGCGCTCGATCAGGTTGCTTCATCATAATATTTCTTCTTCAATAATGTTTGTTTTAATAATATCAACTAACGCCTGAGCCGTGGAAGACAGTGGAATTCGCCTTTTTTTGACAATGCCCACTCGACGGCTTACCAGCGGCGATTCAAGCGGACGCCACACTACCCCTTGTGATTGTAATTGCGGCTTGCATAATGATGGCATGATACTAATGCCTAGCTGCTCCGCAATCATTTTTCCGATCGTCGCTAATTGATTGGTTTCAAATTCTATATTTAAACGAATATCACTTGCGGTTAAGGCTTTTTCAATCAGCTCGCGAATGCTGGATGGCTTTTGTAAGGCGATCAGTGGGTATTGTGCAATCGCCTGCCAAGACACACTTTTATGTGTTAATAGTGGGTGCTTTTGCGGCAGTGCGACGATAAAGTTGTCGCTAAACAAAGGAAAGAAGGTAAGATCGTCACAATCTCCCGGGTCAAAAGTGATAGCAAGCTCTACCCGCCCAGCTCGTACCATAGCAACCGTATCTTCGGCGATTACATCATGAACTTTGATATTGATGTTCGGATGTTTATCGCGAAACAGCCGGATATAGCCTGGCAATAAACTACTGCCAAATGACGGCATTGCGGCAACCGCTAACTTCCCACGCTTTAACGAGAATAAATCGTTCAAGTCATTGAAAGCAGTGTCCCAGTCGTTGAGTAACCGTTTTGCCGTCGGGTAAAATTCTTTCCCTTCTGGTGTTAGCACAGAGGTTTTAGTAGAACGGATCAATAACTTGCCACCAATACTCTGCTCTAAATTTTTTATCGCTATACTTAAGGCGGGTTGCGATAGGTGCAATAACACACACGCTTCAGCGAAATTTCCTGAAGCAACAACAGTAACAAAGGCTCGCAATTGTTTTATCGTGGCATTATTCATAACGAACCTGTTTTTAACTGAGTAAATATTTAAATTTTTTATTAATTGTTATAAAAAATCAATTTGATAAATATTTAATCATGATTGATTATTACAATCAATATTTTTGCAGAATAACCCTGATAAGGATTAACGATATGTCTGGTTTTGACAAAGTAGTGACAAGCTACGAAGAAGCAATGGCGGGTCTTGAAGATAACATGACCGTGATTGCCGGTGGTTTTGGTTTATGTGGCATTCCTGAAGGGTTAATTGCCCAAATACAAAAAATGGGTACCAAAGGCCTTACGGTTGCCTCGAATAACTGTGGTGTTGATGACTTTGGCTTAGGGTTGTTATTGCCAAATCGTCAAATCAAAAAAATTATCGCTTCCTACGTTGGTGAAAACGCAGAATTTGAACGTCAAATGATGGCGGGAGAATTAGAAGTTGAGTTGACACCACAGGGTACACTCGCTGAAAAAATGCGGGCTGGTGGCGCTGGTATCCCTGCATTTTTCACTGCAACTGGTGTAGGTACGCCTGTCGCGGAAGGCAAAGAAGAGCGTAACATCAATGGCAGAGATTATATTCTGGAAGAGTCTCTTACCGGTGATTTTGCCATCGTAAAGGCATGGAAAGCAGACCGTTACGGTAATTTAGTTTTCCGCCATACCGCGCGTAACTTCAACCCTATGGCGGCAACTGCCGGTAAGATCACAGTGGTAGAAGTGGAAGAGATTGTTGAACCGGGTGAGTTAGATCCTAATGAAATCCATACCCCAGGTATTTATGTGAACCGTTTAATCAAAGGCAACTTTGAAAAACGCATCGAACAACGCACCGTGCGTTCAGCTTAAGGAGAAGAACATGGCTTTAACTCGTGAACAATTGGCGCAACGTGTAGCGCAAGAATTACAAGACGGTTTCTACGTGAACCTTGGTATTGGCATTCCCACCTTAGTGGCAAACTTTGTACCGGAAGGTATGGAAGTAATGCTGCAATCTGAAAATGGTTTATTAGGCATGGGCCAATTTCCAACCGAAGATGAAATTGATGCCGATTTGATCAATGCCGGTAAACAAACGGTAACCATGGCTACCGGTGCATCACTATTTGATAGCGCTGAATCCTTTGCCATGATCCGTGGTGGCCATGTTGATTTAACCGTGCTTGGTGCCTTTGAAGTCGATGTTAACGGTAATATTGCGTCTTATATGATCCCTGGAAAATTGATTAAAGGGATGGGCGGCGCGATGGATTTAGTGGCTGGTGCGGAAAACATCATAGTGACGATGACGCATGCCTCGAAACATGGCGTGTCAAAACTGCTAAGCAACTGTACCTTGCCATTAACGGGCAGAGGCTGTATCAAAAAAGTGTTGACTGACCTTGCTTACATTGAAATTAAAGACGGCATGTTTCACTTACTCGAAAGAGCCCCGGGGGTAACTGTTGAACAAATTATTGAATTGACCGCCGGAGAACTGGTGGTTCCTGAAAACGTTCCGGAGATGAATGTTTAGTAAGGTCATTAAGTGATGTTGTAAAAACTTCCTTTGCTTGTATAAGCAGTTTCAAATTTGAGAGAATGATATGTCTAAAAGAGAAGTGGTTTTTTTAAGTGGTGTGCGTACTGCTATTGCGGATTTTGGTGGTTCTTTAAAAGGCGTTGCGCCTACAGAACTGGCCGGCCAAATGGTAAGCGAAGCGGTAAAACGAGCGGGTGTTAATTCTGCAGATGTTGGCCATTGTGTCATTGGTAATGTGACCCATTCAGACCGACGTGACATGTACATGAGCCGAGTTGCCGCGCTTAAAGGTGGCTTACCAGAATCAACCCCGGCACTAACGGTAAACCGGTTATGTGGCTCAGGTTTACAAGCGGTGATCTCGGCCGCGCAACTGTTATTATTAGACGATTGTGATGTCGCGGTTGCCGGTGGCGCAGAATCTATGTCACGAGTGCCGTATTGGTCTCCGTCTACCCGTTTTGGCAGCAAAATGGGGGATAGCCAATTAGTCGATCCGATGGTTGGCGCCTTAACTTGTCCAATTAATGATATTCACATGGGGATCACGGCTGAAAATGTGGCCGAGCAATGGCAAGTTAGCCGGGAAGATCAAGATGAAGCTGCGGCCGAGTCGCATCGTAGGGCACAACAAGCGATTGAAGAAAATCGTTTCGATAGTCAAATTGTGCCCGTTGAACTGAAATCTCGCAAAGGGGTAATTTCATACACAACCGATGAACATGTTCGCTTTGATTGTACGGTAGCTGACATGGCCAAACTACGTCCGGTATTTAAGAAAGACGGCACGGTAACTGCTGGCAATGCGTCGGGTATCAACGATGCCGCAGCGGCTTTGGTGATGGCTGATAGTGAATTTGCTGCGGCAAATGGCTTAAAACCGCTAGCTAAGCTTGTCGGTTACGCTTTTGCTGGCGTTGCGCCACAAGTGATGGGTATTGGTCCGGTTCCTGCGGTAAATAAACTACTGGCGAAAACCGGTATCAACAAAGATGATATTGACGTTTGGGAAATTAATGAAGCCTTTGCTGCACAAGCATTAGCGGTATGTCGGGAATTAGAGTTAGACATGGACAAAGTTAACCCTAACGGCTCAGGTATCTCATTAGGCCATCCCATTGGCGCAACCGGTGCATTGATCACTGTAAAAGCTATCCATGAACTCAATCGGGTTCAAGGAAAATATGCGGTTATTACTATGTGTATTGGCGGCGGACAAGGTATCGCGGCCCTAATTGAGCGGGTGTAGGTACGAGCACTATAGTTTAAAAAACTGGGTGCTCTGTCTGAGCTGATACGTAGTAAGGGATCTACACGATCCCTTTTTTGTTTTTTGTTTTCTGTAAATATCAATATGTTATAAAAACATAAACGCCATAAAAAGTTACAGGATAAAAGTATTTCTAGTCAAAACTCAATAGCTTAAGGTGTATTGTCTATTTTACTATCACCGTAGTTAAATGATCAATTAGGGGGAGGTATCAAACGACAGACAGGTACTCATCTCATCTTTTAAACCAAACTCAGCATCATGATATAGCCCGAGCAACAACTTATGGTGACTATCTGGCTCAACTGCCAGTAATTTATCAAGGCTTAACTGAGCTTTCATTAATTGTGCACTCGACTCTTTATTTAACCGTTTGTTATGCGGCTTTTAAAACCAAACCTTTCGATTGATTAAGAATAACTAGCTATCTCTGAACTATTTGTCCAAGTGGGCTCATTACCAATAAAGCCAATAAAAAAGACCAAAACGCCAATGAGTAAGATGAATATTTAATAGTTAAAAGAGTAAATTTATCACTAGAGTTTTCATAAATACTCAAACCCCAAATTAAAGTAATTATCGAAGCAGCAAAAGTGAATATTGTCATACCAACACTTAAAGTTGTGTACCCATCATTACTATAACCATAGAATTTGTACCATTGCCACGATGCATGAATAATCCTTTCCCCAATACCGTAACATTGGATTACTGCAATTGTAGCTATAAAGATGGCAAGAAAACGATGCATACTTTCCTTAGGCATAAAAGGGGCAAATAATGGCCAATACCAGTTGGTTAAAATATGCGACGCAGGTGCAAAAACCAACTGTTATTTGTCCTGATGAATTGCCCTGTTATGGCGTATTCCACTTATTTAGGTTTTTCTTCGTGAACAAGCATGTTCATGAATTTTGCAAACCGCCTTTCTCTGGTTTCGGGTTTCTTCGCACTTGTCAATCCGTACGCTATAGCATAACGACTCGATTTATTGAGTGTTTCAAAAAACTGTTTCACATTCGGCTTGCTTTCCAATGCCGCTAGGAAATCTGCGGGCACTTCTATTTCACTGATCACATAGGCGTTTTCCCAACGACCGTCCGCTTTCGCAGCACGAACATGCACGAGCCCTGACTCCATCATCCGCCCCTCACTTTTCAAACGTTCCACATGCTCCGTGTTCCTTTTAGACCAGTTGCTTCGCGCTTTTCTGGGAGTAATGCGCTGAAGGTAGGCTTGGGCATCGATTGACTTCTTAACACCGTCAATCCAGCCCCAGCATAGAGCCTCGATCACGATATCATTCCAAGTCACGCTCAAAATCCCAGTATTTTTCTTGTATACCTTCACCCATAGCTCTCTTTCAGTGGCGTGATTCACCTTGAGCCACTGAAAGAGATCTTTCGGTGTTGCAAATGTCATGATTCTCAATGGATCGGATTCAGGCATTAAATTAGATTCTCTTCGGCATAACACTAATCTAACACGCAAAGGATACTGGCACACATTTTTGCGCCGTTTGCAGAAATTGTGACAGTATTATTTGTCATGTTGAGCGCCTTGTTTTTTTAATTTACCTAAAAAGTAAAAATATGATTTTAATATAATAATGGTACTAGTTGAAGTAACTAAAAATTGACCGCCAAGTAGCAAAACAAGCTTTAACCCAAAATCTAATTCTTCGCTAAACGGAAGCATAAATATAATTCCAGGAAATAACAAAAACTTATAACCTGGAAAGAACCATCCTTATTCATCATATAGATATCAAAAAAATCCTCCTTGTTCTCTGAGGTAAAAATGAGTTTAGAGCCATCAGCAAACCAAGATGGGTTCCAATCTGCAACATCATTAACAGTCAATCGTTTCTGATTGGAGCCATCGATATCCATAGTGTAAATTTCTCGATTTCCATCTCTATCTGACATAAATACGATTTGCGTACCATCAGGTGAAATCTCAGGATACCAATCGTCAGCATTATTTTGCGTAAGCCTAATGACGTTACTACCATCGCTATCTGCAATAGAAATTTCACTAGTGTCGGTTTTGGCATCAGGTGACCATGTAGGCGAGCTATCCCATTTGTTTTTTGCACTCGTCAATCTCTGCATATTGGTACCATCAATGTTTATGGTGTGAATGGACCATGTTTTATTGCCGTCATATTTTCCATAAAAAGCAATGCTTTTTCCGTCAGGGGAAACGGCGGGGTAGCTATCACTTTCGGTATGACTTGTAATTTTCAGAGAATACTGGCTCTCGAAAAATTTAAATTTAAATTTAAATTTTATGTTTAGTGGAATTGCAACTAGCGCCCGGTTAAGGGGCTGATAATGTTTGGCTAAAATTGTGAAGTGAAACCGAGCCAAACTTTAGTAGTCACGCTTGAACAGCTTATTAGGTGATTGACTCATATTACTTCCTTTTAAATTGGTTTGGGCGTACCAAAAACCAACTTTTTAGAACTAGGCCGCCAAAGCCAGTGTACAATACAATGAATACCCATTCGGGCGCACTGTAGTAAAGTATATTCTGAATCCAGTATTGGATAAATGAACCCGAATAAGACTCAGAGCCAACCTCTTCCCGGAGCGACATTTCCCAAATGGTTAAAGGGCAAATAACACTAAACCAAGACTGCACGACCACAATTCCGGTACCCACCAAATGTAATATCCGAAAAGCGGGGTTTCTAACCCAATGCCACTTTAGATAATATCCCAAGTAAATAGCCACAAGGCCAAAAAACACGAAGAACACGAATAATACATGCGTGACTAGAATGATATCTGCCAAGAATATTAGCAGTGATTCTCTGGACAAACCTTACACCTAACGCCCAACTAAGAGGCTGATAATTGTTGGTTAAAATGTGAAACAAAGTGGAACTGAACCAACTGTTAGCAGTCCCGCTTGAAATTCTTGTTATGCAGATTTTTCTTCGAGCATCAGTATGTTTCCACAACCGTCCTCGAACATATTCATTAATCCCCACTCAGGATTATTTAATTCAGGACGTAACTTTACGCCTTGTGCCTTTAACCTTTCTAATTCTGTTTCTACGTTTTGAGTAGAAAAGATCATTATCGGCAGGTTAGCCTTATAAGCTGAAGTTTGATAGCTCTCGGCAAAAGTTCCTTTACAAGGCTCTAACAAAATGGATACGCCTTGAGGATCTTCTGAGGAAGCAACTATTGCTAAATTTAGCTCAGGATTGAATTCTTTTGTAATAAACCCTAACTTTGAAGTGTAAAGTTCGTGAGCTTCAATTGGATTTTGTACAGGAATACTTACTAACGATAATATCAAAATATGTTCCTCACTGTAGATTCTACCAACGCCCATTTAAGGGGCTGATAATAGTTTGCTAAAATTGTGAAGCGAAACCGAGCAAACTGTTAGCAGTCCCGTTTTAAATTGTTGTTATGTTTCCCTACAGCTCAGAATGCGCTTTTCCACTGTTCAGTATCTATAAACCAGCGCTCCTCATAGATTTTTTCACTCTCAAACTTGAACAAAACTGATAACTGAGAAGCGGTAATCTTATCGGATTTCCATTCAACGATAGAGACGACTTCATTTTCCCCTTCTATATGCCTAAGTTCCGTGATTTCAAAACCTGGAGGAAGGATGGAACCAAGACCATCTAACGCAGAACGAAACTCTTGCCGCCCCTCCAGAATGTCGACTTGCCCAGGCATGATGAATGTCATACCTTCCATGTAATCTTTAACTAAGGCATCAAAATCTCCAGTGCCAACTGCCACCCAACCACGTTGTACTATGTCAGCTAATTTCATTGTATATTCTCCTAAATTAATTGATACGAATTAACTATAGAAGGTATCCGCTAATTGTGGGGGAACACGGAAAAATAGACCCAACTAAGGGGCTGATAATTGTTGGCAAAATGTGCAGCGGAACCGAGCAAACTGTTACAAATCCGACTTTATTGCCTTGTTAGGCATTTTTTGCACCAAATAGATTAAGATAAAACGGGTTTTGTATTGTAATTTAAACACAACCACCGATGAAAAAATTGCGACCAAAATCGCACCAAATATATCTAAAGGGAAATGGACACCAACAAAAACTCTAGACAACCCACTAATAAAGCTAAGAAAACATAGAATACTACCGATAATTCTAGTTGATTTATTAAATAGCAACATTACAGATATAGAGAAGATAAAAGTCGTGTGATCCGAAGGAAATGAAGAATCGGGAGCATGTTCGACCAATTGCGTTCCAAAATTATCTACAAATGGGCGCGAGTGATAATAAAAAAGTGAAATAACATAGCTAGTTAACATACCAAGTAATACTGAAAGCCCAGAATTGAAGCTCGACTTTTTTCTCTCGATACAGCCACCAAACCATAAATAAATAATTATGAGTATAAAAATGTACGGCATAGCTTCAGCAAAACCAATTAGAGCAGCATCCAATAAACTACTTTTCCCTGCATATTGATTGATGAATATAAAAGTTGCTACATTAAATTCTTCCATGATACTTGCTCAAAACTCCTATGACTGCCTAACGCCCATTTAAGGAGCTGATAATAGCTTGCTAAAATGTGCAGCGAAACGGAACCGAGCAAGCTGTTAGCACTCCCGCCTTAATTGGCTTGTTAGGTTTGAGTGGCTCCACTAGTAATAGCAATAGGCGCTGAAACAGGGCTTTTCCATTTGAATGCAGTCCAGATAATTACCATGATAACCAAGACCTCAATACCGGCTAAAAATAAGAAGAATGGCTCGGTTTCTATACCACCAACAACAAATAAAAGCGTTAACATACCTGCTATTATATTTGCCCAGCGGTTAACTTGATGCTTTAGTATTCGGGAAAGAAAAATCATCATGATAGGTATTTCTATAAAGAAGGCAGATATGAGCAATAATTCTTGAGAAAGTTTTACTCTCCCTGAATATCCGTTCATTAGTTCATCTATAACTCCTGGAGTAATAAATGCGGAAATAAATGCAAGAATATCAGCATAAATCATATTAAACATAACGACCATCCATAGTATCGATAGTTTAACTGCCACATCCATTTTTCTTTTTGTTGTTTGTGTTGTATCAGTCATTGGCTCATTCCATTCGAATAATTATTGTAAATATAACAGAGTCATACTTGGCTGAGTGCATAAATGTGTAACAAAACCTAACGCCTTACTAAGGGGCGAATTATACTGGCACGTGGCTTTGCGTTTTTGCAAAAGCCGTGACAGTGTTATTTGTCCTATTGAGTAACTTAGACATTTTTTACACTTAATTGTGACCAAGACTGAAAAGTACCAACGGCATATAGCGTACCAATAATTAAACAAATCCCCGAACTGACAAGCCAAAACGTTAAACTATTTTCGGGAAATATTGGCATTATGGCCATAAATGCTACACCTCGAAGTAAATAGATAAGAGAAATAACAACCAACCCTAATCGAAGAAGCGGAAGCCGAAATATAACTTTTGAGCCAGAAAGCGCATAAAGAGACCACACTGACAGAATCAAAACAATAATTGATGTAACAACAGTTGGGTACCAATGTCCATCCTCGGCCATTCTTGCCATTTGTTCACCAGCACCAAAAAAACGATACCAGTCACCACCGAAAATGATACACCCCAAATGAGCTATAGCAGCAAGAGCACTACAAATCGAACCGAGGAATAAATATTTATTATTGCATGAGTGCACGATACTTTCCTGAATGCGTAACGCCTCAATAAGAGGCTTTTATCAGTTGGCTAAAATGTGAAGCGAAGCGGAACCCAGCCAACGGGGAAAAGTCCTGCTTGATTGACTTGTTGTAAGACTATATTGAGCCAAACCAAATAATTAACACTATTGTTACAGCCACTGATATTAAGCCAGTTACAATACACAAGGTTTCATTATCACGGCCTGGCTTTGGGTATTTACCAAATGTAGCTATTTTAAGCGAGACATAACCATAGCCATATAGGAAAAATTCAACAAATGCGTCGATTAAAATCCATTTTATAATTCGAAAAATTCCACGCCCGAAACCTTCAACTATTTCTTCCATTTACTACATTCTTCCTTAGTCTTATAGACATAATGACTCCCACGAGGTGCTAGCCTCCAATCGTGGGTTAGCTTAAAGCCAGTGCCATAATTAGTTTGTTACATAACTAAAGCGGAGGCTAGCATGAATAAACATAACATACTTTTCATTGGGTTAGATACCCACAAAGAATTCTCTCAAGTAGCAACTCTGGAAGACGGTCGTGGTCCGAAACCGCAAAGCTACGGCAAAGTTCCGAGCAATAAAAAGTCATTGATAAAACTGGCTTGGCAATTTCAGTCTAAGTACCCTAATGCCACATTACATTTTGTCTATGAAGCGGGCCCTTGTGGTTATTGGATTTATCGATTGCTCACCAGCCTTGGCCATTGCTGCTATGTAATCGCGCCTTCTTTAATTCCAAAGAAGCCTGGCGAACGAGTGAAAACGGATAAACGCGATGCGTTGAAACTGGCTAAGTTATTAAAAGATGAGGAGCTCACTCCTATTTATGTACCTGAGCCGGATGATGAAGCAATACGCGATTTATCCCGTGCCAGAGAGAGCGCGATGAGTGATTTAAAAGATGCAAAGCATCAACTCAAAGCCTTATTTTTGCGTAATCATATTCACTGTAAAGTGAACGATAATTGGAGTAATAAGCACCTACGCTGGTTAACTGAACTCGTTTTACCCCATCCTTGCCAGCAAATTGTACTCACGGAAATGATCATGACCATTTCAGAGTGGTTAAAACGCTTGAAACGTCTTGATAACGAGTTAAGGCATCACATTAGAAATTGGCGTTTCTATCCAGTGGTGAAAGCCATTCAAGCCATGCGTGGCATTAGAATACTATCGGCAACCGGGATCATTGTGGAATTGGGTGACTTACGCCGCTTTGATCATCCAAGAAAACTGATGTCTTATTTAGGACTTGTGCCTTCCGAGCATACCAGCAGCAACAAACGTCGATTGGGCGCAATCACTAAGTGCGGTAATACCAGAGCAAGACGACTATTGGTCGAGTGTGCACATTCGTATAAACACAAACCAAACATACCAACGGAATTAAAAAAACGGCAAGAAAGTTTAAGCAAAGAAATCGTTGATATCGCCTGAGAGGCTCAGCTTCGATTGTGCCGTCGTTACCAACGATTAATGCACAAAGGTAAACATCGGAGCGTTGTGGTTACCGCAATCGCTCGGGAACTCATTGCCTATATTTGGGCAATATCGAGAGAAATTGCAGTATCACCAGTGAAACCAGAACTGCGCATTTCGAGAGTACCAGCATGATGAAGAGTTTTGAGTTAATGCATTGGGTCAAGCATCGGCTGTGGCACAACCACCGACGGCGTTAGGAAGGCAATGATAAGCAATCATCATTGAACCTCGAACATAGATTGAAACCAAGTGCCACGACGGAACATGTAAGGTAGGCGCTGCTAATCAGCAGATTAGTAATCCACGAATACCAGCAGGATAACCGACGAAATTACTGGCTTCATCTAATGTGTTAACTCATTTATTATTATGAATAAAACTTATGGCTTGAAAATTAACAGCAAGGATCAGTGTATTTTTTCTTGACGTGGGGAGTCATATCAACGCCTTACTAAGAGGCTAATGATACTGGCACGTGGTTTTGCGCTTTTTGCAAAAGCCGTGACAGTGTTATTTGTCCTATTGAGTATCTTGTTAGCCGTTTACTAGCTATTTAAAAGAAACTTTCTAAGATCTCGTTCCTGACGCATTACATGTAAAATGTAAACGTGGTTTTCTTCAACTTTATAGAAAATTCGACAGGGGTTAACAATAATTTCTCTATAGTTGAAATTTTGTAATTCTAGGGGCGTTTTCCCTGATTCAGGATAAATTTCAAGCCTGTTTACTTTATCAAAAACCTTCTGAACCAAACTTTTGGCCGCTAGCAAATTACTTAGCGCAATGTATTCTGCAATTTCATTTAGATCGTTAAGAGCTGGGGCTGTCCACGTTACTTCAGCCATTTATTCATTTTCTCTTTAGCTTCTTCATTAGAATAAACATTGCCGTTATTAATAGCCTGCTCACCTCGAGCGACAGCTTCAAGTATTTCCATTCTTTGTTGCATGAACTCATAATCATCGACATCAACTAAGTATGCAGAGGGTTGTCCATGCTCTGTAATTAAAACAGGCTCTTTTGAAGAGTGAAGATCAGCTAATATTTTTGTAGCTTGTCGCTTGAGTGTTGTAACCAATTCAACTCTCATAATATTTCCTAGTTAGAAAAATGTATCACTATAGTAGCACATCTCCTATCGGTTACAACTTAAACGGCTAACGCCCATTTAAGGGGCTGATAATTGTTTGCTAAATTGTGTAGCGAAGCGAAACCGAGCCAACTGTTAGCAGTCCCGCTTTAAATGCTTGTTATATTTACATTACTCTAATGCTTGATTTAGATAAGTTTCAACATCTGCGCTTTCATTATTAGCTAATTTTATATTAAGAATAAAGATAGATAGCGAGAACCAACCAATAGAAAAACTAAAACTTGATACTAAAAATAATATTAAAGCAGGAATAGCGCACCAAATTAATATTGATAGTAATCGGGTAGAAATATTCAATGGCTTGTCTTTTCGATACAGTTTAACCGCATTATTTACGATCTCGATTTTTTTAGTATGCTTGAGTTCTTTTAACCTTTTATCATCATAAAGTTTAAAGTAAAACACTGAACCTCCTTGTAAATACCAACGCCCTACTAAGGGGCTGATAATAGCTTGCTAAAATGTGTAGCGAAGCGGAACCGAGCAAGCTGTTAGCAGTCCCACTTGAGTTCATTGTTATGAGTTTCTTCGGCTTACCACTTAGAAAAATCATGTAGCTCGAAACCTGGTATAACATTATTCCGAGATTTACTTAATTTAAAGCCACAATACGGGCAAAATTTTATTTGAATGGTAACCTGACGTATCGTTTGCCCAATCTCTTCAAGATAGTGATTATCTTCAAGATCTTGCTCAGTAGCTACACTATTTATATTAAGAACCCAGTATCTTCCACTTTTTTCGATCCACGCCTCTGCAAGAGCCATTGATTCGCACTTATGATTATCGCTCATACGCAGATGCCTCGTGACTCATAACGCCTCGTTAAGAGGCAATAAAATAGTTGGCTAAAATTAGCGACGAAGGAGCAAAAGCCAACTGTTTTTTGTCCTATTTAAACAACTTGATACTTATTGAGCCTTCTCCTTGAAGTCCAGCTTTAAACTAGACTTCAAGGCGACAAAACCAAAAGGAGAAGACTCAAATGAAATTCTATACCAATTCTCACAAATATTATTGTGGAATCGATCTTCATGCGTACATTTTATACGTTTGTATTTTAGATAGTGACGGAAAAAAGGTGTTACATCAACAGATTAAAGCAGATCGATTAGCACTTCATGAATTATTAAAACCTTATTTAGATGATCTCGTATTAGGCGTTGAATGTATGCATTGCTGGTATTGGGTCAGC
>NZ_JQDZ01000044.1 GCF_000764205.1 Thalassotalea sp. ND16A
CGGCTTAACTCAGCTTTTCGCAGATTAACACGTCCTTCATCGCCTCTAACTGCCAAGGCATCCACCACATACGCTTAGTCACTTAACCATACAACCCCAAAAAGTCTTGCTGGTCTTTTGTCATTTACGCGGCGTTACTTTTTCACTCGTGTAGCACGCTACACACCGTTCAAAGTGCCTTGCCTAAATTTCAAAATCCTGCGCAATACTATCCAAATTAATGAAAGGTATTAACTATTTTGAATTCTCGGAGACTAATCCGAGATAAGTTGCAAGTCTGACATTTTCACGCATTCAATAAGAATGTTGATAACCTATTTTAACGTAGGGTATCAAACTCAAACATTGCTGTTTGAGCCTTGAGTAAGAATAACTAACTTCGTTAGTTATAATGTTGAAGCATTGTAAACAATGCTTCGATTGATAAACAACAAGTTGTTTATCGTGATAATTTGCGCTCTTTATTACAAGAGAGGTTACGATTGGACGTCGTAACCACAAATTATCGGGTTTAATATCAGCTTTCCAAATTGTTAAAGAGATTATTAATGCACGCATTCGGCATTAACTTGAGTTGAAAACTCAAAACAAGTAAGTAGTTACTTGTTTTGAATTCTCAGTACGCTCAAGGAGCTCCCGTTCTTCAACGGGATGACAGAGCGTACCGCTCATTCAGTTATCATGTAATTTGTGTGAACACTCGCGATACCGAAGCATCCATTAAGCTAATCTACTTAAGGTAAGGAGGTGATCCAACCCCAGGTTCCCCTAGGGTTACCTTGTTACGACTTCACCCCAGTCATAAATCACAAAGTGGTAACCGTCCCCCCGAAGGTTAGACTAGCTACTTCTTTTGCAA
>NZ_JQDZ01000045.1 GCF_000764205.1 Thalassotalea sp. ND16A
ATGTGGTACAACAGTCGTCGCCTACATTCTTATCTGGATTACCAAAGTCCAAATAACTTTGAAGCGATGATAAACAATTTAGATATGGTTGCTTAACTGGGGTGACTGAATTTGGTTGACCAGGTCAATATGTTGCAGAAGTTGTGGCAGGCAAACTGACGTTTGCCTTGCCAACCGTGATGGATATAGAAGGTTGCTCTTCAATGACTTCCACTCGCTGGGTAATTTTGGCTCGAACAAAGCTGCTTGACGACAAACCGAGTTTCTTTCTAACGGCATAAAAGGATGTGGTGGATAATTGATGTTGCTGGCAATAATCCATAATCGCTAAGCCACTGGTTTGCTGGTCTTCAATAATGGCTTGCCATTGAGCTTGGCTTCGCATAATTCTCATAGTTATCTCCTTAATTTAATTCGGAGGTAATATAACTGAGATCAAAAACTAGGGGCAGGTGTCGTTATCTAGACACTTACTTTCTATTTGTGGAAAAAGCGATTAACTCAAGGAGGCACTGCTTTAGAATCCAATCAGAAACACCAACTCGTCCCTTTATTTGTCAGTGATTCAGGGGCCCAATCGCCTTCAACAATTACTCTGACCATGCCAAACGGCTTTGAACTTGCCTTTAACGAGCAATTATCACCCGAGCGTTTAGCAGGTTTCATCATGGCGATGCAATGACACCTGGCAAGCAGGTTTACCTTGTCACGGGGTACACCGATATGCGCAAATCGATAAATGGGTTAAGCATTATTGTCGCCGACCAACTTGAACTCGACCCCATGAGTGAAGCTTGGTTTGTGTTTTGTAATCGCCAACGGGATAAGTTGAAGATCTTGTTCTGGGATACTAATGGCTTTTGGCTTTATTATCGTCGATTAGAGCAAGGGCGATTTCAGTGGCCGCAGGCCAATGAAACCGCCCTTACGATGCACATTGAATCTCGTCAATTACAATGGCTGTTGTCCGGTTTACCTGTAGAAAGTCGAAGTAAACATAACACCTTATCGGGTTTGTCGGTTATTTAAAAAAAGGATCGATTAAATGGGACTTGAACGATCTTGCCAGTATGTCATGCTTAGCCCACTTTCACTAAGCTTAGATGTATATGACCAAGCCAACAGACAACCTTTCTCTCGAAGAAAAACTTGCTGCGTTACAAGCGCAAGTTGAATCGTTGCAGGCTGAAAATACATCGTTACAAGAGCGAGAAGAAACGCTAACCAAAGAAAACACGTCATTGCTTAAAAAAGAAGAAGTGCTAACCAAAGAAAACACGTCATTACTTAAAAAAGAAGAAGTGCTAACCAAAGAAAATGCCAAGATGAAGGCAAAGATTGAGCAGTTACTCGCTCAGTTGAAGTTAAGTAACTCACGCCAATTTGGTAAGAGCAGTGAAAAATCCGAGCGTGGCACGTTCAATGAAGCCGAAAAGCACCAGAAAAAAACTGAGCCCAAACACCACAAGAAAGGCAAAAAGCCATTACCAGAGTACTTTGAACGTGAAGTGGTAGAGCATACGTTAGACTCTCTTGATTGCCCGTGTTGTGGTGAAGATATGCATCAATGCGGCAGCATTGATAGTGAACAACTTAAAATCATACCGGCTAAAATCAGTGTGATTAAGCATAAGCAGTTTAAATACGCCTGTCGAAACTGCGAGCATACTGGTACCAGCAGCAAAATCATTACCGTGCCTAAACCTAAGCAACCTATTCCTGGCAGCATGGCAAGCCCAGAGGCGCTTGCGGCAGTCGTCACATCAAAATACTGTGATGCTTTGCCATTGTACCGTCAAGCGCAAATTTATGCGCGTGGCGAGTTAGATATTTCTCGAAATACGTTAGCCAACTGGTGTATCAAAGCTGGATTCTTGATTAAGCCTCTGGTTGAAGCGATGCAACGTCACTTAGTCAGTGAGCACAGCTTGTGTGCGGATGAAACGCATGTTCAGGTACTCAGTGAAGAAGGAAAACTGGCACACAGTAAATCGTATATGTGGGTGTATCGCAGCAATGAAGTGAGTAAACAACCGGTAGTGGTTTATGATTATCAATCGGGAAGAAGTCGTGCTTGTGTGCAGGGATTTCTATCTGGCTATCAAGGCTACTTACAATGTGATGGTTACAGTGTTTACGACAACATCGAGGGCATTACACCAGTTGGTTGCTGGGCACACGCCAGACGAAAATATGAGGATGCCCTCAAAGCCGAGACAAGAATTAAAGGCCGAGCGAATATGGCAAAAAGCTATATTGCTAGACTATACGCGCTGGAAAAACAGGCCAAAAGCCAAAAACTCACACCAGAGCAGCGCTATCAGTTGCGACAAGAAAAAGCCGTTCCAATTCTGGATAAGTTCAAAGCCTGGCTTGAAGATACCAACACCAAAATAACGAAAAATAGTCATATCGGAGGGGCCATCAATTACACACTCAACCAATGGAATAAACTCATTCGTTATGTTGATGATGGCAACCTAGGGATTGACAATAACGTGACCGAGCGCGATATTCGGCCGTTTACCAATGGTCGAAAAAACTGGTTATTCAGTAAGTCGGTTGAAGGCGCAGAAGCTAGCGCTAACCTGTATAGCATTGTCATGACGTGCAGGGCGAATGACATCAACCCGTATTATTATTTCCTGCATCTATTCAAGGAAATCCCAAACTTAAAACCCGATGATGACATCAATCAATTAATGCCTTGGAATGTGCAGCTCGATACCTATATCAGCTAGGCGAACCGCTTAATTACGCGCTTACCTAATATCGGTGATTTTACTGCCTTTGTATGGAATGGTTTATATATTCACCATTATCGGTGGATTATATTTGATTAAATTATTAGAAATAAACTATGTATTGCATATTCCGGAGCATCGTGAACAGTCATTCCGGCCCATCGTGAACACCTATTCTGGTTTAACGTGAACAGTCATTCCGGTTTCATCGTGAACACTTTTTCATGATTTTCCGGAATCGGTGTTC
>NZ_JQDZ01000046.1 GCF_000764205.1 Thalassotalea sp. ND16A
TTCTGGATGCTTCTGCTTGCGAATAACCTTGTTCTTTTACTAAGGCTATTGCATCTTGTTTAAATTCTTTTGAATATTTTTTACGTGTCATTTTACTATCTCCAGTTAAGACTATTATCTCTTATCTTGGGTAGTGGAATCCATTAAACCATGTCAATGTTCTATTTAGCTCAAGTTTATTCCTTATTGCTCCTGAACGAAGAATTAATCAAATTGATATTATTTTGGGGAATTTCCAAGAATCACTCACAACCCTTGATTTTAAAGGGCTGTAGAGGATGAATGTCTTATGCCCATGCAGACAAACAGTACACTTGTTATTTCATTCATAGTTCAACTTATAATTTATAGGCTCTTAATTAACAAAATATCACACTAAGATTCATTTAAACCAGCTAACAAGTGCGATTTATTGATAAATAATCAAACTAATTGCACCACCTAGCTCATTTAATAGACCCCCTTCTTTTTTACCACCTGTAATATCAAGTTCCCCTTTGGGCGTTCCATGACAATCAAGGCATGATTGTTGATAATATTCAGGTAAAATAAAACGGTAAGCCTTTTTACCTTTTATCTTAATGTTTTCGGAATATGACTGGCCTTTTTTATGGGCTGACATTTTGAATATATTTTCAATCACATTGTGTTCCCAGTAATCTGGGCTATTTGTTTTATTTCTAATGTACCTTGTCGGTGCAGTGAGTTTAATTTTCATTTTACCATTCATTTTTCGGCTGAATTTATTGGCCACCTTTCCGGCAAAAATTGCAGGTATGAATCCTTTAAAAGCAACGCCTTGCTTATTAATCAAATCCTGATTTTCAAACATCACTTCCTTTACCGAGTTAATCATCGCTTCTTGAACAGGCGTAAAGGAGTCAGGATATAGCCTTTTACCACTGGCCTTCTTATAGTTTTCGAGTAGCTTTTGAGTGACTATTTTTCCCGAAAGGCCTTTATCCCCAATATCAGGGTTATTGATGTGAGCTTGATTATCCGATATGACTTTTCTAGCTGCACGAAATAACGTAGTAAGTTCCTTACTTACCACCTCTTTAGTCTCTGCCATCACTGGTTTTGGCAAAAAAAACATAAACAGACTCAATAACAAGCCAATTGTGCACTTTAAACTCAAAACTGTTCTCCTACCAAGAGAGGAAGATATGCCAATTAAATTTAAAACCGATAAAGCGTTCGCAATCCATTTTTGATCTGCTGCACCTGTATAATCAAAAGGTTACCTTAATATTAGTACACATTTATAAACATGAGAGATGGTGTGTGTAATCCTATATAGTGTGATCTAGCCTTAATGATGACAACGAGGGTAAATACCGAAACCGTTGCCAATTAATGAAACTCAAGCCGCATAGTTTATGCCCAGAGTGCTGAAACTAGGTAACTTTTACCCTGCGGTTGGTGGCTCATGCTCACGGTGATAGCGGTGAATGATCCAGATGTAGTTTTCCATTATTGAACGCTCAGCTAAATGACTTAACACTTCAGCCTTCTGTTTTAGGGTAGAGGCATGTTCTATTTGTTGTTGAGCTTGATTAAAAACCATTGATTGGTTTCGGTATTGCCACAATAATTCCTTAACCGCCATTTTATTTTGATATATCTCCCAAACCCCCAACCAAAACGGTAATAACCCCATTAACAATACGGTAAAGATTTTTGCATCAACATGGGCAAAGAGAACAATCTCAACTAGTTGATACTTGAATAAAATCAAAACGATTGTTGCCATGGCGGATGCCGAAAACAATAACGATTTTATTTTTTCCAATTTATGATGATGGGCTGATAGATTCCTGATTTTCGCCTGAAAATAGTGCGCTTGCTCTGTTAACCAATGCTGACAAACAAAATTCATGTTGTATTCTTGCTGACTATTGGATTGCTCCTGCGGCACGAGCATTGATTGTTGTGACATAATCACCTGTTTTAACCAGCTAGCACCAGAAAACTGACTTACTCCAGACATATTCATTAGCTTAGTCGTCCTAACAGGATTGCTTTTATTGATTAGAACTAAGTAAAATTGTGTTCTTAATGTCTCAGCTAATACTCGCGCAGTTAAATGACGGGTGAACCACTTATTTTTAGTAGAGCCCTTAAAAAGATACCAGCCAAGAGCAAACAACAACAAATAGCCGATTAATAGAATTTTACTGGCAGTGATTTTGGCATAGACTAAAAATAACAGCCCCATAGCTGCTGCCATTAAACTAAATAATTTAAATTGCCCGTCTGAGCGTTTTTGATTTGCTAAAGCGACAGCATCTGCTTTTAAAAACTCCTCATCTAAGTGTTTTAATGTTGCAGACTGATCATTCGTTTCATCCATGTTGTAATTTGTAAGTAAACTGTATTGTCTAGATATCAAGTTTTGTTGCTCTAAATGTAAACATTGGCGGTTATAATCATCTAAATCACGCATCTGCGCACAAACAGATTCAGGCATAGCTGCGTGGGTTTTTATGGTATAGGGTCCCTGCATACCCGATAAGTATGACGGTTTGAAAGACGATAGTTCTATTTGATGATGATTTTTAGAGCCACTTGCTACCGGCAGCCAATACACGCTATTCGTGCCATAAATAGCTTGCTCGTCGCCATTGATATAGTTAACAGCTTGTTTAGAGATCTTATCGGCAATATTTTTAGCTTGCAGATAACTGAGTACAACATCCGCGGTTCCTCCCTTGAGTCCTGGATTCACACCATCCCAAACAGCAATTACAATGTTCGATTGCTCATTAATATACTTTGCTAATGAATGGTAAAGTGCATCACGCTCGGGTCCTTGCTGTTGAGCCTTAACCATATCTACAGCATCAGTGATTAAAGTCTTAACAGCAACGTTACCACTGGATAATAGCGTTTGATACTCATCCCAGGAGTCGGCAGAAAAATCAGCTCGGTAAATCTCTTCTGCCATCGGCAGTACGGCGTTAACTTTAATGTTTTTAGCAAGTGCTACTTTCGCCAATATCCGATCCGCACCATCGGCCATGCCCGTAACAACTTCTAGCGGTGTATTTGGCAATAACAATTTGAGCTCATCAAGGAATAAATGAACCGCCGTCATCAGGTGCTCTGCAGTGTTGGTATCAATATCTCGATGCCCCGTGATACCAATGACAAATGATTTTGCTTCCATTGTGAACACCTAGTTGCTAATAGTTAAATCTAGAATATATTTAAATATAAACTATGTTTAAGCCAGTTTCTTAAATTATTTATAATAAAATTAGGTTGTTATATGCCAGCTCCATATCTATTGCGCAAAAAAGCATTCAAGTTGATTGAAGGGAATGTTGATAATTCACCTTTATCCAAACATATCAACCTGTTTTTAATTGTCCTTATCATTGCTAATGTTGTTGCCGTCATTTTCGAGTCAGATGATGAATTTAATCGGCAATTCTCTACAGAATTTGCCCTATTCGAACTAATTTCAGTTAGCATTTTTTCGTTAGAATACTTGTTAAGAATATGGTCATGTGTTGAGTCTTACCAATTTAAACAATACTCGTCATTGCAAGCTCGATTGCGCTATATGACTTCTCCTTTGGCTGTCATAGATTTGATCGCCATAGCTCCGTTTTTCATCTCATTATTTATTGCTATCGATTTACGTTATTTACGCTTATTACGAGTACTACGATTGCTAAAACTTTCTCACCACTTTAAAGGCTTCAATATATTTTTAACGGTTATCCTTAAGGAGTTAAAAAGTATTACAGCGGCCTTAATGGTGATGATATTTCTTATTATCATCGCCGCAAGTTTGATGTACACAGTAGAAAACGAGGCACAACCAGAGTTTTTTGGTAGTATCATCCAATCACTCTGGTGGGCAGTAGTTACTATGACCACTGTTGGTTATGGTGATGTAACACCGGTGACTCTGCTGGGAAAAATGGTGGCCACTTTTATCATGCTCGTCGGTGTGGGCCTGGTGGCATTGCCTGCGGGTATGCTGGCTGCGAGATTTGGCGATGAGTTAAGGGAGCGCAAGCGTAACCTTAATGCACACGTAGAACACGCCCTGGCCGACGGTATTATTGATGAGCAAGAGCATCAGGACTTGGCAAAATTGGCCGATAAGTTAGAACTTAAACCCGAAGATTTAGAACGGAATATCAGGATTTTAAAAAAGGCTCATTTGGGTAAGAAATGTCCATATTGTGGGAAATAACCATTACCAGCCAGAACTTAGACCCATGGCATAAGTATTAATTGTCACCTTGATAAGGTGAAACAATCATAATGATCATTGAGCCTAAAATAAGCAGGCCCATCGCATCTCCAAACCACCATTTAAAAAATGAATCGATAAAGTAATTAACATCCAGAAATCCATAGCTTAATAACGATATGTTACCTATTAATGCACTGATGATGGGAGATATAATACAACCATATAAAACAAAAGCGGCTAACTCACGAAAGTTGCCCGTTGCCATTGAAAAATGCTTAACTTTAATCAATAAAAACCAGCCAAACAAAGCGGCGAGTGTAGAACCTACTCCAATAAAAAGTGCGGCGCCAAAAGGTAAATTCAAATTTGAAAGCTGAGCGCCCAGTAGAATAGCCGGCCAATACTTCCAGCCTTTTACTAATAAAGCCCCTAAGGCTAGTCCCGCAGAAGGCCATACTAACGCAACATGAGATGATGATATTGCCAACATTGATTTGCCAATAACAAAGTAGCAAGCTGCTATCGCCAGACACCAAGAGACATAATGAATAGGTTCATTAATAGTTTTATTCATAATGTCATCATCATTTATAGGTTTTCAAGTTGATTTAACACCAATTTTTTTAAATGTTTGCTAAGAATTAAACTAAAATCATCTTCAGAAGCAAAACCATGAAACGCACCCGAGTAACTTTCATTATCTTGTGACATAAACCATTGTTGAATAAAATTTTCCACTTTTTCTTTTTGCTCAAGTGAGTCCATCACCTGCTCGCGATTTTGTAGAGGAATAATAATTTCGGAGGTTTTTCTGTAGACCAGTATTTGCGGTACCCCCTTTTCTTTGTAGCCAGCAATAGCGTCTTCAAATTCATATTCAGAGCCGGAAAAATATCGACTGCCATCCTCCCTGGTAATTGTCTCTGGTAATTTGGAGCCGAGGCGCGACCAAAATATGCCGATATATATATCGCAATCTTTGGCGGGTGAAATTTGAGCTTGAAAAGTATCTGAGGCCAACAGTGGTTCATCTTCCCAAAATACAGGAACTAAATGCACGCGCTCAACAAGCTCATCATTGATTTCATTGATAATTGCTCTGGCGATTTGACGTTCGGCAATCACATCTCCGGGTGATGAAATGAATACTTTTAATCTTGGGACTTGATTCTTCCTCAGTCTGAATTTTTCCAGACTCGCGGCTATGCGTGCTTTTAACAGAATAGGATTGAATGGTTTAAAAACATAATCGTCAGCCCCCAATAAAATACAATGCACAATCTGGTCAATATCATCGAGGGCCGATAATATAATGACCGGAATATTTCTTAATATTTTATCTTTCTTTAATATGGCCAACACCTCTAGACCACTCATCTCAGGCATCACCATATCAAGTAGGATTAAATCGTACGATTGGCTTTCTAATAAGGTTAAAGCAGTTTTGCCGCCATCAACGGCTTTCGCTTGATAGCCATTACGGATTAACCGTCTGGTGAGTAGCTCGCGGTTGGCAGCATTATCATCAACAATCAGAATATTGCCGCCTTCACCAAGAGTATTGAAATGTATTTTATCAACACTTGGCATCGATGTTGTGGCTAATTCAGCGGATTCATTGCTCTGAGGTTGGCAAAATTCTAGCGAAGACAAGGTGGCAATGGTGACCTTATCCGCAACAATTTCGGTGAAGTTTTTCGCTGCCTGGTTGATATGGTTTAAATCGGTTAAAAATTCAGAGCGATTTTCTTCTTCCACTAACTCGGTCAGCATCTCACAATAGCCACTAATATGATTCAGTTGCATTCTCAATTGATATTCAACCGAGGTAATGTCAATATCCTCAACTTTACTCTTGTTTGGGCCGAGTAAATCTTCAATTAAAGTGAGTAACTTATTACCCGAAGCATGAATCCGCTCTAAATCCTGCTCAAATTCTGGCCAGGGGTTATCTTCCAGATCTTCAGCAAGCATTTCACTATAGCCGAGGATATGGCCAACCGGGGTTTTTAGATCGTGACGGATATTAGCTAATACGTCTTTAAAACTGTTTGTAGTCTCGGCCATATTATCAGCTTACTTATTGAGAAGCCTATCCATAATGCCAAGTAACCTTTTCAGATCAATTGGTTTAGTATCATATTCATCACAACCCGCCGCAATTGCTTTCTCCCTATCTTCCGACATAGCATGAGCCGTGAGGGCGATAATCGGTATATCTTTGGTGACATCGTTAGCCTTGATATGGCTTGCTGCAGTCCAACCATCCATTACCGGTAAACTCATATCCATTAATATTATTTCCGGTGACTCTGTTATCGACATATCAACGCCAATTTGACCGTTTACTGCCATTACCACGTTAAAACCTTTTTTGGTTAATCGTCGAGAAAGCATGTCGCGGTTCATTTCATTATCTTCTACAAGTAATACTTTACTCATATACCTACTCCAATTATATTTGCAGCCACTGGTTTAACCAAACTGACCATTTATTTCAGTCACTAATTGTTCAATACTGACTTCACCTTTAGAACAAACTTGCGCTACACTGCCCTGTAGGATTGTTTTTTCTTCAGCGCTCAAAATCTTTGCGGTTAATACCACTACCGGTACATTTCGACCATTTTTGCTAGCCCGTAATTTTTGTAAAAATTCAAAACCGTCCATCACCGGCATCATCAAATCGAGTAAAATTAAATCAAATTTACCCTTATGGAACTGCTCTAATCCTACTTTACCATTTTCAGCCGGCGTGGTTTTCCAGCCAATCGAAGTTAATGATTTCTCTGCCATATCTCGTGCCGCGTCATCGTCTTCAATCACTAATGCATTGCCGCGTAATGCATATTTTAAAACGACTTGTTTCAATAAATTTCGATCCACAGGTTTACTCAAATGATCAACCGCACCTAAAGTTGTACCAATGGCCTTATCACCAACAATAGAAATCATCACCACCGGTATATCTCTGGTGAAAGTGTCATCTTTTAATGCTTTCAACACCTGCCAGCCATCCATGTCCGGCATCATCACATCTAAGGTAATAAGTGACGGTTGCCATTTTTGCGCCAATTTGATCCCGGATTTACCATTGGCGACACAAATAACATGATAGCCTTCAGCTTCGAGGTGACGTTCCAAAATTTCACGGGCGTGCGGGTCATCATCAATCACCAGAACGTCTTTATGATGATCTGATTTTGGAATACTCTCGCTGATTTCTTTTTTGCTGTTGGTGGCAGTGGTTTTTGTCTCTACAGCCTTTTTACCGGCAACCACGCAAGGGAGTTCAAAGATGAATGAGGAGCCTTTGCCCTCTTCACTTTCAATGTGAATATTGCCGCCCATGAGCTCACAAAAACGCTTCACCAAAGCTAATCCTAAACCCGTTCCGCCATAATTTTTGGTGGTTGATTGATCTGCCTGGGAAAATTCTTCAAATACTGATTCCAATTTTTCGGCCGGTATACCTATACCGCTGTCTTTCACCGATATTTTAATCGCTGAATTTCCCTGCAGTTCAGCACATTGCGCGGTAATTGATATTTCTCCGTCTTTAGTGAATTTGGCTGAATTGGACACTAAGTTGAACAGGATTTGTCGCACCTTAGTAACATCAGCATGCATCAGGTCAATTTCACCATCTACATGTGTCGTTAGGTTATTGCCATTTTTATCGACTAACGTTTGCGCCGTAGTCGCAACGTCTTTAATAACGTCGGCTAAATTAAAATCTTCAAGAAATAAATCCATTCGACCGGCTTCTATTTTAGAGATATCTAAGACATCATTGATTAACGACAATAAATGCCTACCGGCAGCGGTTATTTTATTCAGATCGCCGAGCATTTCATCAAGGCCATCGTCTTCAGCATCTTCAGCCAACATTTCGGAATAACCGATAATCGCGTTCATTGGCGTTCTTAGCTCATGACTCATATTGGCGAGAAAGCCGCTCTTGGCGGCGTTTGCTTGCTCTGCTTTTTCACGTGCATATTGAATGTCTTGTTGCATTTGCTTGTATTCGGTGATGTCGCGCACTAAGCCAATAAACATTATCTCATCATCAATAAACACCATCTCGACTTTTAATTCTAACGGAAATTGACTGCCGTCTTGTCGTTGCCCAACAACTTCGCGGGTACTTCCGACGGTGTTCGACTTGCTGTTCGGGATATATTTTTCTAAATAATAATCGTGTTCCATGGCGATTGATTTGGGCATCAAAATTTTAATGTTTTTACCCACGATATCGCGTTCCTTATAGGAAAATATTTTTTCGGCAGATAAGTTAAAGCTTAAAATAGTGCCCTTTTTGTCAATAGTTATAATGCCATCAGGGCTTGATTGAATGATGGTAGCAACCCGTTGTTCACTGTTTTCTATTGCTTTTCTTGATGCTATTAAATCATTTTGAATTCCTTCCAATTCAACATTCTGATTGGCGAGTAATTGATTTTGCTGCTCTTGCTCCGCCAAGGTTTTATGGAGTTCTTGTGTGCGTTCGCCAACTCGAACCTCTAACTCCTCTTTTTTCTGTTCAACTTGCAAAAAAGTTTCTTTTAAGGACAGGCGCATGTTGTCAAAAATAACTGACAAATCGCCTATTTCATCTTTACTCACCCTTTCAATTTTAGTATCCAAATCACCGGCGGACAGTGCTTCAGCTGATTTTTCTAAGCGGCGAAGTGGTCGTGTTAATGAAATTGAAAGGTAGTAAGATATATAAATGGCAATGGCAATAAGGATCGACGATAACATAATCACTTGATCACGAAGTTTAGTAAATGACATAAATGCTTCGGCTTCATCTATTTCACTCATAATCACCCATTTTAAGTCCGGCAAGTTTAGTGGCCGATAAGCCGATAAAACACTCACCCCTCGGTAATCAGCAAAAATGTCAGTAGCCACTTGCCCGGCTAAAGCCGCTTGTGTTCCTACGGTGTCGACCATTTGTAAGCCAATAGAACTATTTAGATTATCAATTCTATCGACAATATTTTGCTCCGTGCCTAAAGACCTTATCATTGAGAGATAATTGATTTTATCCTCAATGAGAAATCGAGATTGATTGCGCAAAGTAAAATCTTCACCGACAATATAAGATTCTCCCGACGTTCCTAAACCTACTTCTTGCCAGCTTAATTTATTGGTCATGATGTCATTAATTTGATCAACCGGCATTTGAAAAATAAGTACACCAACTTTTTCAATACCGTTAAAAATTGGTGATGCAATAAAAGATGCGGGAGCATTGTATGAAGGTGGGTATGGGCTAAAATCGACGATTTTGACAAAGTCTTTATTTTGCGCGTGACTGGCCGCTTGAAAAGCCTTGGCAATATTAGTGTTTTTATATGGGCCAGTTAATAAATTAGTGGCGTAATCGACTTCCTTGAACACACTGTAGACAATATTGCCACTATGAGCGTCGACCAGGAAAATATCATAATATTTAAATTTTTCGAGATAGGAACGAATTGTTGGATGATAGCTGCGATGCGCCGCGGTATAACTTGAATAATCATTAGTTGCCGCTAATAAGTGTTTTTCTCCCGTCCTATTTTCATTATTGGCAATATACAAATATTGTAATAATTTACTGTTGGATTGTGTTGGCCAATACTCATCTGCAGAGATTGTTTTTTGTTGGTTCTCACGGATCCGTGGAATAAATTCATTATTGTAATAATCAGATAATACAGTGTCTTGGTTGACAAAACCTTGCTGTTGCACCACCAGTTCCTGCTCGACACTTTCAAAAGAAGCGGAAAATTGCATCATCGCATCAATGATCATCTTATCTTCTGATAGAGTAATAACTTGGTTGCTAATTTGTTGAAAATAATCTTCTATTTGTTGGGTCTTCATTTCCCGCACCGCGGTCAATTTTGCAAAGGCCTGTTGCTCAACATTGGTTCGAATATTGTTATTGGAAGAAGCGCCATTAACGAAGATCACCACTAAGGTTATCATCACCGTAACTAACAATAATTTAGTGCCAATTTTGATATTGCCAAACATCTGCTGCGTCCTTAGATTACTCAATCATTTATTCTTTTAATTTACGATACTGTATAAACATTAACTTTTGACCACATTGTGGTTAAGTGTCTGAATAGGATCGTCTATATTATTCATTGTTTCTTCGACGATACCGTGTTCTGAAATATTGAGTCCTACCAGTTCATGCTCTAGGCTAACCCTTAACGGGTATACTTTATTAACCAGCCACAATAATGCGTAGGTAATACCCAAAGTCCAAACTCCACACATAAGCACTCCTAACAGCTGAACTTCTATTTGTTCTATCCGGCTTAGTCCTGTTGCCAACACATCTAAATCGGCGTATAAACCAACAGCCAAAGTGCCCCAGATACCCGCACCTAAATGCACGGGTATAGCGCCTACGGCATCATCAATATGCAGATACTCAAGAAACTGTTCTACACCAATCACAATCATTCCACCGACAAGGCCAATAATCACAGCTGCCGGTGTAGAGACAGCAAAACAGTTTGCGGTAATGGCTACTAAACCACCTAAGCAACCGTTCATAAATTGGGTAACATTGAGATTTGTTTGCACCGCATATCCTAGTAATCCCGCCGAACACGCCCCAACCGATCCGGCAACTACAGTATTCACAATAATGAGTGATACTTGCTCATTTAACGCCAAGGTGCTACCACCATTAAATCCCAACCAACCAATGAATAACAGCACAGTGCCTAACGTAGCTTGCGATAAACTTGAGTGCTTAATGGCAACCCTTTTTCCATTAACAAATCGCCCATGTCGAGGCCCTACTATCAATAAAATGGCTAAAGCCGCCCAACCTCCAACACTATGCACAACTGAAGAGCCGGCAAAATCAATAAAGCCGAGGGAATTAAGCCAGCCGTTCGCAGCACCTTGATCTAAACCGGCCCATGCCCAATGACCAAAAACGGGGTAAACCAAGCCGGCGATGATTAAAGTAATCACTAAATAGGCACCAAACTTGATCCGTTCCGCTATTGCACCGGAAATAATGGTCACCGATGCGCCACAAAACATGACTTGGAAAACAAAAAATGCCCCGGCCATCATCGGTGTGGTTTGAAAATTTATGGCATAGCCTGAACTACCGATTAGACCTTGATAAGATGCGCCAAACATAAAAGCAAAGCTAAATAACCAAAAAATAAACGTAGTAAAACAAAAGTCGGCCAAATTCTTGATGGCAACATTAATGCTATTTTTATTACGGGTTAAGCCGCTTTCCAGACACAAAAAACCCGCCTGCATCAAAAAAACCAGAGCGCTACAAACGATTATCCAGAAAAAATCCAGCTGCTCTTGCATAAAGCAATATCCTTACTTACATTGTTTAGATATCTTATTAAAGCGCCCACACATCACAGGTTTGGTCCAGTCTGCGATTAAATACTTACTGGTCAAGATAAAATCTGACCATGCATCACCAGGAATATTTTTCGAGGGTTGTTCGATAAATTTGATCTTGCCTGAATCTTCAATTCGGCCCACCATAAAAGGCTTGGTAATATGGTGGTTAGGTAACATTTGTGCTTCTCCACCGGACAAATTCGTTACTTTTAAGCCGATTAATGCATCGATCACCCGGTTAGATTCTGTTGTTTGAGCAATATTTACTGCCTTTAACCATAGCTCAAAACCAATATAATGCGCTTCTATAGGGTCATTTGTTACCGCTTTTTTATTGTTCTGAAACGTTTGCCAACGTTGAATAAATGCAGTGTTATTCGGATGGCTTACATCCATAACATAATTCCAGGCAACTAAATGCCCAGTTAGATTTTCAGAGCCAATCTGCGACAGTTCGTTTTCGCTTATCGAAAAAGCCATGATCGGAAGTTCATTGGCATTAATCTTTTGTTTCACAATTTCTTGGTAAAAACTAACATTGGCGACGCCATTGATGGTGGAAACAATGGCCGTTTTTTTTCCTTGCTTCGCGTATCGCTTTATATCTGCGATCCTTTCTTGCCATTGATTAAAACCAAATGGGGTATAGCTGAGCATAATGTCATCATTATCGACACCTAATTCGTTAAGATAAGACGTTATTATTTTATTCACCGTTCGCGGGTAGAGGTAATCGGTTCCCATTAAAACCCAGCGTTCAATAGCTTTATCTTTAATTAAATAATCTATCGCGGGGAGCGCTTGCTGATTGGGGCTGGCACCAGTATAAAAAATATTTCTTGAAGATTCCTGACCTTCATATTGCACTGGATAAAAAAGTATATGGTTCAACTCTTCAACCACTGGCAACACATGTTTTCTCGAAACAGAGGTCCAACAGCCAAAGATGACATCAACATTTTTTTGCTCAATAAGTTGCCGGGCTTTTTCGGCAAATAATGGCCAATTCGATTCAGGATCTAACACGATGGCTTCAAGTTGTTTACCTAAAAGTCCTCCTTTAGAATTTTGCTCCTCTATTAACATTAGCAGTGCATCTTTTAACACGCTTTCACTAATGGCCATATCACCAGAAAGTGAGTGGAGAATACCCACTTTTATGGTGTCTTGTTTATTATATGCCATTGAATTGGTCGACAATGAAGTTAATAAGAAGACAATAGAAAGCAATATATTGTTGATACTTAGCACCTTAATATACCTCATTAGGGATATCTTCCTACAGATCTATATCAATTCCATAAGACACATAAAATTTTACGTCATCACCATCTAAATCGGTAATAGAGACCCCAAAAATAAAACATCTTTACTCAAACTCGCACCATATTCGACAAATGATTCTCCGGCATAAAATTCATCGGTACCAGTACCTACGTGCAAAGCGAGTGCTAAATCGGTTGCAACTTCAAATTCGGCATCGGCTGAAATGTATGAGTCATCGCCGGCATCAGCGCCTTCAGCATCAACGAGTACGACATAACTAATACTGAATGCACCAAAACCTAAACTGGCATTTACTTCGGTGAAATCCAAATTTGCGACAGCATCGGGGTATGCGTAATGAGTAAAACCAACATCATAGGTCATTGAATCAGAGATATTTCCGCTAAAACCACCATAAACATCAAGTTCGTAGGTCATCTCTTCTGCCCAATCGGCATCCGAAAGCCAAGTTCCCACGTAAAAACCGGAACCAATGTCGTAATCAATGCCTCCAGATACGGCAGCTTTTCCACCGGTTTGCTCAAGCCCTCGCCATAAATAGTTACTTGTTCCAGCAACGTTGGCCGATAAGCCTTCTAACGCAGAAACTGATGAAGTACAAAATCCACAAAATAAAAAAAACAGCAGAATTGAAGTATTAATTGTTTTCATTACAGACACATATTATTGTTTAAGCCTATTTTCAGACTAATTCAATTTAATCATTTGTCCAATTTTCATACAGCAATTGAGAGCTAAAGTAATACTTCTGACTAAAATTCATATTGTTGAAAACTGATACTTACGGAATTTATGTGCATGCTCTACATAAAGAATGATGCTGATTAGGCTTAATAACTTTGGCGTAGATCTAACTGTCACGATAAAATTCAAATCTAATTTACCGCAATATTGCAGCATAAATGATCCACCACAATAGGAGATGTTAGATCTTAAATGATTTGTGGTTGACTTCAATCGCTTCAATAAAAACACCTCTAAATTCGTACAGGTTAAGAGATCATTGGTTCGTCCAAACTCTGAGTTGTTTGCTAAAGCCAAGTGCAGACAATCAAGCACACAATAACCTGTTACCGCTATGCTGAGCTAGCCGCGTATACACATGTCAGGTCTTGTATTTATGTCACCTTCAGCATTAATGGTTGCTAGTTTGTCTTCAAGTAACAAGCCAACAATTTGATCAATATCTGATTTTCGAATGAAGATCAGGCGAAAGCCAAAGTAAAATAACGAGCTGGCCGCTACCTTTTGTGCGGAGTTAAGGTTAGTCCAAAGCATTTGGGTATTCGATAGTGTGTTCCGTCGCTCTGCTTGTTGTGAGTCTTTATCGTTGTTATTCATAACCTACCTTCTATAAGTACATTTATCTAATGGCTAACAGCAATTATTGTACCGTGTTTGTATCGCCTTGTTTTTACGAATGAAATTCATGCTTTAGAAATTCACGATGGTATAACTGTAAACGAATCTGACAGGCAGCTGCAGTCTAATGGCTTTGTTTTTGTAGGTAAACACATTCCAATGAGAAGGTTGCACACATAACCGAGCTAGACCGAGGGACAGTAAAAAACACCGTCAAAATTAAATCGGACATAGATAACATTGGGTAATTGTCAGGGCTTTTTACAACTGCTGGATAACAACATTAGTATAACTAGATAAGCGATTGAAACAAACCAAGTTTTTATAATAGGCATACTATTTGCCGTAACAGAAACCACAACCTCTAAGGCAATCTTTTAAAATGTTGTAAATCAATAAACTAGAGACAATAAAAACTAAGTTCAAAGACAGTATGGAGCAAACAATAAATGGAACAACTAACTCAAATCAAATTAACCATTTCAAAACTCATTTACATTGCCAGTATATTTATTTTAGCGGGTTGTGGTGGTTCAGGAAGCGATGACAAAGAGCCTACTCAGCAAACAGCTAATCAACCACCCTCAATCAACTCTCCCGCCTTGACTACAGCGACAGAAGATATTGAGTATCAATACCAACTTGTGGCCACTGATCCTGAGACTGCCGCGTCTGCATTAATATACAGCCTTAATTCTGCACCAGCGGGGATGGTCATTTCATCAGCAGGTATGATTACCTGGACACCGTTAGAAGGTGTATTAACTTCCGGAGAAGTCATAGTTAACGTGGCCGATGGCACTAGTACTGGTGCACTCTCAGTAACTCAATCATTTAACATTGATGTCACCCCGGTGAATGATCAACCGGTAATTGTATCTACAGCCGTCACGGTGGCTACCGAAGACATTGAATATCAGTATCAACTTGTTGCCAATGATCCTGACAGTGCCGCGTCTGCATTTATCTACAGTCTTAATTCTGCACCTGCTGGTATGGGCATTTCATCAGCAGGTATGATTACCTGGACACCGTTAGAAGGTGTATTAACTTCCGGGGAAGTCATAGTTAACGTGGCCGATGGCACTAGTGCTGGTGCACTATCAGTAACTCAATCATTTAACATTGATGTCACCCCGGTGAATGATCAACCGGTAATTGTATCTACAGCCGTCACGGTGGCTACCGAAGACATTGAATATCAGTATCAACTTGCGGTCAATGATCCTGATACCGCTGCATCTTTACTTGTCTATAGTTTTGACTCGGCAGCTGCTGAGATGAGCATTTCAACTACAGGACTTATCACCTGGACACCATTAGAAGGTGTTTTAACTTCCGGGGCAGTCATAGTGAAAGTGGCGGAGGGTAATTCAGCTGGTGCACTATCAGTAACTCAAACCTTTACTATTGATGTCACCCCGGTCAATGATCAACCGGTAATTGTATCAATAGCCCCAACTCAAATAGACAACGAAACCACACTCAGCTATCCGTTGGAAGTGGTAGACCCCGATGATGAAAATAACGGTACAGATCTAAGCTTTGAGCTAGTAACGGCACCCAGCGGTATGAGCATTTCTTCCACCGGCGAGATCCTGTGGACACCGATGCTGGAACAATCATCTCTGCTTGATATCAACGTCACCATTATTGATGGCGGTGAAGATAATACAACAGTATTTTCTCATGCATTTCAACTTGATGTACTTGTCTATCAAATCTTTAGCGGTCAAATTGTCAATTATTTTACTGGTGACGCGGTTCCAAATGCGACAGTACAATTCTCCAATGGTATCGAAAATGTCGCGTCAGCAATTGCAGACGAATCAGGCTTTTTCACAGTGCCGATTGTGGATCGTAACGTTACTGCAAACATGCTTGCCTCGGTTGATGTGAATAATTATGCCCAGGCAGCAACGGTGTTATCAAATCAAACTAGCGATCAGGTCCAATTCATCGCCATGCTGCCAGTACATGCCAGTATCTTCTTCGATAGCAGTGAAGCACAAGAATTGATGGTTGACGAACAAAGTTTGTTAAGTTTGTCCGCCAACAGTCTGGCACGTGAAGATGGTGAGGCAATCGAAGGACTGGTTAACGCGCAGATCACCATTATTGACCCCAGCTCAGACATCAACATAATGCCTGGTGACATGGTAACCATGGAAAATAATCAACGGCTACCAATTGAATCATTTGGTGCGATGAATGTGGTATTTAAAGACGAGTCCGGACAAGTCCTCAATTTAATTACCGGCCAATCTGCTGAAATTCGCATCCCTCTTGCACAAAATAGTATTAGCCCACCAAATTTAATTCCACTTTATTATTTTGATAATGCAACCAATACTTGGGTTGAAGAAGGTGAAGCCAGCTTAACCACAATTGGCGTTGATAGCTTCTATCAGGGCAATGTTAATCATTTCACTACCTGGAATGCCGATAAAGTTTATGAAACCATTTTCATTAATGGTTGCGTAGAAGACCAAGATGGCAATGTTTTATCCGATGTGAGCGTTTCATCACAAGGCAGAGACTATAACGGTACATCAAATACCAGAACTGATAGTCTCGGCGACTACTCTTTGCCGGTTAAGATGAATAGTTCGGTATTGCTCTCAGCATCTCAAGGGCAACAAAGTCGAACATTAAATATATCAACGGCAACTGCTGCGATATCTTTAGAAAGCTGTCTGGTGATGTCGCCGGCCATATCCACAATAAAACTTACCTGGGGCGCAAATCCGGGTGATTTGGATTCACATTTTTTCGGACCAACGGGGGTGAATGACGGTGAGTTTGAAGTGTATTTTGCCAATAAATCTCAGTTGGTTGCTGATATTCTGATAAATCTGGACGTTGATGACATTTCAAGTTTCGGCCCTGAAATAATCACCATTCCCAATTTCCCTGTCGCCGGACGCTATCAATATCTGGTCAATCACTATTCCGGAAGTGGCGACATTGCTCTATCTCCGGCTCGGGTTGAATTAAAATTAGGGGTGAGAACATCTATTTTCACCCCTCCAGATGGCCTTGCAAGCAACATTTGGCATGTATTTGATTTAATTGTTGACGAAAACGGCAATGCTATTGTTGAACCAATAAATGCCTGGTTAGATAATAAATCAGAACGTATAAATGTAAATACAAATTCAACTACAATTCAGGGGAAAAATAAATCGCTGTTTTATCAGTCAGCAGATGAGAAATATTACACTCATTAAGATAGCATTTTAGACGCTGCCTTCATTCTGACCTAGGAATTTAGGCGGCATATCTTAACACTTTATCGCAGTAACATGGGACAAAGAGGGTTATTGCTAGTTCTATATATCTGTCCGAAAAGGTTAGAGCAGCACTGTTTTGCATAGATTCATATCAATCACTTATCCATCTAACCTTATATACCTATAAAAATTAGCATGCTTTAACGAAAAGACTTGAAATACATGAGCGTATTTCAAGTCTTTAATTATGCGTCCTTTAATTAAGCTACCTAGTTGGTTTAGTTATCATCACTTGCAAGCGCCACTTTGAAATTAACAGCATTAACAGCATTAACAGCAACCAATATAGATTGATGGCACCACCGCCACCGCCGCCACCGTCATCTTTTGGTGGAGTGGTAGTGACTTGGTTTTTCACCGTGATGCTGGTATCGGTCGATATCTCTCGATTGCCCTGAGAAATGGTTAATCGAATAACCACCGCAGAATCACTGCTCACCTGTGGTGCGGTAAAGCCGGAGGTCGCAC
>NZ_JQDZ01000047.1 GCF_000764205.1 Thalassotalea sp. ND16A
TGGCATCGAAGATGGAAAAATAGATTAATTGGAGGGGTAAATCCAAACTGGCGAGATTTATACCTTGATATTATTTGAGTTTATTTTTGCTAGCCACAGCATGCGTCAGGAGGTTGCGGCCTGCGCCGCAATGACGGTGTGTTTTTTCTAGATTAAGTGGTGTATTGTACGGCTCTTAATCGCTATAACCAGCCGTTGGGCTGGTTAATAATTTGTAAAGTTACTATATCTGATGTTATTGTAAAAACACAAGTTTTTAGCAGTCGTCATCGTCTGCGATGAGCGATAAGGCGACATAAGCCTTTGAATGTAAACTCTGAATTTCTACCAATTACATGCAGATTTCTTCTTTTAATAAGTTGTAATGTTGCTAAAGGATTACCGTGAATTATTCTAGGATAATGTTATTTTCAATAAGTATTTACTTTTTGTTGGTGTTAGCATCAGCAATCGCCACATTATCAGTTGGGGCTGGTGATGCGACTCAAAGCACTTCTTTCCTCGTGATAGTAGAAGTTCTTGGATTCATCATATCTTTGCTCGTGTATACATACCTCGCTTATAAGCAAGTAGCTAAAACTTATCAACATGCTTTTTACGTTGCTATCCTTTTTTGGCTAATTAATTTAGGTTCTAGTTGGTTAATGAATATCTTTCTAGACATACCTATTGTTGCACTAGCGTTCTTATTTCCTTTTTTACTTAGTGTAATTGCAGTTTTATTGGGTACTGTTTTAGGAATTCAGTTACGCCAGAAATTAAATAATGATGTAATCGCAATTTAACAAAGCATTTAGATGGGGCATTATCCTACTTCCGCTATTGGCACTGACTTGACCATAAGCTGTTGAAAAGGTTATGGTCTCCTTAGAGCGATCAACGGTCGTTTGTCAAAAACAATTATTAAAGGATTAATACCATGCTTAAATCTATTATATTAACTCTTACTTTATTTTCTGTTAGCTTTAGTAGCTTTGCCGAAAGTAAATATGATTCGAACACAACAAATCAGATTCAATCTATTTTTTGGCTTGATGTTGACCAAGATGAAGCCATTATCTATGCCAAGTTTGAAGCTTTCTTTTCATTAAAGTCGTTCATTGATGATGTTATTTTAACTGCACCGTCTAATAAAGTTACATCTTTTGATGGTACAGATAAGCTACTATTGATGTTGCACGAAAAACAAGAAATAGTTGAAGTGTATTTTTCCGAGAAAAGTATTATTTTGGATGGAATTTCTTACTCTGCAAACCCAGAAAAATTATCTCACTTCAAAGAGCTGAACAATTTCAGAATTGACAAAGGCGACAGCATTACTCATCAAGTATTAAATATGGCTATTAAAAACTATGGGTTAAAAGCCCTGGCTGAATAAACATCTAGCAAGATTAATGCTTGTAACTTAAATAATTTTAAAGCTCACGGGCCCGCTGCGAGCGATAAAGAGACAGTCCCACACTTATAAAAAATGAACCAATTTAAAAGGTTACTGACTAACAAAGGACTATTTTAGAAAAGGAATATTTACATGAAATGGAATTTATTCATCATATCTTCACTGTTCATTACTGGTTGTGCCGCCCCTCCCGATGGTATCGAAACAAGTAATGTTGAAGCCTCTGGTGCAGCAACAATCATTGCTCTAGCAATGACGCCACATCAAAAAAATAGAAATCACATTGCGGATAAAAAACAGAGAGATAAATGTGCGAATGCTCGTTTAGAATTGGCTGTTGCCACAGAAATAAAGGAAGAAAAATTAATAACTCAATACCAAAGGGACATTGAGAGACTTTGCATTAAATAAGGATATAAAAATGAGAATAACTAAAACATTAATTTTACCGTTAGCTTTAGTATGTTTGGCAATCAATGCTAATGAAAACAATATTTATATTACAGGCTCAATATTAAATTCAGACGTTGAATTAGGTAAACACACTGAAAGTGATACTGGGTATGCAGTGGGGCTAGGGTATAGATATAATACATCTTTCGATTTTGAAGTTAATGTATATGATTTTGGGGAAGTTGATTTCTCACAAGACGTTGATAAAGCTCACTTTGAAACTAAAGGATACTCAATAGCAGGTATCTATAAATATCCTATTGGAGATTTGAAGCTATTAGCCGAGGTGAGTTATTTATGGTTTGAAAAAGATGGGAGTTACACAATATCTAACGCTAATTATGACCTTTCAAGTGACAACAATAATATTGCTTTTGGAGCGGGACTGTCTTATCAAATATTAAACTCATTTGAAATCAAAGCTCAGTATACAATTGGGTCGGATATCGAGTGGGCAGAAATAGGTTTTAATTTTTCTTTCTAATAAATTTGGCTAATGTCACAGCGTGGCATTAGTTGAAATAAACTATAAACATCTAATGGCGGCTATTGGCACTGTTGAACCGTTCAATGAATTAACGTAATGTAATCAAAAGCTCACAGGCTGCTGCGAGCGATTAAGAGACCTATACAATATGAGAAAAAACACACCGTCATTGCGGCGCAGGCCACAACCTCCCTACGCATGCTGTGGCTAGCAAAAATAAGCTCAAATAATATCAGGGTATAAATCTCGCCAGTTTGGATTAACCTCTTCAATTAATCTATTTTTCCATTTTCGATGCCACTGCTTTAATCTCTTTTCTCTTACAATCACGTTTTCCATGTCGTTGAATAATTCAAAATAAACAAGTTTTGTTAAGTTGTATTTAGCACTATAGCCACCAATAAGCTTTTCTTTATGTTGGTATATTCGTTGAACTAAATTGCTTGTTACGCCAATGTACAGAACTGTATTGTGAACATTAGAAATAACATAGATTGCGGGTTGTTTCATGATTGAATTCCTTTTCAATAAATGAAATTTAAGTGTAGCTTAGTTAAAATTAGTTTGAGGAAGCGATTGTTTATAGGCACGCTATATCCGAATGGAGGTTGCGGCCTTCGCCGCAATGACGTGGTTAATTGTTTCTAAGTATGCCCTGATATTGGAAGGTTAAACGTCTCTGAATGGCACTGACCTGCCCCATAGAAAAATACCGGCTTTCGCCGGTATGACATTTACTTTTATCGTTGTATTGGTCACGGCTTGGCACTTATGCGAGTCCAGCTATGAAAAATGCAATTCTAATTTATGGCTCTATAAGAAGAATTTAAACTAATTCACTTTAAGCCAGAAGATTTACATTAGCTGACAAAAATCGCTTTAATACGTTCTAATAATTGACTTTCACTTTCTTGTAAAACACCACAACCGAGCCATTGTTTAAGCTTGCTGGTTAAATCAATATCATCACCTTGCATCATTTTAGAAGACAATAAATTAACTTGCACTTGCATACGTTCATTGGCCAGTTCTTTCGGTGAGTCGACATTGGCGATAATTTCAAGCTCTAACGTTACCTGTGCTCTAAGCTCAGAGTTTGATTCACTGCTAATGGCTTGGGTAATAGATTTTTGCCAGACATTGCTTAAACGCTGATATTGCTCAGAACCTTGTAGCTGTGCTACTGATGTTGTCGCCGATGAGCTAAGCAACGCAAACAAATCCTCGAAAACTTGCTGTTTTTTATTGTCTTCGGCTTGTTGCAATTGCAATCTCAATTGCTTAACACTGTTTGAGGCTTTGTTGACTAAGTCTTTATTCATCGGCTTTAATGCTTTAACCGCATCAATAAAGCTTTCAAATGCAGTCATTAATTGTCGCAATTCTTGTTCTGTTGCTGCATTAGTCAGTTGCTCATTTAAAAGATTAAGCTGCTGATTAAATTCAGTAACTTGCGCACTAATATCGGCTTGTTGCTGCTCTTGTATATCATTTCGTTTAGCAAAAATTTGATCATTCACTTTCCGAAATGTCTGCCATAAGCTGTTTTCTTTATTGGGGCCGGCAAAACCAATATCACGCCATTTATTTTGTAACGTTTTTAATTCATTAATGGCGGCAAAAACATCTTCATTGTCTAATTGCAGCTTGGCCAAAGCAACCAAGTTTTGCTTGGCATCAGCATTTTGTTTCTGAAATTTATGAATGCCAGTTTTTATCGGATCAACCAATTTTCGAAAAACTGGTTGGATCTTCTGATATTCACTGCGGTCAACATCACCGGCGTCTCGCCAAGACGACTGTATTTTGTGCAGGCGGTTATCAATTTGCCGCCAATTAACTTCTTCGTGTTGGCTGTCTTCTAATAACACCGCAAGTTTGCTTAATATTTCTTGCTTAACTTGCAAATGATTGGCCCTGATCTCCCCTTGCTCGGCATAAAATGCTCTACAGGGAGCAAAGGCTTCTTCACAAGCTTGGTTAAAGGCGTCATTCAGCTCTTTATCCAGAGATTCGTCGGCGTGGCCTAAACTATTCCAATGTTTTCTGAAGCTTTTTACCTGTTCAGCTTGCGCTTGTGGGTTATCCAAAGGGCTAGTGATTAATGCTCTGATTTTTTCGAGCAACTCTTGCTTTCTTGGGGTAACAACAAAAGACTCGAGTTCATGTAATTCATCGATACGTTTGCTGATGCTTTCAAAATCATGAGCAATTTTTAACTGTTGTTCAGCCGATAAGTCATTGATCAGAAACGTCAATTTTTTATGTAAACCAAACGCTGATTTATATTTTCCATTGGCGACTAAACGTTTTAATTCAGATATTTTCTTACGAACATGATCGGCCGCATGATGCTGCTCTTTAATAAGAGGTTTCAGTGCTGCTAGCCAAGTAAATTGTAATTGATCACGTGCGGCAATTATCGAATGTGGTAAAATATCATTGGCTAAGGCATTGATTTTTTGCCATTGCTTTTGCCAATCATCAAATATTGGTTTACGTTGATTAAGCTCTTCAATCGTTGTCGGCAAAGACAAGGTGGACAGCTTTGAAATCAACCCTGTTGCACTACTTACACATTCAGCAACTTGCGGTAATTGATTTAACTTATTCTGCAACTGCTCGATTTTCTCTAATAACGCTTGTTGTTCAGTCTTTGTTAACAGAGAATCTTGGCCAGCAACAATTAAAGCCTCTAATTGCTGGCTTACTTGTGGTTGGTCGAGCTCAATGTTTTCAAACACGGCATCACTAATTTGCTGTGAAATTGTTTGGATCACATTGGCAAATTCTGTACTTTGCGCCAGTTTCTTAGCATCTTGCTCGGCAATAAACTGTTGATGGCGATACGCTTCTTCGCGCGCGGCGAAGTGCTTTTTCAAGCTTTGGCTAATATCATTATATTTATCAACAAATATGGTTTGTTCATCGGTCGCTAAACAGTCTAATTCTTGTTCAACTTGCAACCACTCATGTTGTAGTGATTCCTGACGCTGTAACATTAACGCATAATCTTGCAAATCTTTTAGTGCTAATAATTTAGATAACAGTAACTGGATTTGTTTACGAAGTTTTCCAGGTTTTTCCGCTAACTCACGCAAATTTGAGATTTTACCGATTAGCATGGTTTTGAATTCAGAGTCGACTGCTTTTTTCGATAATTTCTCTAATAAATGCAAATCGTCGATACGCGCCAAGATCTCAGTTTGCAGATCAATATTGTCACTTTTGATCATAAACTGGCCGAGTAAATTGGGTTTATTTACTTTTGCTAACAGCCCTTTTAGTAAACTGTGATCGTGTTCTATCAGCAACCATTGCTCAAGAAAGGCTATTTTTTCACAACGGTTTAAATAAGCATGTTTTTGCTCAGCAGAAACATTTTGGTTATTTAAGATCTGTTGTTGTACTCGTTCTAAAGAAAATTGGCGAATTGCCGGCAAAGAGTTATCAATACTGGCATGTAGGAATACAGAATATTGATTGAGTTTCAATAATGCCGCACGACGCACCAACTCGCTGATGTCATCGTTAACAAGGCGGTTGAGGATCTCAACATTGGCAGTTTCATTTAACTCAAAATTTTTAATGGCTTCAATACGGACGTTGGCATCTTTATGCTGCCACTTGGCTTTAAACAGTTTATTTAAGATCATAAATCGGTGAACCTGGCGATATCTTCATGTTGGGGATTATTATTTTCACGAGCAAATTGTTTAAACTGGCGCTTGAGCTCGGCTTTACTTTTATTAACAATTTCACCATCACTACCAATGGTTAATATATCGTCGCTATTTAAATGACGTGCCTGATACGCCATGGATAGTTGCATGGCTGAGTCACGCTGAGCCTGGTCAACTGGCGTGCCTTCTGGCCATTTACCCGTTTCGGCAGCATGTTTTAAACGTTCGTACATTTCCATCGACATGGTGTCGACAACATCATATAAATTCATTACAACTCTACTTTCGTTTTAACCAAATAATTCTGGCTCGGTTTAATATATACCAGGCAAAACCGATTACGGCTGAACCTGTGGCTAAACTGTACTGCCAAGACGTTGGCTCTGGCTCGCCCCAAAACATAAAGCCAAAACCACCACAAAACAATAACATTGCAATCATCGACTGATTCATCAGTTTTTGTGACTGTTCAATTTTGCTTATTTTTTGCATCGACAATCGTTGCTCTTCGCTCATATCTGCCAAAACACACTGACAATGTTGACAAACAACAGCTTTTGACGATATACGTTTTGAACAACTGGGACAATTAATTAATGCCATAATAACCTCTTAACTTTGAGCGTTTAATTTTACAAAAAAAAACGCCCTTGCGGGCGTTTTTTTCAATTTATTTTGATATTTTATTAAATAAATCAAATATTGAAGCTGATTAACCCGAACTCGGGTTAGCTACTTTAGTTTTTCTTCCCATAATTCGGCATTTTTAATACCCAATTTTTTCGGATCAAAGGTATATTTTTCAACACCGGCTTTGCGTTGCTGCTCATAATCTTTTAATGCTTTCAGTGCAGGCTTGGCCAAATACCAAATAATTAATATGCCGATAATGTTCAACCACGCCATTAACCCTACGCCAATGTCGCCCATGCCCCAGGCTATGTCGGCCGTTTTTACTGTTCCATAAAAGGTTGCACTCATAATGATGGCTTTTAATAAAAACGTTAAGCCAGGTAACTTTAACGTACGGTGTATGTAATAGACATTATTTTCGGCGATAAAGTAATAAGCCAAAATCGTCGTAAATGCGAAAAAGAATAACGCGATAGCGATAAATGGTTTACCAATTCCGGTAAACACACTTTCAACCGCCATTTGCGTAAATGCCGGACTGTTGATTATCACATCGGCGGCAACATTTTGTACCAGAAACGCCTGACCTTCCGGGTGTACATTGTAAGCACCAGTGATCAGGATCATAAACGCGGTAGCGGAACAAACAAACAAAGTATCAATATAGACAGAGAATGCTTGCACCAGGCCTTGTTGGGCAGGATGTTCAACTTCAGCGGCAGCGGCGGCATGAGGACCCGTACCTTGGCCTGCTTCGTTAGAATAAACACCACGTTTTACGCCCCAGCCAATCGCTGCACCTACACCTGCCATCGGACTAAATGCATCACTAACAATTAACATGAATACACCGGGAAGTTGATCTATGTGTAACCCGATGATCACCAATGACACTAAAATGTACGCCAATGCCATAAACGGCACCACAATTTGAGTGAAATGTGCAATACGTTTAACGCCACCAAAGATGATAAAGCCAAGCAATAACACAATAGCGGTTGCCGTGTATATTTTGGCGTAACTGATTTCACCCAAAGAGGTCATCATGGTGCCACCGGTACCAAAGGCTTGCTCTACCGCTTCGCCAATGCCATTCGATTGTACCATTGGCAACATAACACCACAGGCGATAATGGTAGCAATAGCGAATGTCCAGGCATACCACTTCTGCCCCATCGCTTTTTCAATATAATAAGCGGGACCACCGCGGTAAGAGCCTTCGTCCTTTTCTTTGTATATTTGCGCTAATGTGGATTCAACATAGGCGGTCGATGCCCCTAAGAAGGCGACAACCCACATCCAAAAAACAGCACCGGGACCTCCAAAGCCAATGGCGGCAGCGACACCGGCGATATTACCCGTGCCCACACGGCCAGAAAGAGATACGGCTAATGCCTGAAACGACGAAATACCATGCTCTGAACTTTTGCCTGATAGCAGTAAACGATACATTTCGCGGAAAAAACGAACCTGTACGAAGCGTGTTTTAAATGAAAAGAATAAACCCGTGCCTAAACAAAGGTAAATTAACGCTGGGCTCCAAATGATGCCATTTAGAAAGTTAACGAACTCTAACAAAATAAACCCCTAAAGTTATTGTTTTATATAATAAAAAAGAGTCATAAGTTATGACTCTATTTTACATTTTATTGTTATTACAAATTTATCTTAAATCATCTACAACATGATAGATAGCAGTTAATGTATCTCGACCCAAGATTGCACTGCGACTGTCATTCCAACCAACGATAGGATCAGGCAACAAATCATTATCCTTAAATGGCATTTCAACCGTATAGGCCAAACACTTAAATTGCTCCCCTACCCAATTTGCACCGACGGTTAAATTGGCTTTCCCTGGTTCGTCTTTATCATAACCACGAGTATCTTGAAATTCTGGAGTAATGGCTAACAACACATCTTTAAATTTATCTTCCAGCGCTTTATGGCGATCATCGTACGACGGAATGCCTTCACAACCAGCAACAAAGTTGACCGGCAGAGCTTCATCACCATGAATATCAAGGTGCATATCAACGCCAACTTGCTTCATTTTTTCGGTCACTAAAAATACTTCCGGACTTTTTTCCATTGACGGATTTAACCATTCCCTATTTAAGTTAACACCGGCCGCGTTTGTTCTTAAATGGCCACGATAACTGCCATCTGGGTTCATGTTTGGTACCAAATAGAATACGGCGCTGTTAAATAATGAACGGGCTGTGCCATCATCTTCATCAAGCAAACGGTCAATAAACCCTTCCATAAACCATTCCGCCATTGTCTCCCCTGGGTGTTGACGGGCAGTAAGCCAGATGTTCATCTTGCCTTCAGCCGGCTCGCCAATTCTAAGCAAGCTCATATCTCGGCCGTCAAGGGTTTGTCCTAACACTTCTAACTGACAATCCGCATCAAGTTGAGCCTGATGAATTAAATCTTGATGACGTTCATAACTGTAGGGTGCAAAGTAGGCAAAATACATAGAATCGAATTCAGGAGTTACCGTGATGGTTAGATTTTGGCCATTAAAGGTAGTGGGTACTCTAAACCAGGTAATGCGGTCATAAGAGGCTACGGCTTGATAATCTTTCCAACCCTCAACATAGGCAGACTGTCCGGCATTGGTAATCGTTAATACATGTTCACAATGATCATTGTTGTGCAGTTTAAAGTGAAACCATTGATAAAATTCAGACTGGTGATCATGTTTTATCTCTAACTGAATATCGCCAGGAGACTCAGCTTTGATCACTCGGATATTACCGCTATCAAAATTTGAAGAAATTTGCATAGTTTACTCTTTTGGTTGGGTTTAGCGTTTATTACTGAACGCTATAACTTAGATTTAATCAACTTGGTATAATTGTACACAACCGAGTGCCAGATCAGAAGTAGAAGGTAATGATTTAATGCCGATTTCATTTTTTGCTTGATGATTAAATGACTAAATTGTAAAGCAAGCGGTACTGACCCACCCTAGCCTTGCTGTACATGGTGTGTAATATGAATTAATTTTCAACGGCTGCGCAAAAACAAACCAAGTTCTGTTGAATAGCCCATTGAGCGGTGTTGAATTTGATTATTGGCGACCACGTAATAACTGGGATAGGCGGAAACCTGATAGGCCTTTTTGACTTCTTCATTGCCATAGACAATGGGCAAAGATAGATGCAAATTTTGCGCGAAATCTTTAACTTGTAATGGATTAACGAAATCTAAAGCGACAGCAACAACATTAATTTCATCGCTATTTTCATGCAATTTTTGTAAATTACTGATACTCATTTTGCAGATTGAACACCAGGGCGCAAAAAAATATAACACGGTTTTCTTACTGTTATTGTTTTGCCCGTCAAATAAATACGTCTTTTGATTGTTCAGAGCGGTTAACTCGAAGTTTGGCGCAGTATCATTATCCCAACTGGATAACATACTTGACTCACGTACCATCGAAACCAAATTAAAGACAATAACAATAATAAAGAGTTGCAGGATAAAACTTTTCAAGGCGTATGCTCATTTTAAGTGATTTAATCATAAGACCATCGATGGAGTGAAATTATTTCCTGGACTGAAGCATAATTAAAACTTTAATTTACAGGATTTATACCATCCATGGTAATTCTAAGTTAAATCATCCTTGATTTAAAAACAAAAAATTGCTCCTCGACAATAGCTCCTGCATTGTTCTACTACAGTGCAACCATACACAAATGCATTTTTGTCATTAAGGCCGTCCCGCCAATTGCTCCCTGCATTGATCTAATATACAACGTCCTTGTTGAACATGGCCAAAAAAAAGCGCTAGAGGAATTCCTCTAGCGCTTTTTTTATATTTATTAATAAATTAAGCTTTCGGTAAATTTAAGAAATTTACACCAGCCATTTTGTGCATTACTTTCACAACCTGACAGCTATAACCAAACTCATTATCGTACCATACGTATAATACAGCTCTGTCGCCATCAACAATTGTTGCTTGTGAATCAACCACACCCGCATAACGTGAACCGACTAAATCGGTAGATACGATTTCAGTTGACGCGGTGTAATCCACTTGTTCACGCAATGGAGACTCTAAAGAAATACCACGTAAGTAATCATTTAATGCTTCACGATCTGTCGTTTCTTTCAGGTTTAAATTCATGATTGCCATTGAAACATTTGGCGTTGGTACGCGAATAGCATTACCGGTTAATAAACCTTTTAACTCAGGTAAAGCTTTAGCAACCGCTTTGGCAGCACCCGTTGACGTAATAACCATGTTTAGTGGAGCACTACGACCACGGCGTTCTGACTTGTGGTAATTATCAATTAAATTTTGATCATTGGTGTACGAATGAACCGTTTCAACGTGACCATTTTTAATCCCGAACTTATCGTTCAATGCTTTAAGTACCGGAGTGATAGCATTGGTTGTACAGCTTGCTGCAGAGATAATAGTATCTTCATCTAAGATCATATCCTGGTTAACACCATAAACGATGTTTTTGATATCACCTTTGGCAGGAGCAGTTAGTAATACTTTGCTCACGCCTTTAGATTGTAAATGTTGACCTAAACCGTCTTCATCAGACCAAATACCTGTGTTATCAACAACTAATGCATTGTTGATACCGTATTGAGTGTAATCAATTTCAGCAGGAGATTTAGCATAAATCACTTTAATGTAGGCACCGTTAGCACGGATTGCACCTTGCTCTTCATCGACCGTGATGCTGCCATTAAATGCACCGTGAATTGAATCACGACGTAATAAAGAAGCACGCTTCTCAAGGTCGCCATCTTTACCTGGGCGGATCACAATGGCACGTAAACGCAAGTTAGCCATTGGGCCAGTACGCTCAATTAATAAACGCGCCAAAATACGACCGATACGACCAAAACCGTACAATACTATGTCTTTTGGCTCTGCCTTATCCAGCTCTTGTAAAGGCGCTAATTCTTTTTCAAGGTATTGCTCAACGCTTAACTCGTTTGCTTCACCCTGGAATAAGTAACGGTAAGCCAGTTTACCTACATCGATGCTTGCTGGTTGTAATTCCATTTTGCTTAATGCTTCAACAAACGGGAAACTCTCACGTAAACGTAATTTGGTATCTTCATGAATACCAACATATTTATGTGCTTTAATAATATCAATGGCTGAAGCATTCACTAAAGTGCGACCGTATACCGACACTTCTACACCGTAATTGCGGTATAACTGGCCAATAATGGGTTGCATTCTTTCAGCGAAATCTTGGCGTTCTTGCCAGCTCTTTTGATAAATTTCCTCGTGTTGAGAAGTCATTAGGTAACCTTTAATGTTAAAACTAAATAAAATAGAAATGAATGTTCATCCAGAACATTCATTTCTGTCATAAAATCGGGGGTATTGTAATAGAAGTTGTAACTTTTCTCTAGCACTTACAAAATGATTTCAGCAATATTTATTGAAAAATTTTTCAAAGTTTGCGGAATATCAAAATTTAGCGCGAGAAATAGACAAAAATGTGCAAGATTAATGGGTAGGTGGTGTTAACCGCAATCGGCAAAAGAGTCTAGTCTGAACTTGCAAAGTTCAGACTTAACGAATTAACACAATATCGTTTAAATGTTGGCTCTGGTCCATCATCAAAGACGTGTCCCAAATGCGATTGACACGAATTACAGCGAATTTCAGTCCGCGTCATACCATGCGTATTATCTGGCAGGTATGCAACTCTCCCTTCAATGGCCAAATTAAAACTAGGCCAACCACAACCGGATTGAAATTTACTGGTGCTGTTAAACAATGGTTGCTGGCAGCACGCACAAGTGTAAGTGCCCTGCTGCCAATGTTCACAATATTTACCCGAAAAAGGCGCTTCCGTGGCGCCTAAACGGCATACTTGAAAAGCCTCCGCCGATAACACCTCTTTATATTTATCATCTGTGTTCATCTTATCGCTCCCGGGTAGAAAAATTACATTCCTTATACTTGCACAATATTTCTGTCTTTAGAACTCCATTGTACATGAAACTTTTGGCCGTCTGGTTTATCAATGCGAGCAAAAGTGTGAGCACCAAAATAATCGCGCTGCCCCTGTAACAAATTTGCCGGTAACACCGCACTCCGCATAGAATCATAATAGCTTAACGATGCTGAGATTGCGCCAATCGGTATGCCCATCATCGTCGATTTGGCTACGGCAAAGCGCCAGTTTTGTTGGTACTTACTTAATTGCTCACTAAAAAATGAGTCAATCAGTAAGTTTTCCAAATTCGGCTCTCGGGTAAAGGCATCGGTAATGGATTGTAAAAATACCGCCCTGATAATACAGCCTGAACGCCATATTTTGGCAATAGAAGAAAAATCCAGGTCCCAGTTATGTTCGGTACTGGCAAGTTTCATTAATTGGAAACCTTGTGCATAAGCACAAATTTTTGCGCAATACAGGGCATCATGAAGCTGGTTTATAATTTGTTGCTTTTCTTTTTCATCAATGGTTTGCGTCATAGGTCCAGTCAGAGTTTGCGCAGCACTACCGCGAAGCTCTTTAAAGGCTGAAATAGAGCGAGCATACACCGCCTGCGAAATAGTTGGTGCCGGACAGCCAACTTCGAGCGAGCTTACCGCAGTCCATAAGCCGGTACCTTTTTGCCCGGCTTTATCTAAAATAAGATCAACCAGATGCTGATCGCTGTCTTGTTCTTTATGACGTAGCACTTCTACTGAAATTTCCATCAGGTAACTGTCTAAGACGCCTTCATTCCATGTCTCGAAGATATTGGCAATTTCATCACAGCTGAGCTTAAGCCCTGCTCTTAACACATGATACGCTTCACAAATCATTTGCATATCCGCATATTCGATACCGTTATGGACCATTTTTACATAATGGCCAGCCCCTGCCGGGCCAATATAGTCTGCACAGGGGTCTCCTTGTGTCACTATTTGCCCAGGTTTGCTACGTTCTATTGGCTTGCCGGTAACACTGTCTACTTTGGCTGCAATTGCACTCCAGATTGGCTTCACACGAGTCCAAGCATAAGCCGAACCACTAGGCATTAACGCCGGTCCAAAACGAGCCCCTACCTCACCACCGGAAACCGCAGAAGAAAAGAAGATAAAATTGTCACGATATTTTTCTTCTCGACTGACCGTATCTGTCCATAAACTGTTGCCGGTATCAATGACAATATCATCAGGTTGGATACCTGCTCCAATTAGGTTTTGGCACACTTGATCAACCACCTCACCTGCCGGAACAGATAGCACAATAAGGTGTGGTGTTTTCAATTGAGCCAGTAACTCAGTATATGAAGAACAACCAATAACCCTTGGTTGCTGATTTTGATTTTCTGCTGCATCTTGTGCTATCAGCGCAGAAACTTTCTCATAGTCTAAATCAAACGCGGCCACTTTATAGCCATTATCGGCTAAATTTAACACTAGGTTTTTCCCCATCACACCTAGGCCAATAAAGCCGATGTCACATTTTGTTGAATTTTCTGGCATTTTCTAGGTTTCCATTGAAACAGCGATATTTTGATGTTACCGCCGTGAATATCTTTTTATGTGTGTATTCTGCCACACATAGCAAATTTATGTAATATTTACGTCATAACCAACACGAAATCTAATAAAACTACACAAAAACGCAAAAAAGACTTGAAAAAATCCTCAAATGTTGTAATTTTACTACATTATATTTCTTTGAGGGTATTAAAATGAAAAAGATTGCAATTAATGGTTTTGGCCGTATTGGTCGATTAGTTTTCCGAGCCGCTGCAGAGCGTGACAATCTTGAAGTCGTAGCAATAAACGATTTGATCGATATTGACTATATGGCATACATGTTAAAATACGATTCAACTCATGGCCGTTTTAAAGGCACGGTTGAAGTTCAAGACAATACGTTAATTGTAAATGGTAAGAAAATTCGAGTTACTGCTGAGCGCAACCCTGAAGAATTAAAGTGGGATGAAATGGGCGCAGAAGTTGTCGTTGAATCTACTGGCTTATTTTTAACCGACGAAACTGCCCGTAAACATATTATCGCCGGAGCTAAAAAAGTTATTATGTCAGCCCCATCGAAAGATGCCACGCCGATGTTTGTTGCTGGTGTTAACTTTGAGCAATATAACGGCGAAGACGTTGTTTCTAATGCTTCATGTACGACTAACTGTTTAGCCCCTCTTGCAAAAGTGATTGATGATAACTTTGGTATTGAAAACGGTTTAATGACCACAGTTCATGCCACAACCTCAACGCAAAAGACCGTTGACTCTCCAAGCGCTAAAGACTGGCGCGGTGGCCGTGGTGCGAGTCAAAACATCATTCCATCTTCAACCGGTGCAGCAAAAGCGGTTGGCCGTGTTATCCCACAATTGAATGGCAAATTAACCGGCATGGCATTCCGTGTACCTACGGCCAACGTTTCTGTTGTTGATTTAACCGTTAACCTGAAAACAGCAGCGACCTACGATGAAATATGTGCCAAGGTGAAAGAAGCCGCTGAAGGCGAAATGAAAGGGATTTTGGACTATACCGAAGACCAGTTAGTTTCTAACGACTTTATTGGCGAAACTTGTACCAGCGTATTTGATGCAAAAGCCGGTATTGCGATGACTGATAAATTTGTCAAACTTGTTTCTTGGTATGACAATGAAATGGGTTATTCAAACAAAGTGCTAGACTTGGCAGAACATATTTTCGCTTTTGAAGCAGCAGCTCAGATAAAAAAGTTTAAAGCAGTAAGTTAATTCCTCCAGGAATTAAAAAAAACACCCCCGGATTTATCAGGGGGTGTTTTTTTAATTAAATTTGCTTGTCCGGCAAATTATAATGCGCTGTAAACCGAGCAAACGGTTAACAGTCACGCTTTTTCCCAGCGAAAATCACTGATATTTATTATTGTTACGGCGATTCCGTTACTACCGGTAGATCGCCGGCAGATTGAGCAATGACAAATAAACACATCCGAAATATTAGAGGTTATTTCGAAAGCCACTGCTTCACAATTACATTCACCTGTTACCATAACCTGTTCCAAATATTGGAGCCTTAAATACCCGCTAAATTACTGCCTGACACCTTACTAAGAAGCATAAAATTTTTAAGGACATCAGTCCGTATTGAAAAAACCTGTTAATCGTACTATTTCCAAACATTAACATTTTCTGAATCATTAAAGTCTTGTCTTTGTGGGTTAACGACGCAAAACCGGTGACCAGTAGGGGCTTCCATCACTACCCAGCGTTCAAACACTTCTACTATTTTTGCGCCAATACTTCTTAAACGTTCAACCTCTGCTTCAATATCATCAGTTTCAATATCGAGGTGAACTCTACTTTCATGGTCTGTTTTTTGAATTAATATATGTGGCTGATCATTTGGCGACTTAAGGTGTGAATATTTCGATGACCATTCTTCATGAGAACGGACACATTCTAAGCCCAAAGCCTGCTCCCAAAAAGTATTTGCGTCTTCAATATTATCAACTTTACTATCTATAACTAATGCGGCTAATCTACTCTTATGCACAGAATCTCCTTGTAAACAAACTACGGCAAAGCCACCGGTTTTGTGTCCGTTCTTTATTGTCTTGTTAAGGCTACTAGGCAACGTCCCAGCGAAAAAGGCCCTTAATATCACAATTGGCGCCCAAACGTTGGTAAAACTTGATCGCTCCAAAATTGTCTTGTTCCACCTCCCAGCGAATACGACTAGCGCCTTTAGCTAAACAGACGTCTTTGGCTTTCAACATCAAGGCTTCGCCTATTTGCTTGCCTCTGAATTTTTCCCATACGAATACATCATCAATATTCATATAGGTTGAACCAAGCCAGATAGAATAATTCCAGGTATAAGAACAATATCCGGCGACTTCGCCTTCAGCCTCTGCGAGTAGTACACCAAATGTTGGTTTATCAGCAAATCCAGAATCGATCAATTCATCTTTATTCGTTACTACGTATTGCTCTTGATTATGGTGTTTTGCAATAGCAATAATCAAATCATATACAATATCGATATCCGATATTGTCGCTTCTCTTACATTTACCATTGAAATCTCCGAGTAGGTTTAACGCCCATTTAAGGGGCTGATAATAGATTGCTGGAATGTATAGCTAAGCGAAATCGAGCAAACGGTTAGCAGTCTCGTGTTAATTATTACAGTTCGTTTCTGCCATCGAAGCTTACGATATTAAGTTCACCCGGCTCAAGATTGCTGACACAACCTAAATTAACACGATACTTACCGGGCTCGTAGGATGTGTCATGAAAAGGGTATATACCACAGGTTTTGCAAAAGTAGTGATTTACATCATGATCACCCCAATGATAGGTAGAGAGGTTTTCATAGCCTTTTAGTACCTGGAACTCACTTGGAGCAAAAGTTTGTTTAGACATAATTGCATTCTTTCTTATGCAGATGGAACAATTGCATTGTAGTGCTGTATTTATTTCCTCACTTTCAAATTCAAATTGAATCGCTTCACAGTGACAGCTACCTTTGTATTTCATTTTTAATCCTGTTAATAACAAAGCAAACAACACTGTAATTACATACAGTTAAAATGTAAAGCAAAATTTCAGCAATGGCTAACGGCTCATACTATGTGGCAAATAATATTGGCATGTGTTTTTGCAAAAGCCGTGACAGTGTAATTTGTTCGATTGAGCAACTTATAGGTTTTTCTTTGTATCACTCAACTCTTTAATAGCAAACTCTTTGTTAATTATTTTATCTAAAAGCACTATGGTACTTAACATTACCAATAGGAATTTTACCGCTCAACACTAAGGCTTGAAAATACTCTGCTGGCACACCTTTAAGGATTAACTGGCTATACGCTTTAAAGCCAAACTTATTATAATATTCAGGCTCACCGAGAAGCACGCAGCCATGTGCATTTAACTGGCGAATAGCATCCAAACCCGAAAGTATTAATTTGCTTCCAACACCTTGATTTTGATATTCAGGCTTTACTGACACCGGAGCCAAACCATACCATTGAATGAATTCATTGTTTATTTTTACTTTTGAAAAAGCAATATGACCAACAACCACACCATTAACTTCTGCAACTAAAGAAACGCTCAAATCATTATCAGCACGTAACCGAGCGACTATTTCATCTTCGGTTGAGTTGCTGTGAGGGTGATTTTTAAAGGCTTCAATAGTAATTTTTTTAATATCATTAATGTCATCTATACATTCTGGTCGAACATTTATCACTTGATTCATCATTAGCCTCTGAAGACATGGTTAACGTCACATTAAACGGCTTAAACTGAGCAACGGTAAGTAGTCCCGCATGAGTTATTTTCATCGGTTTAAGTCACTGGTTTAATGGTATTTTTAACTATCTTGTAAATGAAGAGCTATCTTTTTTTTACATCTAATCACTATATTTATTTTTTCGTCTTCCGACTTGTCCATCCAACCAGCAATCTCTGATGCAGACCTATAGCACCCCATACAAATATCATTTTCATCTAGGTCGCATCGACCTACGCAAGGGGTAATTACATTTTTACTATTTCCGATAAACATTTTAGTCCTGTTGAATTGCTTGTTATCTTCTCACTTCTTTCACAAATACTAGATAACCTTATACTGCAAACGCCTACTAAGAGGCAAATAATATTGGCATGTACTTTTGTTCTTTTTGCAAAAACCATGACGATGTTATCTGTGCTATTGAGTAACATAGGTAAGGATTACTGCAAAAGTAAACACATCTTTTATTAATATTTTTAGTAAGTTAGCAGCAATTTTAGGGATTATCAAACGATAGTGCACTCTGGGGAAATGAGCATTGAAATATATAGACGTTGTGCAAGCGATTAACTTTATCCATTGTTAAATAATCGTATAAACAGCAGGTTAGCTTTTTAACTCTCATATTCAAACTAATAATTAGATAATGTAAATGAAAAGGTGACCTAATTCAGCGAACTAGACCACCTTTATAAATGAGATAGTGGCTAGGCAAATTGCTTGCTGGCAGCGACTGCTTTTTTGGTGATCTCAGTAATTTGAGCCCAATCTTTGTCAGCAACGACACTGTCAGGTACTAACCATGAACCGCCGATACAACTTACGTTACCCAGGCTTAAGTAATTGCCCATATTTGATTCGTTGATACCACCCGTTGGGCAAAAACGAATATTAGGAAACGGACCCGAAATAGATTTGATCGATTTTGCCCCGCCAACGGCTTCTGCCGGGAAGAATTTAAAATGATCAAAACCAGCATCGATACCTGTCATTAATTCAGAAATTGAAGCAATCCCCGGAATTAACGGAATAGAAGATTGCTTAGCTGCGGCTAATAACTCTTTGGTTAACCCCGGGCTAATGGCAAATTTTGCCCCCGCATCAATCGATTGTTGTAACGTTTCAGGATTGATCACGGTACCTGAACCAATCATAGCTTCTGGTACGTTGGTGGCAATCTCTTTAATCACGGCTAAGGCATTAGCCGTTCTTAACGTTACTTCTAACACGCTGATACCGCCTGCGATTAACGCTTTGGCAATAGGTACAGCATCCTCAACGTTTTCAATGACAAGTACCGGGACTATGTTGCCCAATGCAAAGATTTCTTCTGGCTGAGTTTGCCAAGTATTAGTTAACGACATAATGCCTCATTACTATTTTGTTGAATAAGATAAGCACTGGCTCCTAAAAGCCCTGGTTGTGCTTCGGTAATTACATAAGTTGGAATTGCGGAATTTATTGCGGTAAAGCGATTTTTAGCGACAAAACGGGCTCTAAATTCACTATGTTTTAAACATTCGATAAAACGTGGCACTATGCCTCCGGCAATATAAACACCACCAGCAGCCAGCGTGGTTAATGCAAGATTTCCGGCAAAACTGCCCAAGATTTTACAAAATTGATTCAGTGTTTCTACACACACGTCACACGAGCTATCTATCGCTTTTGCGGTAATGTCTTTGGCGTGATAAGCCTGAGATCCTATTCCTTTGATTGAACATAGCGCTTGATAAATTTGTTCGATACCCAGGCCAGATAGCACTTGCTCATAAGAAACCCGAGAGTATTTGTGCTGTAAGAAGCGTAAAATTTCTACTTCGGTATTATCTACCGCGGCAAAGTCTACGTGACCCCCTTCACCGCCAATACTGATCCATTGGTCGTTAGCCCAAATGACATTGGCAACACCTAAACCCGTGCCCGGACCACAAATCGCAATGGGTTTTTGCGGAACAGCTTCACCACCACCAATTTTCACTTTTTGCGCATTGGATAATTTCGGTACTGCCCAGGCAATCGCGGTGTAGTCGTTGATTAAATACAAACGATTTAAGTTCAAATCTGCTTTCAGTTCAGACTGGGAAAATTGCCATGGTAAATTTGTCATGTTGATCAAATCTTGTTCAACGGGACAAGCAATGGCCAGACAGGCATTTACTCGAGTACTGTCGATAGCATTTTTACTAAAATAAATTTCTAAAACGGCTTTTAAACTTTCAAATTCATTACATTGAAAAAGTTCAATATCGTTAACGCTGTCATCTGCGCCAACAACACCTATTCTTAAGTTAGTGCCGCCAATATCGGCGACAACATTGATCACATCGATAGACATTTAACTATTGTCCTTAACAAACAGTGAACAAGCACCCGTTTCTGCGTCACTTAAATTGTTGCGCATAAAACCAAACAGTTCTCGGCCGATACCTGAATGCTCATGCTGAGCTGTAAATGCGGCAGGTTGTCGTTGTGCTAATTCTTGTTCGTCTACCAACAAGGTTAATTCACCCGTTTGACCATCAATATTGATCATATCACCGGTTTGCACTTTCGCAATTAAACCGCCATCCAGCGCTTCAGGCACTAAGTGAATTGCCGCAGGCACTTTACCGGAAGCCCCTGACATCCGGCCGTCAGTCACTAAGGCCACTTTAAAGCCTTTATCTTGCAACACACCAAGTGGTGGCGTTAATTTATGACACTCAGGCATACCACGTGCTTTAGGTCCCTGGAAACGAACCACAGCAACGAAATCTTTATCTAACTCACCGGCATGGAAGGCTTTGTCTAAATCGTGTTGATCTTCAAACACCACGGCTGGCGCTTTAATGATCTCGGCTCCCGGGGCTAATGCCGACGTTTTCAATACCGAACGACCCAAGTTACCTTTCAGTACTTTCAGGCCGCCATCTTCTTTAAATGGTTCACCAGGAGCTGCGATAACCTCAATGTCGCCAGATTGCGTCGGTCCGTCTAACCACACTAACTTACCATCGACCATGGTTGGCACTTGCGTATATTTTTCAAGGCCTTGGCCACATATGGTATTCACGTCTTCATGGACTAAACCGGCATCGATTAAATCTCTAAACAATAACGCCATGCCACCCGCTTCCTGGAACTGATTGATATCAGCAAACCCATTCGGGTAAATACGCGTCATTAATGGCACCGCATCAGATAAATCGGCAAAGTCATCGTAATTGATGATTATGCCAGCGGCCTTGGCAAAGGCGATAATGTGCATGGTCAAGTTGGTTGAGCCACCCGTTGCCAACAGTGCAACAATGGCATTGACAATCGATTTTTCATCGATCATTTCGCCAACCGGCACATAATTGCCTGACTGTTGGGTTAACCGGGTTACTTGACGAGCAGCGGCTTTGGTTAATTCTTCGCGTAACTGGGTGTTTGGTGCCACAAAAGACGCACCCGGCAAGTGTAAACCCATCACTTCGACAACCAACTGGTTAGAGTTTGCCGTACCGAAAAATGTACAAGTGCCCGGGCTATGGTAAGAGGCCGACTCTGCTTCAAGCAGCTTGTCCTGGCCAACTTCGCCTTCAGCATATTGCTGACGAACTCGAGCTTTTTCTTTATTCGGTAGCCCTGATGGCATTGGCCCGGCCGGTACGAATACCGTAGGTAAATGACCAAAGGTCATGGTGGCAATTAATAATCCCGGGACAATTTTATCGCAAATGCCTAACATTAAGGTACCGTCGAACATGTTATGAGATAACGCCACTGCCGATGACATGGCAATTACATCGCGGCTCATCAGGCTCAGATCCATACCTGGTTGACCTTGCGTAACACCATCACACATTGCCGGTACACCGCCAGCAAACTGGGCAACGCCACCGGTTTCACGTACCGCATCTTTAATGATTTGTGGGTACGTTTCGTATGGCTGATGGGCAGAAAGCATATCGTTATAAGCAGAAACAATCGCCACATCACTATGGTTTAGCTGCTTAAGAATAGATTTATCTTCTTTGCCACAAGCAGCAAAGCCATGAGCAAGGTTGCCACAAGATAAAACCGATCGATGTACTTTTGATGATTTTGCTTGGTTAATTTTATCCAGGTACTGACTACGCGAGTCTTTACTGCGAGCAATTATGCGTTCAGTTACTGCTTGAATTTGAGGTTTTATCATTAGTTATTCCGCCCAGAAAATTTCACAGGTTTTATCCTGATGGTGTAAGAAAGCACGAATAGGCATTTCTATGGCATTGTCATTGGCAAGTGCAGTTTGCAGCACTTGTTGCTTAGCATCGCCAACAACGTGTAAATAAAGGTGAGCTGCTTTGATCAACGCCGAAAAGTTGAAAGTCACTCGTTCATAAGGTGCTGTTGTGGGAACCGTTTTCATTAAACAAGGCGCATTAGTAGCATCTAACCCCTGCTCTACTTGCTCAGAGCAAGGAAAAATTGAAGCGGTGTGACCGTCTTCACCCATACCTAAAATAACCACATCTAACGGCATAAATTGTTGCGCTTGTTTGTTAAGAGTATTTAAGTAGTCTGTTGTTAATTGCTCAGCTTGTTTCAGTGAGAAAAACCTTGCCTTAACGGCATTGTTTTTTAACAGGTTTTCTCTAAGCAAGCGATCGTTTGAATCCTGACTATCGGTATCCACCCAGCGATCGTCTACCAAAGTAATGGTGACTTTTGACCAGTCCAGAGTCATATTCGACAAATGGGTAAACAAGCCTTTTGGTGTGCTACCACCAGAAAATGCAATACTGGCATAACCTTTCAGCGATATAGCATCGCATAGCTGCTGAGCAATTTGTTTGGCAAAAGCCAAATCGAGCTCGTCTCGTGAGCTAAAAGTATTTTGCTTGATCATTATTCGTCCCACTCTCTGTCGTCGCGAGCAATTAACGAAATCGATGATACCGGGCCCCAGCTACCGCTGGCATAGCTTTTTGGCGCTTCGTTTGAATTTTCCCAGGCTGCCATGATGCTATCAACCCATTGCCATGACGCTTCTACTTCATCGCGACGAATGAACAAACCGGCATTACCATTGATCGCGCTTAAAATAAGACGTTCGTAGGCATCGATCACTCGAGACGCATCTTTTAGATCGGAAAAACTTAAATCGAGTTTGGTTTCTCTAATTTGCAGCTCTTTGGTGATACCAGGAACCTTATTCATCACCGTCAATTCAACCCCTTCATCAGGTTGTAACCGTATGGTCAGTTTATTGGCCGGTAATTGGGTAAAACTGCTATCAAAAATATTGTGCGGCTGGTGTTTAAAGTGGATCACTACTTCTGAGTGCTTACAGGCCATACGCTTACCGGTACGTAAGTAAAATGGTACACCAGCCCAGCGCCAGTTATCAATTTCAGCCTTGATGGCAACAAACGTTTCGGTGCTACTATTAACATTTGCCCCTTCTTCTTCCAAATAACCCGGAACCTTGTCGCCATTCATATGGCCTTTGGTATATTGGCCACGAACCGTTTTGTCCTGAATGTTACTGTGATCAATCTTGCGCAGTGCTTTAATGACCTTTAATTTTTCATCACGAATGTTTTCTGATGATAAATCTGTCGGTGGCTCCATCGCTAATAAGGATAAAATTTGCAATAAGTGGTTTTGTACCATATCGCGCATTTGCCCTGTACCATCATAAAAACCCCAGCGGCCTTCGATACCAACACTCTCGGCGACGGTAATTTGTACATGATCGATACAAGTATGATCCCAGTTAGTACTAAACAAGGAGTTGGCAAAGCGCAATGAAAGCAGATTCAATACGGTTTCTTTACCGAGATAATGATCGATGCGGTAAATTTGTGATTCTTCAAAATGACGACTGACTAAATCATTGATGACTTTTGAAGACTCAAGATCGTTACCGATTGGCTTTTCCATGACGACACGGGCATATTCACTATTTAATTTATGGGCATTTAAGCCGTCGGCAATTAAACCGTATATGGATGGTGGCGTCGCTAAATAATATAAGGTGTAAACATCGCCTTTTAATACTTTGGCTAGGCTCTTAAACGCTTTTTGCTCAGCAAAGTCGAGTTTTACATAGCTAAAGTGGAGAATAAATTGCTCTACTTTCTCATCATTAATTTGTTCGCCAATAAAGGTATTCAGGCTCTCTTTAACAAAAGCTTGAAACGCTGCATCGTCAAATTCGATGCGGGCGACGCCAATAATTTTAACATCATCAACTAGTAGGTTTTCGTTATATAGATGATATAGGGCCGCAAATAATTTACGCTTTGACAAATCACCTGCCGCACCAAATAAAACAATTTGTTCGGCGGATTGTATAGTAGGTTGACTCATGGGTATTAATCTCTCAACACAATGAAAATAAATTACATTTAAGCTTAATTTATACTGATAATGGCCGAAGGTAAAGTACAATTTGTAATTTAATTACATCTTGCACCCCTTTAAATTTACGGGACGACCAAATAATTGTGTTCATTATAGACAATAAACTTACATAAATGCTAAAAATGCGTTAAAATAAAACACAAATATGAAATAAATTTACATAAATACTGTTTTATTGGCTAAAAATAATTTACAGTACTAGCAAATAAGATGAGGTCTGTTAATGAATATCATAGAAAAAATCAACAACGAATTCGATACATTCAGCAAATCTGAACGTAAAGTAGCGGAAGTGATCTTAGCTTCGCCAGCAACCGTCATTCATGCAAGTATTGCCTCTCTGGCAAAACAAGCAAACATCAGCGAACCTACGGTTAATCGCTTTTGCCGACGATTAGACACCAAAGGTTATCCAGACTTTAAGTTGCATTTAGCGCAGTCACTGGCAAACGGTACACCTTATGTGAATCGCCATGTTGACGAAAACGATACTGCCGAAGAGTACACCACTAAAATATTTGAATCGACCTTAGCCAATCTTGAAATGGCTCGTAAAAGTTTAGATACCAATATGATAAACCGTGCCGTTGATGTTTTAACCCAAGCAAATAAAATATCCTTCTTCGGTCTTGGCGCATCGGCAGTGGTTGCCCATGACGCACAAAACAAATTTTTCCGCTTCAATGTTCCTGTGATCTACTTCGATGATGTTTTAATGCAACGAATGAGTAGCATTAACAGTACTCAGGGCGATGTTGTGGTTTTATTCTCTCACACCGGTAGAACGAAACCGTTAGTAGAAGTAGCCCATATTGCTCGCGAAAACGACGCCATTGTTATCGGTGTTACCGATGCCAACACTCCGCTTGCGAAGGAATGTAATATCGTATTATCGCCAACCGTTGCCGAAGATACCGATCTTTATATGCCAATGGCATCCCGAATAGCACAACTGACTTTGGTAGATATACTGGCCACCGGCTTTACATTACGCCGTGGTTCTAAATTTAGAGACAACCTGAAGAAAGTTAAAGACAGTTTACGTAGCTCACGTTTTGAGCGTAAAGAATAATTCATTCACCCAATAAGGTACCCTTTCATGCCTAGAAGAACGAAGATAGTTGCAACCCTTGGTCCAGCAACTGATGACATTAATGTTTTAAGAGAAGTTATTGCTGCCGGTGTTAACGTAGTACGACTTAATTTTTCGCACGGTGTTGCGCAAGACCATATCGACAGAGCCGCCAATGTTCGTAAAATTGCCAAAGAGCTGAATACTTACGTTGCCATTTTGGGTGATCTACAAGGTCCTAAAATTCGAATTTCAACCTTTAAAGATGGCCCTATCGCTCTGGAAATTGGCGATGCATTCATTTTAGATGCCGAATTAGCCAAAGGTGAAGGTAGCCAAACCAGCGTTGGTATCGATTATAAAGCCTTACCAAATGATGTTAATACTGGCGATGTCTTACTATTAGACGATGGCCGAGTGCAATTACGCGTTGAATCCATTGTTGGTCAGCAAGTTCATACTATTACCACTGTTGGTGGCCCGTTATCGAACAATAAAGGTATTAACCGTCAAGGCGGTGGTTTATCTGCTGCAGCGCTAACCGACAAAGATAAGGAAGACATTAAGCTTGCAGCAAAACTTGATGCCGATTTTCTTGCGGTTTCTTTCCCTCGTGATGCCGCCGATATGCGTGAAGCTCGCTTACTTGCTCAAGAAGCTAAGTGTAATGCCCGTCTGGTTTCTAAAATTGAACGTGCTGAAGCGGTTAATGATAATAACGTGTTGGATGAGATCATTTTAGCCTCTGATGTTGTTATGGTTGCCCGTGGCGATTTAGGGGTAGAAATTGGCGATGCTGAGCTTGTTGGTAAACAAAAACATATTATTGCCCGCTCTCGTCAATTAAACCGTGTGGTTATTACTGCGACGCAAATGATGGAAACTATGATCACTCAACCTATGCCGACTCGTGCAGAAGTGATGGATGTGGCCAATGCGGTATTAGATGGTACCGATGCGGTAATGCTAAGTGCAGAAACCGCTGCCGGTAAATATCCGGTAGAAACCGTAAAAGCGATGGCACAAGTGTGTATCGGCGCAGAAAAACAACGCTCAGCGCATATCTCAGGTCATAGACTGGAAAAAACATTTGAAGGTATTTCTGAGACAGTAGCCCTGTCAGCAATGTATGCCGCTAACCACTTAAAAGGTGTTAAAGCCATTGTGTCATTGACCGAATCTGGCATGACCTCTAAAATCATGTCACGCATCACCTCAGGTTTACCAATTTACTCTTTATCGCGTCATGTTAAAACCTTGAATAAATCGGCAATATATCGTGGTGTTTATCCGGTACAATTTGATTCAACAACATCAACCGAAAAAGATTTGTCTAAAGATGTGTTAGAAACCGTTCTAGCCTCAGAAATCAGCGAATTTAATGACGGTGATTTAGTTATCTTCACCCATGGTGATACCATGGAAACCGTTGGCGCCAGCAATACCATCAAAATCTTAACGATTAAAAAATAAATTGCAGTAAAAAGCCACTGCAATTATCTAAAGCCAGCGTAAAGCTGGCTTTTTAATTTATAACCTCCTGAATTTTAATGATTTCAACATCATTTAGAGAACTTTCATATCAACCTTAATTTGTTTATACTTTAAGCAAAGTAGTTAACAAACGATTGCCATGTTAAATCAAACCAAGCCGAAAACCATTGCGCTGCTAACCAGTGGCGGTGATGCACCAGGAATGAACGCAGCGATACGAAGTTGCACCCTTGCCGCTTTGCATTTTGGTTATCAGGTCATTGGTTTTAAACATGGCTATAGCGGCTTAATCAATAAAGAATATATTCGCCTCGATGAGACCAGTGTGCGCGATATCATCCACTATGGCGGCACCATATTAAAAAGTGCTCGCTGCGTTGAATTTGAGTCGGTACCTGGTCAGCAGCAAGCTGCACAACACTTAAAAGAACTGAACGTGGCTGCACTGATTGTGATTGGTGGTGATGGCTCATTTAGTGGCATGGTAGAACTTTCACGGTATTATCCGGGTGATCTCATTGGTATTCCTGGCACCATAGATAATGATATCGATGGCTGCGATCACACCATAGGCTTTGCCACGGCGGTAAATACATCGATAGAAGCCATTGATAAAATACGCGATACTGCCGATGCCTTTGAGCGTATTATGGTGATTGAGGTAATGGGCAGACACAGCGGTTTTTTGGCATTAAATGTTGGCATTGCCTGTGGTGCCGAACAAGTACTCACCTTTGAAAGTTTTCAGAATCCCGGGCTTGAGCTACAAAAAATAGCGGAACATATTAACCTGTGTAAAAAACAACGCGGCAGAAGCAGCTACTTGATAGTCACTGCCGAAAACCTTTGGCCTGGTGGCGTAAACCAGTTGTGTCTAGACTTGCAAGACTATGCCAACATAACCTGCACCCCTTGTATTCTTGGTTATATTCAACGTGGCGGAACGCCTGTGGCTAAAGATCGGATTTTAGCAACCAAATTAGGCGTTGCTGCAATACAAGCGGTTAAAGATAATAAAACCATGATAATGATCGGCGAAGTCGCATCACAAATTGTGGAAGTGCCAATTAGGGATGCGGTGAAACATAAAAAACAGGTAAATGGTGATTTACTGCAGGCACAAAATTCAATATTGGATATTGCTGAACTGGCTAAAATTCATAATTTATAATGTATAAACTAAAGCTAAAAGCTCTAGTTTATACATTACATATTTTATTCTAGATTACGGTACGAAAACCTATTCTACTAACCAAGCACCGCTTGTTTCACTTTGTCTTTATAACTACGGCTTACTTTCATTTCTTTATTGTTGGTCAATATTAAATAATATTCGCCATTGATGTGATTGCCAAATTTATCGATGTAACCTTTGTTAACTATGGTCGAGCGATGTATACGAAGAAACATTTTCGGATCAAGCAATTGCTCAAGATCTTTCATCGTTTTGCGTAATATATGAGTGCCGTCATGCGTATGAACACACATATAATCTCCGGCGGCATCAATGCATAAGATGTCTTTGGTTGGTACCAGCGTGGTCTCACCAACATCTTTTATCGCCAGCACATCCGAGTACTGACTCATACTTACCGGCGAGTTATTGGCCAATTCGGCCAGGATTTGTTCACAATCATTGCCGGTTACTTCACTGACCAGTTTCACCAGCTTTTCTTTATGCGCGGTATCTTTTGCTTGCGCCAGAGTATGTTTTACTTTGCTCAGGGCAGATTCTAGTCGGTCATGATCGACCGGTTTTAACAGGTAATCTAAAGCATGAATATCAAAAGCTTTGATTGCGTATTGATCAAACGCGGTGACAAAGACAATCAATGGCATTTTCTGTTGCATTTCTTCCAGTGCCTGCACCACTTGAAAACCATTGATTTCAGGCATTTGAATATCAAGAAACACCAGATCTGGTTGCTGTAATTTAATTTGTTCTATCGCTTCTCTGCCGGTGGCGCATAAACTCACTACGTCTACTTCGTCAAAAGCAGTTAAGCGCACTGCCAGGCCTTTTCTTGCTAAAGGTTCGTCATCAACAATTATTGTTTTTAATTTATTTGTCATTGTCTTTAGTGTCGTCTTCGTTATTGTTCAAGCTGAAACGGAATTCTTATGTTTATTTTAACGCCTGTGGGAATATTGTCACTAACTACTAACGAATAATTATTTTCATAGAGGGCAATTAACCGTTCTTTGGTGTTTACCAGGCCTACGCCATTCTCTCTTGCCAAATTACCATTGATGATTTCGGCACCAGGGCCGTCATCGGCGATCTCCAATTGCAAGTCGTTGGCAAAGCGCGACACTTTGATAAAAATAGTACCACCAGTTTCTTTCACCGCAATGGCATATTTAATCGCATTTTCAACCAGAGGTTGGAAAATCATACTGGGTACCAGGGCATTTTGGCAGTTGTTTTGCACTTCAAAACGCAATTGTAAGCGCTCTTCAAAACGCACTTTCTCAATATCTAAATATAAATTAAGCGCCTTTACTTCATCCGATAAGCTGACCTTTTTCATCGGATCCATATCCAGAGAGTAGCGTAAAAAGTCACTCAGTTTGGTTACCATGCCGTTGGCATTCTTGTTTTCATCGATGAGGATCAAGGTGGAAATGGCATTTAAGGTATTAAACAAGAAATGTGGGTTTAACTGGTAACGCAGCATTTTTAATTGCGCCTGGTTGGCAATATTATTGGCCGTTAGCACTTTCTCTTTTTCTTGTTGCAGCATCTGGTAATATTTAATACCAAAATACAAACCACTCCAGCTTAAGATAATATAGAATGACCACAGACTGTTTTGACTATAGTACCAGATAGAGTCTGGTTTCCAGCCATGTTTGTATATCTCCCAATAGGTAATATTTTTCACCACTTGCCATATTAAACCAGTGACGAAGGAAGATACAAACACCACCAAAGCAATTTTTATCGGGGTTAGATTCCAGGCTTTTTGGTAGATATAGCGTAACGGGATGGAAATGATTGCACCTGCATAGGCACCTAAAAAAATCACCCAAATGAATAAGTCTCTTAAGTCATGTAGCAAAGACCCAAGGAAGTGAACCAAAGCGAAACCAATCCAGCCACCAATATGCAGGAGCCAGAAAAAACGATTTCGATTTTCAATGAATTCTTTCCAGTTCAAAATTTAACTCTTAGTAATCAACGTAATAATAATTGTTAAGTTAATTATCACCGAATTAAACTGTTAACACACTGTTATTAATCGTAACTTTACAGCTTCTGGTCTCAAATACTAAGCTGAGATGATGTTGCTTAAATAGTCTTTACTGCGTAACTGCATCACTTTTTGCTGTTCGCTTACGTTATTTACATCTAACGACACAAACCATAAAGCATTGATAAATAAAGAATATTCATGGTAACGCGTTACCTTTTCAGGGCAAATAACATGACTAAACCTGCCATCACCTCGCAGATACTGCTGATAATGCTTAATAAAACCCGGCTGAAGAGACATATCTATCTGATTTATCGCTAAACACATTGCTAAATCAAATTCAGGCTCAGCAAGGTAACAATATTCCCAATCAAGCAAATAGTTTTTATTCACGGCGACTAAGATATTATTAAAATTAACATCACCGTGTGATAACACCAATCGCTTGTCATCAATGGTGATGGTTTGAATTAAACTGGCACTATAAGCCGCAAGCTTACCTATAGATGATGGCGGTAATTTAGCACTAAGTAGTAATTCGTTGAGGGTATCACTCAGCTCTAATCGAGTTACCCTGGCCTTCATTTGATGGCACTGATAAATAAGCTCTGCTGAAATTTGTAACTTCTCTGCTACTCCAAGGTCTACCGACATCAAGGTTGGTGCATCAATAAATTCAGTAATTAAATAACCAAGTTTTGGGCAAATTTCCAGGACCTGAGGTGCAAGCCCGACCTTGCTGGCAAGCTGTGATATGTCTAATTGCTGCTGTTCTTGGCCAACATTAAAAATTTTTAAAAATACTTGGCCGTTAGTGGTACTCACTTGAAAACATTGATGCGAGTAACCAGCGGTAATGACATTTACAGTCGAGCTGCCTTGCAGTACCGGGCTATTTTTAAGAATACTATCGAGTTGAGGCAACACTAAGCTCTTGTTCGTTTTGTTGGCTATGGTGCAACTTGTTCCAGTTAACGTAACCAATAATGCACATTAAGATATTAAATGCGAACAACACTGCCGTTGGTTCCAGACCTTTCTGCAAGAAGATAAAAACCGAGACGCTATTGATCACAAACCAATACAGCCAATTCTCCAATAACTTTATGGTGACCAAATACGTGGTGGCAATGGCAAACACTGTGGTAAAGGTATCTAAATAGGCGTAATCAGCATCGGTATAATTATCCATAAACCAGCCTAGCGATAAACTGATCAGTGACAAGCAGCAAATTAATTGCACATGTTTGATTACCGGCCACTTACACACAGGTAAAGAATTATTGGCCGTTAATAGATTGGAGTTTTGCCAGCGATACCAGCCATAAACTGCCATCACCATGTAATAAACGTTCAGTAACGACTCCATCAACAATGACACATCATAGAAAATGATGGTGAATATCAATGTTGAAATAAACGCCGCCGGCCAGCACCAGCTGTTGTTGCGAGCCACCAACACCACATAGGCGATGGAGAGACTTACCGCCAGCAGTTCCCAAAAAGGTAAATGTAGAAAATATTCAATGATACTTTGCAAAGTTTTAGCCTTAAAAATATTAGGTTTCTGTTTCAGGCACAGAACGATCGCCGCCGATAAATTTGACCACAAAAACGGCACTGCCTAACGTTTGATGAACGTGTTTGATCTCATTCATTACCGTACTCACCGCTAAATCGTATTCGCCAAAAACTTGCGAACTCATACCATTGGTGACTACTTTTAGTCCTTCAACTGCTCGCAAGGTGCGAATAAAGTTCCAAATTTCCGCCTTAAACTGTTCTTCGGCCAAAGGGTATAAACTAATTTCTATCGATATTTGCATAATAGTTCCTGATTCAGTTTTTTTCGGTAATGTATTAGTTTAGTCAGTATTTGAGCATAAAATACCAACTAAACAACGCCACGCAATGGCACATATAACAATGCGCAGCAGATTTATTAGAACTGATAATGAAAGGTTACACCAAATTCAGCCGGAGCACCTAATTGATAATAGCCTTTAGCAGTGTAACCATCTCGTGGATCATTACCAAAGAAAAAACCACGAGTTTGATAATCTTCATCGCTGATATTGCGGCCCCAGGCCTTTATTTGCCAGTTATCTTGCAGATAAGTTACCGAGGCATTAAGCAACTCTACAGCATCGGATTTATCTCGATGAGAATCAGAGAAGTAGAACTCGTCTTTGCCATCCACATTGACATTAAATAACCAGTTATCGAGTAGCTGATAATTTACGCCCAGGTTAAATTGATAGTTAGGCGCATGTGCCTGCTCTTGTCCAGAGAAATCTTCACCATTGCCATTGATAAAGTCTTTGTATTCACTATCGAGTATGCCTAACGCGCCGTATAACTCTAAACTGTCAGTTATTGCCCAAGAGCCATCTATTTCAACCCCTTGGTTAGTACCTGAGGCGGCATTATCAAGATAAATCAAAAATCCAGGAGTGCCATCAGGACGGGTAAAATTTTCATAGGTTTTTACCTGCATATCTTCCCGGTCCATGTAAAATACCGCAACACGGACATGGGCGCGATTATCTAAGAAATTCGATTTAACCCCGACTTCGTAATTCCACAGATATTCCGCATCAAACTCACGCTTATCTTCGGTTAGTGTGCCATCGGTATTCACCCCGCCGGCTTTAAAACCACGATTTATTGAACCGTAATACATGGTATCTTCGGTTGCTTGATAGGCCAATACCAGCTTGCCACCGAATAACGTTTCATCAGGATCAAAGCTTAATGATTGCGAATCGCTATAGTCTAATTGCCACTGCTCTACTCTTAAGCCGGTGGTTAAAGTAATTTTGTCATCAAGCTTACTGTCTAATTGCACAAAACCGGCGAGTGTATCGGTTTCGTATGTTGAATTAAAATCGCCGGCAGCATAGGTGTATTGTCTTAACAAATCGTTTTCTTCATTACGCAGGTATACGCCAGCAACCCAAGCGGTGGTGTTGTTGAAGATATTATCACCCGGCTTTGACAATAAGCGAAATTCTCCGGTAAATGATGATCGGTCACGAAAATAGTGATCCGTTGAAGAATAATCACCGAAAGGACATTCGTTTACCTGACAAAGCGTTGGGTTACTCCAATCTTCATCGTAACCGTAACCCATATCTGAATCGGCATAGCTAAATATTGACAACACTTCGATGGAGTCTAAACCGTCATAACTTACCCGTACGCTAGAAGCAATGGTTTCTTGAGTATCAACACCTGGTTGATCAGACATGGTTTCACGGTTGTTATCTAACGAAAAAGTGTCATAGCCATTGTCAAAATCAAAATAAAATACGGCCAAGTCTATGCTTAAATCATCGGATGGATGATAAGAAAACTTGCTGCGTATCGTTAGTTCATCACGGTTATTGGTATCATCGCTATTCAGATGAGTATTTTCAACAAAGCCATCGCTGGTAAATTGCTCCACAGCAAAGCGATACGCCAGATTATGTGAGGCAGGACCTGAGATCACGGCAGCAATTGCGGTGGAATTATAATTACCTGCCATCAGCTTGAACTCACCTTCGAATTCATCACTTGCCGCGTTAGTGGTGATATTCACCACACCTGCCATAGCATTGGCACCAAAACGTGTGCCTTGCGGGCCGCGAAATACTTCGACTTGTTGTACATCAAACATCGAAGCAACGCTGCCGATGCCGGTAAAATCGACATCATCAATGACCATACCCACTGACGGGTTGATTGGTTCTTGAAACTGACTGCGTTCACCGATGCCACGTATTTGATAATAGCGTGCACGGTTACTGCCACTTGAAAAATTAACATTAGGCGTTGCCAGAACAATTTCTTCTAAGTTTTGGGCATTTCGTACGGCGATATCATCTTCGCTAATTACCGATAAAGAAGACGCTGTGCGTTGTAAACTTTGATTACGAAAATCACCAACAACTTCAATAACCTCGATGTTAGTTTCACTAACTTGGTTAGCAGTTTGGCTAGATTGTTGTTCGGCGATGGCAGACTGTGAAATCAGCCCGATGGTGATAGCACTACACAGTGCCGTTTTTTGAAAGTTCATTTCAGATCTCTAAAAATTTATTTTAATGATCCGGCACAAAAAGGATAAGTTGTTTGCGATGGTGTTGCAATATCAACAGCATAAGCAGATTTTACCATTCCTACGCCGGTATTATCCGGTTCAGGTTCAAAGGGTTTGCTGCGAAGCTTGCATCTCAGTTCACTAAATAAATTATTGTTAATTCACTTAGTGAACACCCCCTGGTTCGGTGCGAATACTAACAAGTTTTAGCACTTTGTAAATACTTGCAGTAATAAATTTTTACGCTGTTGCTATCTTTATTGTTATATGAATAGCAGATAAAAACGTTTGAACTAATTCTCTTGGTTAAACAGACAACATTGGCCCTAGCCGTTTGCCACCGAGCAAGTGCATATGAATGTGATACACTTCTTGGCCACCATGGCTATTGCAATTCATGATTAATCGATAGCCATCAGCACTAATGCCCTCCTCGATCGCCAACCTTTTCGCAACGGTGATCATTCTGCCTAGCGTTAATTCATCATCCTCCTCAACATCGTTGGTGGTGGCAATAAGTTTATTAGGGATGATTAAAATATGGGTTGGTGCTTTTGGCGAAATATCACGAAAGGCAGTTACTAAATCATCCTGATAAAGTAGTGGCGTAGGGATTTCCTGGCGGATAATTTTGGAAAATATGGTTTCTTCAGCCATGTCTAAATTCTCTTTTGTTATGGTTATCTATTATTTCGTTACGGGTGCTTTGAAGCTAGCCAGCATTGCATTGATTAGTTGTTGTGTTTTTTCTTGTTTCTCATCTACCGGCACTTTTGACGGCAGGGCTTTGGTGACCACTGAGCGCCAAACCGATTTGCCCAGTTTAGGATCAACAAAATCGATGATCATTGTTCCTTCTACATACTCTCTTATATCAACTTCCGTTATTGGCGCAGGCATACCGTAGGCACCACGACAACGCCAACACTGGTAATAGCCGCTGTTATACGTTGTTAATCGAGTTCTATCTTTCGTCACTAGCTGAAACCTAACTTGCATATCGGCATTGTCAACTTCTGCAGTGGTCATGCCCTTTTGTTGCAAATTGCTGGTGATGGCTTTGATCACTCGTTCATTGTCCAAATCACTGATGGTTCTATTTAACGTTTTACTGGCACTTTGATCCGCCGGATAACTGTCAAATACCACAAAGGTTTGTAATTGACTGAAATTATATTCCGGATTGAAATCCACATCAGGATAGTATGTGGTGGCACAAGAACTGAGTAAAAGAATAAATAATGCCGATTTAAGGTCAGAGTAATTCATTTTAGCGCCTCGCAAATAACAGTAATTATAGAATATACCCGTGCTAGCTCAAAGTGCAAGATTTCAGTGGGAGTTAAAAGCAATTTAGGCAAGGCATTAAATTTAGAGAATGGTTGTTCCATTGTTAAATTTAATAACGCGGCATAAATTGCTTTTAATCCCACCGGAACGGAGTGTCTGAGCAACCTCACTTCTTCGTTGCACCTATTTGGAAGGGATCACCATTACTGCATAGCTGCGCCTTGAATTGAAATTGCTCAGTCACTCTGAAACATGCACTTTGAGCTAACGCGGGTATGCAATACGGTAAAATTTAACTAAATGAATCATTTAAATTAGTTATCTGTAATTCTTGCTGGATAGTCAGCAAAATTAAACCAGTCATTACCGCGAATGAGAGCTCGGTGCTATATTTTAACAGTAGACATCTGCTACCGGAGTAGTAACGCTAATGAAGCTGCTATTTTTAGGCACCGTATCGGCCACCCCGACTCGTAGCCGCAATGTGAGCGCCACGGCAATACAACCTAGTGGGCAAAAACACTGGTACCCGATGGATTGTGGTGAGGCAGCCAGCATCAAATCTTAAAAACACCGTTAAGCCTGCATACTCTGGCAGCCATTTTTATCACTCATCATCACGGCGATCATTGCTTTGGTCTACCAGGCCTACTTGCCAGCGCTTCTTTGAATGGCCGTCGTCACAGACTCACCCTAATCTGCCCCAAAGCCGTTTGGCAATTTATTCAAGGGGTAATTAGTAGCGTCAAAATGGAACTCGGCTTTGCGCTGGCCTTTATCCCAATCGAAAGCCAGCGTGACCGGCTGGAATTTGACCATGTTGATGTAGAAATAGTCCCTTTTTCTGGTGCGAGATTTTGACCAAATCGCAATCGACAAGGATGGCAGCTGCACGAAGGAAAGCTGACTCTGAATATTCCACTCAATCATGCAGTTGAGCTAAGGGATCCATTTCCAGCTGGGTTTCCTATCTCTGAAATGCCTAAAGCCTAACAGTCCACCATGTATTTCACCATGGGGCATATTGGCTACCAGTTGCCGGTATTCATTGCCATTTATTTTGACCATGTGCTGGTGGTCTCCGGCTTCTATATAGACATAAGGGCTAGACAGTAGCTCATCATCAACCATCATTTTTAGGTTGTAGGCTTTGCCAACACTAGGAATGGCCCCTTTTTTGCAGTCGGGGAAAAGCTCTTTCAGCCTGGTTTCATTTACCAATTTATACTGGCTGTCAGTGAGTGTATTGAGTCGATTAAGAGAAACACTGCGTCTGGCAGGGACGCTGGCCATCAGAAAATTACCATCGGTGTCTTCTAGGATCACCGCCTTAGCGACTTGTTCTGGGGGCAGCCTAGCTGACTTGGAACTATCGAGGGCCGTTTCTGTCGGGCGGTGTTTAATAAGCTCATAGTCAATGTGTTGTTTAGCAAAAAATTGGTTCAAAGTGATTGCAACAGCCATAATACTCTCCCACGATCCATATTTGTCTATTACTAAGTTTAGTCGATCTCTGTATGTCTGCCTTATTACCGTAGTTGTTGAGGTTCTAGAAAGTGCTATTACGCGAGGTTAAAAACCCCGCCAACCCTAATGACAAAAAAAAACGATAAGACCAGGGTCTTATCGTTTTTGTTAAACAAAATACCGACTATAGATTATTGTAAATGTTTCGCTAAAAACTTTTCCATCTTAGAGTACAGTTCAATGCGGTTTTCTTCTTTTCTAAAGCCATGACCTTCGTCTTTTTTCATGATCCATTCGTCATCGCTTAATTCAATGCCTCTATCTTCAAGGGCATCGCGTAAATCGGTGGCGTGTTGTTTTACTACACGTGGATCTTTCGCCCCCTGAACTATCATTAACGGCGCTTTAATTTTATCAACGTGCGCTAATGGTGACATACGTTTCATTAGTTCTTTGTCATCCGGATCACCAATGCGGCCTTTCATCAATTCTTTTTGTGGCTCCCAATGCTTAGGCATTGAATCAAACAGTAAGCCTACATCGGTTACACCCACGTAATTGATACCACATTTGTATAAATCTGGTGTAAACGTTAATCCTGCCATGGTGGCATAACCACCGTAACTGGCACCGTAAATACACACTTTATCTTTATCGGCGATGCCTTGCTCAACAAGATAGTTTACTGCATCGGTAAGATCGTTTTGCATCTCGGCACCCCATTTACCACCATAACCGGCTTGTTGGAATTTACGACCATAACCGCCCGAACCGCGGTAATTGACTTGTACCGTAGCATATCCTCGGCTGGCAAAGAATTGATGTTCCGGGTTAAAGCCCCATAAATCTCTTACGCCAAAAGGACCACCATGCGGGTTAATAATTAGCGGTAATTTCTTACCATCTGAGTCTTTTGGAATTGTTAAGTAGCCACGAATGGTTAAACCGTCACGACTGGTAAACTTTATTGGTTCCATTGGTGACAGATCTGTAGGCTTAAGCCATTCCATTCTTGGAACTAGCGAGCTAAGGCTTGGTGTATTACGGTTATACAGGTAGTAATGACCTGGGTCATTATCATTACTGACGAGTACGATGTTAAGCATTTCATCTTCAGATTGACTGGTGATGTTTACTCTTTTACCCGGAAATGATGCCTCTAAAGACTTCATCATGGTTGCCGTTGCTTTGTCAAAATATACGGTTTCAGGGTAATCATCAAAATAACTGATACCGAGTAATTTTTTCTGCTTACGTGACATCATCAAACCACTAACATCAACAACATCATGGCCGAATATCATTTCACCGAGTTTGTTGGTTTGTGGATCAAACTTATAGACCGCACCGCGATCTCTGCCAATATTTGATGAAACAAACATGGTTTTGTTGTCAAAATCAAAACCTAAAGGACTCATGCCTTCATCTTCAACGTTAAATTCCTGTAAAACGCGGAACTTTTCTTCGCCTTTATCTTTGTAATGAAACTTACCTTTTAAGCCTTTGATAGATAACGCGCCACGAACATCACCATCGTGATCCAAAACCCAGCCTTGCACATCACCAGGATTTTTGGCGATGATTTTCATTTTGCTGTTTTTTTCACGCTTTTCGCTCCACTTACTGTCTAGTGGCAATTTATACAAATCTGGTGACTTAACTCTACGGCCATTATATTGAATTATGATATGGTCCGGGTCATCCATTAATGGATGAACTGTTGCGGCAGATCTAATGCCTTCGGTTGAAACATTTGAACCAACCAATTTAACCACTTTTGACTTTTTATCTGTAGTATCGATGGTGAAGATACTAAACGCTTCATTACCATCACTATCGAGAGTAAAAACGATGTCGTTATTGTTAGCCCAATAAAATGAACTAATATTCTGCTCTCTGAAACCAGTTATGGGTCGAATATTTTTCAAACCATTCGTTTCCATAATAACTATGTTTCTGCGCTTATTTACCGGTGATAACACCGCGATATATTTACCATTGGGTGATAATTGCAACGCTGAGAACTCTGGGTTTTTAAAGAAGTCCTTAACATCGATATCACTGGCTTTTGCCCAAGTAGCTTGAGAAGCTAAAGAGAAAAACAGTACCAAGCCTATTTTTATTATTGTCCGCATAAATTTTTCCATTTTTTGTGAGTAACATGCAGCTTAAACTGTGCTGCTTTATGTTATACATTTATCTTAACTATTTTCATTTTAGCCTGATGGCTAACGATTAACGTGTTAAAAATTTCACTTTTCGATTAAATGCACAATTCAAATTTTGCATAATCAAGCTCAATTGTTAACTGGCTGTTAATGCAGCTTACAAAGATAGCACTAGAATCGCATAAAAAACAATGAGATCAACACTTCCATATTCAGGGAAAAGTATTAAATAGTAAAATTTTAATTACAGCAAATTACCACTAAGATAAAGCAAGGGTTGTTATTAAAATAATTTAAGATAGAAGCGTACCGATCTAAGTGCTTCTGCTAAGGCAGGTTTTCAAGCATTGTTGTTGCGGATTGCCCTAAGTTGTTGTCAGCTCCCATCTCTACGGCTGTGGTTAGTGCAGCGCGAGCTTGCTCAGTGTTGCCGAGTTGACTATTGACGAAACCCAGCGTTAGCCAAATTCTTTGATCCTTAGGATTCACCGCCACGCCTTCATTGAGCTTGAGCAGCGCTTCTGTTGACCTACCAAGATAGTGCAGCGTGAGTCCCAAATTGTTATAGGTAGTAACGTTATCTGGGGAAAATGCCACGAGTTGCTCATACAATTGCGCCGCCCTGCTGTACTGCTTGTTGGCGAAAAATTCATTGGCCTGACGTGATATTTCAGCTGGGCTCTCGATCTTCGGGTGATTTGTTGGTAACGGTTGTAACTGTGCGGAGTAGACTTCTCTGTTGAGGTCTGGCAATGAGAACGTAGGTTGGCGGTCTATCAGGGGAGCTGCGCTGACTTTATCGGAGTCATCAATGTAGTATTGGCGCGTGATGGCAAACACAACCAGTCCGAAGACGACTTGGAATACCACCATTGAAATCCAGAATGTAGAGCTGCGAATCATAGTTATCACCAATTTTGACTGTTAAGTATAGCTTAATTTAATTCGGGCTTTTTCTTAAACCTATTCTTAACTTTAGCGGGCGGTGTTAGCTATTACAACTGTTCATACTTAACTCGGTGCTATCAAACAGCAATGAGAATATGGTGATACTAAAAGCAAGTCACAAAAACAACGATGATTTTGCCGAGCAGCCCTGCTCGGGCTTGCGCAACTTGCGTTAGCATGACCATAAACTTAACCACAATAACAGACCGATGCAACCGAGTTATTTAGTTTGAATGATCTGGAATAGGGAAATTCGCAAATGGTGAAGGCGTTCCAATCGGTACATTGGGATCACTCAAACCATTACTATTGCCCCATTCAGGGTAGTTATCGGTGAAGGTTTGCATATACTCGACAAGATCGGCTTCATCTTGTGGGGTCAGCCCTAAGTTACCCATCCTTTTGGTATTCCGCGTGCTATGAAATTCACCTTGCGGCCAACAAGTTACAGCAAATCCCGGGTTGGTTGCATCCGCAGGTGCTGTACAGGTCGGTAATACATCACGAGTGTTATAAAAATGAACCACTTCTTGCAGCGACTTAAATACACCGTTATGCATATAAGGCGCAGTCATCGCAATATTCCTTAAACTCATTACTTTATGTCGACCTTGTATCTCATCTAGCTTTATCTCAGACGCATCACCGTGAACAGCGGCTAAATTTGGATTACCTTGCAAACCAGGATCTGCTGCGGGCCGCCTTGGAATTTGCGTATTAGCTGGGGTACCTATATTGTCGTAACTAAAGTCGGTTAATAATGCAGGGCCGTCTTCGCCATCAATTTCATCCGTACTATGACAATCACCGCATTCAGCAATATCATCAAATAAATCAGCACCGCGTTGTTCTGATGCATTGTATTGTGTTATTCCGGCGGCTTCAAAATCAAATTTGGAGTCAAAACGATTAAACCTGGAGGTTCGTTCAAATGCACTAATGGCTGTGGCCATGAATTCATACGCTTCTCCAACTCTGGGATCGCCTTCGGTAATGCTACGAAGATTAATTCTGTAAATTCTTCTAAAGGATCTTATATAATTTCTGTTTTCTTTCAGACGTTCAATCACGGCCCACTCTGAGGGCATCGCCATTTCGAGTGGATTCACAAAAGGTCCTTTAGCCTGTTCTACAAGGTTGCTGGCACGACCATTCCAAAACTGACCGCCAATAAAAAGATCACCATCCCAGTGGAAAGCTGGACTAAATGCTGCGTAACCTACGCTGGGAGCATTCAACCCACCAAAACGGCGGCTTCTGGAGCCATCTGATACAGCAGTTCCATTTAGCACATTTGACGGATCGACAAAACCCGGAGCAGGTTGCTCTGCCATTTGAAAATTACCATCTGCGCCCTCAATGGGGATTTCGATAGTGGATAAGGAATGGCAACTTTCGCAAGATTGATTGCGGTTAAATGACAGGTTAATATCTTCAAATAATTGTTTACCCAGTTTCTGCTCTAGGGTCTCTTCTGCAGCAAAGGCATTGTTGGTAATAGCGAATACCCCTAATGCAATGACTAGAGGTTTAATAGGCATAATGAGATGCTTATTTGAAATTTTCATTGTTTCGTTACTCCGTTATATTATTTAGAGGCGAATCACTCCGCTGTTCATGATATCTACCTGTTTAGTTTAAGGGCGCTATCTATAGCGCTGCAGCCTCACTATGGGCGAAATTGCACACAAACCATAACTGACCTTTTATCTACCAAAAAACCCAAACATTGATCTAGATCAAATTAATCAAGCAATAACTACACCAAAAAAAAATATATTAATAAATCAATAAACTAAATTTGTTTAACGATAATTATTTTAGCCAGCAGCAAAAAATGTAAAATTATCTGACAACAAAATGTTGCCATAACTGATGTTTAAGGGAAGTTCGTTGCTGGGTGACCTGAACAGAAATTGTTGAAGCAACGTGAATTGGGAAAAATAGAGAGGTTCGCCTACAGCCAGGCAAAGAAAAATGAGTAAAATTATTAGATGGAATAAACTATCAAGGGATTTATCGATAAGAGATTGGAGCGGCTAACGAGACTCGAACTCGTGACATTCACGTTGGCAACGTGATGCTCTACCAGCTGAGCTACAGCCGCTTCATATAGAGCTATTTTGTTCATAGTAAGAAATGGTACCCGGGGCCGGACTTGAACCTGAGAATGCGAGGTTAAAACCCCGCCAACCAAAGAATAAGAGCGACCTGGGATTTTATATCCTTTCCGAATGCCAATCTATCAACTTCACAAAGTAAATAAATTTTATTCTAAACAAAAAATGGTACCCGGGGCCGGACTTGAACCGGCACATCCGTTAAGACGCGGGATTTTAAATCCCGTGTGTCTACCAATTCCACCACCCGGGCACAGAACCTTAGGAGCATGACCTAAAGGTATAGGGTAAGTCTTTTTAGAGTAGAGATTGGTTCCCTACTTTTCGAATAAACTAACAAGAGATTTATCGATAAGAGATTGGAGCGGCTAACGAGACTCGAACTCGTGACATTCACGTTGGCAACGTGATGCTCTACCAGCTGAGCTACAGCCGCTTCATATAGAGCTATTTTGTTCATAGTAAGAAATGGTACCCGGGGCCGGACTTGAACCTGCACATTGCTTTTAATAAGAGCGACGTGGGATTTTAAATCCTTACCGACTGCCAATCAATACATCAAATAATTATTCCTTGCTCAGTGTAAGAAATGGTACCCGGGGCCGGACTTGAACCGGCACATTGCTTTTAATAAGAGCGACGTGGGATTTTAAATCCTTACCGACTGCCAATCAATACATCAAATAATTATTCCTTGCTCAGTGTAAGAAATGGTACCCGGGGCCGGACTTGAACCTGCACATTGCTTTTAATAAGAGCGACGTGGGATTTTAAATCCTTACCGACTGCCAATCAATACATCAAATAATTATTCCTTGCTCAGTGTAAGAAATGGTACCCGGGGCCGGACTTGAACCGGCACATTGCTTTTAATAAGAGCGACGTGGGATTTTAAATCCTTACCGACTGCCAATCAATACATCAAATAATTATTCCTTGCTCAGTGTAAGAAATGGTACCCGGGGCCGGACTTGAACCTGCACATTGCTTTTAATAAGAGCGACGTGGGATTTTAAATCCTTACCGACTGCCAATCAATACATCAAATAATTATTCCTTGCTCAGTGTAAGAAATGGTACCCGGGGCCGGACTTGAACCGGCACATCCGTTAAGACGCGGGATTTTAAATCCCGTGTGTCTACCAATTCCACCACCCGGGCACTGATATTAAGTCAGACTTAAAAGTGCCTGTCATCTCTTAAATGAACAAGTAGTAAAACTAGATTGGAGCGGCTAACGAGACTCGAACTCGTGACATTCACGTTGGCAACGTGATGCTCTACCAGCTGAGCTACAGCCGCTTCATATATCTATGGTGGTTTAAAATTTAAATTGGAGCGGCTAACGAGACTCGAACTCGTGACATTCACGTTGGCAACGTGATGCTCTACCAGCTGAGCTACAGCCGCTAAATTTAAATTTTTACACTTCGTACAAACCATCAAATTGATGAAAATGGTACCCGGGGCCGGACTTGAACCGGCACATCCGTTAAGACGCGGGATTTTAAATCCCGTGTGTCTACCAATTCCACCACCCGGGCAAAGTGGAGGCGGGTCCCGGAGTCGAACCGAGGTCCACGGATTTGCAATCCGCTGCATAGCCACTCTGCCAACCCGCCAATTTTCATCAACTGTTGGTGATGTACTTCCCTAGTAAAAATTGGAGCGGCTAACGAGACTCGAACTCGTGACATTCACGTTGGCAACGTGATGCTCTACCAGCTGAGCTACAGCCGCTTCAAGGTGTTGACTCCTTGTCAACGGATGTGCATTCTACATCGTTCTATTGATGAGTCAACACTTAAATATCAATTTTTTTCTGTTTGCTCAAAATACGACTAATCTGTTTAAAAAATGTCTAAATATTGTCGTTTTCTTAACAATTCACGCTAAATAACTATATATCTGTTATAAATTATTTGCCAGAAAATGCTGGCCAAGCTGCCTTAAGGTATTGAAACATTGATACAAAGGCAAAAATAGTGGCAAAAAAGTAAAACATCCAGGCCGCATAAATGATCACTTCAGGGGGAAGGTCGACCACTAAAAGTGGAATGTCGTAATTTGGACGCCAAATTAACCCCATCAGCGCCAACATTTGCGCTGCAGTTTTCCACTTGCCTAATTCAGATACGGCAACATTACCCCGTTTTCCAATATCTGCCATAAATTCTCGTAATGCCGAAATCACAATTTCTCGCGCTATCATTATCACCGCAGGAATGGTTACCCAGATGTTGCGATATTCGGAAACAATTAACACTAACGCAATGGTGACCATTAATTTATCCGCGACGGGGTCGATAAACGCACCAAATTTACTCGACTGTTCTAATTTACGCGCTAAATAGCCATCTAATGCATCGCTTACCGATGCCACCCAAAATACCGCGAATGCAGCAAAGTTTGACCAATTTTTTGAAAAGAGATCAGGCATCATGTCGTGTAAATAATACACGATGATAAAAACAGGGATTAAAATAATCCGAAATAAGGTTATTTGATTAGGAATAGTCCACATTATTAATACTACTATCTTTTTATTTGTGTTTATTGTACATGATGTTGATACCAAGTCGAATTAGAATTGGAATTAGTATTATCCATTGTCATGTAAGGCGTTAAATATATTTGTCGCAAGTTCGGTGCTAATACCTGGTACTTTCATTAGTTCTTCGATATTTGCTTTTTTTACTTCCTGTAAGCCTCCCAGATACTTCAATAGAGCTTGTCTTTTCTTTGCGCCAATACCCGGGATATCTTCAAGGGTGGATTTTTTGGCAGCTTTTGCCCGTTTTGCTCGATGCCCGGCAATGGCAAAACGGTGCGACTCATCACGTATATGCTGTACTAAATGCAATGCCGGTGACGTTGCAGGTAAAGAAATTAGCTGATGCGAGCCCGCCATGATTAATGTTTCCAAGCCAGGCTTTCTTGACTCCCCTTTGGCCACACCAATTAGCATAGGTGTGTTTTTTAGATCCAGCTCGGCAAAAAAACTTTCGGCTCTTGCCAATTGACCTTTGCCGCCATCAATAAAAACAATATCAGGTAATTTATCACTATCGGTTACTTTGCCGTAGCGTTTGTTTAGTGCAAAAGACATGGCGGCATAGTCATCGCCTGGGGTAATGCCCAGTACATTATAGCGTCGGTAATCACTTTTCAATGGCCCTTCAGTGTTAAATACCACACAAGAAGCGACCGTTTGCTGGCCCATGGTGTGACTAATATCAAAACATTCCAAACGTTCTATCTGCTTTGCTAATTCGAACACATTGTTCAGCTCTCTAAACCTGGCTTGCATCGATTCTTTGTGGCTATTTTTCACATTTAAGGAATTTTCAGCGTTGGTATTGGCCAATTTCAGGTATCGGGAACGTTCACTTCGCACTTTTGCTGATACTTTTACCTCACGCGACACTTGTTTTGACAGTAAAGCGGCAAATTCAGCTTGCGACTCAATCACCATAGGCAAAATAATTTCCCGGGCAATTTTTCCCTGTTCAACGTCTTCGCCCAAATAATGTTGCGCAATAAACGCGCTAATAATTTCTTCATCCGTGGTGTCGGCAGGAATATTCGGGAAAAAACTTTTGCTACCAAGAATTTTTTGCTCGCGAATAAATAACAAGTGAATACACGCCTGATTTTTTATTCGATAAAAACCGATAACGTCAAGTTCGGCAGTGACACCACTAACAAATTGTTGTTGTTGAACTTTACGCAACGTCGATATTTGATCGCGAAACTTCGCGGCATGTTCAAAATCCAGCGCCCTACTTGCCGTTTCCATTTTCTCCACCAGAGTGGCAATAACTTGCTCATTTTTTCCTTGTAAAAACAGCCGCGCTAAAGCTACTTGTTGCTGATAATCTTCATCGGCTATTTTTCCCACACATGGCGCCGAGCATCGTTTTAGTTGAAATTGCAAGCAGGGTCTTGACCGAGCGCGATAATAGCTGTCTTCGCATTGTCTGATAGGAAACAGTTTCTGCATCAGCCTTAAACTTTCCCAAACCGCACCGGCACTGGGAAATGGTCCAAAAAACTCCCCTTTTACCCGCTTGCCGCCACGATGCGAACCAAGCTTCGGGTGTTTATGATCACTGATTAATAAATAAGGGTAAGATTTATCATCACGCAGCAAGACATTATATTTAGGCTGGTATTTTTTAATGAAATTGTTTTCAAGAATTAATGCCTCCCCTTCGGTATGAGTAACAGTTACGTCAATGGCAGTGATGTGGGCAACCAAGGCTCTGGTTTTTACACTGCCAACGTCTTTGCGAAAATAACTGTTTAGCCGCTTTTTCAAATCTTTGGCTTTACCCACATAAATAACCGTTTGATCGACGTTATACATTCTATAAACGCCGCTTTGTTCGGTTACGGTAGATAAAAAAGCTTTATGATCAAATTCGCTTGCTTGTTTCGACACCTCTTCAGCCATCACTTGTACGCATGGTATTGAAGTTAAACATACTTATAGCATTTCAGTATTTAGCATGCCGTAGCGTATTGCCAAATGGGTTAATTCTACATCGTTACATACCGAAAGCTTGTCAAACATGCGATAACGATAACTGTTGATGGTTTTACTGCTTAAACTTAACTGTGTCGATATATCGACAACTTTTTCACCACGGGTGATCATCATCATAATTTGTAATTCACGTTCCGACAAACAAGCAAAAGGGCTTTCATCGGGTTTGTTAAATTGATTTAACGCCATTTGCTGAGCAATGCCCGGGGTAATATAGCGTTGGCCGCTTTTTACCGCTTTTATCGCCTGGATCATCTCTTGCGGCGGTGTGCTTTTGGTTAAAAATCCTGAAGCGCCAATTTGCATCACTTTGGTTGGAAATGGGTCTTCCACATGTACCGTTAAAATAATGACTTTAATATCAGGAGAAAGCCGAATAATTTTCTTGGTGGCTTCCAACCCCCCAATACCAGGCATATTGACATCCATTAACACGATATCGGGTGAATGATTACGACAATATTGTACGGCATCTTCCCCTGTTGAGGCTTCAAAGACAACATCTATGCCATTTGCATCATCGAGTAAACGTCGAATCCCCGTTCTTACTAAATCATGATCGTCAACTAATAATACTTTGATCATCTTGATCACCCTGTTCTCGTTTGTGTTTGGAAAATACTGTGTGTTAGAAAACTAGTATTTTCATTATGCCAATTTGATTAAAAATGTGCAGATATTTATTCAACTTGGTCTTAAAGTTTATGTTGCTTTAACCAATTGTTTAACAGACCTATTTGGCCATTTTTATAGGCCGCATAGGTAATTCGAATGGCATTTGAGAGGATAGTACTATCATTCCATTCGGTTTGCTCGTCGATCAGTCGGTAACATTCAATCGCTTCTGCTGACAAATAACCGCGGACTTCTTTTTTTCCATCGACTTTTTGTTTATCTCTAAATCTTTGTTGCTTTTGTGCATTGGTTAATGCCGTTTTTTTGCTAGGCTTATCAGACATGGGCAATACCTTGATTAAAAACCATCAATTTTGTTCACTATGGTTACGGATAACCGTGAAAATTGCAATTTATTTAAAATTTTTATTGTTTAGTGTACAAGTGTTCGCTAAAGTAGCGACCTATAATTCTGATAACCGTTATAGTGAACTTTATCGCTAAAGCAATTATCTAAACTTAACGTTGAGAAACAAGCCTCATGGAACAAAAAAACTCTTTTGATAAAGCGGGTTTAATTCAAGCTGGTACTGGCGAATTATTTGGCCCAGGAAATAGCAAATTGCCTTCAGATAATATGTTAATGATGGACCGAATCATTAAAATTACAGACGAAGGCGGTAAGTATGGTAAAGGCGAGATCATTGCCGAACTAGATATTAATGAAGACTTATGGTTTTTCGATTGTCACTTTAAAGGTGACCCGGTAATGCCAGGTTGTTTAGGTTTAGATGCTATGTGGCAATTGGTTGGCTTCTTCTTAGCATGGTCTGGTGGCCCTGGTCTTGGCCGTGCATTAGGTGTGGGTGAAGTGAAATTTACTGGCCAAATTTTACCTACCGCGTCAAAAGTAACTTATAAAATTGATTTAAAACGCGTAATTAAGCGTAAATTATTTATGGGTTTAGCCGATGGAGTTGTATCGGTTGACGGTAAAGAAATTTACCATGCAACGGATTTAAAAGTCGGTTTATTTACTGATACTTCTAAATTTTAGCAACTGGTTGGCGGGGTTTTAACCTCGCGTTATTGCCGCAGGCAACTAAAAAAAAGGGAAGCTATTGAGCTTCCCTTTTTTTTAACCTGTTGGCGGGGTTTTAACCTCGCGTTATTGCCCCAGGCAACTTGGAGTAGCTATCGCTATCGTGCGAGACTAAAGTCCCGCCAACCAAGAACCTAACCGGTTGTAATTAGGATTGTACTTATCCCCGGCAGGCAAGGATAACCTTTAGAGGGTACTAAAATAATAAAAAAGGGGAAGCTATTTAGCTTCCCTTTTTTTTGTAACCTCGCTTTATTACGCAGGCAACTTGGAGTAGATAATGCTACCGTGCGAGACTAAAGTCCCGCCAACCAAGAGCCTAAACGATTAGAACTTACGACGTCGTCTAAACATTAACGCCAAAGCCGCGAATGCTGTCATAAAGCCAAAACTAGCACCACTGCGCTCGACTTTTTCACCCAACTCTTCAGAACAATCCAGCTGCGTAAGTTCTTCGCCGGTAGGCGTTAGATAAACCGCTCGTAGCACGTCTTCCTGAACCACTTCACCGGTTTCCGGGTTTAATATTTTTTCACCTTTAGAGTTTAACTTATCAGATTTCACCCATGCGGTACCTAAAATTTCATTACTGGCGTTGATACTATGCCCTTCTACAATCACATATTTCGCTTGATCTTCACAAGTTAAAAAGTTGTTAATATTATAGAAATTGTCATTGTTAACGTCGTACATAAAACCATGACGACGTCTTCTTACCTCAGGACTATCAACAAAATCTTCAATTTCACCTTCGCCAACAATCATATTATTTTCATTGATTGCATACGGATAACTCGATGATCCGGGAAAGAAATCTGTCGGGAAAATAGCTTCAATGTCGGTGGCGTTGGCATCGGCATAGAAAAATTTGGTTCGCGCTTTACCATTAACGTAGGTCCACATATACCCCGTTAATAAACCATTGTTATTGATATCTAAAGCACGGGATTCAAAGTAATCATCCCGGTCCATAAATTCAATAACTTGATCATCTTTAAACACAGCGGCCATCGATGCGGCTCTTTCAGTCTTTTTAGGTGTGGTTTCATCCTCATCCCACCAAAAATGCGAATAACCAACAATAACACCATCATCGTTAATACTGGTTGCGGCACCGGTAAAAGGACGTTTATCATCTTCATGCACATTCACTACGCCAATACCTAAATCAACGGCATTTACTATGGTGCCCGATTCGTCCATTTCCCATTTAAAGGCGTTCGAGTAGTAAAGCTGAGATCTTTGAATTTGTACGCAAATTTCAAACGGTATGTCATCGGCGCGATCATCACAATAATCATTTTCGGCTTCGATGTTTTCAAGCGTGGTTTCGTTTAAGTCAACACTCGAAGTGCCAACAGCCGTTCGATTAATGTTAATGTCATTGATCGATGATAAGCCGCCGTATTTTGCTTCAAGCGGTGTTAATTCAACAATATTTGAACCATCAAAACTCACCCAGCCACGCGCGCTAAATTCACTGTAGAAATGAATTTCTTCTTCATCACCATCTAAAAAAGGCTCTAAAGGTAAATAGGGTGCAGATGAACTCCCAAATATCCAACCATCATCGGTTATCCCTTTGGGCACATCGATGGTAGAGCGGGTTAGTGCGTCGGTGTCAGGGAATACCGTATCAAATACCTGCAATTCGCTAGACACTGTAGTGTTTCCATCAAAGACAAACACCAGAGCATCGCCATATCTTTGATATTCAGACGCACTTTTATCTTTTGTCGTTGATGACGACAACCAGAGAATCGTCCAGGAAAGTCCGTTGCCGTCAGGATTTCCGGCGCGTAATAGCGCTTCGGCTTCATCATCGATTTCAAATAAATCGTAATAACGATCGTGAGTGTTTTTTGACAATTTCACGATTCTGTCAAAATCATCATCATCTAAATAATCATATTGAACCGGGAAATTATAGGTGGTGTTGCCAGACAACACGGCTTGGCCTATGTTGTTTTCAACACCGTAGGTATTTTTTACCGTATCAACAAGGCCTAAATCTTGAATGGTGTAGCTTACTGCATGCGCAGACTGGCTGATTAAAGCACTACTAATGCTTAAGGCTAAAACAGATTTTATCAAGGTTTTCATTAACTACTTTTCTCTTGAAGTTCTTCTAATTCTTGCCATCGGTCAAAGGCGATTTCTAAATCGCCCTCCGCTTTATGTAAAGCGTCTAATACCGATTGCGTATATTCACTATTATTATTAAAAAAATCAGCCGCGTTCACTTGTTGCTGATATTCATCCACTTGCGTTTCAAGGGTCTCGAGTAAAGCCGGTAAAGACTCTAACTCGCGTTTGTCTTTATAAGAAAGCTTATTAACAGGCTTTTCTTTCACGAGCACTTTCGGCTGCGCTTTTTCTTTGCCTTTTCCTTTGAGCGCAAATTGTTTGTTTTGTTCCGCTTTCAACGATAAATAATCTTCAACGTCGCTATAACCGCCAAAAATTTGCGCAATATGGCCACTGCCATCGAAATAAAGGCATGAATTCACACAGTTATTTACAAAATCACGATCATGGCTGACCAATAGTACCGTACCCGGGTAATTAGCGACAACCATTTCGAGTAATTCTAAGGTTTCGATGTCCAAATCGTTGGTTGGTTCATCAAGTATTAATAAATTACTCGGTTTTAAGAACAATTTCGCCAGTAATAAACGATTACGTTCACCACCAGACAATGCCCTTACCGGGGTTCGGGCCCGTTTTGGACTAAACAAGAAATCTTGCAAATAACCCAGTACATGGCGAGTTTTACCGTTTACTGTAACTTCTTGTTTACCATCAGATACTGCATCTTGTACCGTCATGTTAACATCAAGCTGAGCCCGATGTTGATCAAAATATGCTACTTCGAGGTTAACACCTTGTCGCATCTTGCCAGAAGTTTGCGTTAATTGCTCGGTAATTAATTTTAATAAAGTAGATTTACCGGTACCGTTACCACCAATGAGTGCTAAGCGGTCACCGCGGGTGATCAACAAATCTAAATTGTTGATGATAGTTTTATCATTAAACGCCATGTTTAAGTTAAAACATTCAAACACTAACTTACCGCTGCGCTCCCCAGTTGACAACACCATATCGTCTTGTTTTTTCACATCGCGACGGGCTTTTCGCTCAACCCGAAGCTTTTCAAGTGCCCTAACCCGGCCTTCATTGCGGGTTCTGCGCGCTTTAATCCCCTGCCTGATCCACACTTCTTCTTCGGCTAAACGTTTATCAAACAATTCGTTTTGCGTGGCTTCTACCTGTAAATCATGCTCTTTTTGTTGCAAATAGGTATCATAATCACCGGGATAACTGGTGAGTATGCCACGGTCTAAGTCGATAATGCGCGTGGCTAATGAGCGAATAAATGCCCTATCGTGCGAGATAAACACCACGGTACCGCTATAGCCTTTTAAGAAGTTTTCCAGCCACAATACACTTTCAATGTCTAAATGGTTGGTCGGCTCATCAAGCAGCAAAACATCAGGGCTGGTAACAAGTGCTTGTGCAAGGGCAATTTTACGTAACCAACCACCCGATAACTCATTTACATTTTGATCGGCATTCAACGATAACTTGCTTAATACCTGCTCAACCCGCTGCTCGTCTTCCCAGGCATTGTTTTGCTCAAGCTCGGTTTGGATCTTCGCCATTGTTTCCAGGTTTTTGTCACTGGGATCCTGGGCGACAACATTGATGATGTCATGGTATTGTTGAATTAAAATACCGTTTTCTTTTAAGCCTTCAGAAACGTAGGAAAAAATGCTTTGATCGCAAGACTTTGGCGGATCTTGTGCCAGCATGGCCACATGCACATCGTTGGAGATCGTCAGTTTGCCATCATCGAGTTTTTGCTGGCCGATCAATATCTTCAATAATGATGATTTTCCGGCGCCATTGCGCCCTACCAGACAGACTCGCTCGCCGGTTTTAATTCTTAATTCAGTGTTGTCAAGAATCTTTCCTTCACCGAACGCCAGCTCGGCATTTGTAATTCTAATTAGTTCCACAGATAAACTCTTGTAATTGTTGTAAATCAAAAGGCCAATATAACGCTAGGTTAGATGGCAAATGTTCAAGCACGGGAATGCTGGTGCTGTACAGTTCGACCAATTTGGCATCATCAATAATATCCACGTATTGATAATCATCATTATTGATTAACTGTACACACAAGGCCTCAGCCAGTTCGCACAAGTGACACCCTTCGGTGCCATATAAGTTATAGATTCTTTCTTTCATCGTAAATGCTCTATAAACGGCTTTTAAAGGCGTTTAATGCACCAGCTGTTATGAATGTGCTTATTGCGTTTAAAATCAAAATCGCGGGTAACTTCGGTTAAATTTTCTGCTTTTAAACCCACCAGGTTTAAGCCATCAAAGTCCATTTTAAAGTTACGTTTGTTGTTGGTGAAAATTAATTCACCATTATCGGCAACCGATTTCATTCCGGTTTTGATTAAATCCATATGATCACGCTGCACATCAAAGGTTGTATCCATTCTCTTCGAGTTTGAAAAGGTAGGCGGGTCGATAAATACCACATCATATTTAAAGCTGTTGTTTTTTAACCACTGTAAACAATCGGCTTGGATAAACTCATATTTGTGACCGCGCAATTTGTTTAACTCAAAATTATCTTGCGCCCAATCTAAATAGGTTTTGGACATATCAACAGTCGTCACTTTTTCTGCGCCGCTAATCGCCGCTTGCAGTGATACTGAACCGGTATAGGCAAACAGATTAAGTAAGGTTTTACCTTTGGCTTTTTTGGCGACAATTTTACGGGTTTTGCGATGATCTAAAAATAAACCGGTATCAAGATAATCCCATAAATTCACTTTTAACAAGGCATCATATTCTTTTACGATCAACGATTTTTTACTTTTGTTTAACTGCTGATACTGGCTTTTGCCTTTTTGTTTAGTTCTTACTTTTAACGCAACCTTGTCAGCGTCAATGTTTAATATTTTTGGCGCCCAGAAAATCGCTTCTTGTAGACGTTTCGCCGATTTTGCTTCATCGATGTCTTTCGGTGGCGCATATTCGTGCAACACTAGATGATCGTCATAGATATCAACAGAGACATTAAATTCAGGAATGTCGGCATCATAAACACGGTAACAATTCACATCGTTTTGCTTAAGCCAAGACTTTAAGCCTTTCACATTTTTCTTTAAGCGGTTGGCAAAGTCAGAATTTTGACCGGAGAAATCGGCTTGCACCGGGGTACGCTCTAATTGCCCGGCATCAATGTTATATAACGCCAATTGACAATCCAGCGGGCCATTTTTAAATTTATAGCGTTTAAAACTGGAAAGCTTTAATAACGATAGCATTTCAACATTGGCGGTAATAAGGCCTATTTTCCAACCTAAAAACTCTTGTTTAAATACTTTACCCAATTCCGTAAAGGTAGATACCAGTTCTGGTAATGAACCAATACGCTCACCATAAGGCGGGTTAAACAGAATATGTCCGGGTTCACCAAACTGGTTTTTAAGATCTTCTGCCTTACCTTGTTTGAATTCAATCATATGGCCAAGGCCAGCACTACGAGCATTGGCTTTCGCGGTTTGCAGTACCCTACCGTCCATATCAAAACCAAACACTTTCACTTTACTGTTCGCTAATGCTTGTTCAGTGTCCGTTTTTGCCGTATCAAGTAGTTGCTTGAACAAACCAGCGTCGTGAAATTTCCAACGACTAAAGCCCCATTGGACTCTATCAACACCGGGTTGCATGCCCGATGCCATTGACACCGCTTCAAGCAACAATGTGCCTGAGCCGCACATAGGGTCTACCAATGGCTTAGTGGTATCATTTAACCAGCCAGAGCGTACAATTAGTGCTGCCGCCAGGTTTTCTTTAATTGGCGCCGCACCGGAGTGTTCCCGGTAACCGCGTTTGGACAAGGAACGGCCAGAAAAATCGACATAGAAGGTCACTTCATTCCTCAGCAACCGGGCTTGAATACGAATGTCAGGGTTGATCTTTTCAACCGATGGCCTATCTAAGCCTTCGTCCCTAAAACAATCGACTATCGCATCTTTAACGGTTAAGCCGCCAAATTGCGAGTCACGAATGTGTTCATTTTTACCAACAAAGTCGACGGCAAAATAATCGTCACTGCTAAAATGCTCGGTCCAATCAATATCTTTTGCGGCTTTATATAGTGCATCTTTATCTTTTACCGCGGAAGGCGCATCAATTCGAATAAGAATACGACTGGCCAAACGTGACTTTAAACAGGCTTGATAACCCGTTTCCATCGTTGCACTAAAATGCACGCCTTCCGGGCGTTGTACAACGTCACTACCGCCTATAGCAGTGATTTCATCGGCTAACAGAGGCTCGATGCCAAAAGAAGTTAAAGCTAAAAATTGTTTCATGTGGTGTTCCAAAGCATTTGATGGCGCAGATTATAAACGACCTGCCCGCATTTGTCTTATTACAAAGACAATTAAGGCAACTTTATTAACTATATGATGAGCATTCAAAATTTTATCCCGGTAAAATTAGAAATAAGGCTTTATCATCTTAAAAACCATACAGTTTTCGCTTATAAAAAAAGCAACTGTTTATTGATTAATCACAAATACAAATTATATTAGATATTTTGATAAATCTGCTTGCATTATGATACGGCAGTCCTTATAGTACGCCTCGAATTCAGGCGCGGGATGGAGCAGCCTGGTAGCTCGTCGGGCTCATAACCCGAAGGTCGTCAGTTCAAATCTGGCTCCCGCAACCAATTCTTATATTGAGTGTCTAACATTTAAGTAAGAAATTGCTGAATTCAAACATATTACAGGCGCGGGATGGAGCAGCCTGGTAGCTCGTCGGGCTCATAACCCGAAGGTCGTCAGTTCAAATCTGGCTCCCGCAACCAACTTTCTACATTAGTAGGAAATACTGTAATATATTCATACATTTAGAATTAAAATAAATGTGGCTTGTTTAAGAGTTTTCTTAAACCATTCGGACGCGGGATGGAGCAGCCTGGTAGCTCGTCGGGCTCATAACCCGAAGGTCGTCAGTTCAAATCTGGCTCCCGCAACCAACTTTCTACATTAGTAGGAAATACTGTAATATATTCATACATTTAGAATTAAAATAAATGTGGCTTGTTTAAGAGTTTTCTTAAACCATTCGGACGCGGGATGGAGCAGCCTGGTAGCTCGTCGGGCTCATAACCCGAAGGTCGTCAGTTCACTCATACCAAAATCAGGGCTCCCGCAACCAACTCCGATATTATAGTAAACGAAAAAAAGACCGTAAGGTCTTTTTTCGTTTCTGTAGTTTGATAAATCAATTTCAATATCCTGATATGTAGACCGTTTGGTAGCTCGTCGGGCTCATAACCCGAAGGTCGTCAGTTCACTCATACCAAAATCAGGGCTCCCGCAACCAATTCCGATATTATAGTAAACGAAAAAAAGACCGTAAGGTCTTTTTTCGTTTCTGTAGTTTGATAAATCAATTTCAATATCCTGATATGTAGACCGTTTGGTAGCTCGTCGGGCTCATAACCCGAAGGTCGTCAGTTCACTCATACCAAAATCAGGGCTCCCGCAACCAATTCCGATATTATAGTAAACGAAAAAAAGACCGTAAGGTCTTTTTTCGTTTCTGTAGTTTGATAAATCAATTTCAATATCCTGATATGTAGACCGTTTGGTAGCTCGTCGGGCTCATAACCCGAAGGTCGTCAGTTCACTCATACCAAAATCAGGGCTCCCGCAACCAATTTAACGTGTTGTTTTATTGAAAGTTTCAAATTCCCTCTTAAATAAGACTTGTTGGTCCATAATAAATCCCTTTTAACATAAAAAAACACCTTAACAACGCAAGCAGCAATTAAGGTGTTTGTACTTGTATATTTAGTAGTGGAAGCGAGCCATCACTATACAAAGTTCACCGTCTTTTATCGTATAGACAAAACGATGAGTTGAATCAATTCTTCTAGAATAAAAACCTTTCAAATCTCCGGAGAGTTTTTCTGGTTTTCCTATCCCTGAATAAGGACATTTTAAAGCATCCTCAATCAAATCATTTAAGCGTTCGAATTTTTTATTATCGTTCTTTCGCCAGTATTGATAGTCTTCCCAACCTAACTCAGAAAAGACTACTTGTTTTTCGTTCTTAAGCTCATTATTGAGCTTCTTTTTTATCTTCGACATTAAAATTTATCTCCTGAGATACTGTGGAGCCTGCTTTTAATTGTCCAATTGATGCTATCAAGCGGTCTGCATTATTTTTTGAACCTAGCAAGTATAATGTTTCTTGCATGCTTTCAAAATCTTCTCGCGCAATCATAACTACATCAGCACTTTTGCTCGTTATTAATAACGGCTCATGACGATCGGCTACAGCTTCAATCGACGCCTTAAAATTGGCTCTTGTTTCGCTATATGTTTGTACATTCATTGTGTTTATTTCGGTAACGCTTATTAGGCGCAAATCCAGGCTTTCCCAGCCCTATCATTGTTTCCATCAGTCTTCATTGCTTATTGCCTGCTTAAAGCACTCAATCAAGGTAAAGTTATTGATGAAATTTACCAGTTCCTCTATTTTTTATAGTTGCAAAAGTACAACTATTGGCCTTTCATTATTTACTTCGTTCAGAGTACGCTTCTAATATACTATTTGCGCTACTGCCGTAACGAAGAGTAATGTTTCCATCACTAAGAACAATAGTACAACTTTTTGTACCACACGTCAATAATGGTACAAAAATTAGTACAACTTTTAATGAGATGAAATTTATCGTGTAGAGAGGTTAATGAGCATAAAAAAGATAGGTGAGTTTCTAACGATAAAGGAACCGGCTACATATCGAATTGTAGTTAGAATCAATCACACCACGTCAATGTTCACACCCTAGATGCAGTAATTATTGCAACTCAAATTCATCAGCATCCAGAAATGCAGGAAAGTCACGTTTGAATTTCTCAAGCTTGCTAAAATCGAGTTGCGTACTAATAATTTGTTGTTGATTATCAGCGGCACAAATAATGGTTTCGCCACTAAAATCAATTATCGTTGTGCCACCAGAGTGTGAAGTATTTCTGCCATCTGCTCCGATGCGATTGACGCCAACAACCCAAGTTTGATTCTCCATTGCCCGCGCTGTTAATAAGGTATCCCAAACATGGCGTCGCGCCGCAGGCCAATTAGCGACATTGACCATGAGATCGTAGTCCTGGCGGTTTCTCGACCAAACAGGAAAGCGTAAATCGTAACAAACCAAGGGCAGTATTTTGATGCCATTAATGGTGATTAGTTTTCGCTTTTGCCCTTGTTCGACATGATCTTGCTCTTTGCCCAGGCGAAATAAATGGCGTTTGTCGTAATGTTCAACTGTGCCATTAGCCCATACCCAATAAAAACGATTCACCTTCTTATCGTTTTTATTGACTAACACACTGCCAGCAACGACACAGTTATATTGCTGTGCCATTTTCTTTAGCCAGACTAAGGCAATGCCGCCATCTTCGGCCTCTGCCACGCCTTTTTTATTAATACAGAAGCCCGTTGAAAATGTTTCTGGCAGCAATAATAAGTCGGCGGCAGCATTTTCACTAAAGTGATCGGCGATCAGCTGTTCTAAGCGATTAAAATTGGCTTGTTGATCTAACCAATGAATATCGTATTGCACTGCGGCTATGATTAAAGTTGACATAATATTTCTGCGGCTTTTAGTAGGGTGTCGTCGTTTTTTGCAAAACAGAGGCGGATCACTTTATTATTTTGAAGATAATTCAGCCGTTGTTTCGCTTGGTAAAATGGACTGAGTGGGATAGCAGCCACGCCTTTCTCTTTTGCTAGCCAATGACAAAATTGACGATCATTGAGTTTTGATATCGCTGAATAATCCAATAATAAGAAATAAGTCCCTTTTGACGGCAGTATGGTAAAACGTGAATCCTTTAGTGCGTTGATCAGTACATCTCGTTTTTGCTGATAGAAACTTGCTAAGCTGGTGACATGCAATGGTTGCTCTTTTAACATTTGCGCAATCGATATTTGTGCCGGAGTAAATGCGCTAAAGGTGACGTATTGATGGATTTTTCTAAACTCGCTAGTAAGCTCTTTTGGTGCGGCGCAATAGCCCATTTTCCAGCCAGTGCAATGAAAGGTTTTACCAAAGCTGGATACAACCAAGGCTCGTTTAAATAACTCGGGATAGCGCAACACACTTTCATGGCGTAAGTCATCAAAGGTGATGTGTTCGTATACTTCGTCGCTGATCACATATAAATTATATTTTTCAATCAATGCCTGTAGCGCACTAAGATCCGACTGGCTGAGTATTGAGCCTGTTGGGTTGTGTGGGCTGTTGATGATAATAGCGCGTGTATTTGCATTAATGGTCTGCTCGACCAGTGACCAGTTTATTCCATAACTTGGAACATCAAGTGCTATATGGCGACAAATTCCGCCAGCAAGCTCAACGGCAGGTGCATAAGAGTCGTAGGCGGGATCAAAAATAATCACTTCATCATCTTTGCGCACCAGGGTTTGGATAGCTACCCATAATGCTTCTGTCGCCCCAGAAGTAATAGTAACGTTGTTTAGCCCATCGAGCTGTTGTTCTACAGCTAAATGAGTTTGATATTGCCTATGTACCATTTTGGCAATTTGCGTTAACAGCTCAGGCAACCCGTTTGATGGTGAGTATTGATTCTGCCCGGCACTAATCGCTTGGTTAATTTTATCTTTCAAAAAAGCCGGGGTATCAAATTCAGGGAAGCCTTGCGATAAATTTATCGCCTGATGTTGATTCGCCATAATCGACATTTCAGTGAAAATACTGGTATCTAAGTTTGGCAGTTTACTGGTAAAAGAGGATGACACAAAAGGCTCCTGTGATGTTGTTTAAGTGGGTATTGAAACAAAGTTCGAATGTTAAGGATAACGATTTATTAATTCAATTGTTATCAATTTTTAAACCACACTCCAAAATAAATTTTCTAAGCCTCTGAAATAGTTAAGAGTTTAGTAAAGACAATGGTGAATTTTATATTTTTTACTAATATAAGTAGATAGTCATTAATCGTTAAACACGCAGAGGCACAACGTGCACGATAGGCCCGCATTAATCCTGACCGCTCTATTGATTTTATTATTTGGTTTAATTTCGAAAAAAGCTGAACACTCCATCGTTTCAGCGCCTATGGTTTTTGTCGCCATTGGTGTTCTGGTGAGTCCATTAGGGTTAGATCTTTTTCAAGCCCAGTTTCACGGCGAGGCAGTTAAGGGTATTGCCGAAATCACCTTGCTGATGATTTTATTTATTGATGCTTCATTTATTAAATTTTCGCACCTTAAACAGCGTCTCGCCGGGGTTCCTGCAAGGTTATTGTTAGTTGGGCTGCCTTTAACCATGATACTAGGAACCGTTGTCGGCTACTTTATTTTCCCTGCCGTGAATATTTGGTATTTAGTGATATTGGCATTAATTTTATCGCCAACCGATGCCGCTTTAGGACAAGCCGTAGTGAAAAGCGATGCCGTGCCGGAAAAAATCAGAGATTCGATCAGTATCGAGAGTGGCTTAAATGATGGTATCGCATTGCCGCTAATTCTGGTCTGCATTGCGATACTGGGCAGTGGTGATTTTACCCTATCTACTGATGATAAATGGCTGAGATATCTAGCGTTACAACTCACTTTAGGGCCTTTATTTGGCGCAGTCGTCGGCATAGTAGGAGGAAGGCTGGTTGAATGGGCATCGGCGAAAGACTGGATGGAACCTACTTTTCAACGCTTAGCTTCCTTTTCTCTTGCGTTACTGGCATATGCTTGCGCTGAATTATTTCATGGTAACGGCTTTATCGCCGCTTTTGTTGCAGGCCTAACTCTGGGGGTTAAATCGCCAATGGTTCGCCTGCGACTGCAAGAATTTGGTGAGGCCGAAGGCCAGTTATTGTCGCTGTTTATCTTCCTTATCCTGGGCTTGGTTGCCGTGCCTTTTGCTTATCAATTCTGGACCAGAGAAATCGTTATTTATGCATTGTTAAGTTTAACCCTAATTCGCATGCTACCGGTTATGCTCTGTCTGCTCGGCACCGGGTTACCGTTTTACAGCAAAATTTTTATTGCCTGGTTTGGACCCCGCGGCATTGCATCATTTTTATACTTGTTGATCATGGTAAGTGATTTGGGCATAAAGGGCTACGAACAAGTTTTAGCAACCATTATTCTCACTGTGCTAATGAGCGTTTTTGCTCATGGCATATCTGCGGTGGCGATGAGTGATAAGTTTAAAAAAACGCTTTGATTTTAGCATGATTAAAAACTTGCAACGATTTATCGGTTAATTTACCGATTTCAGTTGCTCAGCTAGACATCCACAAGTCGCTAAAAATAAACTGGCTGCCGCAGCCAATTCTCACCAACACGAAAGAATCCCTTACAGTTAATGTAATCGGGATTTTTCGTATCTGGCGTTGGATTAATTATCTGCTATTATTTTTCCACAACTTCGTTGTTATTAATAATATAAACATCTTTGCCTTTAAGCACACCTGTACACTGTTCATTAGGTTTAGCACACCAAGCATCGACTACATGCAATTCATCTTCTGCTTTTACAATGTAGCGCCAGCCGTAAAGAACTTCTTTTTTCTTTTGTGCCGCTTTTCTTGCACCAATAAGGCCACCAGCTACTTTTGCCGCATCATTACCACTCCCGGAACCAAATGCCGAGCCAATGCCAACACCAATAGCAGCGCCAAGAACAGGCCGACCATCACGGCCAACTTCTGTGGTGATGACTTCTGACTTTTCAACAACGCCTTCAATAACATTGGAAGCGGCGAAGGTTTGGCTGGCAAACAAGGTAACAAATACTAGTGCTATTGCTTTAAATTTTATCATCTTATTTCTTCATCCTTATAAGTCTTAACTTAACAACAAACGAGATAAGCTTATGCGCAGATTTTTCTAGCTAGACTTCAGCTCGTTCAACTAATGAGCAAATAATACCCAGTTTGAATTATTCCGTCCAATGACTTATTCTCAGAACTAACATTCCTAAAAGTCATATCTGAATTGAATAGTAGAGTTAATGATGATTGATACTGAAAAGAAGCTTTCCCGGTTGGATTTTAATTTACTCATTCCTTTGAGTGTTTTACTTAAAGAAAAGAACATCAGCAGAGCTGCAGAACAACTTTCGATATCGCAATCAGGAATGAGCAAAACCTTGCAAAGGCTGAGAGATTTATTTGACGACCCTTTGTTTTATCGTACCAGTAGAGGCGTGATTCCAACAGTAAGAGCCAAAGAGTTAGAGCTGTTATTACCAGACGTGGTGGCTGCGCTTGAAAACATCATGATAAGTAGTAGCTTTGATCCGAAAACAAGCGAGAAATGTTTTAATATTTCGGTACCGGCTATTTTAAGCCACTCCATTACCCTGCCATTAATTAACCACCTGATAGAACATGCGCCCAATGTACGCATCAATGAACAACAAATACTGCTTAACCCACTCCCTCTACTCGAGTCTGGCGCGTTAGATTTTGCTGTACATCTGCAGAAACCTGATGACAATAATTTTGCCGCAATTTCTTTAGGGCAGGTAACGCCAATAATTTATGCAAAGCAAAATCACCCTCTGTTTAAGTATAAACAGGTGTCTTTAGAGCACTGCTTAGCTTATAACTTTGTTGAATTATTGATATCGTCTGGCGATGTTATACCTGCTGACAATCCATTGAATAAATTATTATTTGGAGAAAATAAAGTCAAACAAACCATCCTCACCAGCAGTCAAATGCATATCTTAATCGAGGTAATGAATCACTCAGATTACTTATTCGTCGGCTCCAGCCTACAGATGTCATCAATGTCACTAAGCCAACAAATAAAGCCGGTATATGAATTTGACATGTCTAATAAGAAACCGTTTGACTTGTATCTGATTCATCATAATCGAATCACCAATAGTGAAGCTCATCAATGGTTAAAACAATTATTCATGACCAGCACAATCTAACTCTAGCGAAGGAGTGGAATAATTCTCTTAGTGAACATTACGAGCAAAAAAACAAGCGATTAATCGTCAATATTTTACCAATACATTTTTATTAACCATACTTTAGCTATGCCATAATTTAGTATGATGACTTAGCCTGATAACTAATACCCTATGCAAAAGCCCAATCCCCCAATGCAGCAATTGTTAAACACCCTGCCCCAGCAAGGTGAACTTGTTTGGATTGGCGCAAGGACGGCAAGAAATGAAGCAATGCTAGAATTAAACCAAGCTGACGTTAAAGTCGGTGAAGGCCTGGTTCAGGACAGGTTTAGCGGCAATGCCGAAAGTAAAAGACAAATCACTTTGATCCAGCAAGAGCACTTAATGGCGATGGCTTCGCTATTACATCGAGATAGCATTGCCGCCAGTGACCTAAGACGTAACCTCGTGGTGTCTGGCATTAATCTGCTGGCTTTAAAAGGGCAAACTTTTTGTATAAACGCTGTTGTATTACAAACTACCGGCTTGTGTCACCCTTGCACAAAAATGGAAAGGCTGCTAGGACCCGGAGGTTATAATGCCATGCGAGGACACGGAGGCATCACCGCGAAAGTGTTAACCTCTGGGGTTATCAAATTAGGCGATACGGTTAAGCTAATCGATTAATTCCCTAATTGAAATAACCTCCACTTCTATAAATACTGCCTACAATCAAAGGATTAACAAAATAAATTAGCGATTCACGGATTTTATGGACTTACCAACACTTAAACATTCAGGTTTAGCATTTATCATAGGGTTAATGCTTATCTCTAACACCGCGTTAGCCGACGACTGGTCATTTCAACTATAACCCTACGCATTAGCCACAACCATTGAAGGTGATGCCGGTATTCGACAAGGCGTGTTAGAAGGTGTAATGATAAAAAGAAAAATCTACCCGAGTGTTTTGGTTGATTCATTTGTCGGTTTTCGTTGGTGGGATAATGACATTGATGTCACGATAAAATCAGAACTTTACCAATAGATTTGCAACGTGAAATATTGACAAATTTTACAAACGTCAGACCGCTATATTTTTAAGGATCGGCTAAACTACTATCGTTAAATTCATCCGGTAATTGAACCTGTGCTTCGCTTACTTTGATCAACAAAGTCAAAACCACGATTGCAATTAAGGTAATAGCCAATCTTTTCATAGGATACATCCCAACAACTCAAATTGGCGTGATCATAGGAAATTTTACTGGTTGAAGTGTTACCCCTTTGTAACGCTTTAGCCGAGGGCGAGAAAGCAGTTGACCAAGATTTAGGCGTACAACTTTGTGAAAAAATGGTTTAATGGTGCAAATAAATTTATTGATGTTAAAGTGAGAGAGTGAATGAACGAACCTGTTATCGCCCGTTGGGCCTTGATTCGGGACATGCTCGTTTTTCAAGTGAAGTTAGCAATGGATGCCATTCGTGACTTGTTCTTAAGCCCGGTATCCATTATATGTGGGCTTGTTGATATATTAAAAGGTCATTCTCTTTCCCAGAGCTATTTTCATAAATTAATGAGGTTTGGTCATAAAACCGACTCGTGGTTAAACTTGTTTGGTAACCATAATACCGGGGCTGAACATATTAATGTTATAGATAGTCAAAAAGCTAAGGCCGATGTGAATGTGGATCAATTATTTTCCCAAGTTGAGTCCTTATTAAAAGAGCAACACGGCAAGGGAGGTTTAACGGCTTCCGCGAAAGCCACAATTGATCGTTATCTTAATAAGATAGTGGAAACCAAAACTCCCAGTGATAAACAAAGATAAAACAATACGGCTCACAGCGGCCTCCTGGTGAATAGTACACGACATTTCAGCGGTAAATGAATATAGTGACTGACTCCATTTATCGTTATCTTGCGCCGTTTTGAAACGAATTAATTGCCATACCTTACTCGATATATCACATTGGCGTAATCATCAGAAATTAACAGGCTGCCATCGGGCATCTCTAAAATGGCTGCTGGCCGGCCAAAAGTTTCCTCATTTTTCATAAACCCCGTAATAAACGGGGTATATTTTACAATTTTATTATTTTCAATGGTTGCTACGGCGACTTTGTAACCCGATTTTTTACTGCGATTCCACGAGCCATGTTCGGTCACAAACAATTGCTGTTTAACCTGCACGTCGTGAGCCAACATATACAATCCCATTTGGAGATAACGCCATTTGCCGGGCATTGTTCACACCTTTGGCAAAAAATTCAATGGTGAACCCTTCTGGCAGGTTAAGGGAATCCAGATCGATAGCGCCGACATGCAGCGATAAAAATGCCATTGTCAGGATAAGTTTTTTCATATTTTTGCCTTTTTGTATACATTTCTATTAACAATCTACGCCAATATAGTCCATTGCATTAGTGTTATTTGGATTGCAAGTATTGATAAATCGCGTTTGCATATTCTGGGTGTTCTGAAATATCGTTGTGGCCTGCCGATTTTATGACCAGCGATTGTTGTTGTTTGCCAAAAGCGGAGATTAAATTGTCACTATGTTTTCTCGGGATCACCTGATCATACTCGGCCATTAAAATGAGTGGTAATGTGTTAATTTCTGCTACTTGGCCGAGTGAATTGTATTTATCTTTTAATAACAAAGAGATCGGGAACATCCAGTAGACTCCTTTCGCGACATTTTCAATGCTGTCATAGGGAGTAACCAGAATAAGGTTTTCAATGTTGCGTCTTGCCGCAACATAAGTTGCAATGCCTGAGCCTAGACTGCGCCCCAAAAGAGACATCTTTGTATGCTGGCTAACGAGTTGATCATAGATATGTAAAGCATCGCTATACAAACCGTTCTCCGTTGGGGTTCCCATACTTTCACCATAACCCCGGTATGGGATCAGGTAAACGCTATAATTAGGTAGGACTTTTTGGAAAAATGAGATGTTTTGTTCGATGCTTTCGGCATTACCTCCATAGTAAAGCAACGCCTCATCTTGTTTTGGGTTAATTACCCAGCCTCTCAGTTCAATACCATTATTGGTAAAACTCACTTTAGTTGCGTCAACGAACTTGTCGCTTGGTTGTGGGAAGTATAATAAGGCTCGTTGACCGAAATAGATCAAAAGACAACAAAGAACATAGGCAACGAATGCGGCCAATAACATACTTTTCATCTCTCGATTTCTCCTTGCCTCTAACATTCATCTCGCCACATGACGGCAAGCAATTATGGAAAACTGTATTTCAAATCTCGTCTCTACTGTAAGTAGTTATACTTGCCTACATCTCCTTGCGGTAAACTGAAACCTCTTGGAGATCCCGGACCAAAATCACAACTACTAACGACATCGAAATAAAGGCAATGATACAAATCATAAAGCATTTCATATTCACCTCGCATATGTTGTAAAAATAAAAGTGACGGCTATATGTTAAGCATAAGAGACGGGGGATATTTCCCCCAAATAAACAAAAAAGAGCCTCTCATCAGGCTCTTTTTAGGTATTATAGCTAAAGTTTGAATGTCACCTTAATCAGTGTTTTCATTGTTTAATTTAACTAATTCTTACGGGCAAGTTTCGCCAGTTTTTTTTCAATCACTTGGGAAAACTCCCAAGGATGAAATACCTGGCCGGTTAATGCCGTAGTCGGAAAGATGATTAAACTTAATTCGTCTTCTTCCATGCCCGGTAACCATTTATCTTTAATATCATTAAAACTTAACAATTTCGGCTGGCAATGATCCCATTCGTCGGTAGCCCACAATGAAGCGGTTTCTTCTGTCGGCCAAAACGGGACGTAGTCTTCCTCATTTTCGGTGAGCATAACCGCACCGTGCTCGTCGGTCAAAATCCACGCCTGGCGCTCGGCCATTAAATTTTGCATGAACAGCTCATAGCGCTGCTCATCCGATAAATTCACACTGTTCTTATCAATTAATACCATAGTTAGCCTTTCATACGTTTAATTGAAGCTTGCGAAAGTTTCTCTAATAACACTTCGGTGTCTTGCCAGCCAATACAGGCATCGGTAATGCTTTGCCCGTAAGTCTCTACTTTATTATCGACAATATCCTGGCGACCTTCAACCAGGTGGCTTTCCACCATCACGCCAAAGATTGACTGATTGCCATTGGTCATTTGATTGCAGACATCGTCACAAACCAGCATTTGGTTTTCAAATTTCTTACTCGAGTTGGCATGGCTGAAATCTATCATAATTTTAGCAGCTAAATTCACCGATTCCAGTTGTGATGATATGGCATCGACATGTGGTTTTGAATAATTTGGCTCTTTACCACCACGCAAAATGATGTGACAGTCTGGATTACCTTTGGTTTCAACAATGGCGGAATGGCCTAATTTGGTCACCGATAAAAAGTGATGTGGTGCACTTGCTGCCCCTATCGCATCGATTGCTACTTTTATGGTGCCGTCGGTGCCGTTTTTAAAACCCACCGGACAGGAAAGACCAGACGCTAATTCCCGGTGTACTTGCGATTCTGTGGTACGAGCACCAATAGCGCCCCAACACATTAAATCGGCCATATATTGTGGCGTGATCATATCAAGGTATTCACCCGCGGTTGGTAACCCCATGTCGTTTAAATCGAGTAACAGTTTACGGCCGATGCGCAGGCCTTCATTAATTTGGAAACTGCCATCAAGGTGTGGATCGTTGATCAAGCCCTTCCAGCCGACGGTGGTTCGCGGCTTTTCGAAGTAAACTCGCATCACAATTTCAAGACTGTCTTTATACTTGCGACGCAGTTTATTTAAGCGACTGCCGTACTCAAGCGCGGCGATAGGATCATGAATCGAACATGGACCAATGACCACCAACAGGCGATCATCTTTCTCGTTGATAATATCACTTATCGCTTGTCGGCCAGCAAATACACTTTGAGACGTTTTTTCGTTGTTGCGATAGCGTTCAAGTAACGCTATTGGTGGTAAAAGTTCTTTTAGTTGATTAATGCGAACGTCATCGGTTTGGTGCAACATGGCAGTCTCTTTCAGGTTAAATGTCTGTAAGCGCTCAATCTAGCAGTGTTTTTAGAACATGCCAACGTTAAAATGCAGTAAATGCTCTAAATAGTTGGCTTTATAGCAAGTTGATTAAAAAAACTTCTCATTGAGCGAATTAAATCACTAATTTGGCTATTATCTTATTAGCAACTATTTATATAATAGCGTATATATTAATTTTAGATGAAGGCCTGACCATGGTTTTTGATAATCTTCCCCTTATCGATTTACATCGCCACCTCGATGGTAACATTCGCCCAGATACGATATGGGATTTAGCCCAACAAAATGGCATCGCCTTACCGGTTGAGCACTTTAACGACTTTATCCCGCATGTTCGCATTGAAGATAAAGCCAGTGATTTGATGGAATTTTTGGCAAAGCTCGATTGGGGGGTAAAGGTATTAGCCAACCTTGAAGACGTGCAACGAGTCGCATTTGAAAACGTAGAAGATTTATCACTTGCCGGTATCGATTACGCTGAACTGCGTTTTTCCCCTTATTACATGGCCATGTCGCATAATTTACCCACCGCCGATGTTGTCGCCGCCGTTATCGCCGGGGTAAAACAAGGTTGTAGTGAATTTAATGTACAAGCCAATCTTATTGGTATTTTAAGCCGCACCTTTGGTTTAGAGAAATGCCAACACGAACTGGACTCTTTACTGGTTCATAAAGATAACCTGGTCGCCATCGACTTGGCTGGCGACGAGCTAGGCCAGCCAGCAGAGTTGTTTGAACAACAATTTAAGCAAGTGGATAAGGCGGGATTAAATGTTACCGTTCATGCCGGTGAAGCTGCGGGACCCGAGAGTGTTTGGCAGGCCATTAAGCTATTGAAAGCCACTCGTATCGGTCACGGCGTAAGAAGTTATCAAGACCCGGCACTATTAGAGTATTTGGCCACCAACAATATTACCTTAGAGACTTGTTTAACCTCAAATTATCAAACTGGCACCATTGCCAACATTGCAGACCACCCTATTCATACCTTTTTAGCCAATGGGGTTAAGGTGTGTTTAAACACCGACGACCCAGCGGTTGAAGGCATAGAGCTTAGGCATGAATACCACATTGCCAAAACGACTTTAGGCTTAACCGATAAGCAATTACAAGACATTCAATTAAATGCCCTGCATGCGGCGTTTATCTCAGATGCTGAAAAACAAGCGTTACTTAAGTTAAAATCAGCTAACATTTAACCCATTAGGAAATAGACAAATGGCAACTCCCCACATAGAAGCAGCAAATGGTGATATCGCAGCAACGGTATTAATGCCTGGCGATCCATTAAGAGCAAAATTAATTGCCGATACATTTCTCGACGATGCCGTATGTTTTAATACGGTACGCAATATCTTAGGCTATACCGGCACCTACAAAGGCAAGCGCATCTCGGTGATGGCCTCGGGTATGGGCATTCCATCCATTTCGATTTATGCCACCGAATTGTACAAAGACTATGGCGTAGAAAACATTATTCGTATTGGCAGCTGTGGCGCGGTATTAGACGATGTCAATATGATGGACGTTATCATTGGCATGGGTGCCAGCACCGACTCGAAAGTGAATCGTAGTCGTTTTAACAATCATGACTTGGCCGCCATTGCCGATTATGGTTTGTTAAAAAATGCCGTAGATGCCGCCAGCAATTTAAATAAACCGGTGAAGATAGGCAATATTTTTACCGCCGATTTATTTTATACCCCAGAATTTGAGTTTTTCGATAGCATGGCCAAACACGGTATCTTGGGTGTTGAAATGGAAGCCGCAGGGCTTTATGGCGTAGCGGCAGAGTATGGCAAAAAAGCCTTATGTATTTTAACGGTGAGTGATCATATAAAACGTGGCGAAAGTTTATCGGCACAAGACAGACAAACCTCGTTTAAAGATATGATGGAAATTGCTATGGAATCAGTTTTACTGCAATATTCATAACTTTAAATTTGCCCTAATAAAAAAACGGCGCAATGCGCCGTTTTTATTAGGGAAAATTTAAAGTCTGTCTTAGAAGAAACTTACTTTAAATTCAGCACCAACAAAGCGCTCTTCATTGACAATGGCAGTGTTATTAGTGAAATCAACCGCGCCGATTGCTTGTTGCTCATCGGTAATATTACGCACAAATAATGACACATCGTATTCTTGATCATCAGTCTCCCAAGCATAACCCGTACGAACACCACCTTCGAATAATGACTTACCGGTAAATTCAGTAGAATCATATAAGAAGAAACTGATCTCATCACGGTAAGACCAATCGGTATAGGCATAAAACTCACCGTCACCAAGTTCACGAGAATAACGAGCCGTGAAGGTGTAAATCCATTCTGGCGCATGCGGTAAGCTGTTGCCATCGATTATGGCTCTATCAGGAATGAATGCCGCAGGATTGCCCGGAATGATCTCGTCATTAATGGTACAAGAGGCACAAACAGGCACTGATAAACCACTGTCGTTTATTTCAGTGTTGTTATAACTGGCACCAACAGTAATCGCTAAGTTGTCCGTTAACATAAATTCTGAATCAAGTTCAAAACCATAGCCGACAGTTTCATCGGCATTTATTAACCGCGCGGTGTTACTGTCGCCACCTACCGAAGTTAACTGTTGATCATCCATGGTGTAGTAGAAAACTGAAGCATTGATTCGGCCACTGCCGTCCAATACATCGGCTTTAACACCGGTTTCAAACGATAAAATGGTTTCTGATTTGGCTACCGAAATCCCTTCATCAAAGGAAAATAATGAACGACCCTGAATACTCGGCGCTCTAAAGGTATCGGCGACACGCGCGTATAAATTAATATCATCCGAATATTTATGACTAACACTGATGTCCCAACTCACGTGTGAGTCACTAGTACTTTCCTCACCAGCTTGTAAGTCAGGAAAACCATCAAAAGCCAATGGGGATTGGGTTCTAAGATTGTTATAATCTTTATCATCATCTGAATAACGTAAACCTAAAGTCATTGAAGTCGTATCAGATAAATCATAATCGAATGAACCAAACACCGCCCAGGCCGTAGTATCCTGATTTTGCACAACATAACCAGCCTGTACGCCATCTGTGAATAAGGCATCGTAGGCAAAACTTTCAATGGTTAATTCTTCGCTAAAGTAAAATAGACCCACTTGATAGTTAAAATCACCGGTAAAATTACTGGTTAAACGTAACTCTTGGGTAATTTGCTCGTGATCTGGAATACCATCTGCAGTTTCTGAACTGATATTTATCACCCCAGGGCCGGTAGCGAATTCCACTGGCGGACAACCAAAGCCATTACAACCGTAACCACCATCAACATCGGCACGAGAGAATAACTCGGCACTTTCATAACCGGTAATTGAAGTGACGGTGTAATCATCGAAATCAAATTCCAGTTTTAAGCTGGCGCCTTCAGTTTCTACTTGTTGCGTTGCTCGCGAAGCTGAGTCATGAAAAACAGTGTCACGGTCAAAACCACTGACTAACGAATTACTACCCGTTTTAATGGCATTGGCATAGAAAGTCACCGGCTCACCATCTAAATCTCGCATGTGATAGTTAAATAACGCGTTAAAATCATCGCCTTCGTATAAGAACTGGATACGCATGGCTTGATCAGTATAACCACCTAAAACGTCATCTTGTTCAAACCCCGGGGCTTTGTTATCGATGTAATTATCGCGGTCTTGACGTAATACCGAAATACGTGCCGATAAATTATCGGTTAAACCACCACCAATGGCAGCTCTAACATCGGAGGTAGACTTACTTCCGTAGGATACTGAGACAAAGCCGTCAAAGTCTTGTGACGGTTTTACCGAGTCAAACTTTACTAGTCCTGCAGGGGTGTTACGGCCGAACAAGGTACCTTGTGGGCCGGCTAAGGCTTCAACCCGAGCAACATCAAATACCGGGAAGCCTTTTAAGATTGGATTTTCTTGTACGACGTCATCAACCACTAGCGATACCGGTTGTGAAGCGTTTAAATCGAAATCGGAATTACCTAAGCCACGCATATAGAAGCGCGGGAAGGTACGACCAAATGATGATTCTACCGAAAGGCTGGGTACACGTGCATTTAAAAAGCGGATATCCATGGCGCCGGAACTGATGGCGGCCAGTTTTTCACCCTGCAATGCAGTGACAGAAATTGGTACTTCTTGCACATTCTCAACGCGTTTACGGGCAGTTACTTCGATAACTTCGAGTTTGCTTTTATCTAATGCCTGAGCTTCTTCAGCGGCGATTGCGTTTGGTGTTGCCGCAACAATTGTTGAAAACAGTGCAGCCTTAACACCCCATGACAGAGCATTGGTTTTAAAGATTGTCATCTTATCTCCCTGGTTTTTTTGTCTTTTTGCCGCTTATTACAATTAAGTAAAAACCAAACGACTTAAGTTATTTTTATATTAAAAATGTTACCTTAGTGTAACAAACAGATCATAAAACAATTGTTTGAACATTTAAAGTTCTATCGCTATTTGAGTAATAATTGCGGCTTAAAAGACACGCCGTACTCTAATGGCTCCAAGCCAAAAATATCGGCCAGCGTAGCACCAATGTCGGCAAAGGTATCGCGTTCACCCAAATCGATTGCCGGCATATTTTTTTGGTAAAACATTACCGGTACGTATTCGCGGGTATGATCGCTACCATGCCAGGTGGGATCGCAGCCATGATCGGCGGTCAATACCAAGATATCATCATCTCTTAACTCGTCATCGATATGCAACAGGCGGGCATCGAGGTATTCAAGGGCCTTACCATAACCAACAGGATCACGACGATGACCAAAGTCTTGATCAAAGTTCACCAAATTGGTAAAGATCAGGCTATTATCGCCTTGCTTTTGCAACTGCTCAATACTGGTATCGATTAATGCGGTTAAGCCGGTGGCTTTGTAAGCTTCAGAAATCCCCTGACCGGCATAAATATCAGAAATTTTACCTATGCTGATCACTTTACCGCCCTGCTCGGTTAATTTTTCCAGCATGGTAGGTGCTGGTGGCAACACGGAATAATCGCGACGATTACCGGTACGCTCAAAATTTGCGGAACAATCACCAATAAAGGGTCTGGCAATCACCCGGCCAATATTCATGTCTAACTCGGTCAGTAAATCTCTGACTTGTTGACAATATTGATACAGGTTGTCTAAGCCGAAGGTGTCTTCGTGGGCGGCAATTTGAAAGACACTGTCGGCGGAGGTATAACAGATTGGCAAACCAGACTGCATATGCTGCTCACCCAATTCGCCGATAATCGTGGTGCCTGAGGCATGGCAATTGCCCAAACACCCTTCTATCCCGGTTTTTTGATAAACGTTTTGCAGTAGTTCATCGGTAAATGATCGCTGCCTATTGGTGAAATAGCCCCAATCAAACAATACCGGTACCCCCATTATTTCCCAATGGCCACTGGGAGTGTCCTTACCAGTGCTGATCTCGGCGGCATAACCATAAGCCCCGGATTGCGGCGCATGTCCGGTTACAGCGGGTGATTTTTTGCCGGCGTCTGTCGCGGCGTGTAACAGGCCCATTGCAGACAGCGTTGGCAGGTGAAGTTTACGACCCGTTTCATGGTGAAATGCATCGGCAAGGTTGGCAAAAGTATTGGCTCCAACATCGCCAAACGCTTCTGCATCGGGTGCAGCTCCCAGACCAAAACTATCAATTACCAGTATTAACGCACGAGCCATATTTTAAACCTTATTAATTTAAACCTTATTAAACAGTATGTTAATATTTTACACCGAATCGAAATAAACAGTTAATAGAATCTTTCTATCTTGCAAACATTTATTGTAGACTAGGCGGCGGTCTACTTAATTATAGAATCATTTATAAATTAGTCTGGGTGATGTTAAGTTTCCCTAGTTTTTAATGAAAAATAAACAATACTAGTTTACAAGTTATGATTCTTTGGGAATAAATTTGTCTCTCAACACCCTCACAACCATTGCCATTGTTGGTGCATCCGCATCAGGTAAGTCTTTGTTTGCGCAAACCATTTACGATGAATTAGTCGATGAGTTGGGCTCGCAAAGCATGACCATCATCAAAGAGGACTCGTATTACCGCAACCAAGATCACTTGCCTTTCGAACAACGTTTAAATACTAATTATGATCATCCAAAAGCGTTTGAGCATGAATTGTTGGCGCAACATTTATTGCAGTTAAGTGCAGGTAAGTCTATTGAGGTGCCCGTTTATGACTATAAACAGCATACACGTAGCGTAGATATTGAACAGGTAAGTCCGGCCCGGGTGGTGTTAGTGGAAGGCATCTTATTGCTTACCGATAAAACCTTACGTGACCGATTTGATATTAATATCTTTATCGATACGCCATTAGATATTTGTTTAATTCGCCGCATTAAACGTGATTTAGAAGAAAGAGGCAGAGATTTGGACTCGGTGACGAGCCAATATCAACAAACCGTACGACCTATGTATTACCGTTATATCGAACCGTCACGGGAACATGCGGATATCGTCATCACCAAAGGTGGGCGCAACAGAATGGCACTGGAGCTGATAAAAGCGAAAGTGCGTGAACTGGCAAAATAATAATAAAAATAAAATAAATTTTAACATATAGGTGAATTGATGAACTTTGATACTTTACGTGGTGTAGTTGGGATACTTCTTATCCTCGGGGTTGCATATTTAGCGAGTTCGCATAAAAAGAGCATTAACTGGCGCACCGTTGGTGGTGCTTTTACCATACAAGCGTTTTTTGCGGCGCTTGTCCTTTACAGCTCAGCAGGCCGTGCAGCACTGGAATGGATTTCAACGAAAGTTCAAAATGTCATTGATTATTCTGGTGACGGCATCGCGTTTCTCTTCGGCAATTTAGGCAATGCAGCTTCTTTTACCGAGGGCGGTATAGGCTTCGTATTTGCCATTCGAGTGTTACCGGTAATAGTATTTTTTTCATCACTTATCGCCGTTCTGTATTACTTAGGTATTATGGACAAAATCATCAAGTTTCTTGGTGGCGGTTTAGCCAAATTACTGAAAACCTCTGATCCAGAATCGCTATCAGCTACCGCCAACATTTTTGTCGGTCAAACCGAAGCACCGTTAGTCGTACGTCCATTTTTACCAACAATGACTCGCTCTGAACTTTTTGCCGTAATGGTGGGTGGTTTAGCCTCAGTTGCGGGTGCCGTATTGGCAGGATATGCGTTATTAGGTGTTGAGCTCAAATATTTGATTGCCGCAAGCTTCATGGCCGCCCCTGGTGGCTTACTGATGGCCAAATTTATCATGCCGGAAACCGAAGAACCGAAAAATGCGCTTGAGCAAGTGCCCGATGAAGGCCAAGAGAAAGATGCAGTAAACGTAATAGATGCGGCTGCAGAAGGTGCCAGTAAAGGGATGATGTTGGCTCTTAATGTGGGTGCCATGTTGATGGCTTTTGTTGCCTTAATCGCCTTGTTAAATGGTCTCATTGGCGGTATTGGCGAGATGGTTGGCGTTGAAGGACTCACTTTGCAAATGATCTTGGGTTACTTATTCCAACCCATTGCTTATATGTTAGGTGTGCCTTGGGAAGAAGCGTTTCAGGCCGGCAGTTTTTTAGGACAAAAGCTTATCCTCAATGAATTTGTTGCCTACGCCGATTTTATTCCACTTAAAGACCAGTTAAGTGCCGGTACGCAAGCAATAGTCACTTTTGCATTGTGTGGCTTTGCCAATTTATCTTCCATCGCCATATTACTCGGCGGCATTGGTTCGCTAGCTCCCAGTCGTAGACACGACATCGCCCAACTAGGTATGAAGGCGGTGTTTGCCGCCACTCTTGCCAACTTAATGAGTGCGGCCATTGCCGGCGTATTCATTTCATTAGCGTAATTAACAGAAAGCCCGTACTAAGCGGGCTGTTTTATTTAAGGTATACAAGACAAACCAAGATTCAAAGTTTACCGCGATTTAATCACAGACATTTTAAGTGATGATTGGCTTTACCCGTTTGTTTGGCACACACAATCAAGACATCGACCTTTATAAATAAAAAACAAAATTACCGCTACTTTGCTCTTAACCTTATATATTCAATCTGCTAGTATTCCTCAACTATATAGATACTAAACTTGCAGCTTTTCAGGAATTTGTAGTGATTAAATCCTTCTCCTCGCCTTTAACCAAAAAAAGTACATTTATTTTAGCCGTTTCATTATTCGGCTTAAACGCCGGCGTACAAACAAAAGAAAATGAAACGCCGACTGAGCAACCTAAAAACATCATTATGATAGTTGCCGATGGCATGGGTCCGGTATTTCCAACCGCCTATCGCTATTATTTTGATGATGAAAATACGCCATTAGTGGAAAGAACCATTTTTGATCAATTTTATGTCGGCAGTGCCAGCACCTACCCTGCAACAGAATCTGGTTATATCTCCACTTCTGTTGCCAGTGGCGCGGCATTGGCTACCGGCAAAAAGAAGACAAACCTGTTTGTTACCGATTCTGCGGCGAGTGCGACAGCGTTAGCTACCGGGGTAAAAACTTATAATAAAGCCATTGGCGTAGATCAAAATAAAAAACCACAATTAACCGTTTTGGAGTGGGCAAAAAGTATCGGTAAAAAAACCGGTATCGCGGTAACATCACAAATTGTTCACGCCACCCCAGCCTCATATATCGCCAAAAACGTCAGTCGAAAAAACTACAACCCCATTGCCGATGATTACTTTGACTTAAGGGTGAATGGTAAATTTAAAGTCGATGTGATGCTTGGCGGCGGTACCAAATACTTTATCCGTGACGACAGAAACTTAAAGGACGAATTTGTTGCCGCGGGTTATCAATATATCGATAGCTATGACCAATTAAGCACCTTAACCCCAGAGCAACCGGTATTAGGCTTGTTTGCCAAAGATGCACTGCCAGCCGAATTAGACTCGAAACAAAAAAATCGTCTCACTACTTTGGCCAAAACCGCCATTAAGCAATTAGAAAATGAAAACGGTTTCTTCCTGCTATTAGAAGCCAGTCAGGTTGACTGGGGCGCGCACAGTAATGACATTGCCTATTCCATGGGCGAAATGAAAGACTTGGCGGCAACAATGACGTATTTAAAATCTTATGTTGCCAGCAACCCTGACACTCTGGTGGTGCTCACAGCTGATCATAATACCGGAGGTTTTACCATAGGCGCTCGCGGTGTGTATAAATGGCAACCTGAATATTTAAAAAATTTCAAATCATCCCCAAATAAAATGGCGAAACGGTTGGCTAAGAAAACTCTGTCAGTTAACAATTTAAGCGATGAACTCGGCTTTGCCCTCAAACCTGAGGAGTTAAAACAATTAGAAGTGATTTTGCTTGAACACACTATAGATATTAAAACAAATGCTCTGAGCGAAGACAAAAACAAAAAAAACCTAGTTACGCGTTACTATGAATATATAAATAAAATCATAGACTTAAGAACAAATAGTGGTTGGACAACAAAAGGCCATACCGGTATTGATGTGCCGGTATACGCCTTTGGTAAAGGCAAAGAAAAGTTTGCTGGCTTTCAGGATAACATTGAAATTGCCGATAAAATATTTGCTTTAATGGGCAAATCAAATTAACTAACCGCGCTATCATTCTGGTAGTTCGGGATCAGTTCATGTACGAATACAAAGGCCTGCAATTTTGCAGGCCTTGTTTTAATTATCGCTAAATGATCAATAAATTATCCGACTTGGTATAAAGCAAGCCGATTAAATAACTGCTGGAATAAATTACTCAGCAGCTTTGTTTGGAAGCGAGAATTTTAAAATCAAATAACCGATTATACCGGAGATTAAGGAACCAATGATTATTCCTAAGCGCTCATCGAACAATTTATCAAAGCCAGTGGATTCAAACGTTAACGAGCCGATAAATAAACTCATGGTAAATCCGATACCACATAATGCCGCGGTGCCATAAAGGGCTTTCAGGTTCATACCTGTTGGCAGTTTGGTAAAGTTCAGCTTTATCGCTAACCAACAAAAGCCAAATACACCGACTTGTTTACCAATGAGTAAACCTAACGCAATGCCTATTGGTACATTGTGCAGCACATCTTCCATGCCCACGCCTCTTAAACTGATGCCGGCATTGGCAAAAGCAAACACTGGCAGCACAAAAAAAGCGACAACGGCGTGCAGATCATGCTCTAAGCTCTTTAACGGCGAGTATTCCGGGTTAGTTTCAGATTTCATAGGGATAAATAATGCCACCAACACCCCGGATAACGTGGCGTGTACACCGGATTTTAGCATTGCCGTCCACATGATAAGGCCGATCACCATGTACAAACTTCTGGCTTCAATTTTGTACCGATTTAATAAAAACAATATTGGCAAACAACATGCAGAGACAATTAGCCCGGTAATTGAAATATCGGCGGTATAGAAACAGGCGATAATAATAATGGCACCAATATCATCAAAAATGGCAAGAGAAGTTAAAAATATTTTTACCGAGGTAGGTACACGTGAGCCAAGCAAGGCTAGAACCCCTAAAGCAAAGGCAATATCCGTTGCCGCCGGAATGGCCCAGCCGTTTATCGCTTGCGGATCATCGTAATTAAAATACACATAAACCAGTGCCGGCACTAACATACCACCAATAGCACCAACCCCAGGTAAAATGATATTGCGTTTATCCGCTAATTCACCCTCAATTAATTCCCGTTTTAACTCAAGCCCGACCAGGAAGAAGAACACCGCCATTAAGCCATCGTTGATCCACAGCAGTAACGGTTTCGCCACTTCTAAAGGCCCTACCTTTACCGCGACAGGAATATCTAAAAACAATGCGTAATAATGATCCCAAGAGGAATTGGCAAAAATCATGGCAAGCACTGCGGCCACCATTAAAATAATACCACCTGCCGATTCGAGTTTAAAAAAGCTGGTGATGAAATTGTCTTGCTGGGTGATGTCTTGCTGGGTGATCATAGGTCTCCAAACTGATGAATAATAAATGATTTCGGTTATTTTTTCTTAACAGCCAGATGTTATAGCAAATTTTTGCTAATTAATTAACTTATCCTAGTCCAAATCACAGAAAAGTAAGATAAATGGCGTTAGATACGCAAATAGAGTAATCAATAACTCAGTTCAGGTTTTGCCGCTTTGAACTAAACCGATCCCGCCGGAGTTGGGTGTTCCCTGCGAGTTAGAAGTATGAGATAGGCCGACGTTCTGAACATCATAATTATAAATCTACAGGCTTAATTCTAAAAGGCCATTGTCAATATCATTCTTTTTAATTTTCTAAACCTGCAAAATTACTTCCATCATTATAGAAATGTTACGTTAAAAATATTTTGTTTATGTCAGCGTAATAACGTAAATTTAAAGTAATAATGAGTACGGTGAAAAAATTACCAAACAAGATTTGAAACACAGCAAGATATTTTAAATTACATTGCTATCTTTTATAACAGTCACCGCTTGCATTCTTCTTTGGATTACAACAGCCCAAATGCTGATGAAAGTGAAATGAATAAATGGATTTTTTATTAATCTCTATTGGAACAGTAAAATGAAATATAAAGCTGTATTGTTATCAATGAGGTTGCCTTTTTTGCTACTCACGCCGGTTTGTATTTTATTAGGTGCTAGTGTTGTTATTGCAAGTCCCGAGAAGCTTAATTTTTTATCCTTATCTTTAGCCTTTGTTGGCGCCCTATTAGCTCATATTAGTGTTAATACCCTTAATGAATTTTTCGACTTTAACAGTGGTTTAGATCTGATCACCAAAAGAACTGGTTTTAGTGGTGGAAGCGGTGGCTTACCGCAACAGCCTGAGTTAAGTAAGCATGTTTTAATGCTTGCTGTGATTTGTCTATTTTTGGTTGTTTTAATTGGTGGTTATTTTTATTCTCGTTATGGCGCTGAAATTTTGCCTGTTGGTATTTTGGGGCTGCTGATCGTAGTTACTTATACTCAATTGATTAATAAAAGCCCGTTATTATGCTTGATTGCGCCTGGACTTGGTTTTGGTTTTTTAATGGTGGTAGGTACTCAGTTTGTCTTAGTTGGGCAATATTGGGCTAGTTCTTTGCTGATTGCTGTTATCCCATTTTTTTTAGTCAATAATTTATTATTGCTTAATCAATATCCTGACATCGAGGCAGATCGAAAAGTTGGTCGTAAACATTTTCCAATAACCTATGGCGTTAAACAAAGTACCAGAGTGTATGGCGTGTTTTCTTTGGCGAGCATGCTGGCGATTGTTATATATGTTAGTTTTGGCTATCTGCCCGAACTAAGCCTTATCGCTTTAATTCCCATGCCTTTAGCGTTATTTTCCTATTCTGGGGCGCTCAAGTATAAACAAGCAATTGGTGAACATCCACAATACCTTGGCGCGAATGTAGCAGTAACTATTTTAACGCCTTTATTGTTATCAATTTCGATTATTGCAGGCTAGTTATTGTTCATTCAACCGGACAATATAACGGACCCTTTCGCAAAACTAGAACTGATAAGTCATTCCAGCAGTCAGTCTATAGGCATCGTAGTTATAACTTGATAAACCGTTGCCAAGTACATTGACCATGCGATCTATGTCATATTCAAATCGCCAGTCTTGTTCGTCAAATTGTTGATACAAAAGATCAAAATGCAAGTTCAAAACCGGTGAATAGATATAATCTGCGTATACTTTGATGTCATGAGAATTAACCACCAGTTCGTTGTGACTGTTACTGCTCGATAATGAAGGTGTCTTTACCTGTGTTGTACCAATAGCATATGAGTAGCTGTAATCCATTCCCATGGTAAGTTTACCATCCGATAGCTTTTCAGCCATTAGATTTATACCAGCACTATCTGATTTGTCATCTTGGTTACTTAACCAATCAACCTGATTGAACCAATAACTGCCTTGGCTAATATTATCTTGCCATTGTTTATGTGTATAAATGAGCAATGATAGGTGTTTGTTAAATGATGTGCTCATTGACAGGTCAACGCCACGGCGTTTACTTTCAATTAACCCTATGTCGGTTTTTTGATATTTATCCCGTGAAAAGTAAGCCTGAAGATTTACTTCTGAATTCACCAAGATATTTGTTTCGGCGTTACTAAACGGACTAAAAGATAATCTGCCCTTAGCTTGTTCTCGTTCTCTATCTGCTTGATAATATTTTTGTAATGCTAATGCATCACTAATCGGTGTTGTCTGATCTGTGCGATTATAAAGTGAGCCATCACGAAACTCCCGTGATAACTCAACACTGACGGCATTAAAAGGGGCAAGTCGAGTAGCAACCTTGAACCAATACTTTTCATTTTTAGTTTTCTTTCTATCTTGTAAATCACGTTCTCGTTGATCTAATTGCCAGCCAAAAGTTAACTGCGATCCTATAGCAAAACGATACTGGCTGTATAAATTGATTTTAGTTTTCTTGAAGTTATATGGCCGATTTGAAGCGACATCGTCCAATACCACACTGTCAGTGTACACATATTGATATTCATTACTTTGTGTGTTGTTGTCACGATCGTCTAAATGATAATTTAATGTTATTTTCCATTTGTTTTCGGTTTTATACTGTACCTTGATATGGCCTGATAAAGTGCCTACTACTGCATTTAAATGGTTTGACGGCAGCATATTAATGGATAATAGAGGATTATTACTATAAGGTAAAAACGATTCTTTTTGCCTCAGCTGTCCATAATTCAACCGAGCCTGAAGGCTTAAATTATTCTTGTGATAGTTGCCGAATAAACTTATTTGATCAAATTGATTATCTGGCGCGGTAGATAATTGGCCACCGTCTGCACCACCAAATAACACTGAGTAGGGGCTATGCCAGTTTATTACCGAGCGTTTATTATTAAAGTCACTTTTATAATAATTTAACAACAGCGAACCATATTCATAGACAAAGTAACTGCCAACATCAAACTGCTGATGATTTTGGTCAACCCCTGTTGGTAATATCACTACTTTGTTAAGAATATTGCCGCTGGTGCTATTTGTGCCTTGTTTATTTTGGGTTTGAACATCAATATAACCTTGCCAATTTTTGTCAAATTGTTTATCTACCGTTAGTCGCCAAGATTCTCTTTCAATTTGTTGAGAAAAGTTAGCAAAAAGCTCACTTGGCATCTGGGATGTTGTTGCAACTCGCTGCCAGTTATCTGCTAATGCTAATGACGCGCCACCAGCGTTAGTATATGGCGTTAGTGCTGAGTCATGGCCAAACTGGTTTAGTGTTGCATAATTTAATACCACTTTGTAAGCAGCTGCTTTTGCAGCAAGCAATGTTACGCTGCTGTTGTCTTTGCCTATTCCTTTGGCAAACAAGCGGTAATGTCTACCTTGTGTTCTCTTATCTATGTCAGCGTCTATATGACCTGAACCGCCTTCACTGTTATCACCGATGTCGGTGGAAAAACGGCCATTATTATCTTGCGTATTGCTCAAATTGGCTGTTATTTTTACAACGGTGTCTGGTATGACCGTACAATATTTACAAAGCCATTTATCTTTGTTAATTTTATCTGTATTTGCATCTTTTAAGCTAAAGCCATCGGCTAGAGAACTCGCGCTGAAACAAAGAAAAATAGCAAGAGTAAGGCTATTAAGGAGCGGCTTATGTTTAGATTTCTTCATGCTTGTACTCCTTAATTTTAACGTTTAAATGTTTGACCCGCAGGGTGATTACTGCCATGCACCAGGCTATGACAATTCATACAATTTTGGCCTAAAGCGAATACACTTTGTGTTGTTCTAACAAATTCATTTCCGCCTACCGCAGTTGATGGATGATCGGCCGGGGTATGACAATCTTGGCATAGTTGCGGGGTGCGTTGTTTAAGTAAGTTGGCATTGATAGAGCCATGTGAGTCATGGCAAATACTACAATCTTCGGCCACAGGTGCATGTTCCCACAACAATGGACCTCGTTTCTCGGTGTGACATTGGTAACAAGTTTCATTTATGGATGGACGTTTCAACTCATGTTCGGCAAATGAACCATGCGGATTATGACAATCAGAACAGGTCATTTGGCCCCATTTTAATGGGTGACTCGATCGTTTATTTAGCGCATGTAATTGCTCTTTATGGCAGTTACCGCATACTTGATTTTGTTGTTGTTTTAATAGGATGGGATCTTGAGCGTGATGTACTTGATGACAAGATGCGCAAGGTACTTGTTCATCCTGATGTGAACTTCCTCGCCACGACAGTCGTTGCCTATCTTCATGACAACTTAAACATACGCTATTCTGTTTATCGGCATCAACTAAGGATTTCTCACCAAAGGTGATCATCGGCTCTCTCAGCTTACCTTTGCGCACTCTATTAGTATGTTTACCCGCTGGTCCGTGGCAAGCTTCACACTGTAAACCGGTAAATGGAGAATTTTCGACATCTTGACGGCCGTGAACATTATCGAATATCGCCATGGCATTGTTCTCAGATTCACCATCGTGGCACTTAAGACAACTGTCTGCACCTTTTTTGGAATATTTGCCTTGGTTGAATTTTTTTACCAACAAGGTGTCAAGTTGCTCAGCGGTTAGTGGCGGGATTGCCTCTTGGGTTTTTGTATTTTTTACATTGGTAGCAAAACTCTGCGCTGACAATAATGGGGTTATCAATATTATCGTCAAAAAAGCAGCAAAAATTTTACCCATAGTTTGAACTCTTTATTTATTAAATACGAGATGCACCAGGTTAAACTACAATAGGCTAAATATAAAAACCTGGCCTTTACGCTTTCACCGTTGATTAATGTAGAGTATGCATTTTATCAACCGCAAACTCTGCACCTATACCATGACAAACTGAGCATGATTCCACTTTATTAGCGGCAGCAAAGTTCGCACTACCAAATATTGCTCCATTTTGTATCATATGATCAATAAGTGATTGGTTTTTGGTTGAAATTGCCCCTTTGCCTGGATCAATCAATCCCGGTAAATTCGGGTCAATTAATCCCAACTTGACATTAAGATGGCAACTTCCGCAGACAACAGCCGTAGGGCTAACATAAACGCTATCATTTGCTCCCGATGCAGCTGATGCACGCGTGTTTTGCTGAATTGGCAGATCAAATTGCCCTTCCGCGTGACATGCATTACAGTTGTCAATGTTATTAGGGAAATGGTCGATTTGTTCTGGGTTCTCGTCGTCAAGCGCATCTTTGTCTAAGCCAGAATGTAAACGATGGACATGACGCTTTAAATCACCTAAACCTCGGAATCCTGTACGTGTTGCGTTATGACATGTTTTACATTGGATTAGGTCTGTTGCGCCGTGATGAAACATTTTATCGGCATGACAACCCTGGCAAGATTCCATGTTCGCGCCAATTTTGTCGTATGCCTCGGTACTGATAGAGCCATCTCCATTGAAGAAAGCAATTGTTGGCTCTGATTCTATTTGGGCAACATCCATAGACGCTGTTTCAGGTGAGTCGCAACGCACGATAGCGCCGTCTTTCTCATTCATACAAACGAGTACGTCAACAGGTGTCGCAGTGATGACATCCGTTGCTGTAATTCCCGCTAATAAACCTGGTGCAGAACAACTGAATAACCCCGCGCCATCAGGTGTACAATCATTAAAGGCAACTTCTTGATGGTTTAGCTGGTAACCTGTACCGTCGTCCCAGTTAAGAGCAAGGGCACCGTTGTCGGTACCGTGGCCATATTTACCAAACATAGCACCTTGTGGGGTATCAATGTCATTACTGTCACGTAATGCCGTAACTGGAGCACCTTCTAGTGTTATCATCACGTCCACTTCAATATCACCTGTAGCTAAGTCAACACGTACCGCTTCAGGCTTGGTGACAATGGCGGTACGGGCAATATCTTTGTAGTCCATTATACCAACATGGTTGCTACGTACCGAGCTAAACCCAGATTCGCCGTGACATGTTTGACATTCACTATTATCGGCTTGAACACCGGCAAGATGACCAGTACCAGTAGCAAAATCTACGTTGTCATGACAAGAACCACAGGCTTGCATTGTTGGTTGTTGCATCCAGTTTATCGCGTCTGGCGTTGCCACATTGCTATCGTCATGACAATTGCTACAGTTACGAATATCTTGAGGCAGGTGTGTAGCTGAATAATCATGTTTGCTGTCCCTATATCCCCAGATAGCAAATTCACCGCCATTAATAACAGAAGGTAAGTTTGCACCACGGTGAATTCTGTGAATCATTACTTTAAAGTCGACCGTTTCACCACTATTAGCATCACCACTACCAGGGTTGTGACAAGTCACACAATAGGCGGTATCCACGCGACCACCACCGTGGAAGGCAAGTTCTCCATGACAGTTGTTACACGTGCCTTGGGAAACCATTTCACGGCTCGAAATTGAATCGGTTGCGCCTGTAGATGGCTGCCAGTCGTAGGTTCTATTCATGGTAGGATAACCATTGCCACTAATTTGGAAAGCAACTCTTTGGGTATAATCAGGATTATAGATAACCGCTACCGGCGATGTTACATTACTCATATCAAAACTAAAGGTGTAACTGTACGTTCCGTCTTTGTTGTTGATAAATATGCCTGCTTCAGTACTCGCATTTTCAGATGTTGCCTGTATGGCGTCTTCAGTGCCAGGACCATTAATTGGATCGGTTGGTGCACGTTCGGTTTTGTTGATATAACTTTGCCAATAAGAAGATTCACCCGATGTAGCGTCAATGGGGGTTAACTGGGCGACAGTGAATCGAATTTGACTACCTTGTAAACCGTTGAAACCTACACCAATGTCATCTTCGATGCTGAAATCAACGGTTAATTTGCCGTCGATGGCAATTGTGGCACCGGTTATTGCTGATTCCATGGTTTCTGTAATTCTTGATGTGCCCGTAGAACCTGATGGACCTGTTTCTCCCACAGAACCCGTAGGACCATCGGGACCCGCAGGTCCTGTGGCACCGTCATCACCACATCCAAATAGCGCAAGTATGCCAATCAAGACAACACTGGTTAGCAGTTGCTTAAGGTGCCATAGTTTCATGTTTTTCATTAGAGACTCCATGGGTATATTGGCTACAATTTTTGCTTGCTTTACCCTGTATTGGATCAATTTATCTATGTGCTAACTGTTTTGCATAACAAGCTATAGTTACTTATTCATACTAGTATATATTTAGGAACGCATTTGAGCTTAGATATGAAATTTAATAATTTTCATAAATGGATTATAACAACATGATCAAAATCAAATTTATGACACTTTTCTTGACACTATTTACTGGCTTTTCACAGGCTAGCTCAATCGACTCTACAATAACTATGTGCAATGACTGTCATGGAGCAAAAGGCGTAAGTAGCGATTCAGATATACCGAGTATTGCTGGATTTTCTGAAACCACCATTTCAGACATGCTGATAGCTTATATTGATGAAACACGAAGTGCGCGCAGTTCTAAGTATCGTCATGGTGATACTAGCCGATCGGAAACAAACATGTATGCTATTGCGAAAGAGCTTTCAGAAGAAAATATCGAAGCGATAGCAAGCTATTATTCTGAGCAAATTTTTATTCCGAGCAAACAAACCTTTGACTCAGCACTTGCAAAAAAAGGTGAAAAGTTACATGAAGAGAGATGCATTATATGTCATGAACAGGGCGGAAGCTCTGCGGACGATGATGCAAGTATTTTAGCGGGACAATGGATGCCATTTTTAGAGCAAGCGTTTAAAGATTATCGTTCTGGAGAACGAGAAACTGAAGAGGGAATGAAGAAAAAAATAGATAGACTATCAGAAAAGCAAATCAAAGCGCTGATACATTATTATGCTAGTCAACAATAGGGATTGAACGATGAAAAAGGATCTACTGACGTAGATCCCAAACTTGGTATCAGCCTATAAACAAATAGCATTGTTTAGCGGTTTTATTTTGATTAATAATATTATAAATTACTGTTTAATCTGGCAAAACCTCGTTCAAGGTCATCAATTAAATCGTCAATATCTTCCAAACCGATATGTAATCGTATCACCGGGGTAGTATAGCCGAACGCCGATTCAGCCCTGGCTTTGTTAAGCCCGGAATAAGCCAATACCAAGCTTTCAAATCCGCCCCATGAAAACCCCATCTTAAAGTGACTCATGCCATCTAAAAATGCGGTTAACGCCTGATTATTGCTCTTTTTTAACACAAAAGAGAATAAACCATTGCCACCGACAAAATCACGCTTAAAATATTCATGACCGGGACACGACGGCAATGTCGGATGCAGCACGGTTTCCACTTCTGCTCGGGTGGCTAACCATTTGGCAATTTTTAACGAATTCTTTTCGTGCTGTTTTAATCGCACCCCTAAGGTGCGAATACCACGCATCGCCAAGGTGATATCATCCGGTGAGGCACACTGCCCTAACAGATAAGATTTTTCTCGTAACACCGGCCAGCTCTTCTCGTTTGCCGTGGCTGTACCCAGCATAATATCGGAATGGCCGCTGACGTATTTGGTCGCAGCTTGTACCGAAACATCGACGCCATAATCAAAAGGTTGAAAATGCAATGGTGACGCCCAGGTATTATCCAATATCACCGTAATGTCTGGGTTTTGCGCATGCGCTACCTCACAAATGCCGGGTACATCTTGAACCTCCATGGTGATAGAACCCGGGGATTCAACAAACACGACTTTGGTATTGTCTTGGATCAGGTTTTTAATATCCCGGCCGATCATCGGATCATAAAACGTGACCTCAACACCAAATTGCGACAGCGTTTGCGTACAAAAATCTCGGGTTGGCTCGTAGGCCGAGTCCACCATTAACAAATGATCACCGGCTTTAACAAAGGCTAAAATCGCACTGGTTATCGCGGCAGTACCACATGGATAAACATAACAGCCTACACCACCTTCAATCTCGTTCATCGCATCAGCAAACGCAAACGTGGTTGGTGTACCACGACGACCGTAAAACAGCTCTTGTTGCTGTCTTTTTACACTGGCTTCTTTCATCTGGGCGACTGAGTCAAAGACTACAGTAGATGCCCTGAATACAGGTGGATTTACCACACCTTTGGTCCACTTTGCTTGTCGTCCAGCATTTACGAGTTTAGTATCTTTTTTCATTATCGACTCTAAGTTAAGGTTCAGTTCAAATAGCTGTCTAGCCATCTAAACAGATTTTTTAACGAATATAAAGGGTTTTGTGGTTTTCGCAGGTAATAACTCATTTCAATGAGTTATTACCCTGGAGTCGTAAACCTCACTTCCAACTTACTACTTTCTACTTTCCACTTTCCACTTTCTACTTTCAACTTTCAACCAAGCATTTCATCCGAAGGTAGATGAGTTTTCAAAAATTTACGACACTGCCAAAGGGTACGCCCGGTGATTGGCAAAAAAAACCATCAGATGTGGCCTATCATCGATTCGATCGTAGGTATATTGCACGCTGGCTTTTTTCAATTCTACGGCCAAGGTATATGAATTTTTTACCGAGGCAATCGCATCTATTTTGCCATCGATTAACAATGCCGAATGACCGTTTCTATCGACGTGGCTGATGGAAGAAGCTTCATTGTACACTTCAGCAGCCTCTGCCTGAGGCTCACCAATGAATTATTCTACTTTGGGTGGTACATAAGGATCCGCCTGCCCCGTTGGAATTGGTGGGAATTTTTTCAAAGAAGCCGCATGTTCATAAAGTTGTGGCAGCCCCTTTTTTAACACCCAGGTATGAGGAAATAGTACATTATTTTTTTCCTGAGGATCTGTCATCAGGTCATAAACTCTTGGCATAGTGTAAGTGGTTAATCTATCATCCCAGGAATTTTGCTCTTTCATGTGTATTTTCCAGTTTTTCCATTTTACCCCAAAGATGTCATTGCCCATGTAAACGACAAAGCCATCACGACCAGACTCTTTCTTTTTCCCTAACAAGAAGTCGGAAACATCAATACCATCGATAGCACGATCTGTAGGTACTTTACCGCCAATAATTTTTGCTAAGCTAGGAAATAAGTCCATCGCGTGAACAATTTCATCACTTGACTGACCCGCTTTTATTTTTTTTGGCCAGCGTATCGCAAATGGTACTCGTAACGCGCCTTCAAAACTGGTAAACAGAGTGCCTCTCCACGGGCCTGCTGAACCATTCACCACAGTTTCTACGGTTAAGTTAGTATTTTGAAAATTAGTGGCTTCAGGACCATTATCCGCAGTAAAGATGAAAATAGTGTTATCGCTAATGCCTAAATCATCAATAGTGTCGGTCAACTCTTTCACATAGCTGTCAATTTGCATTAACAAGTCAGCCCAAACACCATTGCCAGACTTCCCTTTAAAATCTGGGTGTGGGATGGTGGGGAAATGAGTAGCCGTATACGGCAAATAGACAAAAAATGGCTTGTCTGCTTTGGCATTTTTTGTCATAAAGCTTTTTGCCCGATCGGTCAAATCCCGGTCAATGAGTGCCCTGTATTCTAAATTATAGGCTCTGGATTTTTTAGGTGTTTGGCCCTTTATACTGTCCAGTACATACGGCTCAGCTATGCCTGATTCGGCAAAGCCTTCGAGTGCCGTATATACTGACTCATCGGTAGTATTTGGAATACCATACCATTCATCAAAGCCCTGATCGGTTGGGAATCGACCTTTGGTTCTACCTAAGTGCCATTTGCCATACATACCGGTTGCATAGCCAGCATTAGACAGCATTTCAGCCATAGTAACTTCCCATTGTACTAAGCCATAAACCCCTTCCCCTAAAGGAACAGCACCATTGCCACTGCGTGCAGCATAGCGCCCGGTCATTAATGCAGAGCGCGAAGGAGTACATTGCACTTCCACATTGAAATTTGTCAGCCTTAAGCCTTCACTAGCAATCTTATCCAAATTAGGGGTTGCCGCTCCACGTATGATCCCTCCGCCATTAAAACCGGGTTCACCCCAACCAAAATTGTCCATAAAAATCAAAACAACATTTGGCTTTGCTGTCGCTGCTGGGGCAATGAAACTAGCAAGCATGAGCACGATTGCTGAGCCTGTTATCATTATTTTATTAATATTCATAAATGTCCTTAATCTATGTGTTGATTTGATTCAATCTTGATTGTTAAAAACTCATAGCCGCAGAAAGAAAAATATGATCTCCCTCAAGACGGTTTTCGGCTTTATATTCATTAAGCCATTTAGCTATAATTGAAATCATTTGTCCCTTAATGGTTGGCATCCATAGCACGGCCGGCCCGACACCTGCAGCTCGCCCTTTAAAGCCTCCGAGTACAGCTCCCTCTCCACTATCACCAGTGATTTGTTTTATATAAAAACCATGGACACCTATGGCGAAAGTATCGGATAAAAACTGATTAAACATATAATCAAGATGAACTTCTTCACCGGTTTGATAATTTGTCTCTTCATTTTCAGTATTGTAAATATAGCCAAGGTTAAACGAATAATCCTGCCCGGTTTCCAGGTTTAAATAGGTAGCAGAAAAGTTGGTATCGAAAGACCAGTAATTTAAACTGGGATTAATGTTCTTATTAATGTCGTATTGACCTGTTGGTGTGACAATGTATTCACCCAAACTAAAATGAAAGTTACCGCGATTCCAAAAAAACATAGCCGGTACAAAAGTGATATCGCCCAAATCAGTAACATCGTCTTCAACCCTAAGGCTATTAATGTTGGTATCCAATTTGGTATGAGAAATAGGTACGACAATCCCTGCCCCGTATTGAGCGCCAAAGATTTTTAACTCTGGCGTATACAGTACAGTGGTTAGATTTATCAGCAGAGTCAGTTCTGTATCTAATTCAATATTACCGGCACGAGAAGTTAACTCGGAGTCGGCATTGTAATAATAGACGTCATCTCGAACTGTGATGCTGGTGCTAGGTTGCACGGCAGCAGCAAAATCACCGTAAGTGCCAGGAAGGTAGTTGCTATAACCACCTTCGGCAGCCTGTATAGTAAAAGGGAATGCAAGCGCTACAACTAAGGTAACTTTTTTACCATTAAATATTTCCTCATATTAATAAGCGCTGCTTCTAGCATCACATCACTACCGTTTATTGGTGAAAGTTAATCAATCAGTGGGCGAAGTTCAGGTAAGCATTTTTATTTCTTTATAAATGCACCGATTGATTTCAACCAGAAGTATTTAAAAAAAATTAACGTAAACCAGCAAAACAAGCAGTCGAACCTGCTAACGAAGCTACTCTCGAAACATACAATCAATAAGAATTTTTTCAATCACCGAAAAATAATTCAATGAAATTATTTACAGGCCATGAAAATTATATTACCGTGAGTGAGTTGTTTAAATTTTGTAATGAAAGTTTAAACAACATTTTATCAGCCTTAATAGCAAAAAAGGTATTAGGCCCCCATCTTAAATGTGTATATTTCGTGAGGATAATCATGTCGAGAGCAATAATATTAGTCATTGACAGTTTTGGTATCGGTTATGCGCCAGATGCCGATAAATTTGGCGATCGTTCTGCTAATACGTTTGCTAACCTGGCTCAGGCTTATTACCAAGAGAAGCAACAGCCAATAAACATTCCTAATTTAGCTTCTTTAGGCTTAGTTGCTGCCTGCGAGCAAGCATCAAACAGAACTTTTCCCTATGTCGGCGGGAAACCTGAAAAAGGTGCTTACGGCTATGCTGCGGAAATTAGCTCAGGCAAAGACACCCCGAGTGGACACTGGGAAATGACCGGCGTACCGGTCCTTTTCGATTGGGATTACTTTACCAACAAAGAGCAAAGTTTCTCTGTAGAGTTACTCGAAAAAATTTCCAAAAAAACCGGAGTAAAATCGATATTAGGGAATTGTCATGCTTCCGGCACAACCATTATTGAGCAATATGGCGAAGACCATATTAACAGTGGCATGCCTATTTGTTACACCTCAGCAGACAGCGTTTTTCAAGTTGCAGCGCATGAAGAATCTTTTGGCTTGGCCAACCTTTATACTTATTGCGAGCAAGTTCGTGAGTTACTCGACGATGAGAAGTTAAACATTGGCCGGGTAATAGCTCGTCCATTTGTTGGCAATGATGCCAGCAATTTTCAGCGTACCGGAAATCGCCGTGATTACTCCGTTTTACCTCCTTCAAAAACGGTACTGGATAAAGTCTGTGCCAAAAACGTAGGGGACGTAATAAGTGTCGGCAAGATAGCAGACATTTTCGCCCACCAAGGTATCAATGTTACCACAAAAGCTACGGGGTTAGATGCTCTTATTGACGCCACATTAGAGCATATTAAACAGCGTAAAAACGAAAGTATTATTTTTACCAACCTGGTTAATTTTGATCAAGATTACGGCCATCGACGCGATCCGATTGGCTATGCGAAAGCTCTGGAACATTTAGATCGACGTCTACCTGAATTCTACCAACTGATGAATGACGAAGACATATTGTTTATGACCGCAGACCACGGCTGCGACCCTACATGGCCGGGTTCTGATCACACCAGAGAATATGTTCCGCAACTCGTTTATTCAAAATCAATTAAGTCAGTGAATTTAGGCGAGAGAAATACCTTTGCCGATTTAGGTCAAACCATTGCAGAGATGTTTAATGTCTCACCAATGGATTATGGCACCTCCTATTTCACCGAGATTTCTGACTAAAAATTTTACACATTTGGCTGTTGTTAAAATATTCACAATAACTCTGAAGCAAAATTATAAATAATGTTTTAGAACAATTATAACAAGGGATAACACCTATGAAAGATATAAAAAAGTCTGCGCTAACTTGTTCGATCCAAGCTGCTATCATTACCTCTGCTATCGGCATGGGGAGTCAAGCCCTAGCCGAAACTGAAACAAACGCATTAGATAAAACAAAACTCGAAGTTATTGAAGTAACTGCCCGTAAAAGAACTGAGAATGTGCAAGAGGTACCTATTGCGGTTACGGCCTTACAGGGTGACAAACTGGCCGCTATCAGTTCAGGTGCCATGGATATTCGCTTTTTAAATGCACGTGTTCCCAGCCTTAGTGTTGAGTCATCCTTTGGTCGTACCTTCCCGCGCTTTTACATGCGTGGCTTAGGCAATTCCGATTTCGATTTAAACGCCTCACAACCGGTATCACTCGTGGTTGATGAAGTCGTGCAAGAAAACCCGATATTAAAAGGTTTTCCGGTATTTGATGTCGCCCGGGTTGAAGCCTTAGCCGGTCCTCAGGGTACCTTGTTCGGCCGTAACACCCCTGCAGGCCTGGTGAAATTTGACTCAGTAAAACCGTCACAAGACTTTGACGCCTTTGTCTCAGTATCCTACGGCAGTAAATCTACTTCCGATGTAAGAGCTGGCATTGGCGGTGGTTTAACCGACAACTTATCGGCGCGTATTTCAGTATTGCGTCAAGATCGTGATAATTACATTGATAATGAAGCCCCTGGCTTTGAAGAAAGTGATGTATTAGGTGGTTACACTGACGAAGCCATGCGTCTTCAGTTTTTATACGAAGGCGATGATTTTAACGCGTTATTTAACTACCACATGCGTGATTTAGACGGCGAACCGGTAGCATTCTACGCCAATGCCATTAAAACGGGGAGTAACTCCTTAGTCAGTGGTTTTGACCGTGACACTGTTTTTCATGACTCGGCTTCACGGGCTACGCAGCAAGTAGAAACTGAAGGGGCCAGCTTGAAGCTGGAATTTGATTTCGATGATTACACGGTAACCTCAATTACCGGTTATGAAAGTGCCGAGTTATTCTCTCGCGCCGATGTTGACGGTGGTTACGGCTGTAATGGCTTTGGTTGTCCGCCAGTGGAATTCGCTACCGGTCCTGGGGTGATAAATATCAGTTCAGAAACTGCTGATGGTATTCCAGATCACGAGCAAATTACTCAAGAGTTACGTTTAACCAGTAATTTTACCGGCGATTTTAACTATCAAGTTGGGGTATTTTACTTTAGCGAAGATTTAACTATTGAAAGTTTTTCTTATGATGCCTTATTCGCTGCAGGTGCTGAAAATGGTTATGTAGTGCAAAATCAAGACACTACAGCTTGGGCGGTGTTTGGTTCATTTGATTACGATTTATCTGAACACACTTCAATGACCTTAGGTTTACGTTATTCAGACGATGACAAAGATTACAAAAACCTTAGAACCCAATCACCATTGTCTTTCTTAGGCTTCCCTGATGTTCAAGCTGGTGAAGAAAATACCAGTGATACCCACGTAAGTTGGGATTTAAGTATTTCTCATAAGTACACAGATGATATCAACTTGTATGCCCGTATCGCCGATACATTCCGTGCACCAAGTATTCAGGGGCGTTCATTGTTTGAACCTGATGAAGGTATCTCTGTTGCCGATTCAGAAACCATTCTGTCGTTTGAAACGGGTATTAAAGCCGATGTATTAGACGGTAGTGGCCGAGTTAACGCGTCAGTGTTCTACTATACCATGGACGATCAACAATTAACTTCCGTTGGTGGTGATAGTAACACGGCCCGTTTATTAAACGCCGATGAAACTATCGGCTATGGTTTTGAACTCGATTCAGAATTTATGTTAACCGAAAATCTTGCTATCACTGTTGGTGCCAGTTACAACAACACCGAATTAAATGATGATTCATTATCGGTTCCTGGTTGTGCTTCATGTACGATAACGGATCCATTAAATGCTGATGGGGAAGCGATTGTTGATGACAACAGCTTACCGCATGCACCAGAGTGGATTTACACCTTTACTGCTCGTTACGCGCGTGAGATTGGCGATGGTGAATTCTACATTTACACCGATTGGTCATACCGTGATGAAATTAGCTTCTTCTTATATGATTCAAAAGAATTTACTGGTGATGCATTACTCGAGGGTGGCGCACGTACCGGTTACTCCTGGTCTACTGATGAGCAAGATTTTGATGTTTCATTATTTGTTCGTAACATCACTGATGAGCAACAAGCGATCGGCGCGGTTGATTTCACTAACAACACTGCCATTGTCAATGAAGAGCGTTTTGTTGGTGCAGAGTTTAAAGTAAGTTTCTTTTAATCGATTATTTTAAATATTCCCTGGTACCAAAAGTAGCCAAACGTATTTGCTACTTTTGGTCACTATTGCAAGTGTAAATAAAGAAATTAATATAAAGGTAAATTAATATGGCAACACCACATATATCAGCGGAGTTGGGAGACTTTGCTAAAACAGTTTTAATGCCCGGCGACCCACTAAGAGCTAAATATATAGCAGAGACCTTTTTAGAAAATGTGAAATGCGTAAATACCGTACGTAACGTTTTAGGCTACACCGGTACTTACAAAGGTAAGCCGATTTCGGTAATGGCTTCTGGCATGGGGATCCCTTCAACCTGCATTTATGCGACAGAATTATATAATGATTATGGTGTTGAAGAGATCATTCGTGTCGGCTCTTGTGGTTCAGTACAGGATGAAATCAACTTAGGCGACATTGTTGTCGGTATGGCAGCAAGTACGGACTCAGCGGTAAACCGTCAGCGCTTTAATCATTGGGATTTCGCCGCGAGTGCCGATTATGGTCTGTTGGCAAAAGTGATGAAAACAGCTGAGTTAAGCCAACAGAAAGTAGTAGTTGGAAATATATTTAGTGCTGATTTATTTTACACCCCTGACTTTGAAGTGTTTGCAGTTATGGAGAAATTAGGCATCGTTGGCGTCGAAATGGAAGCCGCAGGGCTTTATGGTGTTGCAGCTGAGTTAGGGAAAAAAGCATTAACGGTACTTACCGTAAGTGACCATATTAAAACCGGTGAAAAAATGTCCGCGCAAGCACGACAAAATACCTTTGCTGACATGATGGTTTTGACATTAGAAAGTGTCATTTAAGTTAATTACTTTCGTAAGGTTACGGTAATGCCTATTGCTGACTTCGGCTGAACTAATACGGCTAAAGTGTAGTATTTTAAACGGCCTGTAAAATCAATTCAGGCCGTTTACAATCAGTAATTTAATACGAAATCCGCCGATGTTTCTCCGATGATCAAATCAGTTATTGCTCCTGTCCTTAATGCAGCTACAGCAGCTTTGCCTTTACTTTTTCCACCAACAACTGCACATACTGTTGTTTGACATTTGAGTATTTCCGCAATTTTAATACCCAATGCAAGATCATTTGCTGCATCGATTGCCTGCCCGTCAATATCGAGTAGAGTCCCGAAAAAACCAGCTACCGCTTGTTGTTGCAAAACTTTTTGCCAAAGTTGCTCATCTAATAGATGATTATTGGTAAAAATACTATTATTAATGACGTCATCAATGCCCACCACTATTCTTTCTGACGTAAGAGCCTTCTCGTGCAAAGCCAGAATGGAGGGTTGTGCAAGAAAAATGTTCTTTTTATCTTGATTAAGGGCAAAATACGGATGAGGTAAAAGAAAACCTTTCGCTTGTGTCTTAGTCACTAAATCATGAATTACATCTTCTTTCATGATCGCGTGATTCTGTTTAATACTCCCTGAAATGGCAACAAAATCAACACCAGGGCAAGAAATACTGGGCAGCGAACGGGCCATTGATTTTAGTGTCCTGCCTTGACCAACACCTATTCTCTTAACCTTTGAGCGACTTAACCAGGCATATAATTCTTTTGCTGCGGCATAGCCGGTGATATCAATGCTCTGCTGCTCATTCAATTCTTTATCCGGAACGACCTGGCAGCTAGCAAGTGAAAAATTTGCCATTATTTGTTGTGCTTTAGCGATACAATCTTCAGGGTAGCTCGCAACCCAAGCCTTAACATAGCCATTTTTCTCTGCCGTAGAAATCAGTCTATGCACCTTTGCCGTGGATATATTTAAATAGCGGGCAATTTCAGATAATGTTTTATTTTCAACATTGCTAAGCCAGGCGGCCTTTGTCGCCAGCGAATATTCATAATTCGTTATCTTATTGGTCATTACATCAACTCTCAGTAATTATAGCGGCAGCAGTATCAGAGTCGATAACTAAATCGCTAATATAGCCGCCACGCAATGCGGCACGGATTGCCATTGACTTGGCTTTACCGCCGGCAATAACTAAACTACTTTTTTGTTTTAATGAGGATAAATCCAAGGCTAAAGCAATTGGCACATTTTTACCGGTGACAGGTTTGCCATTTTCATTGATGAAGTGGCCAAGAATATCGCCAACGGCTCCCTGTGTTTTAAGGTTTGCGATCTCTTGTTCATTAAGGCCAAGAATATTTTTCATATGCTCAGTATCATTGATGGTACCGATACTAAAAGCATACATAGAAGCGTTCGTGGCTAATGACATAATAGAAGAAGTGCCCTGCCGCTTTAATGCCGAATTTGCTTCCGATCTTGTTCTTGCTATCGCAGGAACCGGGACTAAATATCCCTCTCCACCTGCTTTTTTACAGATATCCTCAATAATTTCAAAAGGATTTGTTTCCAGATTAGCACTTAAGCAACCGTGCAATGCGATCCAGGCGTAGTATTGACTGTAAGGTAACTGAAGATGCTCAGCAACTGCGCTAATCGTTCTACTTTTACCTAGCCCTATCTCGGGTTTTGATAAATGGCTAATCATACTTTGTAGCTTATGGGCGCCAGCTTCCATTAGGGGGTCACCACCTAACGTATGATAACTGCTTGGCGCCAAATCAGTTTCACAGACAATACAAGAGTTAAGTGAAAACATTTGACAAAGCTTCCTTTCTAAATTCAACAAAGTATTAGGGTTGCCGTCAATGGTATAAGAAATTTGTTCCGTTTCTTTGGCATAGGATAGCAATCTATTGACCTTTGAACGAGAAAGCCCGAGCAAATCAGCAGTTTCATTTTGTTTTATATTAGCTCCATAAATATACCAGGCAGACCTAAGGCCAATTGTTGTATTTTGAGACAATCGCAATTACTCCTACATAAGAATTTATAAATAAAATTCTATCATAAATTTAAAGGCTTATAGCATTTAATAAGCAAGCCCATGAAATATTTTAGCAGGATATCAACGCGAATCGTGAAATAATTTTCACACAAAGAAAAATAAACCATGAAATTATTTACACGCAGCGAAAAATATATTAACCTAAGTGCACTAGTATAGATTATTCGTTTTTAAAATGCCTGAATATCATTGTGTCATTGTGTAAACACTGTGTATTTAACGGGTCTGGTAATCGCGGCATAAAAGAACAGCTGAATTCACTAAAGCGAATACTTCTTCTATGCTTTATCTGTATTTTTAAAGATATTTTTATTTTCAACTCTTTAGGTTAACCATTATGTCAAAAGTGCAAATATTATCTAAACAAGCAAGCCCTGAGGCTTCAGTTGTCCCTGTTTTTGCGCCTTTAGAATTTACGCCGCATTGGCTCGATTCAATTCGCGTAAACTATAGTGCTGCTGAACGTCGCATAAAAACACTGGCAGGAAGACGTTCGGTAAAAAAAGAACAACAACTCGCCTGGATGCTAAGAGCGATTAGTTGTATCGATTTAACCACTTTACAGGGTGATGATACCGAAGGCCGGGTGCGGCGCCTGGCGAATAAGGCACTAAACCCTTTAAGACAAGATTTAATTAAGCAAGCCAACTGTGAACAATTAAATTTAACCACGGGTGCCGTTTGTGTCTATCACTCAATGATCCCCGCCGCTCTTGCTGTTTTAAAAAATCGTGTGCCTATCGCTGCGGTATCTGCGGGCTTTCCTACTGGCTTAGCACCTATGTCGATAAAGCTTCAGGAAATTGAAGCTTCTGTTGCTGCCGGTGCCGCTGAGATTGATATTGTGGTGACTCGATCGCACGTATTAACCCATAACTGGCAAGCTTTATACGATGAGGTGAAAGCCTATAAGCTGGCCTGTGGTAGTGCACGGATGAAAACAATCATCGCAACGGGACAGTTAGGTAACCTAAAAAATGTCGCAAAAGCGTCAATGGTGGCGATGATGGCCGGCTCTGATTTTATTAAAACCTCGACCGGCACCGAAAGTGTTAACGCCACTTTATTAGTGAGTTTAATCATGATGCGAACCATTAGAGAGTTTTATCAGTTAACCGGTCGTAAAGTTGCATTCAAACCGGCCGGTGGTATTCGCACCGCAAAGGATGCCGTTAATTATTTGGTGCTGGTAAAAGAAGAATTGGGTGATGAATGGCTCAATGCAAATATGTTTAGGTTTGGTGCATCTGGCCTATTAACCGATTTAGAACGTCAAATTGAGTTCCATCTTACCGGCAGATACTCTGCTAATTATCGCCATGCAATGGCCTAACCGTTATTTAATACAGGATTACTTGCAATGCTTATAGAGAAATTTAATACCATGGCTTACGGTACGGCTCCAGAAAGTGATAAAGAGGCGCGCAAATGGCTAACAGAACATAAAGCCAAGTTTGGTCTTTTTATCAATGGCAAATGGGAAAAAAATGCTAAAGACGATTATTTTCCAACGGCATCCCCAGCAAATAAAGAAGTGTTGGCAGAAATTACCCAGGCTTCTACCGAGAATATTGATGAAGCGGTCGCTTGTGCGCGTAAGGCGTTAGCTGGCTGGCAGGCTCTTACCGGCCATGAACGAGCAAAACACCTTTATGCTTTAGCACGGTTAATTCAAAAACACTCTCGGGTGATATCCGTGTTAGAGTCTATGGATAATGGTAAAACCATCCGTGAATCGAGAGATCTCGATATACCATTGGCGGCCCGTCACTTTTATTACCATGCAGGCTGGGCGCAAATCAGTGAAACGGAATTAACTGGCTATGAAGCTTATGGTGTGATTGGACAAATAATTCCCTGGAACTTCCCTTTTCTCATGCTCGCCTGGAAATTGGCTCCGGCTTTAGCCGCAGGCAATACTATCGTGTTAAAACCAGCAGAATCAACCTCCCTTTCGGCGCTTTATTTTGCTGACTTAATTCAAAAGGCCGGCATTCCCAAAGGTGTTATCAATATTATTACCGGTGATGGTGAGGTCGGTGAAGCTATCGTGAATCACCCAGACATTAATAAGATAGCTTTTACTGGCTCGACTAAGGTCGGACAAATTATTCGTCGTGCGGTTGCCGGAACCGCGAAAGGTTTAACCCTTGAACTGGGTGGTAAATCCCCTTTTATTGTCTTTGAAGATGCCGATCTTGATGGCGCCGTAGAGGGTTTGGTTGACGCGATTTGGCTTAACCAAGGGCAAGTTTGTTGTGCCGGTTCACGCTTATTAATGCAAGAAAGCATTGCCGAAAAATTAATCGCAAAAATTAAACATCGGATGAGTAAACTGCGTGCCGGAGACTCTCTGGATAAATGCATTGATGTGGGTGCCATCATTGATGAATCACAACGGCAACAGATTGACACACTGGTACAACAGGGTGTCGCAGAAGGCGCGACTATTTGGCAGGCAGAGTGTGCTCTGCCCGAGAAAGGTGTTTACTACCCTCCTACACTGTTAACCGATGTAGGGATGAATAATACCTGTATGGTGAATGAAATTTTTGGTCCGGTGCTTACTGCGATCACCTTTCGTACCCAGGAAGAAGCAATCGAATTGGCGAATAATACCCGTTATGGTCTTGCTTGTTCGGTATGGTCGGAAGATATCAATCGCGCGTTAGAGCTTGCTCCGCAAGTTCGAGCGGGTGTCATTTGGATTAACGGCAGTAACATGTTTGACGCATCGGTAGGTTTTGGTGGTTATAAAGAATCGGGTTTCGGTCGAGAAGGCGGCCATGAAGGCATGCTGGCTTACGTTAAACCGACATTTTTAACGTCATTAAAAGATGAAAAGCCTATTGTTAATGTTACCCCGAAGAACTATACCACCAGCGCAAGCTTATCGACCATAAACCGTACGGCAAAAATGTTTATTGGTGGTAAACAAGCCAGAGCAGACGGTGGCGATAGTTATCCTGTTTTTGATAACAAAGGTAATCTAGAAGGCGAAGTCGGCTTAGGCAATAGAAAAGATATTCGAAATGCTGTTGAGGCGGCCGATAAAGCCGCTGGCTGGTCTGTAGCCAATGGCCATACCCGAGCGCAAATTCTTTATTACATCGCTGAAAATTTATCTTTAAGAGAAAAAGAGTTTGTCGAGTCGATAAAGCGAATGACTGGCGCCAAGCAAGCACAGGCCGAAAAAGAAGTATCGCTATCGATACAACGACTATTTTCTGCTGCGGCCTGGGCTGACAAGTTTGAAGGCTCAGTACACCAACCGCCAGTGCGTGGTGTTGTATTAGCAATGAAAGAAGCGGTAGGAATAATTGGTATTACTGCCGCTGAAAATAGTCCTTGGTTATCATTTATTTCGCTACTTTCTTCAGCGATAGCGATGGGCAACCGTGTCATTATTATACCGGGCAGTCAAGCGGCTCTAATGGCCATCGATTTCTATCAAATTCTTGAGGCATCAGACTTACCCGCAGGCGTAGTGAACATTATCACCGGTAACCGTGACGAATTAACCATGGCCATGGCGACCCATAATAATGTTGATGCACTTTGGTATTTCGGCTCACAACAAACCTCACAAGCAATCGAGGTGGAAGCCGCAGACAATATGAAGCGCACCTGGGTAAGTTACGGAAAAGCCTATGACTGGAGTGACAATGGGCAAGCCGAGGGGCGTAATATTCTAAACAAAGCGGTTGAAATTAAAAACATCTGGGTGCCTTACGGTGACCAGATGGGAGGTACAACCAAGTACTAATATCAAAGCCTTTGGGTAGTGGTCAATGTCTTTGACCACTACCCTTTCACCTTTTCACTCTTTCACCCTTTTACCCTTTTTATCTAATATTCTGTTGGAGGATTCATGGACTCTGGTATCTTGCGAGGTGGCTTTGGGATAGTTATCATTATCTTTGCTGCTTATCTACTCTCCACTAACCGTAGCCAAATTAATTGGCGTACCGTGGCTACGGCCTTTTTGTTGCAAATATCGCTTGGCGCATTTGTATTAGCCATACCCGCAGGCAGAGACTTCCTTACTTCCGTGTCGAATGCCGTGCAAAGTGTCATTGACAGTGCGCAAATAGGGATAAACTTTTTGTTTGGTGGGCTAGGCACTGATGCCATGTTAAACAATGGTGTCGGTTTCGTTTTTGCAATAAAAGTGTTACCCGTCATCATATTTTTTTCCTCACTGATTGCTGTGCTTTACTACCTGGGGATTATGCAATGGGTGGTAAAAATAATTGGTGGCGGCGTACAAAAATTACTTAAAACTAGTAAAGCGGAATCCTTATCAGCAACCGCAAACATATTTGTTGGTCAGACCGAAGCGCCCTTAGTGATCAAACCTTACATTGCCAAAATGAGCAAATCTGAATTGTTTGCGATCATGGTTGGCGGGCTAGCTTCCGTTGCCGGTTCGGTATTGGCGGGTTATGCTGGATTAGGGGTAAAGTTGGAATACCTTGTGGCGGCATCCTTTATGGCGGCTCCTGGTGGATTGTTAATGGCCAAAATGATTGTACCCGAAGCCAAAGATTACGTGGAGAACACAAGCGAAGCAGTTTTCGATGAGGACAAGCCGGCAAATGTCATTGATGCCGCCGCCTCCGGTGCCGTTTCTGGTTTAAAGCTAGCCGCATGTATTGGCGCCATGTTAATTTCTTTTATCGCATTAATTGCATTGCTTAATAATCTTGTCGGTAGTGTTACCGGCTTATTTGGCCTTGAAGGCATTACCATAGAGTGGTTACTTGGCTACTTGTTTGCTCCATTTGCCTATGTCATTGGTGTTCCTCTCGATGAGGTTTTACAGGCCAGTAGTTTTATTGGCCAAAAAGTAGTGGTGAATGAATTCTTTGCTTACGCTAACTTTGTTCAAGTGAAAGATGACTTAAGTGCAACCACTCAAATAATTGTTACCTTTGCCCTCTGTGGCTTTGCTAACTTAAGTTCAATAGCAATTTTACTCGGAGGTATTGGCTCTATGGCGCCAAATAGGCGTCACGACATCGCTAAGTTAGGAATGAAAGCAATGTTTGCCGCCACATTATCTAACTTAATGAGCGCAACTATCGCCGGTATCTTTATTTCGTTGTAAAGGACCATCTGAGGTAACTGTAAATTTGGGGAGTCATTTTAACCTATTAGAATAGGTCGAATTGCCTATCCATTATTTGACCGAAACTAGTATCTATAAATGGCAAGATATCGTCGGCTATTGGTTTTAATTGTGATTCGACATAAAAGCCATAATCCAATTCAGATGATAAATGCTCTACCGCTTGTGCTCCGTCTTTTGTTATATAGTACTCAATCCAGCCTTTATTTTGATAACGTAAAGGTTTATTAGTTTCTGCATTAATCGCATCAGCATGGCGTGCAGCTTTAACGTGTGGCGGTACATTCTTGATGTAAGTATCTAATTTACGTCGCAAACGTTTTCGGTATTTTAACTTATTATCGAATTCGCGGTTGTAAGTTTTTATTACTGTATCTCGAATAAATTCAATAACTTCTTCTTGATTAAAAACTCTTCGATATAACTCTTGCTGGAAATTTTTAGATAACTCAGTCCAATCGCTTCTAACCGTTTCCATACCTTTGAATACTAATAACATCTCATCATTGTTCATGACGGTGCCAGCGTAGCGCTTTTTAGTACCAATCACTTTTGTTGCTTTAGAAGCATGACCACGCACTGTCGGCATCAAAAACTGGTGAAAATGGGTTTCGAATTCGATTTCCAGTGACGACTCAATTAGATATTTTTGCTTCAGCTCTTTGGTCATTTTAGCATTGATATAATTCATCATCTCTTTGCCAATATCCTGACTTTGTTGATCGGTTTTGTCTTCACCAACACTGACAAAAATGGAATCGGTATCGCCGTATATCACGGTATAACCTTTGGCCTCAATCCACTCTTTCGTTTGATTGAGTAACTGGTGCGAACGTTTGGTAATAGATCCAGACAGTCTTGGATCGAAGAAACGGCAACCGGTAGATCCTAGAATGCCATAAAATGAATTCATGATAATCTTTATTGCCTGCGATAACGGCGCATTTTGTTGCCGTTTCGCTTTATCGCGCTCTGCCCATAATTCTTCGATGATGGTGGGTAGGAAATGCTTCTCTCGGGAAAAATAGGCGCCATCAAAGCCAGGGATTGGCTTTGATTGTTCACTTAAACCTTCATCTTGATGCTCTAACAAGCCTTCGATTAATCCCATAGGATCAATATTAAAGCTGCGGATAATGCTCGGATACAGGCTTTTAAAATCTAATACCAAGACATTTTTATAAAGGCCCGGAATGGAGTCCATCACATAGCCGCCGGGGGCGACTAAATCACTTTCGCCATCGCCCATATTCGGCGCCACATAACCACTGCGATGCAGTTTTGGTAAATACAAATTGGTAAACGCGGCAACACTGCCCCCAACCCGATCCAGCTCTAGGCCAGTTAAAGATGAGCGTAATATGGCAAAATCTAACAGCTGTGTTTTTTCAAAAATTAGCCACACCAGGCGGCAATCTTCAAGGTTATATCGGGCCAGTGATTGCTTGTCATATAAAAACTTACGAGTAATTTCGGCAACACGATTATCGACATCTTCGATATCTTTACCTGTGCCTAACAATTCTTGTGCGACATACTCCAGTGAAAAACTGGGAAAGCTATAGGTCGCGCTTTTTAACAAGTCGATACCATCAAGTACCACCCGGCCGGCAATTAAAATGAAATTTTGCTCTGGAGACATGCGGTTTTGTCGCCAGTATGGAGCGCTGCCATCACGGCCAATAGAAAATTTGATATTGTTCAAATCACAGCGTTTTTGCAGCAACTTGAAATCAAAATTAATCACGTTCCAGCCGATCAAAATATCGGGGTCGACCTTATTTAACCAGGTGATAAAATTGATCAATAACTGGTATTCATCATTTACCCACTCGAGATTATCGGCACAATCGGTTTCGGCATCACCAATGATAAACACCTTTTCAATGCTCTGATATTTACTATCTTCACCAAAACAGCCGATCGAGTACAAATCACCGGCCATTGAACATTCGATATCGATAGATAGCATTGACAATTGCGGGCTAAAGTCGGTGGTTCTCGCCTGTGCTTGATTGAACTGGGTAAAACCTACCGCTTGTTGTTCATAACCGACAAATTCCAGAGAGCTGGTGATAAACCGTTCCATTAAAAATCGATCTTCAGGCCGAACATCGTCTTCATAACATTTGATTAAATTGGATTTTAACAGGTCACGGGCTTTATAAAAGTTGCTCAGGGTTTTGAAATAAAAACCGTGCACGCTAAGCTGGTTAAACGTTTGCAATTCTAGCGGCTTACTTTGATGCAATAGGTTGGCGTTAATTAACAGCGCCACGGCATTTTCAGCTTGCTCGGTGGGCACAAAAAATACCGCTAACTCATTATTAATCGTAAGCTTAACTGGCCCACTCTCGCCCTTTAACCAATACGTTAACTGCATGCCATTACGGCTATCTTGTACCTGCCGGGTAAGCACATAACCTTTTTGCAAATTTGTTACCACTTTTATACTGTAAAAACCAAAAAACCTGTTAATATATACAGCATAGTAAATCAGCTGTACGCTAATGGAAACATAAAAATCATGTTAGGTGAAAAAACCAAGGAAATTATCCGCAACGCTTATAAAAAAATAGGCGACAGTCTTGAAAATTTTACCCCGCGTAAACAACAAGCCTATTTAATTGCCGAAATTGCCAAAACCATTGCTGGTGAATACTCGAAAGACAGAAAGCAAATCGTTATTGAAGCCGGTACGGGTACGGGTAAATCTTTGGCCTATTGTTTAGGGGCGATTCCATTGGCCGTTGCCAAGCAAAAGAAAGTGGTGATCTCAACCGCCACAGTTGCCTTGCAAGAGCAATTGGTGATTAAAGATTTGCCTTTTTTGCTGGACAATTCTGGCCTTGTGTTTACTTATTGTCTGGCAAAAGGCCGCCAGCGATATGTCTGTAAACAGCGCCTGGCATTGGCTTGTCATACCGACAGCGACTCAGGACAAACGGCATTATTTCAGGAAAAACCAAAAGCATCCGATATTAAACTGTTAAAAACCCTGAACGACAAGCTATCGTCAGGTAAATGGCAGGGAGATCGAGACTCCTGGCCGACGCCTATCCCCAATCATATCTGGCAACACATTCAAAGTGACAAGCACAGTTGTTTAAAACATTTGACCGAGCACACCCATTGTCCCTTCCATCAAGCCCGAGAACAAATGGATGCCGCCGATGTATTGGTGGTCAATCACTCTTTACTGTTGGCGGATTTGGAATTGGGTGGCGGCATCATCTTGTCGGAGCCAGAAGACAGCATTTACATCATCGATGAAGTACATCATTTACCCGACATTACCCGCGACCATTCATCGGCCATGGCCACGGTGAAAGGTGCGATCGACTGGCTCGGCAAAGTCGCTGTCACCAGTGATAAAATTAGCAACCTGAGTAAAAGTCAGCGGGCAATTTCGCCATCGTTAAAACTTGCCGATTTAACTCAGGAGATCATCGCCGATTTACAAAAAGTAAATTCGTTTTTGGATGCCAATCAGCAAGTGTATTTTAGCCAGGAGAAACAATATCGCTTTGAAAACGGCATTATCCCGAAAAACTTGAAAAACCTTGCCGAAGATATCGCCGGAGCCAGCAAAAAGGCACTGTCGGAAATAACCAAACTGTATAACTTACTGATGGAAGAAGTAAAAGACGGTTCGGTGCAAATGTATTTGGCCGAGCCACTGTTAGCGGAATCGGGCTTTGAAATCCAACGTTTGGAAAACCTGGAAAAAATTTGGTTTATGTATGCCAAAACCGACTCTGAAAAAGGCGCGCCACTGGCCCGCTGGATAGAAAAAACCACTGGTAAGCGCGATGACTATTTGATCAGTGCCTCGCCAATTGAAGTTGGTTTTATGCTGGAAGACAACTTATGGAGCAAATGTGAAGCGGCAGTGCTATGTTCCGCCACAGTATGTGCGTTGAACTCCTTTGACCATTTTCGTAGGCAGGCCGGACTTGGCAATAATGACGGCACCCAATACAAAAAACTCGATTCGCCGTTTAATTACCAGGAAAATGCGGTTTTAACTATCCCGAATATGCAATTTGAACCCAATGTTAGCGATAAGTTTACCGATGAGTTAATTAAAAAACTGCCCGGCATGCTCAAAGACAAGCAAGCCAATCTGGTGTTGTTCTCATCGTATTGGCAAATGGAAAAGGTGGCCGAGGCGTTACGCGACAAGAAAAAACTGAAAATTCAGGTGCAAGGCGAAACCTCGCGCCAGCAAATCATTGAAAGCCATAAAGCCTTATGTGATGACGGCAAAACCAGCATCGTTTTTGGTAGTCAGAGTTTTTCTGAAGGGCTGGATTTACCAGGAAAGTACTTAACCAACCTGATCATTACCAAACTACCGTTTTCAGTTCCTACCTCGCCGGTTGATCAAGCGCAAGCCGAGTACATCAAACTAAAAGGGGGAAATCCGTTTATGTCGCTAAGCGTGCCTGATGCCTCGAAAAAGCTGATCCAGTCTTGTGGTCGATTATTAAGAAACGAGAAAGATACCGGGATGATCAGTATTTTGGACCGACGCTTAGTGTCAAAACGTTATGGCAAAGAGTTATTAGACGCTTTGCCACCGTTTAAACGCAATATTGAGTATTGATTGAAGATTGGCTTATTCAATACCAATGTATTTATGCACTTGCACAGATAAACGCCAATTATTCTCAATACAAGTATCGATAGCTAGCTTGGTCGCCCTTTCTTTTTGGCTTATGGGTTGTAAATAAACCGGAGTTTTGCTGATACCGTGTTCGGCTAACAGTGACTTTAAATCATCAACGTGCTGTTCAGTGGCGACCGGGTGTTTAATTTCATTTGCTCGCTGCATTGCCGAAGATAAAATGTCGTAGCCGCCGCGCATATTCACTTTTGGTGAAACCGTTACCCAACAGTTATCCGATACCAATATTTCAAACGTTCCTGAGGTTTCAACCTGACAAGAATAACCGTGCTGTTCAAACAAATCGCAAATGGGGATTAAGTCAACCATGCATGGCTCACCACCGGTAATGACTACATGTTTCGCTTTAAAGCCTTTACTTTGAAAAATACGTAACATCGCTTGTGGATCTAAATCTACCCACTCATCCGTTTCTGCGGTTTTGTGTAACACCACTTCACTGCTAACTTCACTGTCTAGGTTAATTTCCCAAGTGTGTTTGGTATCACACCAACTGCACCCTACCGGGCAGCCCTGCAAGCGTAAAAATATTGAAGGTTGACCAGTAAATGAACCTTCACCCTGGATGGTTTCAAATAATTCATTAATTTTATAGTGACTCATCATAAATAATCTTTGGCATTGACTCAACTTCGAGTAAAATTGTTATTAATGATAAGTATACCTGAAGAGAGCTAATTAATGGCTGAAAATATGGCTGAAAACGCGACAAACACTGACAATAACAAAGTTGTTGTTATTTATTCTGGCGGTATGGATTCGTTTACGGTGCTGAACCGCGCCATAAAAGATGGCAAACAAGTGTACGCCCTAACGTTCGATTACGGACAAAAGCACGTAAAAGAAATTGAGTATGCCGCCAACGTCTGCAAAGAGTTAAACATTCCCCACAAAGTCATCGACATTAGTGCGATTAATCAATTGCTTGGCGGTTCGTCATTAACCGATGATATTGACATCCCTGAAGGTCACTACGAAGAAGAAAGCATGAAATCAACGGTGGTTCCAAACCGTAACATGATCCTACTTTCTCTGGCTGTTGGCTATGCGGTATCAAGGGAAGCGAGCCAGGTATATTATGGTGCGCATTCTGGCGATCACGCCATTTATCCGGATTGTCGTCCGGAATTTGTGCTGAAAATGAACGATGTTTGCCAAATAGCAAACTATCAACCGGTGGAAATTTATAGCCCGTATTTAACCGACAGCAAAATTGATATTTTAACCGATGGCATTTCTATGGAATTAGATTATTCAAAATCCTGGACCTGCTATAACGGCAGAGAAAAAGCCTGTGGCCAATGTGGAGCCTGCCAGGAGAGATTAGAAGCGTTTCGTGAAAATGATCTGGTTGACCCGTTAGAGTACGAATAATGTAAGCTGTTCCTAGTCCTTAGCTGTATTGGCTCTAACTTTAACCGACAATATTCCCAGCGATTACAGTATAGCCATGCAGTCCTCAGATGACACTAAGCGGAAGGTTTGGTTTGGCCTATTGATATTCAGGCAAAGTATAAAGGCCGACTCGGAGCTTTCGGAAAAAAATAAGGTGTATTTTTTAGCCGTTTGTAAGGTCGTCTCAGTTCGCTAAGCTGAAATCGAGCCATCGTCACTATGATTATCAGCGGCATGTTCGACAGCTGACCAGAGCTTTTTGAAAGCAATATATCTAGCAATTTAAGAGCAAGCCCTGAGTATTCGTTAGTGAGCTGAGGATTTCATACATCATCGAAAGAAAACCGGTAAACATACGCTTGTTCTGTACCAAATTTAGTGATTTAAATTCAAACTTCAACTTAAGAAATCGCTAGTTCACCTCAAAAATGTTTAATTTAAGTTAATGCTTTGTTATAAGAAAGGAAGGAAGTACATCAATGCGCTATAACTTGATGATTTATAAATTAAAATAATGGGAAGTAATATTGAAAATATTTAAACAAATTATACTCACCGTAGGCCTGACTGGCTTGCTGAGCAACAGCACGTTGGCAGCGAATTCTAGTTTTGATTTCTCGGCGTCACCCATTGCCGAAAATGTGTATAGCATTATTGCACCATCATTTGGCTTACCGACCCCTGAGAATAAAGGCTGGAATTCCAACAGTTACTTTATTGTCACCGAACAAGGGGTTCTGGTCTTTGATACCGGTTCTTCTGAATTAATTGGTAAAGCAATTAGAAGAGCCATTAAAGCTGTCACGGATAAACCCGTTCGTTGGGTAGTAAATTCACATAGTCATGCAGATCACTGGTTGGGTAATGCGGGGGTTACCGATACCGGCGCTGAAATTATTGCAAGTGGTCGAGCGATGACGACAATAAAAGAGGATGGACAAGGAGCGGTGCAGGCTTTTTCCCGCATGACTAAAGGGGCGACCGGCTCTACCCACATTGTGTATCCAACTTTGTTGTTGCCTCAAGGTGAAAAACGCAATCTAGGGGGAGTGGATGTTGAATTTATCTTTTCTAATGATGGCCATTCTCCGGGAGATGTTTTGCTGTGGTTGCCGAAACAAAAAATTATCTTTGGCGGTGATGTATTAAGCTCTGATTGGATGCCGATTATTACCCCCCATGCAAATGTACCTAATTTGATTGAAACCCTTTATGCAGTGGTAAAGTTGAACCCCACTATTGTCTTAACAGGACACGGTAAAGCAACCACGACCAAGTCGGTAATACGAGATGCTAATTTATTAGATAGTGTTTGGAAGCTTGTAAAAGAAGGCTATGAAAACAATAAAAAGCCTGATGAAATCCTCTCACATGTCAGCACTATGCTGGGGCCAAAATACAAGCCTTTATATAAAAATTTCAATTCTGCCATTAAGGAACAAGTTATGACGATGTATAAAAAACAGAAAGAGTAGATTTTTTAAAAACCTGTTATTTGCTAAGTGCCAAGGCCGGCTACTTGCATGAAATGATCTTCTAAAATGTATGGCGCGAAGAGCCGCGGTTGGCATGAGCCGGTGCATTTTAGGCTACTTGTTTTAGTTTCTGAAAATGGTCAGCTATGTGGCGAAAGTGAGCGAAAGGTGCAAGTTTAAATAACACTCTAAATCTAGAATTTCCAGCCAAAGCTTGCGCAACTACACCTTTGAATGTTAATGGAAAAAGCCGCACAGCAGCTTTTTCCTATTTGCATGAATAATGCTTACGTAGACTGGTATTGCCTTAGCGCTTAGCGTCCAATGCCTGTTGAATTTGATCCAGCTCATCAGTGCTAAATTTACCTCGGCTAAGCATATGTTGTATGGCTTTAGCATGACTATCACGGTCACCATCGGCTTTAATAAAAACATGATCACCATCAGTTCTCATCACTCTGTGAATGACTTGTTTATCTATGTGTCTTTTCTCGCCATTGTCATCATGCATTTCAATGACCACAACTCTTGCATTATCGCCATCAGCGCCCTCTTCACTAATCCACTCTAATTCGCGCACTACATCGTCAACTTCAACAACCATAACGTTCTCTTCATGTTGTTGATGAAGTTCACCGCCATGCCTTCTATGCAATTTTGGCATCTTGCCAAACGATTCCACAATAATGTCCTGACTCTCTTGCGGTAAATCGGCTATTTCTGTTTTTAACAGCTCAATATCATGCAACGCGGCTGTACTGATCTCAAACTCAGTAACATCACCATTATTGACAATGCTCACTTGTGCGGTCATCGAATCGTTGCTAATGATCTGAATTTCTCTTTCCATTTCAACATCTTCAGCGAAAGCCGAAGTGGCAACAAAAGACGATAACCCTAATGCCAAAGTGGTGGCCAAAATAGTTTTACTAAATGTGTTTAACTGTTTGTTCATGAATTACTCCGTTGTATTTATTTTATCGATAAACAAAAAGCATGTTTATCGCTGTGATCCATGCTGCGATTTTCATACCAAGTTTATAACACAGTGAATAAAAAGGTGGAAACTGGCCTCTTTCGCCCATTTAGCGGTGTTTGATTAAAATAATACTGAGCAATGAATTTGCTGGTGCAGTTTTACCGTACCATTAAATTCCGATATCAGTATGCAATATCCTCATATCAGGAATATATCCCGTCGGATAAATTTAAAAATCCCACACTTCCTCATAACCAACTGAAAATATTGAAATTTATTTATGTTATCGAATGGCATTAAACTTGATATATTAAAGCTACTACAACCTAATTGTTACCTAGCTTATGTCTTTAAAAACCTATTTATTTTCTCTTATTGGTGGATTGATCCTGTTACTGGCAAGCAGCCAGCTTATTTTAGTCAATTGGATGAGTGCTAATTTTAATGAGCAAGTTAACCTACAAGCCAGACATATGTCTGAACAGGTAATAGAATTTGCCGCAGATAACATTGAATTTTCACTTGAAGATGGTGAGTCTGTTGAAATTATAGAACTCGATAAAAACGGCCATGAAAGAGTTAAGCATGAATTAAATGGACAGGAATTAAATGAACAGCAGTTCACTGAGCATGAAAGGATCATTGAATATGAAAATCAAGACATCCGGGTAATTCACCAGGTCAGCAGCAATGACGAGAAACTCAAAGTATATAAAATAACCGGTGAGCCAACCGACGATGTTGCTGCTAAGAAACAAAGAGTGAATAAGCAAGAATACCGTACGTTGCACAAAGCTACGGTGGTAAAAGAATTAAAAGATCTGGTTAATGAAATCCATCAAATTGAAATTGATGGCGATGCAAGCAAGCCGAAAACCCGCACCAATAACAATCAACACGTACGCAAAGATTTTGTTTATCGTATTGACACCAGTAAAACCGATATCAGTGTTTTAATGACAAAAATCCTTTGGATCATCATCGTATCAACATTGATCGCGTTAATATTTGCCTATTGGCTAAGCCACAAATTTAACAAACCCCTAAAAGCTCTTTCTTCCGGGTTTAAACAACTCGCGAGTGGCAATTATAAGCACCAGGTAAATGAGCAAGGGGTTAATGAAATTCGGCAAACGATTTGTCACTTTAATGAGATGACTGAGCGCCTTGAGCAACTTGCCATTACCGAGCAAAAAAACCAGCAGCTGCAGCAACTGGCAGAATTGGGCGATGTAAGCCAGGGGTTAGCGCATGCGTTAAGAAATCCGATCCACACCATAGGTTTGGCGGTGGAACAAATAAAAGATCCGCAATTAAATGAACAGCTCCGTGAGCAGTTAATCGACACCATCACCGCCAAAATAAATCACATAAACAAAACCATCTCCGCCCTGCTGCAACTCACCAGCTCAGGGCTCACTCGTAATGAACAAGTACCTGTTGCAGCGGTAATACAAGACATTATTCTTGAATATAAATCCAGTGATGATAAGCAATTACACATTCACTCAAACTGCGATAACCTTGTCCAGGTTACCGGCAATGAGTCTGAAATACGCTCAATATTGCATACCCTTATCATCAATGCCTGTGAAGCAAGTCAGCACAATGGGGTAATTACCATTAGTACCGTCATCGATGATAACAGCCAGGTTACGGTGCGTATTGAGGATGACGGCAAGGGTTTAAACGAAGATATCGAAGACGATTTATTCAAACCTCATATTACCGACAAACCGGAAGGTGCTGGTATGGGTCTGTATATAGCTAACCGGTTAATTTCGTTAAATTATAATGGTAAACTTGAGTTGATCAATATCGATAATGGTTGTCAGGCAACCGCGATTTTTGCCAAGGATAAACAATAATGGATAATACCGATACCTTGATACTGGTGGTTGAAGATGAACAAGAGCAACGTGAAATCATCGTCAGTTTATTACTTGCCTCAAGTTACCAGGTAATAAGCGCCAATTGTGTAGAACAAGCCATTGTTATGCTGAAAGAGCATCCGATTGATGTCATTTTTTCCGATTGGAAACTGGGCAAACTTTCTGGCATCGATTTACTCAATTATGTCAAAAATCCCAATACCAAAAAATTAACTCACCAGCATGGCTTTATTATTGCCACCGCGCACGGCACCATAAGCCATGCCGTAGAGGCCCTTAAAAAAGGTGCAGATGACTACATTGCCAAGCCGTTTCAGCGACAAGAGTTATTGCTTACGATTAACAAAGCACTGAACGCGAAAAAACTCAGAGAGCAAAACCAAAATTTAAGCTCACAATTAAGTGAGCAAAATAAAATGGTTGGCTTGGTGGGTAAAGCGCCTTGTATGCAAAAGGTGTATCAACGCATTGACCGCGTTTCAGCAACCGATGCCACCATATTAATTTTAGGTGAAACCGGAACCGGTAAAGAGCTAGCGGCGCGAGCTTTGCATCAATCATCCGATAGAAGTAAAGCACCGTTTATTGCCATCAATTGTGGTGCCATTGCCGAATCACTCGCCGAAGCCGAGCTGTTTGGTGCAGAAAAAGGCGCTTTTACCGGAGCCAATGCCACTAAAATAGGTAAATTTGAAGCGGCCCATGGCGGCACAGTATTTCTCGACGAGGTCGGTGAACTTACCTTAACCACACAGGTAAAGTTATTGCGATTTTTACAAGAAGGCAGCATCACCAGACTTGGCAGCAATCAGGAATTATCGCTGAATGTAAGAGTAATCGCGGCAACTCATAGAAAATTAGAACAAGAAGTGAAACAGGGGCGATTTCGCGAAGATTTATTTTATCGATTAAACATAGTCCCCATTAACATGCCCGCATTAAGAGAACGCAATGAAGATATTGCTCCATTGTGTGAGCATTTTTTATCTTTGCACAGTAAACGTCACAACATCAATGTGCCAAAACTGTCGACTTCTGCATATCGCTCACTACTGGAATACCATTGGCCCGGTAACGTTCGGGAACTGTCGAATCGGCTTGAACGTTTTGTGTTGTTAGATGATGAACAAGAATTGATCAGTGCTTTGCACGTTCAAGACTCACAGCACAGCGACAATACACCTGAGTTTAATTTTCCTGAAGAGAGCTTCAGTTGGGACAGTTTTGAGCAACAATGCTTAGCCAGTGCATTAACGAAAAATCAGGGAAACAGAACCAAAGCCGCCAAACATTTACAAATGTCGTATAAAGCTTTTTTATACCGATTAGAAAAATATCAGCTAAATAAGTAACTTACTTAGTAACCTGAGCTAGGGATAAGCAGCACTTGCTCAATATTCCACTTTATTCGATTTTCGGCGTTAAAAAAAAGGTCAATAGCAGGCTATTAACAATTGTTTTGCCTTGAAAATCAAAAAAATTGAAGCATTGATTGATAATAACAATCTTTCTATATTTTTTAAAATAGTTTACTGGTAACAGTTAACTTGATGATATAAAAGTAGATCAAGCACTCATTATCCCAAGCTCAGGTTAATTAGCAAAAGGCACAAGGAATTTGTTCGGGGAAATCGGCGGCAAAAAAGGATAAACGACCATTTATGTCCTAAACTAAGTTTATGTTCAATTAACTTTTAGGAGGACATATGGGCTCTATTTGGGAACATCACGCGGTTCATTTAGCGGATCTCATTGGCTCAAAAGATGAATTGCAAGCTCACTTGTATTTAGAGCGCTTAATGCTATTTCCTGTCGATATACAGGATAAAATCATTCATGAGATTTCAAGTTTACGCAAATGTAACACCGACGATATTGCCGAAATAATTACGTTTTACAGCTCCAGAACCTAAAATAAAGTCATTCACTTTAACATTAAGTTTTTAATTGTAAATCCCGCAGTTTCGAAATTTCATCTCTGCAAGCCGCCGCTTTTTCAAACTCAAGATTGCGTGCATGCTCAAACATTTCATTTTCAAGGCCAGCAACTTTTTTATCAATTTCACTTGTCGTTAAAATATGTTGCTCTGCCTTAGGTGAGGCGACTTTTAAATCACCTTCTTTCAAGCCAGTACCAGAGCCCATAACATCGGCAATCTTTTTGGTTAAGCCTTTTGGCACAATGCCATTTTCAATATTATAGGCATGTTGTTTTGCCCGACGGCGCTCGGTTTCATCGATGGCTTTTTTCATCGAACCGGTAATTCTGTCGGCATATAATAATGCCTTACCTTCCAGGTGACGGGCAGCTCGACCTATGGTTTGAATTAATGAGCGTTCGGAGCGTAAAAAACCTTCTTTATCGGCGTCCAAAATAGCGACTAACGACACTTCCGGCAAATCCAGGCCTTCCCGAAGTAAGTTGATGCCAATAAGTACATCAAACTTGCCTAAACGTAAATCACGAATAATCTCCATACGTTCGACCGTATCCACATCAGAGTGCAAATAACGGGTCGCAACACCATGCTCAGTTAAGTAATCAGTGAGATCTTCGGCCATACGTTTGGTTAATGTTGTGGCGAGTATCCGTTCATTCTTAGCCACTCTGACTCGAATTTCAGACAATAAGTCATCGACCTGAGTTTCTACCGGACGAACTTCAATTATAGGGTCTAACAAACCAGTAGGACGTACCACCTGTTCTGCTACATCACCACCGGATTTTTCTAACTCGTAGTTGCTAGGGGTCGCCGATACATAGATTGTTTGTGGTGCCAAGGCACTAAATTCATCAAAGCGCATCGGTCGATTGTCTAATGCTGACGGTAAACGAAAGCCATATTCCACCAAATTTTCTTTGCGTGATCGGTCACCCTTATACATGGCGCCTAATTGCGGCACAGTAACATGCGACTCATCGATGATAAGCAAACCATCATCAGGTAAATAATCAAATAAGGTTGGCGGCGCATCTCCTGGCTCACGGCCAGAAAGGTATCTTGAATAGTTTTCGATGCCTGAACAATAGCCAAGCTCTGACATCATTTCAATATCGAACTGGGTACGCTGCACGATACGCTGCTCTTCAACCAGGCGGTTATTTTCTTTTAATTGAGTTGAGCGCTCTTTCAGTTCGACTTTAATTTTTTCGACCGCCGCAATAATTTTTTCTCTTGGCGTTGCGTAGTGTGTTTTAGGATAAATAGTCACCCTAGGTAAGATACGCTCCACCTGCCCCGTTAATGGATCAAACTGGCTTATACGTTCTACTTCTTCGTCGAACAACTCTACTCTTATGGCGATTCGATCAGACTCTGCCGGGAAAATATCAATCACATCCCCTCTGACCCGATACGTTGCCCGCTGAAAGGCAACATCATTACGGGTGTATTGCAATTCGGCTAAGCGTCGTAAAATATCGCGTTGATTGATGATATCGCCCTGGGTTAAATGCAACATCATTTTCAAATAAGAGTTGGGATCGCCAAGACCGTATATCGCTGACACCGAAGCGATAATGACGACATCTCTGCGTTCTAATAATGCCTTGGTGGCTGACAGACGCATCTGTTCAATGTGCTCGTTAACCGCTGCATCTTTTTCAATAAAGGTATCGGTAGTTGGCACGTAGGCTTCAGGCTGATAGTAATCATAATACGAGACAAAATACTCAACGGCGTTGTGCGGGAAATACTCTTTCATCTCTCCGTATAATTGCGCTGCCAAGGTTTTGTTTGGTGCCAGGATCATCGTCGGGCGGTTTTGTTCGGCGATCACATTAGCAACGGTAAAGGTTTTACCCGATCCCGTTACCCCTAACAATGTTTGATGCGCAAGCCCAGAGTCTATGCCATCCATTAATTGTGCTATTGCTGTTGGCTGATCGCCACTGGGTTTGTATTCAGATACAATTTGCAGGTCTTTGCTCATCATCACACCTTTGCTGAGCTAAACTGATTCGGCTGCGAAAATTGTTTGGTAAATAAGTAATACGACACTGCAGCCATACACAAATTCCCTAACAAAGCACCAACAAACAAACCGGTTAAACCGTAAAAATAACTGCCGATAAAGGCTAACGGCACATAGAAGATGAATAACCGAACAATGCTCAGCATTAACGCCACCATAGGTTTGTGCAACGCATTAAACGACGAGTTGGTTAAAATCACTACCCCTTGTAACCCATAGCCAAGTGGTAATATCCACATAAACAAGGTAATTAAATCGGCTACGCTTTGCTCTTTGGCAAATGCCCCGGCAATTAACGGGGAAATGAGGATAAGTACCCCATATACCGCAATTTGCCATATTAATACGAACTTAGTCGATACTTTATAACCTTGCTCTACCCGCGCTAAACTGCCAGCCCCTAGGTTTTGACTGATAAATGGCGGTAACGTCATCGACAGCGCGAGTACCACCAAACAGGCAATTGACTCGATTCGTGAGCCGACACCAAAAGCGGCAACTGCAGATTCGCCATATCCCGCAACAATCGCCGTCATAATAGCAGCCGCGATTGGGGTTAACATATTCGCCCCTGCTGCCGGTAAGCCTATTTTTAATATCTGTTTGCCAGAATTTTTAATGACTGCAAATTCTGGCACTTTCAAATGAATTAACTGACGTTGAAAGCCCAAAATGTAGGTAATGTATACCAGTCCGAAGCCCCAGGAAATCACCGTTGCCAATGCAGCCCCCTGTATGCCCATCGCAGGTATTGGGCCGACACCAAAGATTAAAATAGGATCTAAAATTGCGTTAATTAAACCGGCGCCGCCCATAACGTAGCTTGGCGTATGAGTATCACCGGATGCACGTAGTACGGCATTACCTATCATAGGACCAATTAAGCCAACGCTACCAAGAAACCATAAATCCATGTAATCATGAATTAACGGCAATAAATCACTTTTCGCGCCTAGCAGCGTAAAAATTTGACTGGAAAATAAATAACCGAGAAAAGATAAAAAGATCACGATAATAGAGGTAAGTATTAATGCTACCGTTGCAGCATTTCTGGCATCTTCTTCATCGCCCTTGCCCAAGGTTTTTGCAATAACGGCCGAAGTACCTATCCCCAAGCCAATCGATAAACTGATCACGGTAAAGGTGATTGGAAAAGTAAAACTTATCGCCGCTAAAGGCTGCGTACCCAACATACTGACAAAAAACGTATCCACCAAATTAAACGTCATTAATAACACCATGCCGAAAATCATCGGAATGGTCATATTCTTTAACGTGGTACTTACCGGCCCATTAAGTAGGTCTTGCTTGGTCCGTTTATTTTTTATTGTCATCGATTAGGTTATTCGTTGCAGAAAAAGTAAAGAGAGTTATTGTAAAAGATAGTTAATGCACTAGCTAATTAATTATCTAATAAAGCAGTAAAAAAATGTATTTAAATATGTATCGGTAAAATAATGTCGTGATTAGCGGTTAATTGCAGCTGTTCATAAAAGCAACACTCTGTTTAAATTACATACCGAATCATGATAACCAATTGTTTTAACACAAAATTTTATAACTGTAGTGGTTATGAAAGTTAACCCAAATTGAGCAGAAACAAAACGAAAGTGCTGCTTTACACTTCCATTCACAAAGTTACCCACAAAAACAGTGGGTAACTTTTGCCAACAGTGAATTCTTTGTTAATAAAAGATGACTTAATACTTTTCAAAAACTTGCTTAAAAGCTCAACTATTTGTATGCAAAACAGGCAAACAGTACAACAGTTTAAAATTTTCTTATTTTTAGTGTTGACAGTACCCATTCAGATATATAATATTCCGCCCCGTTAGCAACTTGCTTAACTTTAATTCCTCAATAGCTCAGTTGGTAGAGCAACGGACTGTTAATCCGTTTGTCCCTGGTTCAAGTCCAGGTTGAGGAGCCAAATTTTTGTGATTGGATAAATCAACGTTGTAAAGCAACGGACTGACTGTATCAAATCGCCGTTCCTCCCTGGTTCAAGTCCAGGTTGAGGAGCCAAATTTTTGTGATTGGATAAATCAACGTTGTAAAGCAACGGACTGACTGTATCAAATCGCCGTTCCTCCCTGGTTCAAGTCCAGGTTGAGGAGCCAAATTTTTGTGATTGGATAAATCAACGTTGTAAAGCAACGGACTGACTGTATCAAATCGCCGTTCCTCCCTGGTTCAAGTCCAGGTTGAGGAGCCAAATTTTTGTGATTGGATAAATCAACGTTGTAAAGCAACGGACTGACTGTATCAAATCGCCGTTCCTCCCTGGTTCAAGTCCAGGTTGAGGAGCCAAATTATATAGTTATGGTTTAATTACTTAATTAAACGGTAGCCAGGTTTAAAAAACCAAAAGAAAAGAACAATTCCTCAATAGCTCAGTTGGTAGAGCAACGGACTGTTAATCCGTTTGTCCCTGGTTCAAGTCCAGGTTGAGGAGCCATATAAAAGTGGTTTTAATATAGAGATGTTGCCAAGCGCAACGGACTGACTATATTAAAATCGCCGTTCCTCCCGGGTTCAAGTCCAGGTTGAGGAGCCATATTTAAAGTAGTTAATTACCCTACTATAAACAGATAATTCCTCAATAGCTCAGTTGGTAGAGCAACGGACTGTTAATCCGTTTGTCCCTGGTTCAAGTCCAGGTTGAGGAGCCATATTAAAGTGGTTTTAATATAGAGATGTTGCCAAGCGCAACGGACTGACTATATTAAAATCGCCGTTCCTCCCAGGTTCAAGTCCAGGTTGAGGAGCCATAT
>NZ_JQDZ01000048.1 GCF_000764205.1 Thalassotalea sp. ND16A
TTCTGGATGCTTCTGCTTGCGAATAACCTTGTTCTTTTACTAAGGCTATTGCATCTTGTTTAAATTCTTTTGAATATTTTTTACGTGTCATTTTACTATCTCCAGTTAAGACTATTATCTCTTATCTGGGGTAGTGGAATCCATTAAACCATGTCACAGCTTACGAGAGCGACTTCGCAATATTTCAGTTATCTAAGTTATGCTATCAAGTATTAACATCAAAAGACGAAATACATATTTATAGTCAAATATTTGCGTTTGTAGATGATTTAAACATCGTTAATAATACTTTAAAATCTAGTTCAAGCTTTCAACTAAAAAATGTTAAGGATATTACATGGACTGGAGGGACTCATCCCTTAGAGTGTGATTTTAATTTTCATTATAAATTAGAAAAAGATAATGGAATCGAAGATTCGAGTACTGTTCTTACGTTAAGCAGCAAGGAGTTGTATAATAAGTTAAGTGCAAGTATCCCCACCAGTATTGCTGATCATACTTATTGCATATTATTTGAGAATGAGCCTCTAAATATATCTCTTATTAAGCCAAGTGAATTAAAAAAATCGCTCATGGCTATATGCTCTTACAGTGAAATTGACAAGCTAACCCAGTTACATACCGTAATGAAAGGAGTCTGGGAGAATAAAAAAAATGAGCTTACTTCTGTAAGTGACTTCTTATCAGAGATAGGAAAAATCACTCCCCATTTTTTACGTTCCTTTACTGCTAATGCTGTGCTAGAATCGCGTATTGTTAAAATCCTTGAAAATATTGATGGTTTTTCATACGAAGTCTTTGAAAATCAATTGAAATACAGCTACTCTTGTGATAGAAATAGTTTTAGTTTTGAAGGATTTTTGGAAATGGATTCTGATGATTTTGAAAATCTCTCGAAAGTAATAATCAAGGAAAATCCAAGTACATTTAGTGAACTACTAGGGTTGGAGCTATTATGAAAAAATTTAATAGGATTTATAATTTTGAAAATAAGCCTGATGTGGTTTCTGCATTGGATGCACTTCTTTCAAAAGAATCTCCTGAAGTTTATCAACAAGCAATGTATCGACTAGGTGTGTTCTTAGCTGATGAACTTATACCGAAGCTTGATAAGAGTAAATCTTATTGTCTAGCTTCGACTGCAGAAGATGTAGATTATTTAGCTAGAGGTCTATTAGACCGTATTAGTAATCATGTTAGCAAAGTATCGCTAGCTTGCTTTTGGAATAATCATCACACACCAATAGATGGTAAAGCTTCTACAGCTCCGATAATAAAGAAATTTATTGATGCACCTGCTCTAGAATCAGATGATATCATTATAGTTAAGTCTGTTATGTCTGGTTCTTGTGTAGTAAAAACCAACCTTACAGAATTAATACATCAGATGACACCTAGTACGGTTCATATTGTTTCTCCTGTTGCTCATGTAAACGCTGAAGGTAAATTAAAGCAGGAATTTCCTTCTGATATAAGTGATAAATTTGATTTTACATTTTTAGCGAAAGATGAAAAACGCAATAAGGATGGGGAGGTAATACCTGGCATTGGCGGAAACGTTTACCAGTTACTAGGTTTTACTAATCAGGCGGCAAAGAATCGATATACACCCAAAGCCGTATTAGAGCGAATGTCATTTGCTTAATCCATAAAAAAGAGCCAAAAGGCTCTTTTTTATTATCTAAAAGATTTCTCTTATCATTATACTTAGATAAATTCAGAATGTATCACCGACAAATATGATCTCACAACAACTCCTTGTTGGATTTCTTCGTAGGTGCGCTTGATGATCAGCAGTACGCCTGATATCTTCCTATATTGTTATTCCGTTGATTTTCGCAAATGAATATATAATTGTGAGCAACAAATGTATTTCTCATGGGAACGTGGAATTAAGTAGGTTAAATCATTATGCGTTCAATACAGTTGTCCCCTCCTGAAAAATCACCTAAGTATTAACATGAGAAGGATCGCTCAATAACATCCATGGAGATCACTTTTGAGTGAAAATGTTATTGGCTGATCTTCATGCGTGGTAATATGCAATCACCTAAGTCAAAAAACAAATCTTAATGGTGGGCTAATCGTAAGCGGTCTTTTAACCCCCACATACCCATTTTCACTTAGTTCTTAGATAATTATTTCGTAATTTTAAATGCGAGGTAAATATGGATATAAATCAAAAAAAGCAACACTGGCTTACGGTCATCGAACAGCAAAAGCAAAGTGGCTTAAGCATCTCCAGCTTTTGTAAAAATAACCAAATCACGGTTTCCACTTTCTATCTCTGGAAAAAGCGACTTTCCGAAGATAAAGCTGATGAACCTGCACTCGATAAAAAACACCAATTAGTGCCATTGTTTGTTACCGACTCTGTTCAATCAAATTCAACGATAACACTGACGACACCAGATGGGTATCAGCTCTCCTTTGGTGAACAATTGTCACCGACAAGTTTATCGGCCTTTGTAAAAGCATTGCAATGATACCTTCAAAGCAAGTTTATCTAGTGACTGGCTGCACGGATATGCGTAAGTCCATTAATGGTCTAAGCGTGATTGTAGCCGAGCAACTTGAACTCGATCCGATGAGTGAGGCTTGGTTTGTGTTTTGCAACCGACAGCGCGATAAGTTGAAAATTTTGTTTTGGGACACCAACGGTTTCTGGCTGTATTATCGTCGCTTAGAGCAAGGTCGATTTCAGTGGCCGCAGGCCAATGAAACTGGTCTTGCGATGCACATCGAATCACGTCAGTTGCAATGGTTATTATCCGGTTTACCTGTTCAAAATCAGACAAAACATCCAACCCTATCGGGTTTATCCGTCATGTAAAAAGGATCGTCTTTAAAGAACTTGAACGATCCTGTGAGTATGTCATGCTTTGCTCACTTTTGGCCTTTGATGATAAGCATGACAAAGAAAACTGACAACCTTTCTCTTGAAGAACAACTTACCGCTTTACAAGCACAGGTTGAATCGTTGCAGGCTGAAAAAGCATCTTGGTCAAAGAAAGATGAAACATTATCGAATGAAAATAAATCCCTCACTCAAACGGTTCAGCGGTTAGCTAAAGACAACGCCAGAATGAAAGCCCGCATAGATAAATTGCTGGCCGATCTTCAGTTAAGTAAATCAAGAGCGTACGGTAAAAAGAGCGAAAAATCCCCGCGCGGTATGTTTAACGAAGCAGAAAAACATCAATCAAAAGATGCGCCGAAACACCACAAAAAAGGCAAGAAAGTGTTGGCTGAGCACTTTGAACGTGAAGAAATCAATCATGAGTTAACCGAGCTTGATTGCCCTTGCTGTGGGCATGATATGCACTCATGCGGCAGTGAAGATACCGAACAAATCAAAATCATTCCGGCCCAAATCAGTGTGATTAAACACAAGCAATTTAAATACGCTTGTCGTCATTGTGAACACACCGGAACGCACAGTAAAATCATTACGGCGCCAAAGCCAAAGCAACCAATACCAGGCAGTATTGCCAGTCCTGAAGCGATTTCAGCGGTGGTTACCGCCAAATATTGTGATGCACTGCCTCTGTACCGACAGGCGGAAATTTATAAGCGTGGAGGTTTAGAAATCTCTCGCAGCACGTTAGCGAATTGGTGCATCAAAGCGGGTCACCTAATTAAGCCATTGGTTGAAGTGATGCAAGAGCACTTGGTGAATGAGTACAGCTTATGCGCTGATGAAACGCATGTTCAAGTGCTCAGTGAAGAAGGTAAACTTGCTCACAGCAAATCCTATATGTGGGTATATCGCAGTAATGAGGTAAGTAAGCAACCGGTGGTGCTTTATGATTACCAACCAGGAAGAAGTCGTGCTTGTGTGCAAAGCTTTTTGCCTGATTATCAAGGCTATTTACAATGTGATGGTTACAGTGTCTATGACAACATTGAGGGTATTACCCCGGTTGGCTGCTGGGCACACGCCAGACGAAAATACGAAGATGCCTTAAAAGCTGAGTCGAAAATCAAAGGTCGAGCGAACAAGGCCAAAAGTTTCATCAGCAAACTCTACGCCTTGGAAATAAAGGCGGACAAGCAACAACTCACCCCAGAGGAACGGTATAATCTCCGGCAAGAAAAAGCCGTTCCTATCTTAGATAACTTCAAGCTCTGGCTTGATGACACAAATAGCAAAATCATTAAAGGCAGTCATATTGGCCAAGCCATCAACTACACACTAAATCAATGGGATAAACTCATTCGTTATGTTGAAGATGGTCATCTGGGCATTGATAATAACGTAACCGAACGAGATATTCGGCCGTTTACTACGGGTAGGAAAAATTGGTTATTCAGTAAATCCGTGACTGGAGCAAAAGCCAGTGCCTGGCTATATAGTATCGTCATGACCTGTCGGGCAAATGACATCAATCCTTATTACTACTTCTTGCATTTGTTCAGAGAGTTACCAAGCCGAAATACTGGTGATGACTTGACCGACCTTATGCCCTGGAATGTGCAGCTAACGTTCGATTAAAGTTAGGCGCACTGCTTAATTGTGCGCTTACAAACACTAAATATTATTTTCAATAAAATTACATAGTATTATTCCATGTTGCTTGTTATAACATGCAGTACTACTGTCATAAGGATACTCTCTATAATGATCTCATTATCAGCGCAACAGTGTCGTGTTATTGGTGTAACACTAGAAAAAGAAATCACTACACCCGAACAATATCCCCTATCATTAAATGCTCTCACCAATGGTTGTAACCAAAAAAGTAACCGCGAGCCGGTAATGTCACTCTCTGAAAGTGAGGTGCAAAATGAAGTTGATCAACTTATTCAAATGAACCTGTTGATGATCGATCAAATGGCATCAGGCCGGGTGAATAAATATATCCACCGTTTCTGCAATACTCAATTTAGTGATTTGCAATTTACGCCACAACAAAGAGCCGTTATCTGTGTGCTGTTACTTCGGGGGCCGCAAACTCCTGGCGAGTTAAGAACCCGCACTAACCGATTAGCTGACTTTAGCGATGTCAGTGAAGTAGAAGCGACAATCAACCAACTGCAACACCTTAATGACATAGAGTTTGTTAAAAAGCTTGCGCGTGAGCCTGGCAAACGAGAATCTCGCTATGTACATTTATTTTCGGATTTTGACGAAAATATGATCGTTGAAAACGAAACATTTACCCAAGCAGTGCAATCAACGCCAGGAAACCAATCAGAACTTGCCGCACGAGTTGAGATGTTGGAACAACAGGTTGCATCATTAACTGAGGATGTTGCTCTCTTAACCGAATTACTTGAAAGCAAATAGTTATGAATTTAGTGAATAGGTAAACGTTATTTAAAACCTTTACCTAATCTTTTATCCATAGTGCTTATAAAACCATACTCATTAAGTATGTGCCGTTTGGTGACATCAACCAACATAAAGCCACTGTATTCACAATAACGGTAAGCCAAAAACCAATTCTAAATTCCCTTTTTTGAGATTTATGCCTAAGCAGTTGCTGGGCCATGGCAGCTCCTGGCCAACCACCCAGTAATGCAAAGAGATGTAAGGTGCTTTCTTTTGTGCGCCATACGTTTCGCTGCGCTTTAGATTTATCCAGCGCATAAATGAAGAAAGTAACGATGCTTAGGCCGAAATATACAAATACGAGTTGCTGCGGAAAGTGGCCAAGAGTAAATGCGATAGCAATAAAACTTAAAAACACTACTGATAAATATATGGAGAATTTATTAATTTTTTCAGCTTCCTTTTACTTTAACTTTGATATTTTGTGCCAGAGCGTACGATAACTGCTTCATCGTATTTTTTAAATAAGTTTCTCTATTCATCTAGCCACGCTCACCCAACGAATCAATAATTACGGCATAAACTCATATTAAAACTGCCGCATTTGATTAAAAAGCACTGATATTCATCTATATTCTCCAATATTCAGCTTTTTATCCCTGCAGGAATAACCAAGAATAAAGCATGCAAAACACAGCAAATGTGTTCTAAAATGATTAACAATGCATGGAGTATGAAAATGACTTTTGGTAAACAATTAAAAAAACTACGCAGTGAACGAAATTTAAGTCAGCCGCAATTGGCGGAGCTGGTGGGAATAGAGCAGTCGTATTTATCGAAACTGGAAAACGATAAATCGGTTCCGTCTAATGAAATCTTTCGGCAAATTTTACAGGCGTTAAATATTAAAATTGCTGATTTTTTAAAGAGCATCAATTCGGCTAGCGACAAACAAAACCTGGTTCAAATACCCGACGTAGAATTATGGTATATGCAGCAAGACAACAAAAACTTTAAACACCAGCGTCGTTATTTATATTTTTGCAGTGCCTTAATTGTGTTGGCGGTGACGTTGTTTTATACCGGCTTTAGCAAACTGGTGTTCAGTGAGGTGCGGTACCAGTATTATTCTGCGGGAGTGATTTTAGAGGGCGAGCCGAAGAATATTTTTCACGAGTGGAGCCGAATGATTGATGCCCCAATAGGGCAAATGGCGGATCTTCGCAGGACAAAAGAAGTTGAAATGACCAACCGCAAAGATGAGGTCGAGATTGATATGCCAATGTACCTTGGCAAGTCGTATATGCAAACGGTAGAAGGTGGACAACGACACTTCTCGGAACGTGGCACCATTAACATTCCTCGTGCCATTAATTCCTGGTTACAGGTTCTTGGCGTATTACTGTTTGCCTGTGGTGTTATGGGCTTTGTGTTAGAACGAAAACTGTTTTCAACTGAGCGGTAGTCTATACCAAGTTGACTAAATATCTGCTCATTTTTAATGGCTAAAACGAATAACTACGGCTTTATAAAATTGATAAGTATGAATAACTACTTATTAAATTTTATGCATTGTATTTATCCGTTTTCCCTCATGAAAAAGTAGATCATATACTTAATCAAATTGGTATTAGTCCCTCTTTAATACTTATCCCAATAGGGGTTATCACCAAACCTTGCCACTAAAAAGTCGATTAACGTTCGGGTTTTGATTGGCAAGTAGCGGTTTGGTGGATACACCGCATAAGCATGCATCGGCGCAATGCTGTAATTGCTTAATACCAAGGTTAACTGCTTGGCTTTCAGAGCTTGCCAAACAATGAAGGTAGGCTCTAATGCAATACCGTGGCCCGATATGGCAAGTTGCGTTAAGAAGTCACCATTGTTGGCACTAATTTTACTGCTCGAGAGTATGGAGTGTGATTTTCCATGTTCATCGAAAATGGTAAATGGCTGATTTTTGTATTTTAAAATACTGTGCCCAGGCAAATCCGTGTGGTCAACAATGGCGTTATTGGCCTTAAGATAATCCGGGCTGGCACAAAGCACGTGGTTTATTCTGGTAATTTTGCGAGCTTGCAAGCTGGAATTTTTTAAATCGCCAATGCGAAAGGCTAAATCAAAGCCTTCATCAACGATATCGACATGCCGGTCGGAAAAATCAATTTCCATGGTCAAATCAGGGTGTAGTTTGGCAAATTCATCCAAAGCCGTATTTAAATGTGCCAGACCAAAAGACAACGGCACCGACAACTTTAAATTACCCGCCAGTTCCCGGCCACTGTCTTTGGTATTGGCATCGAGTTCGTCAACTTCATCAATGATCAACAAACTGCGCTGATAATAATTAGCGCCCGCCTCGGTAAGGCTGGACGTACGGGTTGTGCGATTAATCAGCTTACTGCCCAATTCCTCTTCTAAATCTGCCAGGCGTTTGCTTACCGCCGATTTCGCCAGGTTCAGTTGTTCCGCGGCTTTGGTAATACTGCCCGCCTCAATCACCCGCACGAATAAGCGCATGTTTTCTAACTTACCCATTACATCACCTACTTATACCAAGTTAGTCAACTTGGTATAAAGCCAACCATTGTTCTCATTTTGAGAACTATCATTTCATATTTTTACTGTTTTTCTATTTATCGTCAACAAATATACTTACCCCAACTTAACGAAACAGAGCTCAGATTCACTAATATCGGGCTTTGTTAACACTGACTTATTAGACATTTATTTGGAGAATCAAGATGACGACGACTACATTTTCAACCACAAACGAAACTAGCACAAATGCAACCAGCTTAAATGAAAGCAAGGCGAAATACGCAATCCCAGCAGCACGATTTTTATTGGCGATTATGTTTTTAATGTCGGGGCTGACTAAGATGGGTCAATACGCCGGTACGCAAGGTTATATGGAAATGATGGGAGTACCGGGAGCATTGCTACCCGTAGTGATATTAACGGAGGTACTCGGTGCCTTAATGATTATCTTTGGCTTTAAAGTTCGAGTTACCGCCCTAGCCCTTGCCGGCTTTAGCGCCGCCTCAGCGATATTATTTCATAACGACTTTAGCAATGCGGCGGAGATCAATAACTTTATGAAAAACTTCACCATCGCCGGCGGCTACTTATTATTATTTGCTGTTGGCGCCGGTCCATTATCATTAGATAACCGTAATAAATAAGGTGGGAGCAATTATGAGTACACAATTATCTAACAGCCAAAGGGAGTTGCGTTATGCAACTCCCGGCATCCCCGCCAGTGATGGTGCGGGCGTGAGTATGACCCGAATTATCGGTTCACCACAATTAAATATGCTCGACCCATTTTTATTACTCGATGCGTTTGGTAGCGACCAACCTGATGATTACCTTGCCGGTTTTCCTACCCACCCGCATCGCGGTTTTGAAACCGTTACCTACATGCTGGCTGGTAAAATGCGTCACAAAGATAACGCCGGCAATGAAGGTGTGATTGAAAAGCACGGGGTGCAGTGGATGAGTGCCGGTAAGGGCATACTGCATTCGGAAATGCCAGAGCAAAGTGAAGGGCTATTAAAAGGCTTTCAACTGTGGGTGAATTTACCGAAGCAACACAAAATGATGGCACCGAAATATCAGGAGTTTCCGGCCGCCGAAATTGCCGAAGAAAATCAGCAAAATGGTACGCATATTCGAGTCATTGCCGGCACCACCAATGCCGGCACTACGGGCCCGGTACGCAATGAGTTTGTTCACCCTACGTATCTGGATGTCACGCTAAAACCCGGGGAAAGTTTTCAACAAGACTTAGCCACTGAGCACAATGCGTTTATTTATATGATTGCAGGCCAGCTAACCATAGGCGATCAGGGTAAAACCCTAAACCACAAAACGTTAGGCGTGTTAACCCAGGGCGAGTCGGTATCAGTGGTTGCCGGGCATACCGATACGCGATTTTTATTGGTCGCCGGCAAGCCTTTAAATGAACCAGTAGCACGTGGCGGTCCGTTTGTGATGAATACCAAGGCGGAAATTATGCAAGCGTTCGACGACTACCAAAACCATAAGTTTTAACAGCAGAAATTTTAGCAGCAGCTTTTAACAACAGAATTTTAAGGAATTTATCATGGGATTATTAGTAAATGGCCAATGGCATACCGACTGGTATGACACGGCATCAAGCGGAGGTCGCTTTGTTCGTAAAGATTCCTCTTTTCGTAACTGGATCACCAAAGATGGCAGCGCCGGCCCCAGTGGTAAAGCCGGTTTTAAAGCAGAATCCGGCAGGTATCATTTGTATGTGTCACTGGCTTGTCCCTGGGCACATCGCACCATCATCTTTCGCAAATTGAAAGGCCTGGAAGAAATGCTTTCGTTATCTGTAGTGAATGCTTTTATGGGTGAGAGTGGCTGGCATTTTGCTGATGGCGATGGCGTAGTGCCGGACTTTGTCAATTACAAAGAATTTATGCATCAAATCTATAGCCTGGCCGACAGTGATTACACTGGCCGGGTAACAGTACCGGTACTTTGGGATAAAAAACTAAATACCATCGTCAGCAACGAATCTGCCGACATCATTCGCATGCTTAATTCTGCCTTCGATGAAGTTGGTGCGTTAGCCGGCGATTATTATCCGCCAGCGTTGCGTTCTGATATCGATGGCTTAAACGAATTTATTTACCCAACCATCAACAACGGCGTTTATAAAGCCGGCTTTGCTACCACGCAACAAGCTTATGATGAAGCGGTGACCGAATTATTTAACGCGTTGGATATTTTAGAAAATAAACTGGCCAGCAATCGCTATTTAACCGGCGATAAAATCACCGAAGCTGACTGGCGGTTATTTACCACCTTAGTGCGTTTTGATGCAGTATATGTAGGTCATTTTAAATGTAATTTAAAACGTATTGTCGATTACCCGAACATTTGCGGGTATTTACGCGAGTTGTATCAATACCCAGGGGTTAGCGATACGGTAAATATTGCTTACATCAAGCAGCATTACTATGGCAGCCACGACACAATCAACCCTACCCGTGTGATCCCGAAAGGACCTGTAAGTAACTTTATGGAACCACACGGGCGCGGTTGATAGGTTTGAACCTCTTTGAAGCACAAGCAGCTGAGCTATTACTGCCCTGTGCTAATACTGCTCAGTGCTGATGCTCAAGGGTATTTGGTCTGCTGTGGGGGCAGGAGACCATCAATCCGCTTAAGTGGCGTTAATATCTTTTAATCATAGTGATTTGGCATTGGCAATGCGGCCACACCAGAGTCTACTGCCGCTTGTGCTACGGCTTTCGCTACCAGGTTACACAACCTTGGATCCATCGGCCGTGGAATAATGTAATCACGACTGAAACTTAACGACTGTTCACCACTGGCGATTAACACACTTTCTGGCACCGGCTGTTTTGCCAATGCGCGTATCGCATGCACCGCTGCCAATTTCATTTCATTGTTTATTTTTCGCGCTCGCACGTCTAATGCGCCGCGGAAGATAAACGGAAAACACAGTACGTTATTTACCTGGTTCGGGTAATCAGACCGGCCGGTGGCCATGATCAAGTCATCGCGAGTGGCATGGGCAAGTTCAGGTTTGATTTCTGGGTCTGGGTTAGAGCAAGCAAATACGATGGGCTTATCGGCCATTTTTGATAACTGTTGCGCAGACAATAAATTAGGGCCGGACACGCCAACAAATACGTCCGCTTCTTCAATCGCGTCATCTAAGGTGCGTTTATCGGTATTGTTGGCAAATAAGGTTTTGTATTCATTTAAAGCGGTGCGACGAGTGTGTACTACACCTTTGGTATCCAGCATGTATATTTTTTCACGCTTAGCACCACACTGGATCAGCAGCTCCATACAGGCAATAGCGGCAGCCCCTGCGCCTAAACAGACAATGACGGCATGGCCGATATCTTTGCCTTGAATGTCTAAGGCATTCAGCATGGCCGCAGCAGTAACAATGGCGGTACCGTGTTGATCGTCATGAAACACCGGAATCTTGCAGCGTTCATTCAGCGCTTTTTCAATGATAAAACAATCCGGCGCTTTAATATCTTCAAGGTTGATGCCACCAAACGTGTCGGCGATACTGGCCACAGTATTGATGAATTCTTCCGGGGTATTATGGGTGACTTCAATATCAAAGGAATCAATATTGGCGAACCGTTTGAATAGCAAGGCCTTGCCTTCCATCACCGGTTTCGACGCCATCGGTCCTAAATTGCCTAAGCCTAATACCGCACTGCCGTTAGAGATAACCGCTACGGTATTGCCTTTGCCGGTGTACTTATAGACATTGTCGATATCTTCGGCGATCTCGCGACAAGGCTCGGCCACGCCTGGACTATAAGCAAGCGATAGATCATCGCTGGTTTCGGCAGGTTTGGTGATTTCAATGGCAATTTTTCCGGGTTTTGGCTGGGCGTGATAATCCAGCGCGCGTTGTTTTAACTCGCTCATAGGTGACCTTTAAATGATTCTCAATGTATTAAGAAATAAGTAGTAAGTAAAAAATGTTGCTGCGAACAGGTAAAAAGTAAAATCAGCTGCATGTCCAGTACAGCTGATTTTGGTGCCAGTTGTTAAGGTATAACAAACAGCTTTTGGGAACTTGATATGCTGGCGGTTAAGCGGCTAAACCGCCTTAACGCCTGTTTCGAAATGATTAGAAACGCCACACCGCTAAAAATTGTACGGCATTATCATCGGTGTCTTTTTCACCCAGCTTGTTTTGCCAGTATTGGTATTCGATACCAACGAATAACTGGCCGGCTTTGTTACCTAAAACTTCACCTAAATCTAAGCGAACTTGTGGCTGGAATAAAATCCATGATTCAAGTTCGGTAGTACCAAAGTTATTGGTTTGTTCACGGCCATCGATGTATTCTAAGTGACCTTCGATGCTCCAGCTGGTTGAACCAATGTTGAACGGGTAGGCCCAGGCAAAGTCGACCATGAAACTTGAGTCTTCATCAACCACGGTAAACACCGGAGAGTTTTTGCTACCGCCGCCTTGATGTACGTAACCAGTCACATCAATTTGAGCAAAAGCAAAACCAGGCAAATCTAATGAAAAGCGCACGCCGGGTAATAACCAATAGCTGTCAACTTCCGGGGCAAAATTAAAACCGGCAACAATACCTATGTCTTTTACCGGACCAAACGCCAGTTTATTGCCGCTGATCGCACCTAAACTGAAGTTTGAATACCACTCGCCATAAAATTCACTGCTGTCATCAACAGGAAAGTTAGCATCATTGTTTTCGCTGTAACGTAAATGGTCGACGAAGAAAAAGTTATCTCCATATTCCCAGCCGCCGGCATGTTGAAAAGTAATGATAGTGGTATCGGCAGTACCACCGGTACCTACTCGCTCTAACTCACCAAAGGCTTGCAGGTGTACTTCGGTGCTGCTCCAGGTTTCCGCAAAAGCTGTGGCACTCACTAATGCCGTTGCGGCAATCATGGTAGTGGCAACAGCATTTAACATTTTATTCGTTTTCATAGTTTACCCTTATGTATATTTATATTGTTTCTTGATTCGTTTGTTTATTAATTTCGTTTGTTTATTATAATTATTATCAATGGTAGATGAACCAGATTTATTAAAAGAACCTGTGCAACCCCAATCAAAAAAAAATTAACATTTGCTTAAGTTTTCATTAAATCTGGATTTAAAATTACAAATCCTGACACTGATGTCAATTAATCATTTTCCACCATGTGGATAAAAAAGTTTCGAACCAGCCTAAAACTTGACACTTGTGACAGGTTTTGTTATCAATTAAATAAGTACTCGTCATTTCAACAAATAAAGGCATAAACTAATATGAACTTTCAATCATTCAATCCTCCTCGCAGGATCTTAATGGGCCCAGGCCCGTCAGACATTAGCCCAGAAGTATTATCGGCATTATCACGACCGGTGATCGGTCATTTAGACCCATTATTTGTCGGCATGATGGATGAAGTAAAAGCATTACTTCAGTATGCTTTTCAAACAAAAAATGAATTTACCATCGCCCTTTCAGCGCCTGGCTCGGCGGGTATGGAAGCCTGTTTTGTTAATCTGGTAGAAGCCGGTGATAAAGTTATCGTCTGTCGTAATGGCGTATTTGGCGACCGCATGATCCAAAATGTAACCCGCAGTGGTGGTGAAGCAATTGTGGTTGATTCCCCCTGGGGCCGCGCGGTTGAAGTAGACAAAGTAGAGCAAGCCTTAATTGCCAATCCGGATGCGAAATTTTTGGCTTTTGTCCACGCTGAAACCTCTACCGGTGCAGTATCTGACGCGAAAACCTTATGTGCGTTAGCGCAGCAACACGACTGTTTAACTATCGTAGATGCCGTTACATCCCTTGGTGGCATTGAGCTTAAGGTAGATGACTGGGGCATTGACGCCATTTATTCCGGTTCACAAAAATGTTTATCTTGTGTACCAGGCTTATCGCCGCTGTCATTTAGTGAAAAAGCGGTAAATGTGATCAAAAACCGTAAAACAATAGTACAAAGCTGGTTCCTGGATCAATCACTTGTGATGAGTTACTGGTCTGGTGATGGTAAACGAACTTATCACCATACCGCCCCGGTTAATTCACTGTACGGTTTGCATGAGTCTTTAGTACAATTGCAAAATGAAGGCATTGAGAACCGCTGGGCACGCCATCAGGCACAGCATGAGATGTTGGCCGAAGGCCTGAAAAAACTGGGTATTGAATTTATCGTGCCGAAAGAACAGCGTTTACCGCAATTAAATGCGATTGCTATTCCTCATGGCGCTGATGATGCGAAAGTAAGAGATTACTTGTTAAACAAATACAACCTGGAAATTGGCGCCGGCTTAGGCGATTTAGCAGGCAAAGCATGGCGCATCGGCTTAATGGGATATACCGCCAGAAGTGAAAATGTCGCGTTATGTTTAGCCGCTCTGGAAGATGCATTAAACCAATAAGAGCAGCAATAAGCCCAATTTATTGACAAGATTTACTGACAAATTCTTTCCATAATGTGGAATCAAAAAGAGATTACAATGGAACATACAATTGAAGTAATGATCTCAGAACAAGAGATCAAAAGTCGAGTTGCCCTGTTAGGGCAACAAATCAGCGATCATTATCAAGATAGTGATAATTTGGTTATGGTGGGGTTGTTACGCGGTTCATTCGTGTTTATGGCCGACCTTGCCAGAGCAATAAATGTTAACCACAGTGTTGATTTCATGACGGCGTCCAGTTACGGCAACAGCATGGAAAGCTCTCGTGATGTTCATATCCTGAAAGATCTCGATGATAACATTGAAGGCAAAGATGTATTGCTGGTAGAAGATATCATCGATACTGGCAACACCTTAAGTAAAGTGTTGCAAATTCTGCACTTGCGGGAACCAAACTCTATCCAAATCTGCACCTTACTCGACAAGCCAACGCGCCGTGAAAAGGAAGTCGAGGTGAAATGGGTAGGGTTTGAAATCCCGGATGAATTTGTCGTTGGTGTTGGTATTGATTACGCCCAAAAATATCGCCATCTGCCCTATATTGGCAAAGTCGTGCCAATAGTGGCTGATACTTAACGCAATCTCTGAATATTCGACTAACAACTTTTAGCTTTACCCGCAAACAAGCTGAATGTTGACAAAAAATTAAATGCTCGCGCATGATACCAAGTCTACTAAATTTTTTCCCACTCAGTGAGAATTAAAAGACTCAATGCCTTTTAATTCTCACCCATGGGAGCTTGTCAGTGGCTCACTAATTGCACAAAATTTCATTAATATAGAATAACTATATCAATAAAATTTAGTTTATTATTGAACCACTGACATAGCTCTGAGTTGGAAAAAAACTTAATAGAATCGGTATAATCAAAAGCCTGAACTGCATCTGCAGTTTAGGCTTTTTTCTTTTTTGATTTCGTAAAAACTCTTTTATGAAATCGGGAAAACTGTATGTTACAAACCCCACCAAAACAAATTATTTACTGCAAAATCAATTAATTACAAGTATGGCATATCGTTTGCAGCTTAAGGTTATCACAAACTTAGGAGCAAACCATGGACGTTAAAATCAAACAAACAAAAAATAACCAGGCGAGCAAAACCAAGCTGATCTGGGTCGTTGGAATTTGCGCACTAAGTGTATTTGGCTGGCTGGCGCTACAGCCAAGCGGTGCACATAAAGTATCGCGCGATAATATTTGGTCGGCACAAGTTCAACAAGGCGATTTGGCGGTACAGGTGCAAGCCTACGGTAAACTGAAATCGAAAGCGCAACGCTTATTAACGGCACCTGCCGATGCGGTTGTCGATGAAATCGTATTAAAACCAGGGGCGATAGTGACTGCCGACACTATCTTGTTACGGCTATCAAATCCTGAAATTGAGCAACAAGTAAAAGATACCCGCCGGGAGCGTGAAAACCGTCTCACCAACTATCGTCAATTGATGATTAACCAACAATCTGAGCTGTTATCCCGACAAGCCAGTTTGGAATTGTTGCTCTCGGATTTGGAATTGGCAAAGCTCAAGGTGGAAGCGGAAACACCACTGGTGGCCAATGGCATTATTTCAACCATTAATTTCAAACGCTCTGAGCTCGAACAAAGGCAACTGTCTCGCCGTTACGACATCGAGCAACAACGGTTAGCGCAATTGAAACAATTGCATCAAGAAAATCTGCTGATTGCGCAAGATCGCATCGAGCAACAAAATGAACAAGTTGCCGTGCTCAACCAGAAGTATGAACGCTTAACCGTTCGCGCTGGCATCGACGGGGTATTACAAAGCCTGCCTTTGGAGTTAGGGCAAAGTGTCAGTTTTGGCCAGCAACTGGCACTGGTAGGCAGCATGGATAAACTCATTGCCACGTTGACCATCCCGCAGTCACAGATGCAAAAAATTCAACTTCAACAAGATGTCAGTATCGATACCAGAGCAGGTGTTGTTGCCGGTACAGTCAGCCGCATCGATCCGGTGGTCGTTGATGGCAGTATTCAAGTTGAAGTCGCCCTTAGTGGCGAGCTACCAAAAAATTCTCGGCCTGAATTAAACATCAACGGCACCATTTTTACCGCCAGCTTACACGATGTCTATTACCTGAAAAAACCGGTCAATGCACAGCCTGGCGGCATCGGCACACTATTTAAATTACAACAAGATTCATCCGTCGCCCAGGCAGTAGATGTTACCTATGGCGAAGAAACGGGTGAATTTATTCAAATTTTAACTGGAGTCAACTCCGGTGATTCATTTATCCTATCTGATATGTCCCGTTGGCAGGACCTCACTCAGATAACAATAACAAAATAACGGGAACCATTATGAAACCAACAGACAACAAAGCATTAATCATCGAAATGAAAAACATCACCAAGGTATTCCTGACCGATGAAGTAGAAACGCATGCGCTACGTGGCGTAAACCTGGCGATTGCCGATGGTGATTATATTTCAATTTCCGGTCCGTCTGGTTGCGGTAAATCGAGTTTATTATCGATTCTTGGCTTGCTCGATAGCCCTAATGACGGTAACTATCTGATTGAAGGAAATGATGTCAGCACCCTTTCGGTTAATGAGCGCGCAGTATTAAGAAACTTAAAAATTGGTTTTGTGTTTCAGGCTTTCAATTTAATCGATGAACTGAGCGTATATGACAACATTGCCCTGCCGCTGCGCTATCGTGAACAGTCGATGTCAGCCAAAGAAATCGAGCAAAAAGTCATGGCCAGCCTTGAAAAAGTACAAATGTCGCACCGCGCAGCGCATAAACCGAACCAGCTCTCCGGCGGACAGCAACAACGAATCGCCATTGCCCGCGCATTAGTCGGTGATCCGGCACTATTGCTGGTCGACGAACCGACAGGAAACCTGGATTCCACCAACGGCGATGCGGTGATGAAAATGCTCGCGCAATTGAATGCCCAAGGTACCACCATATGTATGGTGACTCACGATCCACGTTATGCCGATATTGCAAAGCGTCAGTTGCATCTGCTTGATGGTGTCATGGCCAATGAACTAACGTTATCGGAGGCGGTATGAAAGCATTAATACAAGAGCTTAAACTCGCGCTGCATGCACTTTGTCGGGTGACCGGTTTTTCCGCCACTATCATCACCACGTTATCATTAACCTTAGGCGCGCTAATTTGTATATTCAATCTTAATCACCTGTTATTGGTGAAAGAGTTACCGTATCCAGATGCCGAGCAGTTAGTGGTGATCAAGCAATTAACCAAAGAACAGGGTAAAGAAGGCGCCAGTGCGCAAACAATACCCGGCATGCTGATGTGGTATAAAAATCAAACCGCAACCTCCTCTATGGCGATGCTCTATTATGCGCAGGCAAGCATTAGCGATCATCCTGAGCAGCCACGCATTCAAGCGGCTTACACTACCAATGAATACTTTTCATTACTGGCGCCGCCTATGCACTTAGGCCGGGGGTTTAGTGATGATGAAGGGTTCGAACAACATCGAGCCGTTGCCGTATTAAGCTATGCCAGTTGGCAGAAGTGGTTTAACTCTGACCCCAAAATTATTGGCCAGCAAACGCAAATCGGCGATAGCAGTTTCACTATCATCGGCGTCAGCGCTGAGGGTTTCCATGAACCACGACTGCACCGCAGTGAAGATATGGCGATATTTTTGCCGTGGGACTTTCAGGCGAATGATGTCACCGATTGGGGCATGCGATACGGCTCGGTGCTGGCGTTTGCCAAACTCAAAACCGGCGTAACGATGAAGCAAGCCAGTGCCAATTTAAGCAAAAGTCTGAACACCTTATTTCTCGATCAAGACAATGTCAAACCGGGTGAAAGTATGTCGGCCCAGTTGACCAGTTTCAAAGACACGATTATCGGTGATAGCCAAAATATTACCTTAACCTTACTTGCCGGGGTGATTGGTTTATTGTTAATTGCTGCCACGAACGTTACGAATTTGTTTCTCTCCCGGGCCGCGCAAAAGCAGCGTACCATGGCGATTCAAGCGGCATTAGGCGCAAAACCCGGGCATTTATTTACCGCGATGTTTGCTGAAAGCCTTATTTTATGTGGTATTTCCGCCTTAATCGGCCTGGTAATTGCCGGCTGGGGCTTTGTCTTACTCGGGGAATTAGCCGCGGGCCATTTACCGCGTTTAAATGAACTGTCACTAGATGCTGTAACCTTGCTGTTTAGCGCGCTTATTGCGGTGTCTTTAGCAGCTTTGTTTGCCAAGCTCTCTAGCCGAGTGGTGAATTATGAAAAACTGAAAGAGCAATTACAGTGCAGCGGTAAAGGCTCGGGACTGCAAGTCTCTAGCAGCACCCGCAATATCCTTGTTTGCTCGCAAGTTGCCTTAGCCAGTTTGTTATTAATGGGTGGTGCGGTAGTGATTGAACAGGCAGTCTCGACCGTATTAAAACCGTTAGGCTTTAATGAACAGCAGCTGATGCATTTGCGCATTGATGAAGGTGAAAGTTACACCAGTAATAAACAACGCAATATATTAACTCAGGAAATCAAAGACAAATTATCGACCTTGCCACAGGTGGCGCAGGTATCTCGCTCAATGTCGGCACCAATTGATGGCTCTATTAGTATCCGTCTTAACGATGTTAACCAACAGCCTGTGGGTGGTTACCAGGTTAATCTGATTGATGATAATTATTTTGACACGTTGCAGTTACCAATCATCCGTGGCCGTACGTTTACCAAAGAGACCAGCCTGGAACAAGATGTATTAGAGATCATTTTAAGTGAATCATTGGCGCGTAAACTTGCACCCACTGGTGATGCGTTAGGAAAAATTTTTCAGCTTAACGCGCGCGAGCCATTAAAGGTTGTAGGCATTGCAAAAGATTATTATGTGCCTAACGCCAATCAGGAAAATCCAGCAGAGCGTTATTATCTGCCATTCACCTCGTTTATCCATTTAGGCTTTGATATTAAATTGAAAACCAATGGCGAATTGAGCAAACAACAGGTGATTAATCTGCTTAAACAAATACACCCGAATATTCGGATAGCTAAATTTGAATCACTGGTGGAAGTGCATCACCAGAAGATTTATCGTAATAAATTAGCCGCAGGCCTTGCCATCGCGCTGACCCTGTTAGCATTATTGCTGGCTGCCGCAGGTATCTACGGCGTATTAAATTACAGTACGCAAATGCGTCGTTATGAGCTCGGCATTCATTTAGCCCTGGGTGCCAAAACCCATACAGTGATGGCCAGGGTACTGAAGGAAAGCTTCATTCCGATTGCGCTTGGCTTATTATCAGGTATTGTTCTTGCGGCGCTGGCTTACCTGGCAAGCAGACAATATATTGCTCAGCAAATTGAATTTAATCAGCTTGTTTTCCTCGTTACCTTTCCGGTAATATTGCTGACTGCTTTCATTTCCTGTTATCTGCCGGTGCGAAAAATTATCCTGGCAGATCCGGTAAAAGCACTGAGAAGTGAGTAAGTCATAAGTGGTGAGTTAAAAGTAGTAAGTAGAAAGTAATAAGTTGTAAGTAATAAGTAGAAAGTAGTAAGACTAACAGGCAGAGCGAATTTTTCACCGAACAGGCTCTGCCTTGGCTTTATACCAATCCGTATAATGATCTGATCATTACGCGAACTGGTATTATACCAAGTTGATTACATAATAATAAATTGGAAAAATAACCGATGAGCAAAACGATTTTAGTGGTAGATGACAAGGCAGATGTTCGCCTCAGTGTCAGTTTTTTGCTAAGTAACCATAATTATCAGGTGATTGAAGCAGAGTCACCGATAATGGCGATGGCGATGTTGGAACAACAAGCTATCGACCTTATTTTGCTCGACATGAATTACTCTTGCGATACTACCTCTGGTGAAGAAGGGCTGCGCTTTTTAGCACAACGACTCAATAAAAAAATTACTATTCCGGTTATTGCGATGACGGCATGGGCCAGTGTTGAGCTTGCGGTACAGGCTATGCAGCAAGGTGCCGGAGATTTTATTGCCAAGCCCTGGGATAACCAACGCTTATTACAAGTGGTTAAACAACAGTTGCGCATGCAAGGGCTGGAACAACAAAATAACAGCTTACGCCAACTGAATGCGCAACTGCAGGCCGACGATGAGTTGTTATGGGTTAGCCCGAAAATGCAGCAACTGTACAAAAAAATTGAGCGCATCGCGCAAACCGATGCCACCATTTTGCTCACCGGGGAGAATGGCACCGGAAAATCCTGCATTGCCCAGATGATCCACCGTTTATCGACGCGTGATCAGCAAAACTTTGTCACCGTAAACATGGGCGCAATTCCTGAAAATTTATTTGAGAGTGAAATGTTCGGCCATAAAAAAGGTGCCTTTACCGACGCCAAAGAAACCCGAGCCGGTCGCTTTGAAATGGCGCAGCAAGGCACGTTATTTTTGGATGAAGTCGCTACCATTCCGCTGTCACAACAGGCAAAGATGTTGCGCGTGTTAGAATCAAATGAATATGAAATGGTTGGCTCAAGTGTCACCCAAAAAACCAATGTTCGGCTGATAAGTGCTTCCAATGCCAATTTTGATCAGATGCAGCAACAAGGCTTATTCCGCCAGGATTTGTATTATCGGTTGAATACCATAGAACTGCATATTCCGCCGTTAAGAGAACGCAGCGAAGACATCATGGTGCTGGCACAGCATTTTGTTAACAAGCATGCACAAAAATATCAAATGGGCGAGCTTACGTTATGTTCGTCTGTCAATGACGTGCTCTGCGACTATCCTTGGCCCGGTAATATACGAGAACTCAGTCACGTGATCGAGCGTGCGGTATTGATGGCTGACATGCCAGGCTCTGGTCCTGGGGTGATCAGCCGAGATGATCTGCAGCTTAAACAAAACAAGACCACCGAGCAAGCATCCGGTTTAACCTTGATGACGCTGGAAAGTGCCGAACGCCAGCTCTTACAAATGGCCTTAAAACAAACCAATGGACAAGTTAACGAAGCCGCAGGGTTATTGGCCATTAGCCAAAGCGCCATCTATCGACGTTTAGAAAAATTCGATATCAAAACCAGATAAGAGGAGCCTACACTGTGTCGAAGTCACTCGAATACGACTTGAAATATTTTGCCTCAGCCATCGCACTATTAGTGCTCCTGTTAATGTCGTGGGTGTTATATTTACTCGATAGTTCAGCACTTGTTTCGGTCACCCTGTTCGGCGCTATTGGTATGCCGTTAGCTATTGCCAGCTTGCGGGTTTATCAACGCACCATTGCACCATTTTATCGATTAAGCTCGCTGGTAGAAGCGATACGTCTTGAAGATTACAGTTCGCGGGTCAAGCCAACTTATAACCAGGGGATCCTAAATGAACTGTCGGTTGAGATAAACAATCTGGCGGAGTTATTACAGCAGCGGAAACAACGATATGACCAACATGCTTTTTTGATTTACCAATTAATGGAGCAGCTAGATACCCCGATAGTCGTCTTTAACGACAGTTTACAACTCAGCCATGCTAACGATGCTTTTTCCACCTGGTGTCAGCAGCCCTGGCAATCGTTACGTCATTACTCATCACAGCGGCTGGGGTTCGTGCTCAATGAGCAACAACAATGGCAGATATTAAGTGATAAAGACAACCAAAACAGCGAGCAAAACTGGCAACTGAGACAAAGTAACTTCATCAAAGATAACCACAAATATCATTTATTGGTGTTAACCGATATCGGCCAGGAAATTCGCAAGACCCAGCAAGATTCCTGGTTGCAAATTATTCGGGTATTAAGCCATGAAATCCATAACTCGTTAACGCCAATAAAATCATTGGCACAAGCAATGGCGGAAATGCCCGGCACCGAAGCACGCTCAAAACAGGCGTTAGCGGTAATTGTCAAACGCAGTATCTCGCTCGATGAATTTGTCAGTCGCTATGCCACCCTGTATCGTAATTTTAACGTTCAGCCTTGCTCGATAAACAGCAGCGACTTTGCCAGCAACTTAAGCACCCTATTTAGTCAGCAAGCTATCGTTTTTGAAAATAATATCCGCGAAATTCCTGCCGACCCGGCCTTACTTGAGCAGGTGATGATTAACCTGATCAAAAATGCCATTGAAGCGCACCCCGATGCGACGAATACTAACGGCAGCGATCATAAGCATGCTGAAGTCACAGTAAGCTTTAATCAACTCCAAGGCAAAACCCATATTGAGATCATTGATCAAGGCCGCGGCATCAGTAATCCGGAGAACCTGTTTGTGCCCTTTTATACCACCAAAGAAACCGGTAATGGTATTGGCCTGGCCTTGTGTCGTAACATCATCGAGCAACATGGCGGGACACTAAGTTTAGTGAATAATAGCAATGGCGTTGGCGCCAAAGCAGAGATTGTCTTACCGAACAAACTAATCACTATCGCGGATGGTTAGCTTACTACTTAAGCCCGGGACAGACACTGAACAACCCCACTCTAAAGGCTGTCCTGCCTGTCGTGGATAAGTTCTTCCCTGAACAAAAAGGGCCCTTCGTGAGAAGGGCCCTTTTCGAATCAGTTTCAAGCTTAGGTTAATTTAAGAACATAAACTTAGCGATGAACAGAGCCGTAAGCGCCCAAACACCAGCAGATATCTGGCTCGATTTACCAGCACCGACTTTTAGAACGGTGTAAGTGATGAAGCCAAAAGCAATACCGTTAGCGATAGAGAAGGTGAATGCCATCATTACCGTAGTACATACTGCCGGCGCATATTCCGTTAAATCATTCCAGTCCAGGCCTTTAAGAGAACTCATCATCAACATGGCAACGTAGATAAGCGCGCCGTCAACGGCAAAACCTGGTAGCATTTGCGCAAGCGGTAAGAAGAACATACCGACAGCGAATAACAAACCGATAGTTACAGCAGTTAGACCGGTACGACCACCGGCAGCAACACCTGCTGCAGACTCCACGTATGACGTCACTGGTGGACAACCAAAACCAGTACCGATAACAGAAGAGATAGAGTCAGCTTTTAAAGATTTGCTTAAGCCTTCAATTTTACCGTTTTTGTCTTGTAAATTAGCGCGCTCAGCAACACCCATTAACGTACCCGCGGTATCGAAGATGTTCACGAATAGGAAGGTCACAATTACCGGGATCAAGGCAACTTCAAAAGCACCAGCGATGTCCGCTTTCCACAAAATGGGTTCAAGTGCCGAGAACTCAGGTACCGCTAACAGGCCGGTGTAGTTGACAAAACCCGACGCCGGTGCCCAAGCTTTCGCTTCTTCAGCAATAACGAAGAAGTCAGTCGGCAAAACCCAGGTCATGGCGAAGGCAATAAAAGTAGTGGCAGCAATACCGATTAGTACAGCACCAAACACTTTACGATAGCTAAGAATGGCGATAAGTAAAAAGCTTAAGAAACCCAGAGCCGGTGCTTCAGGGCCGAACTTGCCGAAGCCAAAATGAGTAAGGTCAGCAAGAGCAACAACGTTATCCGGGTTAGCCACAACGATACCGGTGAAACGCAGACCGATGAAGCCTAAGAACAGACCAACACCTGCCGTCATCGCCAGTCGTAAGCTCATCGGTATACTGTCGAGCATCCATTCCCGCAGCCGGGTGACACTCATTAGAACGAAGATAACCCCCGACAGGAATACTGCACCTAGCGCAATTTGCCAGCTATAACCCATAGCACCAACGACGGAGAAGGTGAAGAAAGCGTTTAGTCCCATGCCCGGAGCAAGACCTACCGGCCAATTTGCGTACAGACCCATTAGGATGGTTGCAATCGCGGCACCAAGACAGGTTGCCAGGAATAATCCATCAAACGGCATGCCGGTTTTCGACATGATAATAGGGTTTAAAAACATAATGTACGACATGGTCACGAAGGTGGTAAGACCCGCCATGATCTCAGTTTTTACCGTCGTATTATGTGCAGACAGCTTAAAGAATCGTTCTAACAGACCGACCTTACCCGCTTGGTTTTCTTCGTAACTTTTACTAACCTGTTCCATAACTACAGTTCTCTCGTTAATTGTTAAATAAGGCCGTTTATTTTTATGTTTTAAAGTGTGACCTGTGTGTTGCTGAATTACCGATAAAAAAGTAATCTCAGTTTTTGCTAGTTGTAAGAAAGAGGCTGTGTTCTACCCTAATTCTGTGTAGCTAACTCAATAAACCATAAAAAATCGCCAAAGTTAAGCATGAACGCTTGTTTATGATTTCACATAGTGGAAACAATATGCGTTATCGCCGCTAGAATCGCCGGAGGCGAAGCAAGTAGCTGATGAATAAACCCAGTTAAATTTCACATCGTAAAAATTAACTTTATGTAATTAAAACAACCAAATGTCGTGGTTCTGGTTAAGTATAGTCGGTTAATTTACCTTGGTTTAGGCTACTGAGTAGCGGTGCGATTTTGGCTAATAAGTGGTTAAAAACACTTAAAAAAATAATTATCACCGTTGTTGCCATTGCACATTATGGCTAGTTTTTAGCCGCTATTTTTATTATAATTAGGCCATCAATTAAGTCGCGGCTTAGTTGATCATTTCTTGGTTTTTTAAACCCGAAAATCTGTCGACGGTTCAGGTGTCTGGTTTATATGAATACCAATCCGTATAATGATCTGATCATTGAGTAACTCAAATAAACAGCACATGAGTTACCCTTAGGGAATCTATATAAAGCTTGATAACTTCTTGAAATTTCAAAAAGATATGAATAACTATCTCTTTAAAATTTCAGTTGTTCTAAAGCTTTCTATATCATTCTCAATTGATCACATCATTACGCGAACTGGTATAAACACATCATCTCTGGTTGTTTTTTGTTCAGTACCTATAATTGCTGTCGGACGGTTGACCTGAGTATTATTAATACCAAGTGGATTAAATATCTGTTCATTTTTAATTCACTTGCTATAGCGCAAACATTTTAACATTAGGTAGCTATGCTTTCTTTATCACATTTTAATCGACATACCATCAAGGGTGACATTTTTGGTGCATTGACTTCGACCATCGTTGCATTGCCCTTTGCTTTAGCCTTTGGTGTAACTTCTGGTGCTGGTGCCAGCGCTGGTATTTATTGTGCCATCATCACCGGCTTATTTGCCTCATTATTTGGTGGTACTAATCAGCAAATATCGGGACCCAATACCGGCTTAACCGTGGCCATGGTGGCGATATTAACCAGCTTCGTTGCCCAGTCTCCTGAAAACGGTATTGCCATGGCATTCACCGTGGTCAGTTTGGCCGGTTTATTCCAGATGCTATTTGGCTTTTTTAAACTAGGCAAGTATTTTATCCTGGTCACCTATCCGGTGATATCGGGTTTTACCTCTGGTATTGGGGTGTTGATCATACTCTCCCAAATTGAGCCGTTATTTGGCCGCTCATTGCCTGAGCTGCAGCTGTCATTAACGACATTAACCAGTACCAATACCTTACTTGGACTTGCTTGTTTACTGGTGCTGTTTTTATGGCCGCAAAAATACAGCAGAGTGGTGCCCGCCAGCATTATTGCGGTGATTGGCGCCACTATCTTTTATGTGTTTGTTGGCGTTGATATGCCGGTTGTTGGTGCCATTGCCAGTGAACTGCCTTCATTTAATATGCCGGTATGGGACACTGCCTTAGCCGGTGAAATGATTAAGTCGGCATTGCTAATTGCCACCTTAAGTACGCTAGATTCATTAATGACATCACTAACGGTGGATAGTATCAGTAATGACCTGCATGACTCGGATCAAGAGCTTGTCGGTCAGGGCATTGGTAATATTGTCGCCGGTTTATTTGGCGCATTGCCTGGTGGTGGCGCGACCATGCGTACGGTAACGAACTTAAGAGCTGGTGGTACAACGCCATTATCTGGCATGCTGCATGCAATTTTCATCTTAGCCATTGTGCTATGGGCGGGAGAATACACCGCCTATATTCCCGTTGCCGTGTTAGCCGCGATATTGACTCATGTGGGTATTAGTATTATTGATTGGAACTTCCTCAAACGCATTCATCAGGTACCATTATTCAGTGTTGGCTTAATGCTATCCACCATGTTTATGTCGGTCGCTTTTGATTTGGTGACGGCGGTATTAATTGGCGTATTTATCGCAAACTTAGTGACCATTCGCCGGTTATCCGAAATCCAGTTAGATAATATTAAATTGTGCACGGCAAAAGATGCTGAACATCTCTCGCCGCCGGAGAAACAGTTATTAGAATCGATGGACGATAGCTTGCTATTGCTGAATATCTCTGGACCCATTGGCTTTGGTGTTGCCCGTGGCTTGAAGCAGAGTGTCTCCAATGCGGATCAAGATAAAACCTTATTGATAGATTTAACCGATGCGCGCCTGGTCGGCATTACCAGTACCATTGCCATTGAAGAAATTATTATTGGTTATCAAAGTCAGGGACGGGATATCTTATTATCGAGTGTCTGTGAGCGAGTGCGAAATGATTTTAATAAATTAAAATTACTCGACAAAATATCGCCAGAACATATTTTTGCGACCAGGTTGGATGCACTGAAATACGTGAAGCAGAAACTTGCTTAGTGCACTAGCCAGCGACTAAAGATCACTGGCTTTTCTCGATTCCATTCGATAAACGATGGGCGCAATGAAGTATTAATTGCATACTTCATTGCGACCAGTAACTAGCCTATAGAACAGAAATTCGACTAAAGGTATCAACTCCAGCTTGCGCACAACCTAAATCCTGCTCTGGCGATCCTGAACTAACACCAATGCCACCAACCACTTCACCGTTGGCATAAATGGGCAAACCACCACCAACAATACACATACGTCCACCTAAGGCAGTATGTATACCAAATAGGTTATTTTCATGACCCGGTATACACGCCTGATTAAATTCATGGGTGCCTTTGCGAGCCGATGCCGCGGTAAAGGCTTTATCCTGAGAAATGGTAATACTGTGGATTTTACCGCCATCCATGCGTTCAAAGGCGAGCAAACTCCCCGATTCATCAACCACAGAAATACACATAGGTATACCCAGTTCGTTGGCTTTATCTACTGCGCCGTCAATGATTAATTTCGCTTCCGTTTGATTTAGTCTATTTACTGTTAACATATTTTACACTCTTGTAGTTTTAAAAACTGGTGGATCAAACAAGATTAAAAACAATGACGGATAGTGAAAGGTGAGACGTCTAATTGTTTACTTGCCTGATATTATTTGAAGCTTGCTTTGAAAGTTAATTTGAAACTTGCATTGAAAGTTGATTTTCGACATAACCAAGCTCTGCTGATATCGATTTTCCAGCCGCTAATAAGTCATTAACCCATTCATCTTTACGCCGCTCAATCGGGGCCGAAACAGATAATCCGGCGACCACTTCGCCGTAGCGGTCATACAAGAGTACGCCAATACAACCGACGCCAATCTCAGCTTCTTCATTATCAAAAGCAAAGCCTTGTTCAACACAGCGCATGCACTCATCCACCAGAGTATCTAATGTGGAAAAGGTTTTACGGGTATAACCGGGTAAATTGGTGCGCTGCGCATAGCCACTAATGCCTTCTTTGCCTTCCATGCCCAACATCATTTTGCCGACGCCGGTAACATGCAAAGGCGCACGGCTACCAATGATTTGTTGCACGTGCATCATGCGGTTAGGGATCGCTTTTTCGACATAAATAATCACATCACCTTCACGAGTGGTAAGGTTAATGGTTTCACCAAATTTATCGCGCAGTTTTTCCATGTACGGAATCGCCACTTTACGAAAATCAATGTTGCGATTTTGATTGCTACTTAACCGGATTAAGCGACCACTTAATTGATATTTACCCGTGTTGTCTCTATCAACAAAATGGTTATCGATGAGCGAATGCAAGATACGAAACGCCGTAGAAGGCGCCAAATTAGTATCCGCACTCAGTGCTTTTAGTGTTACCGGCATGGAATAGCGTGATATTGCATCTAATAACATCGCGGCTCGGTCAATCACTTGAATTCGAGATTCGGGTTTAACTTTTTTCATGATTTTTTACTACTCATTGCAACGGCGCTCATTTTGAATATAAACCTAAAAGTACAATAAAACCACAATATGGTATGCGCTTCTTCATTTCACATTATGGAATTTCTATATTCTCAATCATTAAAACCACAAAGTAAAGCTGATTTATCAGCCACTTAGATACATACGATGTAAGGTGAGGCAACAATGATTCCACAATGTGGAATCCTTGTTGTTTGCGAGAAGGTGATCTTTTTCATAAGGTGGAATTGAAATTGAAAATTAAAGCAATAACTCAAATTAATAGGTAAAGGTATCGTCAAAGCAGCATAGCTGACTAATTACATGGCAAGGCTTTGATGAATATTGAGAGGAAAATATGAGCAGTTCAACCCAATCAACGATGAACATTCCAAACTATGATGATGTATTAGTGGCCCATGAACGTATTAAACCCTACATTCATGAAACACCGGTATTAACATCTCGCTTCTTGAATGAATTAACCGGGGCCGAATTATTTTTTAAATGTGAAAACTTGCAAAAAGCGGCCGCATTCAAAGTTCGTGGTGCCTGTAACGCCGTATTCGGATTAACCGATGAAGAAGCCAAAGTCGGTGTCGCCACCCACTCTTCCGGCAATCACGCATTATCGCTTTCCTATGCCGCAGGACAACGCGGTATTCCGGTCACAGTGGTGATGCCAAGGACAGCGCCGCAAGCGAAAAAAGATGCGGTAATTGGCTATGGCGGCAGTATCGTTGAATGTGAACCGTCTACCAGTTCCAGAGAAGCGGTCTTCGCCGAAGTGGTGGCAGAATCTGGCGCAGACTTTGTTCACCCTTATAACGATCCTCGTGTTATTGCCGGCCAGGCGACTTGCTCAAAAGAACTGGTTAAGCAGGTGCCCGATTTAGATATGGTGATAGCGCCAATCGGTGGCGGTGGCATGATTTCCGGCACCTGTCTGACCATCTCGACGATTGCACCAGAGATAAAAATTTATGCTGCAGAGCCACTCAATGCCGATGATGCTGCCCGTTCATTTAGGGCCGGACATATCATTGCCGATGACGCACCAAACACCGTTGCCGATGGTCTTAAAGTACCCCTTAAAGATTTAACCTGGCACTTTGTTAAAAACCATGTGACCGACATTTTAACCGCCACGGAAGACGAAATTGTCGAGGCAATGAAACTGGTTTGGCTACGGATGAAAATTGTCATTGAACCGAGCAGTGCCGTGACGTTAGCAACTATTTTGAAAAACCCTGAGGTATTTAAAGGCAAGCGTGTCGGGGTAATTATTACTGGCGGCAATGTCGACTTAGACAAGCTGCCGTGGATGAACAAATAACACTGATATTAAACCGGAATACCAAGTTGATTAAGTTATTTCCCACTCAGTGAGAATTAAAAGGCTTATAGGCAAGGCATTGATTGAAGAGAATGGTTGTTCCCTTGTCAAAATCAATAACGCAGCGTAGAAGCCTTTTAAACTCACCCTTGGGAGCTTGCTTTAGGCCCACTAACGTCCCAAAATTCATTTAATATAGAACAACTATATCTAAACAAATTTTGCTTGTTATTGAACCTAAAACATAGCTCTGAGTTGGGAATAAATTTAATCAAATTGGTATTTAATTAAAACTAAAATTTTGGAGATGAAAATGGCTAGAGGAAGTGAATTAGAAGTAGGTTATGACGTTCCTGCAGTACCGGGTATGAATGAAGCAGATATTCAAACCCCATGTTTAGTGGTCGATCTGGATGCGTTGGAGCGCAATATTAAAACCATGGGCCAATATGCTAAAGACATGGGCGTGCGCCACCGTGTGCATGGCAAAATGCACAAATCGGTCGATATCGCATTACTGCAAGAGCAACTGGGGGACAGTTGCGGCGTGTGTTGTCAAAAGGTTTCAGAAGCGGAAGTGTTCGCTCGTGGCGGCATAAAAGACGTTTTAGTGTCTAACCAGGTACGTGATCCTGCAAAAATTGATCGCTTAGCACGGTTACCAAAACTCGGCGCTCGTACCCTTTGCTGTGTCGATGACATTGACAACGTTGCTGAGTTAGCGGCTGCCGTTGAGAAATACGGCACTGAGATCGAATGTCTGGTAGAAATAGATTGTGGTGCCGGTCGTTGTGGCGTCAGTGAAGGTCAACCTGTGGTGGATATCGCCAAAGCAATTGCCGCAACACCGGGGTTAAAATTTGCCGGCATTCAAGCGTACCAGGGTGCGATGCAGCACATGGAAAATTACCAGCAACGGAAAGAAAAAGTGGATATCGCTATCGATATGGTCGCGCGTACAATCGCGATGCTTAAATCTGAAGGACTTGAGTGTGACATCGTTGGCGGTGGTGGTACAGGTTCGTATTACTTTGAAGGTAACTCAGGCGTTTTCAATGAGTTACAATGTGGTTCTTACGCATTCATGGATGCCGACTATCAAACCATTTGTGATCAAAACGGCGAAAAAATCTCGGAATTCGAAAACGCATTATTCATCTTAACGTCAGTAATGAGCCATTCGAAAGCCGACAAAGCCATTTGTGATGCCGGTCTTAAAGCCCAATCTGTAGACAGTGGCTTGCCATATATCTTTGGTCGTGACGATGTCGAATACATTAAGTGTTCAGATGAGCACGGCGTGATTTCAGATCCTAGCGGCGCGTTAAAAGTGAATCAAAAATTAAAACTTGTTCCGGGCCATTGTGATCCAACTTGTAACGTTCACGATTACTACGTAGGCGTTCGTAACGGTAAAGTAGAGACTTTATGGCCAGTATCTGCGCGTGGTAAAGCTTACTAAGAAAGCAAGTCCGATAATTTATTGCCCATTTAAACTCGCCCTACGCAAGTTTGAACAATAAATTGTCGGAATCGATTATAAAGCATCATGCCCCCTTGGTGTTCACCAAGGGGCACAATCACTATCTAGGAAATAAACAATGAGTGATCAACATAATAACCAAGGCGTAGTCGTAGTAACCGAAGAGGTTTGTCAAGCAATCATGGGCCGCAGCGATGCATTTACCGCAGTAGAAAATGTATTTGCTGCGATGTCTAAAAATACCGCCTACAACTTCCCGGTCATCCGCGAAGCTATCGGTCATGCCGATGCACTGTATGGTTTTAAATCCGGCTTTGACCGTGACTCTATGGTATTAGGATTAAAATCAGGCGGTTACTGGCCTGGTAATGTCGAAAAAGGTCTGACCAACCACCAATCAACGGTGATTTTATTTGATCCTGATACCGGAAAATTAAAATCGCTGGTCGGCGGTAACTATCTTACCGCAGTACGAACTGCCGCATCATCGGCGGTATCGATAGCGCATTTAGCTCGCCAAGATTCTAAAGTGTTAGGCATGATTGGCGCAGGTCATCAATCAACATTTCAGTTACGCGCTGCCGTTGAACAACGAAACTTTGAAAAAGTAGTCGGCTGGAATATTGATCCGGAAAGGCTTTCTATTCTCGCCGAGGTGTGTGCAGAGTTATCACTGCCGTTTGAGTCAGTTAGCCGAGAAGAGTTGTGTGCACTATCTGACGTTATCATCACCATTACTTCCGCCTTTGAAGCATTACTGGACAACGCCTGGATTAAACCTGGCACGCACATCGCGTGCATGGGCACAGACACCAAAGGCAAGCAAGAAGTTGACGCGAAACTGTTCCGCACCGCCACCGTGTTTACCGATGAATTAGCGCAATCGATTACGATTGGCGAAGCGCAACACGCGATCCAGTCTGGGTTGATTGTAGAATCGGACATCGTGCCAATTGGCGAGGTGATCAATGGCACCAATTCAGGGCGAACCAGTGAAGATGAAATCACCTTATTCGACGGTACCGGTGTTGGTTTACAAGATTTAGCCGTTGCTTCAGTTGCCGCAGAATTAGCACAAGCCAAAGGCCAGGCATTTTACATAAATTTATAGACAAGTTTTATCTTACCAAGCTAATGTAACAGTCCATTAAGGGAGTGCCTGATTGCGGGTACTCCCTTCTTACCAATCTAAGTTTCAGACACCTACCTCAGTAATTTAAGCCAAAGTTCAAGTCTGTTTTTCGACGCTAAATAATTGCTATCAGTGGATGCCACAGCCTTTTAGAATGATTTGCGTTAACGAGGCGACAACCTCTTCAAAGTCGTCATCGTTCATCTGTTCTTTGTTTAACGCCGCCACCACTTGCACATTAAAGTCAGCGTAGTGTTGGGTGGAACTCCAGATTAAGAATAATAAATGGTGTGGGTTGAGCTGATCGATTAAGCCTTGCTCAATCCAGGCGTCAATTACCGCGACTTTACTTTGCAGCCAGGCTTTAAAGTCAGTATTAAGGTAGTCATTCAATACTGGCGCGCCATGAATTAATTCACTGGCAAATATTCTCGACGAATCCGGGTCATCCCTGGAATGCATCACTTTTGCTCGAATATAGGCACTAAGGGCCTGTTTCGGCTCCAAATCGGCATTTAAGGTATCGTAATCTCTGTTCCAGACTTCGATGATGTTGCTCAACAGTTGCTGATAGAGATCGGTTTTATCTTGAAAGTAATAATGAATATTTGCGCGAGCGATGTTCGCCCGTTCGGCAATACGTTTAATAGACGCGCCTTTAAAGCCATAAGTGACGAATTCTTTTTTCGCCGCATTGAAGATTAATGATTTATTTTTTTGGCGAATATTGCCTTTTAACGTTCTAACTTTTGTCACAAATGCTCCTGAAATAAAATCAGCTGCAATATCGGTGTTGCACCATGCAGCTGACTTTTATTATTAGATAATAAAAGTTGCTCCGTTTCAACCCGATAAGGCGAAGTTAGCTTTACTTTATTAGGGGCTGTTGACCTTTGCTGTGCATTTTTGAACAAAATTTGTACCGCAAAGTTCAACAGACCCTAATATCTTTTCCATTTATTTTACTGCTTTTAATTCAATCCGACGTTGATGCAATAATGGCTCGGTATAACCACTGGGTTGCTCTTTGCCTTTGAAAATTAAATCCATTGCCGCGTTAAAGGCAATGTTACAGTTAAAATCAGGTGCCATCGGCGTATAGCTGGCGTCAGTAATATTTTGCTGATCAACCACTGTTGCCATGCGTTGTAACGATTCCAGCACTTGCTCTTTGGTTAACATACCATGCTGTAACCAGTTGCAAATGTGCTGAGATGAGATGCGCAGAGTGGCTCTGTCTTCCATCCGGCCGATGTTATCAATATCGGGAACTTTTGAACAACCTGTGCCCTGGTCAATCCAACGTACTACGTAACCCAGCAGGCCCTGGACATTGTTATCCAGTTCGTGCTGAATATCTTGCGCACTCAATTGCTGTTGATTTTGCAGTAAAGGGATAGTTAATAAATCGCTTAAGTCATCACTATTTTCACTGTTTGAAAATTGCTTAAGCATACTATCCTGAATCTCGCCGACATTAACCTGGTGATAATGCAACGCGTGTAAAGTTGCTGCCGTTGGTGATGGTACCCAGGCGCAGTTTGCACCGGATTGGGGATGACCAATTTTCGCAGCCATCATCGCCGACATTTCATCGGGTATTGCCCACATGCCTTTGCCGATTTGCGCTTTGCCTTTTAGCCCGGCTTGCAGGCCTATGCGCACATTGCGGTTTTCATAAGCGCTGATCCATTTTTCATTTTTCATCAGCTCTTTACGCGCCATCGGCCCGGCTTGCATGCTGGTATGTATTTCATCGCCGGTACGGTCTAAAAATCCGGTATTGATAAAGGCAAGGCGATTTTTGGCGGCACGGATACACTCTTTTAAGTTCACCGAGGTACGACGTTCTTCATCCATAATACCCATTTTAATGGTATTGGTGGCTAAGCCCAGACACGCTTCAATGCGGGTAAACAATTCATTACTAAACGCCACTTCATCGGGACCGTGCATTTTCGGTTTGACGATGTAAATGCTACCCTTGCGCGAGTTTTTAACCGCTGAATTGCCTTTCAAATCATGTAATGAAATTAACGTAGTGATCAAACCATCTAAAATCCCTTCCGGCACTTGCTGGTCATCTTTGGTCAATACCGCATCATTGGTCATTAGGTGGCCGACATTACGAACAAACAGCAAGCTACGACCGGGTAAGGTAAAAGGTTCGTTATCGGGCGTGCTATAACTTCTGTCGTCATTGAGCTTACGGGTAATGGATACGCCATTTTTTTTCAGGGTTTCAGTTAAATCGCCTTTCATTAACCCTAACCAGTTGCGATACACCGCAGTTTTATCTTCTGCATCTACCGCTGCAATAGAGTCTTCACAATCTTGTATGGTACTTAACGCCGATTCTAAAATAATATCCGCAACCGATGCCGGATCGGTTTTCGCTACCGGCATACTCGGGTCAATTTTTATTTCAATATGCAGGCCATTGTTTTTGAATAAAATGGCACTGGGGTTTTGCCTGCTGCCACTATAGCCAACAAATTTACTTTCATCGGCTAAACCTACGCGCTCGTCGGACTTCAGCGTAACGACCAACTTGCCAAAGGAAACCTGGTAGCTCACCGCCTCACTGTGACTGCCAGCGGATAACGGCATCACCTCATCTAAAAATTGACGGGCATAGGCTTGTACTTTGGCGCCACGAACCGGGTTGTAGGTTTTGTTAACTTCCGCGCCATCTTCGTCACTAATCACATCGGTGCCATACAAGGCATCGTACAAGCTGCCCCAACGGGCATTGGCGGCATTTAAGGCAAAACGGGCATTCATTAATGGCACCACCAGTTGTGGTCCGGCAACGCTGGCAACTTCATCATCAACATAAGTGGTGGTAATAGCAAAGTCTTGCTTTTCCTCGACAATATAGCCAATATCGAGCAAGAATTGCTGATATTTTTCCTGGTCAAAAGGCTGATTATCGGCCTCTAAATGCCAGGCATCGATTTGTCTTTGAAAATCTTGCCGAATGGCTAACAACTGTTGATTTTTCGGAATGAACTGATCGAAGATATCGGCCATCGATTGCCAAAAGTCTTCCACATCGATACCCGTTCCCGGGATCACTTCATGATTTACTAGATTATAAAGAGACTCTGCCACTTTATATCCGTGTTTGATTACTCGTTTATTCATACATACCCGCTCCATTTCAATATACAGGTTTCAGAGTTCTTGAGCGATGCCAATACAAGGCGCAGTTATGTAGAAATGGTTATTCCCGGCAACTGCTCCTGCGTTGCTCTAATACTGTACATCCGTGTACAAACCTTTCAAATAGCTGCAACGCCGTAGTGGTATTGCTCAAGTACTTGTTCTGTTTCACATTAAACCGTTATTTACGGCTTATATTAGTTACGACAAAAGGCAATGGAACACCATTGCCTTATTTATGCCCGTTACCATGCATTATGCAGGGCTTAGCGTTATTGCATAGTTAACTATTATTGGCGATCCATATTGCCAGCAACTCGCGTTCTTGCTCGGTCATTTCAGTTTTATTCATAAATGGCATGTCTTTCGAGTCGATCACTCGCGCTTTAATTCTCGGCGCCCATTGCTCAATCGAGGCAATGTCATTAAATACCACACCACCTGGTGCTATGGTAAAGACCTCGTCGGTTGGAGTTTGAGAATGACAACTACCACAACGTTGTTCGATAATGGTTTGCACTTTAGTAATATCAACTGTTTGCTGTTTTTGCTCAGCCGTTAACTCGGTTGAACGCGGGGCAATGGCAAAGGCAAGAATGATGGTAGCAACGACCGAACCCACCAATACCATTGGCTTTTGTTTACCAAAATGACGCAATACAAAGTACTGACGAACCGCGGCAGTAATTAATATAATGCCTATTAGCACCAACCAGTTGGCACTATGATTATAGGTCATCGGGTAATGATTTGAGATCATAATAAAGATGACCGGCAATGTGGTATAAGTGTTATGGGTGGAACGCAGTTTGGCATTTAAACCGTAAGCTGGATCTGGCGTTGTGCCCTCTTCAACCGCTTTTACCAGTGCCCGTTGTGATGGCATAATGCCAAAGAATACGTTACCAGCCATAATGGTACCGATAATTGCCCCCATGTGCATGTAAGCACCGCGAGCACTAAATACCTGGGTTAGGCCATAAGATAACGCGGTAGCGACAACAATTAAAATCAAGCCTAATAGAACGCCATGTTCTTTTAATTTGGTTCTGACTAGAATCTCATAACTACCGACACCAACCACGATAGAGCCAAGGCCTAAAGCAATCGCCTGCCACTGGCTAATATCAGCAACGCGTTTGTCGATTAAATACGATTCGGCGCCGACATAAAACATTAACGACAGTAATAAGAAGCCAGTGATCCAGGTGGTGTAGGCTTCCCATTTGAACCAATGCAAAGTGGTCGGCATTTTTTCTGGTGCCAGTTTGTATTTTGCCACTTCGTAAAAACCACCACCGTGGATGGCCCATAGATCACCACCAATGCCTTTATCGGCTTTCCATTGTGGCGGCTTTTCTAAATGATTGTCTAACCAGACAAAGTAAAATGAGGCACCGATCCAGGCGATGCCGGTAATAAGGTGAGCAAAGCGAATGACTAAATTTAGCCATTCATTAATATACGGATCCATAATATTCCTTAATTCTTTTATTTGGAAAAAGCTGAGTTAAACGCGCTCACCCATTATATGAGTGGCTTTAACGTGGCGTTCGTCGCCTAACATGCTTAAGATAAAAAGCTTTTCTGATATATTTTTACTGTGTTGCACACGCCTATCCATCAGCGGCGTGGCATGATAATCAAGCACAATAAAGTCAGCTTCTGCGCCTTTGGTGAAGTTACCGATAGTGCCCTCAAGATCTAACGCTATGGCGCCCCCTAATGTGGCCAGATAAAACGATTGGAATGGGCTGAGTATGTCGCCGCGCAGTTGTTGAGTTTTATAGCCTTCGTTTAACGTACTGAGCATTGAAAATGTGGTACCGGCACCAATATCGGTACCCATACCAACATTGACATCAAACTGTTGCGCCTGTTTCAGGTTAAATAAACCACTGCCTAAAAACAGGTTAGAGCTTGGACAAAAAGCAATGGCCGAGTCAGTTTCCCCCAAACGCTGACATTCTTTATCATGTAAATGCACACCATGAGCGAAGACACTACGACGACCTAATAACTGGCTTTTATCGTAAACGTCCAAATAGCCGTCATCATGGGGAAAAAGCTCTTCAACCCAGGCAATTTCATTGATGTTTTCAGATAAGTGAGTGTGTAAATATACGTCTGGATACTCAGCTAGCAGTTCTCCCGCTTTGTTTAATTGTGCTTTTGAACAAGTTGGTGCAAATCTTGGGGTAATTGCATATTGTAAACGATCCGTTTTATGCCATTTTTCAATTAATGCCTTGCTGTCGTCATAGCCAGTTTGGGCAGTATCCGATAAGTACTCCGGACAGTTTTGATCCATTAATACCTTACCGCAAATCATCCGCAGTTTTTTCTGTTGCGCGACAGTAAAAAACGCCTCAACCGATTCTTTATGAACCGTACCAAACACTAGTGCGGTGGTAGTGCCAGCTTCAACTAATTGCGTTAAAAAGAACTCAGCCACTTTTTTGCCATGTTCTAAGTCAGAAAACTGATCTTCAAACGGAAAGGTGTAGTTTTCTAACCATTCGAGTAATTGTTCACCGAATGAGGCAATCATTTCCGTTTGCGGGTAATGCACATGCGTGTCGATAAATCCGGGCATGATCAAACCATTTTCATAATGGGTAACATCAATAGTTTCATCTAATGTCGGCAATAAATCTGCGGCCTCACCGACTTGTTCTATCAAGCCATCTTTGATGATTAACAAGCCATCTTCAATGTATTGATAACTATCTTCTAGAGCCACTTTGGCTGGATCGGCCAAAAAGTGTAATAATTCTCCGCGATAAACTTTTAACATGTTGTTCTACCTTAATGCATTATCGCTGTGTATTTTAACAGATAAGGCGATATGCTTTGTGCTGTAATATATTGTCGTCTAATTGGTTATTCTGTGTTAGCAAACCAGTTTAATCGACTTCTTGCTTGTTGCCTTTGTGCTCTAGATTTTTGGTACCTTGGGCTTTTTCTAAATATTCTTCTTGCTGATTTTTTCAATGTATATTCCCGGCCAACTAAATGAGTTAACTATTCGCGATAACCAACGACCCATCTAATTCTAGTACGTCACAATTGTCGCCTTCGCCGCCTCTATCAACCACGAGAAAATCAGTTTCGCTGCCAAGAGCCAAACAAAAGTGATGCCAAGTGCCTTTGTGGTAATTCACCCCCTGATTTGCATTGGCGATGAATACTTCAATGTTATTTACATCGAATTCGCCTGCCGGAGCTACTACAACTAAATATGAGTTAGAGCCCATTGGGATAAAGGCCTGGCTACCATGCGGGTGGCGTTCCATCATTTTAATGGCTATTGGTTGTGCCAAAGGTGTTGAGCGGAAAATATTGATCAAGGTATGACCGTCATTATCATTGACATCAACCTTAGCTAAATCGTGATAACGCTGGGTAAAACCGTCATTAATGGCAAAGTTTTTTGCCTCAGAGCTAGCTTCAATAACATCACCAAAGTCACTAAAGGCTTCACTGGTTAGTGGTTTAGGTGTGATAGTTTGCAATTTATCAGTCATCATAGTTTCCATTTGAATTACCTTTTAGCTGCCACGATAGGTTGAGTAACCGAACGCCGTTAATAGCAATGGAATATGGTAATGGGTGTGACTACCATCGAGTTCAAAAACAATATCAACATAGGGATAAAATCCATCTTCTTTATTGGCTTTGAAATAAGTGCTGGTGGCAAAATGCATCCGATAAACACCGGCAGCAAGCACGACATCATGACCTAATAAACCAGGCAAACGTCCATCTTCGTTGCTCATACCTGAGGCTAGTTGTTGCCAGCCATCATTAGTTCGTGCATATAAAGTGATTGGTACACCAGACGCGGGAAGGCCACGAGTGGTATCGAGTACATGAGTAGTAATTTGGCTCATAATAATTCCTTAATGTTTTGGATTAGCCTTCGGCTAATGCTTTATCAATGCGTAATTGGAAAATTTTTCGCTGCTCTTCGGCCGCATTGACTAATTCTTGTGCTTTATTATTTGGTAAACGAGCCTGCAGTAAATCAGACATTTGTTTCGCACTTTTACCGGTGGCACAAACGATAAAGATAAAACCAAACTTGGCTTCATAGTCACTATTGCCTTGCGCCAGTACTTCCAGCACATCGTCATTGGCTTCTTTTACCAGGCCTTGCTCATTACCCGCCAATTCTTTGGTATTGGCATATTTAGCGCGCAGGCTACTCACATCGCCAATTTTTGGGTGACCTTCGAACGCTTCTAAGAAATCACTGTCACTAAGACCTTGCCATGCAGTATCTGCAGCGGCTCTTAACCCTTGTTCACTAGCAAAAGATCGTGCTGCTACCATACGCTCTACCCACGCTGTAGAGGTACAGCATTGCATAAACGTGTGATTCGCTTGCTCGGGCGTTTGATTGTTTAACTCATCTAACGTCATCAGTTTAGCCCTTCTTACCGAACGTCCGTAAACGCGAAATACCACCATCAGGGAAAATATTTAACCGAATATGGGTAAACGTTTCTGTACTTGCCGGGATAATTTCATTGATAAATAAGTGCTCACGATGGGCGTACAATTTAGTACGGGCAATAATTGGTTGCCATTTATCTTCTTGCTGACCATCAGTGAAATCATCGCTCGTCGACACCATACCTTCTAAGGTAAAGGTATCTGGGAAGTTGCCTTTAAAGTGACAAGTATCAACGATAACTTTTTCAATGCTACCTTGACTGGCGAGTTTAACGATTGACCAATCCGGACCCGGATCACGACGACGTTTAGTCTCCCAGCCATCGCCCATATCTTTACCACGACCAGGCATGATCAAGTTGTTTTTGTCGCTAAAGAACATGTCACTGACTAATAACGCCTTACCGCCATTTTTGATGTAAGCCAAATCGATTAATTCACCAGCGATAAAGTGTTCCCAATTAACGTCTGCTTCGCCGTATACACGTAAACGTGCAACACCGCCGTCAGGGAACATGTTCAGACGTACATGGGTGTATGCCTTGTCATTGTTAATGGCAAAGATGTTTTGGCTGTGGGCTTCCACTGATGCTTGCTCAAGCACGGTTTCCCATACGGTATCGGCGTTTGGTTCAACTTCACTGACACACCCTTCTACCGATACCGACTCAGGCGCATTACCGCGGAAGTAGTTAGTATCGATGTCAAAACCGCGAATAACGCCTTTAATACCAAGACGAATAATGCACCAGTCAAATTCACGACCATTATCACGGCCGTAACTGCGACGAGATTCCCAGCCGTCCATCCATTTGCCACGGTCGGTGAATTTATCGTCGATAAAAATACCACGACCCGGTTTGATCAAATTTTCCATCTCGGCAAAAAAATCATCACTACAAGACAGTGTTTCACCGCCAACGCGTTCGCTGGCTAAATCCACACAATGGGTTTTTAATTTTGTTTCTAACGCAAGCGGCGCACCGCTTAGTTTATTCTGTTCCTGAGTATCTATGTCTAGCATCATGGCTTTGCTTTCCTACTTAAAATTTATTCTTGATATGGTTGTTATACCCATAGGTATTACTGTAACTATTGCTGGTGAGCACCTCTGCCAACTGATAATTACAATTTTCCTTTTAATAAAGGCCGCCCTTTTGGCGCATTAATGAATTCATCTAGCTGATATACATGGTGGCCACGAACAAAGGTATGTTCTACTTGGCCCGTGACTTTACGACCGGCATATGGGGTAATGTGGTGACGATGTTTGATCATCTCATTGGTGATGGTGTAGCTCACCTCAGGGTCAAATACCAAAAAGTCGGCGTGGTGGCCTACGGCAATCTTGCCCTTGACCGAGTCTAAACCGGCAAACTTTGCGGTTTCACTCGACATCAAACGAGCCAAATCCACCAAGGTAAAGCCACGCTCTTTCGCTTCGGTCCAAATTAATGGTAAGCCAAATTGCAATGCTGAAATACCGCCCCAGGCTTTTTCAATATCGCCAGTATCTATGTGCTTTAATTCTGGTGTACAAGGAGAATGATCAGAAACGATAAAGTCTAAGCGGCCATCAGTAACGGCTTGCCATAAGTGTTCACGGTTTTTGTTCTCGCGAATTGGCGGACAACATTTGAATAAGGTTTTGCCATCAGGGATATTTTCAGAGGCAATGGTTAAATAATGCGGACACGTTTCAGCGGTAAAACGTAAACCTTTACTCTTTGCCTGGGCGATAGTGGTTAAGGCTTCGTCTGAAGAAAGGTGAACGATATGTACTTTACAATTATCGCCCTGCTCTTTTGATTCTCTCGCCATATCCACCATTAATGAAATGGCGTCGTTTTCCCAGCTTTTTGGGCGAGATTCTAAAAACGAGTTGTATTCTTTGGTGATCACCACGTCATTGAAGCTACCACAGTCTAATTCCGCATGGATCAGGTAGGGTACGTCATGTTTCGCCAGGATAGGCATGGCGGCACGCATATCTTTGGCTGCCACCGGTGGAAACTCGGCAATACCAGAGTCAATCAAGAATGACTTAACTCCCAACACACCAGCATTAAGCAATTCATCTAAGTCATCGATGTTTTGTGGAATTACGCCGCCCCAAAAACCACAGTCGACCCATAACTTATCGTCAACGGAATCGAGTTTTTCTTGAAAAGCAGCTTTCGTGGTGGTAACTGGAATGCAGTTTAATGGCATATCGACTAACGCGGTAATACCACCGGCGGCAGCAGCTTGAGTGGCGGTGTTAAACCCTTCCCACTCGGTACGACCCGGTTCATTGATATGTACGTGTGAGTCAACCAGACCTGGCATGATGACTTTGTCACCAAAGTCTTGTACCGGGCAAGACAATACTTGTCCATGTGGATGAATGGCGTAGGTAAGTTGATCTTTTATTTCGACACAAGCGGCGATCATTTCACCGTCGCCATTGTTGTCGACTATGACATTGTTACTTTGTAGGGCAAAATGCGACACTTTGCTTCTCCTCTGGTTTGTACGGCTAATCAGTTGACTCTTCGCTGGTCAGTAATTGCTTAAATTCTTGCCAATGAATGCCCTGTTGTGAAACCGGACGGGATTTTGACTTCTGAGTATGGGTTGTCTTTTCACTGTGCTGAGCGGCGATTTGATTTTCGGCTTGCTGCTTTTCGCACTGATAATGTTGAATAATCTCTCCGGCAATCGACACTGCAACTTCCATTGGCAGCTTGCCACCTACTTGCTCAAGGCCGACCGGACAATTCATCCGCGCCACTTGTTGCGGGTCAATTTCTCGATGCTTAAAGCGTTGCTCAAAGCGACGTTTTTTCGTGTCCGAAGCGATTAAGCCTAAGTATGAAAAATCACCTCGTTTTAATATCGCCTGCGAAATCTCAAAATCCATTTGGTGATTGTGCGTCATCACGATGTAGTAGCTGTTTTCCGGCATCGCTTTTACTTCACGCTCGGGCTCATCGCTCACCACTTTTTCGACATTGTGATAAGTTTCAAGGCCTACCGGAAATTGCTCTTCACGACTATCAACCCAAGTTACCTGACACGGTAACTGCGCCAGAATCGGTAGCAATGCTTTGCCTACATGACCGGCACCAAACAACATGATATTGACGCCAACCGCGGCAAAGCATTCAAACATTACCGTGGCGTTCCCGCCACAACACTGGCCTAAATTACTGCCCAGTTGAAAATGCTCTAAGTGTTGAGCATTGTTACCGGTGGCCAGCATTTTTTGCGCGTACTTAGTGGCTTTATGCTCAAGATGACCACCGCCTATGGTGTCAAAAATGTCATCACGGCTAATCACCATTTTTGTACCACTGTTTCTCGGCGTTGAACCAGAGACCCCAACCAAAGTCACCAACACATAGGCTTGACCTTGTTTGCTTAGTTGGTATGAGGCACTGTTCCAGTTCATTTTTGTAGTCATAGTCATAACATTGCTCCTAAGCGGTTGCTTACGATTGCGCTTTCATCGCTTCAACGGCCCAAAGCACTCGCTCCGGGGTTGCTGGCGTATCTAGCATCGGACTGACTTTATGATCAGCAACGCTCGATATTGCATCTTTTAATGCCGACCAAACCGACATACCTAACATAAACGGTGGTTCACCGACGGCTTTTGAATTGTAAATGGTGTGTTCACGGTTTGGCGCATCTGGCACTAAGGCGACACGGAAATCTTCAGGCGCATCATTGATCGCCGGGATCTTGTACGTTGCCGGGTTATTTGAAAGTAAGCGACCTTGCTCATTCCACATTAACTCTTCCGTCGTTAACCAGCCCATACCTTGCACAAATGCACCTTCGATTTGACCAATATCAATCGCTGGATTAATCGAATGTCCTACGTCTTGTAAAATATCGGTACGCAGCATTTTGTATTCACCGGTTAAGGTATCAATTAACACTTCCGATACCGAAGCACCCGTGGCGTAGTAGAAGAATGGACGACCTTTACCGGTAGCCCGGTCAAAATGAATTTTAGGGGTTTTATAGAAACCGGTAGAAGATAATGAAACCCGTGCCATATAAGCGATTTGCGAAAACTCGGCAAAACTAAAGGTCTGCTCACCAACGATAATATTGTTATTTGCAAATGTCACTTGTTCTGCCGTTACCTGGTACTTTTCACAAGCAAAGTCTATTAAGCGTTGTTTAATGGTTTTTGCTGCTGCTTCCGCCGCTTTACCATTTAAGTCAGTACCTGACGATGCCGCCGTTGGCGACGAGTTTGGTACCTTGTCGGTACGCGCTGCAGAAATGGCAACCGTATCCACATCAACCTGGAATTCTTCGGCAACAATTTGCGCAACTTTGATATTCAAGCCCTGACCCATTTCACTACCACCATGGCTTAAGTGAATCGTACCATCAGTATAGATATGAACCAGCGCACCTGCCTGATTCAAATGCTGCACGGTAAATGAGATACCAAATTTAACCGGCGTTAAGGCGATACCTTTTTTCAGTATGGCGTTGTTGGCATTAAATTCAGTCACCGCCTGACGACGGGCCTGGTAATCAGAGCTTAGTTCTAATGACTCAATGATTTCAGCTAAGTTGTTATGTTCAACTTCTTGATGATAGTGAGTTTCGTTACGTTCATTATCACCATATAAATTAATTTTTCTGATTTCTAACGGATCTTTACCTAAATGACGGGCAATATCATCCATCACCATTTCAATCGTCATCATCCCTTGCGGGCCACCAAAACCACGGTATGCCGTATGCGATACGGTGTTTAGTTTACAACGATTACCGGTCACGGTTGCCTGGTCTAAGAAATAGGCGTTATCAGAATGGAACATCGCTCTATCAACAATGGCATCGGATAAATCCGGTGAATAACCACAGTTACCGTTTACTTCAATGTTAATCCCTTTGATTTGACCATCTTTGTCAAAACCAACGGTGTAGTTATTTTCAAATGGGTGACGCTTACCGGTCATGATCATATCGTCCATACGACCTAACTTGAATTTAACCGGACGATTGGTTTCATTGGCAAGTAACGCGGCAAGACATGCCCATGGGGCGGCCTGGGTTTCTTTACCACCGAAACCCCCACCCATACGGCGCATATCGACTAAAACTTTGTTCAATGGAATATCAAGTACTTCAGCAACAAGTTTTTGCACTTCACTTGGATGCTGTGATGAGGTGAAAATTTCCATGCCACCGTCTTCGGTTGGTACCGCCGTTGACACTTGACCTTCAAGGTACATGTGCTCTTGGCCACCGACAACGATTTCACCCGATAATTGATGCTCAGCACCCGCAATCGCGGACTCTGAATCACCACGCTTCATCGTAAATGGCGGGCGCACAAAGTTTTGTTTCTGCAGTGCATCTTTTACCGTTAATACCGCTGCAAGCTCTTCATATTCGATTTTCGCTAACTTTGCCGCTTTACGAGCAAGGTCATAGCTTGTTGCCGCCACGGCAAAAATTGGTTGACCAATATACTCTACCTTGCCGATGGCAAGTACCGGGTCACCCGGGAATACCGGACCAATATCGGTATGGCCAGGCACGTCTTCAACGGTAATTACAGCAACAACACCTTCAGCAGCTTTAACCGCGGATAAGTCCATGGAAAGGATATTCGCGTGTGCATAAGCAGATTGACCGGCAGCAGCGTGTAATTCGCCACGTAGTGCCGGACGGTCATCCACATAAATCGCAGAACCTGCGACTTGCTTGTCAGCACTGTCATGCTTTTTAGAACGACCGACACCACCTAAACCGACATTTTTTTGTCCGTTTACCACACTTTTATCAGTGTTTGAACTTGCTTTTCTTACATCAATTAAACTACGCATAATTTACCACTCGTGTTTCTATCGTTCTGCTTTGCAGCTCTAAATAGCACTTTTCAATAAGGTTTTGCGCAACGCGCATACGGTATTTGTCTGAAGCTCGAACATCAGACATCGGTTGGAAATCGGTTGCTAAAGCAATTTTTGCTTGCGCCACTGATTCTTTCGTTAGGGTGTTACCTTGCAACACGGCTTCTGCGGCCGGAGCTCGTTTAGGAATAGCCGCCATACCACCAAAAGCGATACGGATATTATTAATTATTTGACCCTGGCTCTCGCTTTTTTGTTCGATGAAGATGGCGGCCAATACGGCAGAGATATCGTCATCAAGGCGTTTAGAGATCTTATAAAGCTTTAAGGTTTGGCCAGCGGTTGGTTTAGGGATTTGGATTGACTTGATAAATTCAGCAGGTTTAAGTACGGTCTTTTTGTAGTCGACAAAATAATCTTCAACTAAAATTGTGCGTTCAACGCCAGCAACATGCAACGTCATTGTCGCACCAAGAGCAATAAGTGCTGGTGGCATATCACCAATAGGGGATGCGTTACCTACGTTACCACCTAAAGTACCGGTGTTACGTACTTGCTTTGAGCCGATACGTTCAATCATCTCGCCCAAATCTGGGTAATAATGATGCAAGGTGTCAATGAACTTACTGTATGGCAGTGCTGAACCAATCACTATTTCAGTATCGGTTTCTTCGATAGTCGTTAATTCTTCAACGTTACCAAGGTAAACAAGTTTATTTATCGTTGCTAAGTTTTGCGTAACTGATAATGCTAAATCTGTACCACCCGCCACTAACGTGGATTCAGGCTCACTGGTTAATTCATATGCTAATTCGTCGATATTTTTTGGGGCAACATAATCATGACCATTACCCGCTAAGCTTGGCGCAGGTAATTTTTGAAATTCTGTCAGCGTTGCCACCGTTTCCTGGTAATGCTTAGCAAAACTATCTTCTTCACTATCTACACTTGAGGTAATTGCCGCTTCGATGATTGAACGGTAGCCAGTACAACGACATAGGTTACCTGCTAGTGCTTCGAGCACTTCTGCACGATTGGGCGTTTTCTTTTGTTTATGTAAAGCAAATGATGACATCACAAATCCCGGAGTACAGAAACCACATTGTGAACCGTGGTTGTCAACAATGGTTTGTTGGGCATGATGTAACTTAACCCCATCTTTCAAATCTTCGACAGTGATCAATTGTTTACCATGTAAGCTACCAACGAAGGTAATACAAGAGTTGATTGATTTATAATGCAGCTGACCGGCATGGTCAGTATCGAGCTCTGCGAGTACTACGGTACAAGCACCACAATCCCCTGAAGCACAACCTTCTTTAGTGCCAGTATTGAATTGTATTTCGCGTAGGTATTGTAGGACCGTCAAGTTCGGGTCGATGTTTTCTATGGAAACAACGTCGTTGTTTAATAAAAAACGAACTGTACTATTTGTCATAATTTCTTCCGTTTCTGATCTGATCGAATTGGGGAATGATCAATTTGCTATGACTTAAATATATCAGAATCAAAACTTGACACAAGTGTCAATTTTATAAAATGTGTCAATTTTGTTAATAAAATAGGAAATATATGATTATTGTAGTTATTGGTTTACCTCTAAAAACATTGCAATCACACCCAAAAACCTAATAAAAACACTTTAAAATCAAAACGTTGAAACTTAGCCGTAGTATCCGAAGAATATTTCTCCGATTTATTTTCAAGAAATATTTTGCGCGATAATTTATTTGCTAATAAATCTGAATTGTAATGAAATTGACTGGTTCGGCTGGCATATTCATCGCTCAAGGATGAAAAAGGCATAGCCTAAATAAGAAAAAAAGGAAGATGATAAAGCCGAGTCGGCAAATGAAATATTTCGCCAGCAGCGATTGAAATAGAAATTTGTCCCAGCACTGAATTGCAACAATATTTATGCAGCCGGGTAAAAGTATCGATGCTGGGATGGTGAACAGATAACAGCGGGAATGGCTATTATACCAACCTCAGCTTCGAGGCTGGTATGAAATGATTAATCACCTTGGCTGGGCTTATATTATTGCCAAAGCACTGAGCAGCCAAGGCAACATAAATGCCGTAGTAAATGACGCTAAAGCCATACCTAAGCCGGAAAAAGCGCCCATGGTATTACTTTCCTGAAACGCTACGGCCGTCCCTAAGCCATGTGACGTTAAGCCCATGGCAAGGCCTCTGAATCGATCATCTTTAACGCCAATTAATGAGAATATTTTTATGCCCATAATGCCACCAACAACGCCGGTGGTTGCGGCCAACCCTGCAGATAAGGATACGATGCCACCTATTTGCTCAGATATGCCCATGGCCACCGGGGTAGTCACGGATTTAGGCGCTATTGATATTTGCGTTTGCACACTGGCACCAAATAAATCGGCGATACCGATAGCGCTTAACGCACCAATGAAGACGGAAGCAATTAAGGTAATAATAATGGGAATGAATAATTGCTTAATTCGATGCAATTGGTGATACAAAGGCACCGCTAAGGCAACGGTAGCAGGGCCAAGCAGAAAATGAATAAATTTCCCGCCGGCAAAATAATCCTGGTAACTGATACCAGTAATCAATAGCACGCTAATCACCACGACCATGGAAGTAATAAAAGGACTCAACACCGGCTGGTAATTTGATTTTTTATACAGATACATGGCAAGTACATAAGCCAGTAGGGTTAAACTTATGCCCGTTAACGGCGAGCCCTGGAGCATTAGCCAAATCGCTGAAATTTTTTCATCAAAGGTCATGCTTAGTCTCTTTTATCAAAAATTTGCTAGCAAAAGACATGATTAAAGCTGTACTGATCAGCATGATGATAGTGCTGCCGATTAGGGTAATGGTAATGGGTAACCACTCATCCATTAACAGCTGATAATGTGCCATTAAACCGACACTGACGGGGACGAACATTATCGACAAATGTCCCAACAGTGTGGTCGATGCGGTATTTAACGATTTGCCGACGCTGCCTTTTATGATCAGAGCACCAAGCAGCAGAACAATGCCGACGACCGGGCCAGAGACAGGTAATTCGAAAAAGATGACCAGCGCCTCACCTAATAACTGAAAAATTAATAACAACACGAAGCCTAAGATAAAGTCCATGGCGAGCCCTTAACAATGCTGGATTTACGGATATGGAGATTGGATAATCAATAGATGATAGCAGCAGTAAATTGCAATTTCATTTGATTTATCTCACTGGAGCAATTAAGGTAGAAAAACACAAGTGGTCCGACGTCTGATGAGTTAAGCGGTATAATTATCGTACATGTCTATCCAGCACGCTAATTTAGTTACCTTTAATGCGGCCAATAATCATTTTAATTTTCAGAGATTTTGAGTAAAACATGCCAGAGTATAAAGCCCCAGTACGTGACACTAAGTTTGTCATGCAAGAACTTCTAAATTGTGAACAGCATTATCAAACCTTAGGTTATGAAGACGCCAGCATTGACATGGTAGATGCCATCATCGCTGAAGCCGCCAAATTTAACGAGCAAGTACTGGCGCCAATAAACCAGATAGGTGACCAACAGGGCTGCAGCTGGTATGAGGGTGAAGTTTCGACTCCCGATGGTTTTAAAGAAGCTTATCAGCAATACGTTGCGGGCGGCTGGCCGACGCTGTCACAACCGGTCGAATTTGGCGGTCAAGGTCTGCCATCGTCATTAAACACCGCAATAGGCGAATTTAGCTCTGCCGCCAATCACAGTTTTGCCATGTACCCAGGGTTGAGCCATGGCTGTATGGCAACCCTGGAAGGCCATGGCAGTGAGCAACAAAAACAGATGTTCTTACCAAAATTGGTGGAAGGTAGCTGGACTGGCACCATGTGTTTAACCGAAGCACACTGTGGTACCGATCTGGGCATGTTACGCAGCAAAGCCGAATTGAATGACGATGGTACTTATCGCATCAACGGCAGCAAAATATTTATCTCTGCCGGTGAGCATGACCTGTCAGACAATATTATTCATGTGGTGATTGCCCGTATCCCCGGCTCTCCTGCTGGCACCCGTGGGATTTCATTATTTATCGTACCCAAGTTTAACGTCAATGATGACGGCAGCATAAGTGACAAAAATGGTGTCAGTTGTGGTTCAATCGAACATAAAATGGGCATTAACGGTAGCTCTACCTGTGTGATTAATTTTGACAACGCCACCGGCCATTTAATTGGCGAGGTGAACCGCGGCTTGCATTGCATGTTTACTTTTATGAATGCTGCTCGTCTCGGCGTAGCCAACGAAGGCGTGGCCGCCGCCGAAGCCGCATTTCAAGGCTCATTAGCTTATGCCAAAGACCGTTTGCAAATGCGCTCGATGTCTGGCCCGAAAAACCCTGAAGGTCCTGCCGACCCAATTATTGTCCATCCAGATGTGCGCCGCATGTTGTTGACGCAAAAATCCATTAGTGAGGGCGGCAGAGCCCTGATTGGTTACTTATCACAGCAGGTAGACATAGTTCAAGCAAGTACAGATGATGTGGCAATCGCCAAAGCGGAAGCAAACCTGGCATTACTGACACCAATCGCCAAAGCCTTTTTAACCGAAACGGGCCTGGAATGTACCAGCCATGGGGTACAGATTTTAGGTGGCCACGGTTTCATCAAAGAATGGGGCATGGAACAATTGATGCGGGATACCAAAATCAGTTGCTTGTACGAAGGCACCACCGGCATCCAGGCCCTGGATTTGCTTGGTCGGAAAATACTTGGTAGTAAAGGCGAGTTACTAAAAGGTTTCGCCGCAGAAATTGCCAGTTTTTGCTATGCCAATGGCCAAGACCCAGCTTTAAGCAATTACTGCCTGACGCTTGGCGGTTATGTCGAAGAGTTAGGAAAGTACACCGAAATTATTGCCGCAAAAGCGATGAAAAACCCGGATGAAGTCGGCGCTGCCTCGGTTGATTACCTAATGTATGCCGGCTACGTAACTCTCGCCTATTTTTGGGCTCGTATGGCAAAAGTTGCCAATGAGAAGTTGGCCCAGGACTCGGCAGACGGCGCGTTTTATCAAGCCAAAATGAAAACTGCCAAGTTCTATTTTGATCGAATTTTACCCAGAGCCAAAGGTCATGCTGCTTGTATGGAAAACGGCGCCGGGAGTATGATGGCGCACGCCGTTGAAGATTTCGCTTTCTAAAACCAAAGAAAATTCTAGGCAGCGCTCTTTCTAACGACGATGAGAAAGAGCGCACCGCATACATTGCCGCCAACAGCATTCGAAAAACTGCAGTTACCAGCCTGTTATCGTTTATTTTGCTACACTTTCTTTAACATCAAGTTGCCTACGAGGGAGGATAGTGATGAATAATATTTCACATCGGATCGGCATCAAGGCAGATATCAGCCGGGTATTTCACGCGCTAACAACCAATCAAGGGTTATCGCAATGGTGGACCAGACACACCATTGGCGATGCCAGCCAGGGCAGCATATTAACCTTTAATTTTCCTGACCATGGCCCAAGCTTTAAAGTGGTCGAACTCATCGCCAATAAGCGGGTGCACTGGCAGCACCACGGTGACATGCCTGAACAATGGCAAGGCACGTCAGTGATTTTTGAATTAACACAGGATGAGCAGCAGACCTGGTTGCATTTTTACCACAAAAACTGGCAACAGCGGTGCAGCTTTATGAGTCATTGCAGTATGAAATGGGCGATATTTATGCTCAGCTTGAAACAGTTCATCGAAACCGGTTGTGGCCGTCCTTTCCCGGATGACATTCAAATCGATCATAATGACTAAGCCCTTGTTCAAGGGCACAATTTTATTATCGGCAAGCAGTAACCTAGCTATGACACACGCATAAAAGCTGTTAGCATGTTTAGATATTGATTGTCAATTGAGTGGATGATATGGAAGTCTTGCGTTCTCTAATTTTTTCTTTTCTGCTGTGCTTTCTGTTGGCGGCATCGATAGCATGGGCTGCGCCTAATCCTGATTTTGGTAAAGAGGTTCCTGGTGAGGTAGCAGACAACCTGGTACAAACTACATTGGAAGATTGCCATGGTGCCGCTCAACAGGGTAGTACCTCTGGCACCTCTCCCTGTCAGGATTACAATTCGGACTTATATGAAAGTATTGACTATGATGCAGGTAAGGCTGAAAGTGCTGATATAAAAACGTTAAAAACAGGTTACGATAACGTTTACTATTATTTTGAAGTCGATTTTGTCAATCCCTGGAGCGTGGCGAACTCGACCGGGCATAGCATAAGTATAGAATTTGATGTTGACGCCGATGTTGAAAGCGGGCGAGGTGACTACTACATAAGCATTTATCAAAAAGAAGAATTTAATAAAAGTAGCTGGCAAGATGCTAAAGATCACGGCGGTTATGAAGCTTATGTGGATGCTAACAATGACGTTGGTGGCAATAATACCTCATCCCCCGATTCGGGAAACTCCGATGGCTATGAGTCCGATGTTAGTCAAGACAACAATAAGGTTTGGGCGCGAATAATCAACGGCAATTTTCAATTGGCCATTCACCGCTCTCTGCTAGGTACCGACGCGGCCTATACGCGTGTCTGGAGCCGTCAATCGACCAGTCTGCCGAAAGACAAAGTATATTTTCATGATCAAAATCCTTCTGATGCCATCAAGCAAATTGATAACCTATGTGGTTTGCCTATCCACGAAAACTGCGGCGGTGTCGGCCCCGCGCTCGAGCCGACATTGACCGTAGTCAAGTCAGCTGATACCAGCGTTGCCGCCCCGGGTGCTACCATTACTTACACGGTACTGGTGTCAAGTACCGCTGCCGGCGGTGAAGCCGAAAACGTCGTTGTGATAGATGACCTGAGCCCTTATGCTGTTTTATCCCTTGATGCCTATGGAACAAATGCGCCCTTCCAATTCTCGCCGGGGTCTTCAGGCCTGACCATGGAGACACCTTTGTATTCGAATAACGATGGCACATCGTTTTCCTATTCACCTACTGGCCCCTTTGATAACAATATTACCGATGTTCGAATACCGATGGCGGGAGTGATGAGCAATGGTGAAACATTCACACTCGAATATCAGGTTCAGGTGAAATAAATTATAACTGTCGTAGTTCTTCGTCCAATTGATATTTTTTGTCGGTAATAATCGCTTCTAATGTTGCTACTCTTTGTTTCAGTGTGTGCAGTTCAACAGCAGCACTAGGGTTAGTTTTACCGCTAGTCGAGTCGAACCATAGTTCGTTTGTCAAAGCCAAATGATCTCTTGCTAAATTTAAGTCAAGATTAAATTTTTCCCCAACCCAGCTTAACCCCACTATTAGTACCGAAATGCTGCTAAATAACAGTATAAACTCCATCATTTTTTATCCTCGTTTATGAAAATTGCCCGATTTATATTCAATAGTCTGGCGAAACTGAATTTTATTACAAAGAGTGAAAAAATAATGGCAAATAACTGCAAAGACTTGCTTAAAATCATCAATTTTAGAAATATCGACTATATTCAACTAAGTAAGCTGAGCTCAGGTTTCGTAAACGAATAGCCTAGGTTTAGGTTGAACCGTGGTTAATAACAAAAGGGTAAGCTGATGGATGCAATTGAAACCTCTGAAGTCCTCGAAAATATCGATATCGATGTGATCCAAAAACACCTGGATACTGTTATCGATTTGGCCATTACCTTCAGCACAAAAATCTTGGTCGCATTGTTAGTACTGTGGATCACTACCTGGGTAGTAAAACGCATTGTCAAACTCGTCGATTTAGCGATGAAGGCGCGAAAAGTAGAGCTTACTTTGCATAAGTTTCTGGTAAGTATTATCAACATTGGCTTACGCACCATTTCCATTATCATCTTTGCATCGATGATCGGCGTTGAAACTGCATCATTAATTGCTTTACTCGGTGCTGCGGGATTAGCCGTAGGTTTGGCATTACAAGGCAGTCTGGCGAATTTTGCCGGCGGCATTATTATCTTATTCTTCCGTCCATTTAAATCTGGTGATGTCATTGAAGCACAGGGCTTTGTTGGCACCATAGATGAAATTCAAATTTTTAACACCATTATGATCACCTTTGATAATCGTAAAATTTTCATTCCCAATGGTTTATTGTCGAACGGCTGTTTAGTGAACGACTTTAGCCAAAAAGTACGTCGCGTGGATATGAAATTTGGGGTCAGCTACTCCGATCATATTCCGAAAGTGAAAGAAGTGATAAAAGCGGTTTTAGATGCCGATAAGCGTATTTTGAAACAGCCGCACGCCGATATTTGGGTGGCAGAGCATGGCGCAAGTTCAGTAAACTTTTTTGTTCGTCCCTGGGTAAAAAGTGACGACTACTGGGATGTCTATTTCGCCATTCATGAAGAGATGAAGATGGCTTTTGATAAAGCCGGTATCAGCATTCCATTCCCACAACGCGATGTTCATATGATCTCCGTTGAAAATCCGGGTTAATTGTCAGACTATGCAACTATTTGTGATAACCTGAGCATAAGCTTGGGCAAAATATGAGAACGAAAATTGCTGTTAACTGAATTTAATACCGTAAACTTTTCTCCATCGTGTGAACGAAATAAACATGCCATTGCCGAGCAGTTATTGCGCTATTTCAAGCACAGCAAATCGGTCTTGGAAATAGGTAGCCTGTCGGGACAACATGCCGCACATTTTGCTCCGCTTTTACCCCACCTCCGTTGGCAACCCAGTGATTTAGCAGAAAATGTCAGAGCCTTAACACAGAATATCGCAAACTCAGATATCAGCAACATTGAAGCGCCTATCGCTTTAGACGTAAGCCATAGGCATTTATGGCCGGAGCAAAAATATGACGGTATTTTTAGCGCTAACAGCTTGCATATAATGTCTTGGTCGCATGTGGAATGTTTTTTCAAAAACCTACAACAATGTCTCGTCGAACATGCGGTATTGTGTATTTATGGTCCGTTTAAATATCAAGGTGAATTTACCAGTCGCTCGAACGCCAATTTTGATCTTTGGTTAAAAGACAGAGACATGGTCAGTGGTGTCAGAGACTTTGAAATGGTCCATCAGTTGGCAGAAGATATTGGCTTTAGCCTTAAACAAGACATCAATATGCCGGCCAATAACCAATTACTGATTTGGCAACGAAAATCCGGCTCTGCCAAGTAGAACGTGATTTCCAAATGGAATAATCAATTTGGCATTAATTAAGTTGATTTTTTAGCGCGAGAAAAAACGTAGAAAAGTCCCCCAAGCAAAGTCCAGCCCAACACCATGGCCCACTCATAGGGCCAAAGTAGTGCCCCAGGGCCCCAGGGCATATACACCCAGCCCAAACAAATGCTCACTATCAATGCGCTCCAACCGACAAATTTACCGTGTTTTACTCGAAATGGCCGAGGCATGGCCGGCTCGGTTTTACGCAGTTTAATAAAAGCATAGGCCACCATGCCATAGCCAATAACCACAGCAAAGCTGCCGGCATCAATTAGCCATACCAGAATGGTTTTACCAAAAAACGGTGAGATACAACACAGTAAGCCGATGAATAATATTGCCATATACGGTGTATTATATTTAGGGTGAAGTTTGGCAAATACCGCCGGTAACATTTGCGCTTGTGCCAGGGCAAACATAGCCCTACTGCCTCCTAAGATAAATGCATTCCAGCTACTAATAATGCCGGCAACACCGGCCAGTACCATTAAATCACCCGCCCATTGCCCGTTCCAAACATTGGCATTGGCATCGGCAGTGGCCATCGAACTGGTGGTTAATTGTTCATTGCTCATCGACAGTGCCACCGCTAAGGAGATCAGGCTGTACCATAAAATTGCCATCACTACTGAGAACACCAATATTTTGCCAATCGCTTTCGGGTTTAAATTTATTTCTTCGGCCGATTGCGGGATAACATCAAAGCCTATCATCAGGGCCGGGATCATCGTTAATACGGCAAAAAAACCATGATAATCATCGACAAATAATGGCGTGATATTGGTGAAATTAAATTTACTGGTAACGCCCATAATGAACATAGCGCCGACAATTAGAAAACCGGCGGTGATGGTAGTTTGGACTACCGCCATAAACTTAACTCCCCAAACGTTCACCAGAGTTAACGCCACGGTGGCAAACACCCCAATAAAGGCATAACTGAGGTATACATCGGCATCAAAAACCGACCATAAATAGCCGGCTTTAAAATCCGGAAATAAGTATTCAAAGGCCGTAGGCAGGGCCGCTGATTCAAACGTAGGTACGGTAATATACGCCATGAGAATTGCCCAGGTACAAATAAATGAGCCGGTTCGACCAAAGGCTCGTTCCGAATATACGTGCTCACCGCCGACCTTGGGCATTGCCGAAACCAGTTCTGCATAGGTTAAGCTGATCAGTAAAATCGCGACGCCACCAACCAAAAATGCCAGCAAGGTTCCGAAGGTACCGGCTGAAGTTAGCCAAATACCGGTCATGATCACCCAGCTCCAACCAATCATCGCCCCTACGGCTAATACCAGTACTTCTTTGCGTGATAAAGTGCGAACTAACCCTGCGCTCGACATAATCTGTTATACCCTTGTTTTTATTAATGAGTATTGTAGGCTTTCACCAATAATGCCAGCCTACAAACTTGCACCAATCATTACATTTGAGTAACGGCATAAAATTAAGTTTTAACTATAATGATAATTGTTGAATGTACATTCATTCATTTCTCCCCCAGAGAAACCTTTTAAGCACCTAATTTAGGTGCTTTTTTTTTGCTCAGGGAAGAGCTATGATAAAAGCAACTGTTCTCTATTATTTATTTCTATGCGCATTCTCGTTCTCTCGTTATTAATGCTTTGTCCACTCACCAGCATTGCCAAACCCACCACCAAAACGGCAACAGCAGATCCGGACGAAATGGTGCGTAAATTTGCTGAAATGCATCAACAACTGATGCCCATTGTTGCCGTCGCCGATATGTTCTATGGCTGTAATATCAGCAGTAAGCAAACTCAATTTAGCCTGCAGCATTTAATTTATGATATGGATAAAGACGTGCTTGCGACTAAACTGAGCCGTTGCTTAGGTGACGAAAATATTGCATCAGATAAAGCCCTAAATTTTGGCTTGCAAGCATGCCTTATTGACCAGATGTCGCACCTGCAGGGGGCTGAAAAAAAACAAAGGTTGCGCGAAGCTAATGACATCATCAAACAATTACCAAGGACTGAGCGACAAAAAAGCTTTACCCAATGTGTGAACAATCAAACGCTAAAATATTTGAGGCAAGATTAGCGCCTGTTAATCCTTCGATCCACTAACCTCTCCTTTAAAGCAAATATTGTTTATAAATCATTTCGTTTTTTCAAATTAGCTCCTATCCTTATCTCATACCAATTAAATCAGGAGTTAATCATGAAGGGCAGTCCAAAGGTTATCGATAGCTTGAATAGTTTATTGGCAAATGAGCTGGCGGCGATAGATCAATATTTTATTCATTCACGGATGTACGAAGACTGGGGCTTGAATAAGCTCTATGAGCGTCTGGAACATGAACGTGAAGAAGAAACCGAACATGCCGACTGGTTAATTAAACGTATGTTATTCCTCGAAGGTAAGCCACACATGGTCAAGCGTCGAGATTTAATCATTGGCAACAACGTCAAAGAAATGATGAGTAATGATTTAATTCTGGAAATGGAAGTGGTTGCCGCGGTTAGAAATGTAATTGCTATTTGTGAGCAAGAGCATGATTATCAATCACGCGAAGTCTTAGAAAAGCTGCTTTATGATACCGAAGAAGATCATGTTTACTGGCTCGAACAACAGCTCGGCCTGATTGATAAAATCGGCGTTGAAAATTATATCCAATCGCAAATGGGCGACAGTCCGGCGGCAGATTAAATAGCATAAGGCGAACCACGATGAAAAGCAGCACCGAAATAATTATGCAGTTAAATAATGTATTGGCGAATGAACTCATTGCGATAAATCAGTACTTCTTGCATGCCCGCATGCATAAAAATTGGGGCTTCGAGCAATTAAATAAAGCGGATTATAAACGCTCGATTAAAGTGATGAAAAATGCCGATGAGATCATCGAGCGAGTATTGTTTTTAGAGGGACTGCCAAATTTACAGCACCTGGGGCGATTACGTATTGGCCAAGATTGTGAAGAAATGATCCAGGCCAATTTAGATTTCGAAATGGACTCACGAACGACTCTGGTAGTGGCAATAGGTCTTTGTGAAACGGCACAGGATTATATTAGCAGAGACATGCTTGAAGATATTTTAGAACATCAGGAAGAACAGATTGACTGGTTAGAAGCACAACAATTTTTAATTGAGAAATCGGGTTTGAAAAACTATCTGCAGGCGCAAATGTAAATTCAATCTATTTGCCTGGAATGCGTTACGCCGCCTCTACCGCTAAATCGTAATTAACGGTCATGTCAGTCAGGATATTTTTGGCAAATTGCACACACTTGCCACATTGGCTGGCAACATTTAATTGTTCACGCAACTCTTTCATCGTGCCGGCACCTTGCTCAACCGCAGCGGCAATATCTTTTTCGGTAATGGCATGACAAATACAAACAAACATAGTGACCCTTAAAAGTAATGCTCTTTGAGCAGGTATTGATGAATTAAGGGCATGTTAATCTAAATGATAATGATTATCAACAAGATTTGTGTGAATTAATGTAACCGCTGCGGTTAAATTATCCCGCTTTAAAAGAAAACCACCTTGAATAGAGTAACTTAGGATTGATATAATTTTTTTACTTTATCTGACCAAAACATCACCATGTTTGGGCTATTTACCTAATCCATTAAGAAGAGACTACTCGTGAATAAAAGCGTTATCACCAATCTAATTGCCCTGCTTGTTGCCGTTGCTGGCTATCTGTTAAAGCATGACATGTTGTTTTATGTGGGTATTTTTGCCGTATCCGGTGCCATTACCAACAGCCTGGCTGTGCACATGTTATTCGAAAAAGTACCCGGACTGTACGGTTCTGGCGTTATTCCGGCTCGCTTTGAAGATTTTAAGGCCGGCATTCGCGATTTAATGATGAAACAATTTTTCACCGAAGCGAACATCGACAAGTTTTTATCGGAAAAAACTGGTGAAGCCAGTCATTTAAATTTCACTCCAATTATTGAAAAAATCGATTTGGAGCCTGCCTTTGACACCTTACTAAAAACCATCGAAGAGTCTTCGTTTGGCTCTATGCTGGCGATGTTTGGTGGTAATGAGGCGTTAATGCCGTTAAAAGAACCCTTCATCGAAAAAATGCAAGGCTCGTTAATCGAGATCAGCAGCAGTGATAAATTCAATGAGTTAGTGCGTGACGAACTGGAACAACCGGAAGTGATGGGCTCAATGCGCGATAAAGTGGAAGACATCATTAACAAACGACTGGATGAATTAACGCCAAAAATGGTGAAAGACATTATTCAGGAAATGATCCGTAAACATTTAGGCTGGCTGGTGGTTTGGGGTGGCGTATTTGGCGGACTCATCGGCTTGATTTCGGCAAATATTCTGTAAATAACATTTGCCAAATTCTGTAAATAACATTTGCCAAACGATGAATTGCAAACTTATACAAAGATACAATTATTATGCCGTTGGCCTTAATTTTCAGCGCCAACTGATATATGCTGGCTCTTTAACATTTAGGCATTGAAAACGAATGCCGCAGCTAAAAGGTAAAAGGCACCATGTTCGGTTATTTATCAGCACTGCCATCAGATCCTATCTTAGGATTATTGGCCAAATACAGAAATGACGAAAACCCTAATAAAATTGATTTAGGCGTAGGCGTATATAAAGATGAATCGGGTATTACCCCAATTCTTGATTGCGTAAAAGCCGCTGAAAATTTCCGCTTCACCAATGAAGAGACCAAGGTCTACATTGGCCCTACCGGTTCGCCATTGTTTAATGATGAGATGACCAAACTCATTTTTGCTGAACATAAAGTGATCAGCGAACATCGTGTACGTACGGTTTCGACTCCAGGGGGCACTGGCGCGCTGCGAGTTGCTGCAGAATTCCTCAGTTCATGTAAACCCGGCGCGACTATTTGGGTAAGCGATCCAACCTGGGCGAATCACACCGGTTTGTTTACTGCTGCCGGTTTAACGGTGAAAACTTATCCGTATTACGATTACGAAAACAAATCGTTAAAGTTTGCCGAGATGATGGCGGCTTTAGCCAATGTTGGTAAAGACGACATTGTGCTGTTACACGCCTGTTGTCACAACCCAAGTGGTATGGATTTAAATCAGCAACAATGGCAACAAGTGGTCGCACTGGCCGTTGAAAACAAATTCACGCCATTTATCGATATGGCCTATCAGGGCTTTGGCGATGGTTTAGATGAAGACGCCTATGGTGTGCGTTTAATGGCTGAAAATGTTGAAGAGATGGTGTTGGCAAGTTCTTGCTCGAAGAACTTTGGTTTATACCGTGAACGCATCGGTGCTTGTTCGATTATCGGCAAAGACGTAGCATCTGCCGATATCGCCAATTCAGTATTGCTGTCGGTAGTACGTGGTATTTATTCAATGCCGCCGGCACACGGCGCTGCGATTGTTGAAACCATTTTGTCATCGGATGAATTACGTCAACAATGGTTTGCTGAACTTACTGTAATGCGTAACCGCATTAACGGTAACCGTAAGTTATTAGTGGATAATTTAATCAGCCAGGGGGTTAGCCGTGATTTCGGTTTTATCAACACCCAAAAAGGCATGTTCTCGTTCCTCGGCATTAGCCCTGAGCAAGTGCAGCAATTACAAGATGATTACAGTATTTACATGGTAGATTCAAGCCGCATGAGTATTGCCGGCATTAGCGATGATAATGTTGAGTACTTAGCACAAAGTATTGCCAAAATTCTCTAAGTAAGATAAAAAATTAATATAAAGCTCCTTTAAGGAGCTTTTTTTTTAATTTTTTTATCTTAATGAATACGTATTCATCAGCTAAATTCACAACTTGAAAGTATGAATACGTATGTAGAAACAATTCATTTACAAAAAAATAGTCTAGGTTATTGAGTTGCACTAAAGCTAAAAACTATATTAAAAGGTGTTCAAATGTTACCTAATACTATGAAAAAGCTGCTTCTAATAACCTCACTTAGTTGTGGTGTTGTTGCTTGTGGCGGTGATTCCAATAATCCTATTGGCACGCAAGTTGGCAATAGCAATAACCAAGCGCCGACCATCAGCGAATTTACATCAGAAGTTAACCCTACCGATCCTCTGGTATACACCTATTCCTGGGTTGTTGCTGATGCCGACGGTGATACTTTAACCTGTACATTGACACCAGGTGATGGTCAGCAAACGCCAATTATTAATGATTGTGCAACCAATAACTCGATTGAGATCAGTTATGAAAACGCCGGGGATTTTTCGCCAAGTCTGCGCGCCAACGATGCCGACAATGCCTATGCCGTGGTGAGCACTGACGTGACCATAACCACAGGTATTGTGATGCCCGAGCCAACCGTAGTTGCCGGTGATAATCAATTGGTTATTTTTTATAATCGTCCCGACAATGTATATAGCGATTGGATTTTGCATTTATGGAATAATGGCGACTGTGAAGCCTATGCAGACTTTCCCATCGATGGCGGTACCGATTGGGCCACAGGGCAAGCACAAAGTGGCATAGACCCAAATTTTGGTGCCTACTGGGTACTGGACTTAAAAGACGGCTACGCCGATTGTGCCAATTTTATTGTCCATAAAGGTGATGAAAAAGACATTGGTGGTGTTGACCAGCAAGCCGATTTAACTGGCGACAGAATGGTGTGGACACTTTCCGGCAAAAATTTCTTATTCAGTCAGGCGACATTATTCCCTGAAGGCGCACAAATTGCCGATATTGCAGCCCATTGGGCCAACGCCAATACCATGTATTGGAATGTATCCGCCGCCAATACCGCCAAAGTCAGAATCTACAGCTCTTCGACCGACGATTTAGGCTTTGATGGCGAATCCGGCATCGACTCAGACAACTACCTTGAGTACCTGCCAGATAATTCAGCAACGCATCCGGCAATCGCTTTAGGCATGCCGAGATATCAGGGCCAAGCCGCATTTACCAGTACCAATGCCGATGAAGCGAAAGCCAAGCAAATGCTGACGGGTAAGCTGTTAGCCGTTGCCTATGACGACGCAGATAAACCAATAGCCGCAACCTACGTACAAACGCCGCGGATAATAGACGCGTTATACACTGCAGCCATGGAGGACGCCGATGAGGCCGAACTCGGGTTAAGCTACGACGGCAATAACATTATTAGCCGTATTTGGGCACCCACGGCGCAACAGGTATCGTTAAAAACCTATGATGCCGACAAGTCATTACAAACGACTCAAGCGATGACATTAGACAGTGACACCGGTATCTGGTCATTGAGCATGGAAAACAGCGTCGACCGTCTATTCTATCGTTTTGAGTTAACGCTTTACCATCCACAAACTCATCAAATTGAAACCGTAGAAAGCACTGACCCTTATTCGGTGTCGCTGGCGACCAATGGTAGCTACTCGCAGTTTGTTAACCTAAACGACAGCGATTTGATGCCAAATGGCTGGCTTGAACAGCAAATTCCAGCAGTGGTGGATGCCGAAGATGCGGTCATTTACGAAGGCCACATTCGTGATTTTAGTATTCGCGATAGCAGCACCAGCGCCGCCAATCGTGGTAAATACTTAGCCTTTACCGAGGAAAGTTCAGTGCCAGTGACGCACTTAAAATCTTTGGTCGCTGCCGGTCTAACACATTTTCAAATGCTACCGGCCAATGATATCGCCAGCATCAATGAAGACAGCGCTACGCGGGTAAATTTAACCGATAGCGTTGCCGATTTATGTGCGCAAAACGATTCGGCGCCAGTGTGTGGGGTTGAAGACGATGCGGCAACGTTATTGTCAGTTTTTGAAAGTTATGATGCCAGCACCACAGATGCGCAAGCATTACTGCAATCAATGCGCGGTTTGGACAGCTTTAACTGGGGGTACGATCCAAAACATTACAGCACGCCAGAAGGCAGTTACGCCTCAAATCCAGACGGTGTAACCCGTATCCTGGAAATGCGTGAAATGAACCAGGCCCTGCATCAAATGGGCTTACGGGTGATTTTAGATGTGGTCTATAACCATACCAATTCATCCGGTTTATATGACGACTCGGTACTGGATAAAGTCGTACCTGGTTATTATCATCGTCGCGACCTGGTGACCGGCAATGTATTGACACAAACCTGCTGTCAAGATACCGCGCCTGAGCATAAAATGATGGACAAGTTAATGTCAGATTCATTGATGACCTGGACCCAGGCGTATAAGTTTGACGGTTTCCGTTTTGATATCATGAGTAACAACTCGGTGGATTCCATTCTAAATGCCCGCACACGAGTGCAAACCGTTGATGCCGATAACTACTTCTACGGTGAAGGTTGGACTCGCTCTGATCAAGGTTACAATCAAGCGCAACAAAATAATATGGCCGGCAGTGAAGTGGCGACGTTTAACGACCGTCCAAGAGACATTATTCGCGGTGGCGATTTATTCAACCCTGACAGTAATTTGAATAACCTCGATATTATCCGTTTAGGCTTGGCCGGCACCTTAGAAAACTATGTGTTGCAAGATAAAAATGGCATCGAAAAACTCGGCAAAAATTTCTCGCAATCCGCTTATGCGAAAGACCCGGCCGATATCATCAACTATGTATCAAAACACGACAACGAAACCTTATGGGATCAATTGCAATATGGCTTAGCCAGTGACATGTCGGTAAGCGATAGAGTGCGAGCACAGAACATTGCCGCCACCTTACCACTGCTCAGCCAGGGCATTCCATTTTTCCAACTTGGTGGTGATTTCATTCGCTCTAAGTCAATGGACCGTAATACTTATGATGCCGGCGACTGGTTCAACTATGTCGACTTTAGCAAAACCAGCAACAACTGGAATGTGGGTTTACCGTTAGCGCAAGATAACGAGTCTAAATGGTCTGCCATGGCCGATTTGATCAGCAATGCTGAAACCACAGTACAAGCCAGTGATATGGAAATGGCGAGCATGGTGTTTCAGGAATTTTTACAAATTCGTCAAGCCAGCAAACTGTTTCGTTTAACCACTGAACAAGACGTACTGGCTCGAGTTGGCTTTCATAATACTGGTGCCAGTCAAACTCACGGCTTGATTGTAATGAGTATCGACGATGGCTTAGGCTTAACCGATTTGGATGCCAATAATGATGCCATTGTGGTGCTAATTAACGGTACCTCAACAGAACAATCACATACCATATTAACGGCAAGTGATTTTATCTTACACTCAGTGCAACAGACCTCAACCGATAGCAGTGTGCAATCTGCAAGTTTTGCCGCGGATATGAACGAAGGTACATTTACTGTACCGGCATTAACCACTGCCGTATTCGTGAAACCACAAGGTGCTGAACAAGGTAGTGGCTTAGCGGCAGACGTTACCTCAAACCGTGAAGACGTAGCGCCATACGCTGACACCATTGTTTACTTGCGTGGTTCAATGAATAACTGGGGTAACGATGGTTTAACCGAAGCAGACAGTTTCAATTATGAAGGTAATAACATTTATAGCCTTGACGTTAGCTTATTGGCTGGCCAGCAAACGTTTAAAATCGCTTCAAGCGACTGGTCTGCGGTTAACTTAGGCTACAATGAAATGACCTATGGCGCCAATTCGGTCGCCGTTGCTGACGATGGTGGCAATATCACCTTCGATGTTGGCGCAGACAGTTCCTACACCTTTACTTTAGATGCGTCATTACCGACTCCGGTATTAAGCATTGTTGAGAAAAACGAAACCGTAGATTGTACTGCCTTAACCGACTCCAGCGATGCCGTGCCCTTTGCCATTACTGGTGGCGGTCAGTTGTATGTTCGCGGTTCACACTCGGGTTGGGGTGCCGAAAGCGATTATCAGTTGCGTTATAAAGGCGATAACACGTATCAGGCGGTCGCCAATTTTGATGGCGAGTTTCAATTTAAACTGGCCTCGGATGACGGCAGCTGGACCACGCAATTATGGGCCCAGGCGGCAGGTACTACGGAGATGAACACTGAGAACCTGGAAGTGGGCGTAAGTTACGCGGTCGCCTATAACGACGGTGGCACCACCAACAACCAAACGAATTTGGCTGCCGGTATGTACAGTATTTTACTCACCCTTAACGAAGCCGACCCGGCACAGGGTTTCGATGTTGGCAGCATGATCATTCAACAATGTCAGGCGCAATAACTGATTCAAACAACTGCTTTATTAATATCATTATAGCCACTCAATAGAGTGGCTTTTTTTCAGCTGCTAGCAACGAGCTACTGGCCACTGGTTGACGGGGTTTGAATGCTTTGCATAGAAGCCTAATTAAATGGCTTTAACCTCGCAGGTTGGCGGGGTTTCAACCTCGCATTCGTTGATGAATCCACCTATCGTGTAACAATACCAAGTCTGCCCGTAGCCCGACGCCCGTAGCATGATATTTTTCACATTTTTAACACGGAGCTTTCCCTTAACATTGCTATGTCTCAGCTTTGCCGCTAATTTAAGCAATAGGCGAATTAATAAGCGAGCAAATTATGGGTAAAGGAAGTCACCACAGCAATGCCGATCCGCGCAATGCGGATATAAAAATCAACATTAATGGCGAATTATTCCATCGTGATCAGGCGAAAGTTTCAGTATTTGATTCAGGCTTTATCCTCGGTGACGGGGTGTGGGAAGGATTGCGCCTGCACCAGGGGGAATTGCCATTTATCCAGCAGCATATGCAACGCTTATTTGAAGGGGCGAAAGCGCTGGATATGGATATTGGCATAAGTAAAGATGATTTAATTCAGCGTATTTTAGCGACCTGTCGGGCCAATGAGATGGAGGATCATGTGCATATTCGGCTAATGGTCACGCGCGGGGTCAAAGCTACCCCTTATCAAGACCCTAGAGTGACTATCTCATCGGCGACTATCGTCATTATCCCGGAATACAAAATGCCGTCGCCGGATGCACTCGATACCGGCCTGGATTTATATACCGTGTATGTACGTCGTGGCTACCCGGATGTGCAAGATCAAAAGCTCAACAGCCACTCGAAACTGAATTGTATTTTTGGCTGTATCCAGGCAACAAAAGCCGGCGCCGATGAAGCGTTAATGCTCGACCCGCATGGCTTTGTTGCTACCTGTAATTCCACCCATTTCTTTATCGTGCGCAATAACCAAGTGTGGACCTCAACCGGCGATTACTGTTTATCCGGCATTACTCGCGCCAACATCATTCGCTTGTGTGAACAACACGACATTAAGGTCTATCAAAAAAACTTCACTCTATCGGAAGTTTACGGCAGCGACGAAGCCTTCGTTACCGGAACATTTGCCGGCGTAACGCCGGTAAAATCGGTTGATGGTCGTGACATAGGTGACTATCCGCAGCGTCAGGGCAAAGGGGAAATGGTGGCCCGTTTGCAACAACTCTATCAGCAAATGATCGTCACAGACTTTGGCTAAATACTATTTAATTATCAGTGACGAGGATAAATGATGACAATACGACTGGCGATGTGGTCAGGGCCAAGAAATATTTCTACCGCGATGATGCGCTCCTGGGAAAATAGAGACGACACACAAGTGATCGATGAACCTTTTTATGCCTACTACTTAGCGGCCAGTAACGCTGTCCACCCGATGACAGATGAAATATTGAGTAGTCAGCCGAATAACTGGCAAGACGTTGCCCAACAGTTAACAACGAGTGCCTGTACGCGAGAGATTTATTACCAAAAACAAATGTCCCATCATATGCTCGACGAGGTCGACTTAACCTGGTGCAAAGCACTGCAACATTGCTTCTTAATTCGTGATCCACGGTTTATTATCAATTCTTATGTGAAAAAAATGCCGTCGGTGAACTCTGAAAATATCGGCATCAAAAGGCAGTTCAAGCTTTATCAACAGCTCAGTGAGCTCACCGGACAAGACATTCCAATCATCGACAGCAAAGATGTGTTACAAAACCCTGAAGCAATATTAACCAAGCTTTGCCAACGCCTAAACATTGCCTTTGATCAGAACATGCTTGCCTGGCCAAAGGGTAAACGCGCCAGTGATGGCGTTTGGGCCAAACATTGGTATGAAAATGTCGAAGCATCGAGTGCTTTTGCGCCCTACTCACTAGCTGAAATAAAACTTACCAAGGCACAAAAACAATTAGCCGAAGAAAATGATGTGTACTATCAGCAACTGTTTCAAAAACGAATCACACCAATTTAACCTTAAAAATATTCTTACCACAGTCAATTTCGGGTAGAATAGCGACCTTATTCGCCTTGGGCGGTATTTATAACGTTGATTATTTTGGAGTTCTTGTGACAGTATCAGGCAATTTATTTATCTTATCGGCGCCAAGTGGCGCAGGAAAATCTAGTTTAATCAATGAATTACTGGGTCAAGATAACTCACGTCAGTTGCAGGTTTCCGTATCGCACACTACCCGCGCCCCGCGCCCGGGGGAAGTAAACGGTGTTCATTACCATTTTGTTAGTGTTGACGAATTTAAAAAATTAATCAGCGATGGTGCATTCTATGAATGGGCGGAAGTGTTCGGCAATTATTATGGCACCTCGGAGTCGGCCATTGATAATCAGCTGGCCCAGGGTATTGATGTGTTCCTCGATATCGACTGGCAAGGAGCGCAGCAAGTACGGCTAAAAAAACCTCAGGTAACAACGATTTTTATTTGTCCACCGAGCCGGGCAGAATTAGAAAGCCGCCTACGCAACCGTGGACAAGACAGTGAAGAAACCATTCGTCAGCGGATGGAGCAAGCAGAGTCTGAGTGCTCACATTACCAGGAGTTTGATTACATCGTGATCAATAATGACTTTGCTGTTGCCGTTAATGAGTTGAACACCATCATTAACAATCAACGACTAAAACAGTCACAACAAGCCGCGAAACATCAGGATTTGTTTGCTCAACTGGTCAGCGCCGAGATGAATTCTGCCGAAAAGTAACAAATAACGGTGAAATGAGCAGAAAAGATCCCGTTGTTGCCATTAATGGCTAGCATAAAGTTTAAGCATTTAGTAAACTGTGCGATTGTGTCGTTTGAAAACAGCTTTTAGGCGCCACGGTTATATACCTTATTTATATACCTTATTAAAATTTTTGTTCTATGGAGTAGTTAAATGGCTCGCGTTACTGTTGAAGATGCAGTTGATAAAGTTGGTAATCGTTTTGATTTGGTGCTTATCGCATCACGTCGTGCCCGTCAAATCGCCACAGGCGGTAAAGACGCATTAGTTGATATTGAAAATGATAAGCCTACCGTACTGGCGCTTCGTGAAATCGAAGCAGGTTTAATCGACTCTGACGTCATGGACAATGCTGATCGCCAAGAACAGGTTCAACAAGAATCTGCTGAACTTGCAGCCGTTGCTGCTATTGTTGGTAATCAAAGCTAATTGTTAGCTTTTTAGCTAAACATCAGATAAAAACAGAAAGCCAATGACGCAAGTCATTGGCTTTCTTTGCATTTAAAGATATTCTAAGATTAGATAAGCTGAAATCGGGATAAGCAGCGATTGCTCAACACTCCGAATTCAGGCTATAACATCCCAAATTACTCAGCAGTCGGAGCATTAGGTGTACCTTTTTGAACCTTTAAAGAAACAAGCAGAAACCTACCTGTCTGCAGAGCACATAAGCCTGTTAAAACAAGCTTATGTTGTCGCTTTTGATGCCCATGACGGGCAAATGCGCTCAAGTGGTGATCCTTACATTACTCATCCAGTCGCCGTCGCTCGTAATCTTGCCGATATGCATCTTGATCATGAAACCTTGATGGCGGCATTGTTGCACGATGTTATTGAAGATACCGAAGTTACCGGCGATGAATTAGCCGAGTTGTTTGGCAGCACCATAGCCGAACTGGTAGAAGGGGTGAGTAAGCTCGACAAGCTAAGCTTTAGCAATAAGCAAGAAATGCAGGCGGAAAACTTCCGTAAAATGATCATGGCGATGGTGCAAGACATCCGGGTGATCCTGATAAAACTTGCCGACCGTACCCATAACATGCGTACCTTAGGCTCATTGCGACCGGAAAAGCGTCGCCGTATTTCTCGTGAAACGCTGGAAATATACGCGCCAATAGCCAATCGATTAGGCATACATGGCATTAAAAACGAGTTAGAAGTACTCGGTTTTGAGGGGCTGTATCCGATGCGCTCACGTGCCCTTAAAGCAGCCGTTAGCCAGGCTCGTGGCAATCGCAAAGAAATTATCGATAACATTCGTGATGAAATTTCTACCCGGTTAGCAGAATCCGGCATTGAAGCACAAATTATCGGCAGAGAAAAACATTTATATTCGATTTATAAAAAAATGCTCAATAAAGAATTGATGTTCAACGAAGTGATGGATATTTATGCATTTCGAATTATTGTCGATGACAGATTTGATACCTGCTACCGCGCTCTCGGTGTCGTGCATAATTTATTCAAACCGATTGAAACCCGCTTTAAAGATTATATCGCCATTCCCAAATCCAACGGTTATCAGTCATTGCATACCTCGTTAATTGGCCCGCATGGTATCCCGGTAGAAATTCAAATTCGTACCAATGAGATGGATGAAATGGCCGACAAAGGGGTAGCTGCCCATTGGATTTACAAACAAAAAGGCGATGAAGTCTCCGGCTCTGCGGCACAGGCCCGAGCCCGTAAGTGGATGCAAAGTTTGATGGAATTACAGCAAAGTGCCGGTAGTTCTTTTGAATTTATTGAAAACGTAAAGTCGGACATGTTCCCGGAAGAAATCTACGTATTTACTCCGGACGGTAAAATCATTGAACTCCCTATGGGCGCGACTTCGGTAGATTTTGCTTATGCTGTCCATACCGATGTCGGCAACAGTTGTGTCGGCGCAAAAGTAGAACGCAAACCTTACCCATTAAGAAAGCCGTTACTGTCAGGGCAAACCATTGAAGTGATCACTTCCGTTGGTGCCCGTCCAAATGCAACCTGGTTAAACTTTGTGGTCACCGCCAAGGCGCGTTTACAAATTCGAAACTACCTGCGTTCGATGGAGCAAAATGAATCTCTGAGCTTAGGTAAACGGTTATTAACCCATGCGCTGGGACAAGCAAAACTTGAAGACATTGATACTGCTCTGGTAAAAGACGTGGTATCTGAAAACGGCTATCAAAATCTGGATGAACTCCTGGTGAACATTGGCTTGGGTAATGCCTTGAGCATTGGCGTTGCCCGCCGACTCACCGGCGAATTTACCAGCGATAGCCCGGAGCCAAGTTACGGTAAGGCAAAAATGCCAATTAAAGGCTCTGAGGGTATGCTGGTAACCTACGGTAAATGTTGTCATCCAATTCCCGGGGACACAATAGTTGCCTACATCAGCTCAGGCAAGGGCTTAATGGTACACCAACAGGGCTGTCGCAATATTGGCGGTAGAGAAAAAGAATTAGGCAAATTCTTCCCGGTAAAATGGGATAAAGACATCGATAAAGAATTTATCGCCGCGCTGCGGGTTGAAATCATCAATCATCAAGGGGTGCTATCACAACTGACCTCAGTGATCACCAAAACTGATTCGCATATCCGCACGCTGAACACCGAAGAAAAAGATTCAAATTTATATTTAATCAGTTTAGAGGTGACTTGTCGCGATCGTATTCATATTGCCAACATCATTCGTAAAATTAAAATCATGCCCGATGTACAACGGGTGATCAGGCCAAGAAAGTAATAGATAAATGCTAAAGATATTTAGCGATTGGTTAAATATTGAAAACCAAATTAAGAAAATAAAATTAAATTTAATTGAGAAAAGCAAATGAAAACGATTATTGAAACCAACGATGCACCGAGTGCAATAGGGACATACAGCCAGGCCGTGAAGGTAAACAATACGGTTTACCTGTCCGGACAAATCCCATTAATTGCTGACACCATGGAAGTGGTAAGTGGTGATTTTGCCGAACAAGCCGAGCAAGTTTTTAAGAATTTAGTGGCCGTTTGTGAAGCCGCTGGCGGCAACATTAATGACATGGTAAAAGTGAATATTTTCATGCTTGATTTAACCCATTTCGCCACGGTAAATGAAATCATGAGTCGTTATTTCAGCCAGCCTTATCCAGCGCGTGCTGCCATTGGCGTAAGCCAGTTGCCGAAAGGTGTCGCAATAGAAATTGACGGTATCATGGAATTGCCAAGCATCAATTAACTGCGTATTGGGCCTAGTCTGATAATTTACAATCTGCACATAGGCTCGGTTAACTGTATTTAGAGAAATAATTATGACCCCAGAAAGACATCAGCGCATTCTCGAAATGCTCAATAAGCGCCAGGTAGATTTAACCGTTTGCATGGAAGGCGTGCACAAACCTCACAATTTGGCAGCGGTAGTACGTACCTGTGATGCGATTGGGGTGAATGATGTGCATGCGGTATGGAAAAGTGAAAGAATGCGTGTTGGCGGCGGCAGTGCCGTTGGCTCACAAAACTGGGTAAACGTCCACAATTACGACAATACCAAAGACGCCATCTGCCGGTTAAAAGAACAAGGCATGCAAGTGCTGGTGACCAACTTGTCTGAAACCGCAGTAGATTTTCGTGAAATCGATTACACCAAACCAACGGCGATCATTCTCGGCCAGGAAAAATTTGGCGCTTCCGATGAAGCATTGGCCATGGCGGATCAAGACATCGTTATTCCTATGGTTGGCATGGTGCAATCACTAAACGTGTCGGTCGCCTGTGCAGTCACTCTTTATGAAGCGCAACGTCAACGGCAATTCGCCGGTATGTACGATACTCCTTCAGCGGTTACTCCTGAACAACGTAACCGGGTATTGTTTGAAGGTGGTCACCCCATTTTTGCCAAAGCCTGTAAGCGTAAAGGCTTGCCCTACCCTGAAATTGACGATGACGGCGAAATTGTTGCCAGTGATGCGTGGTGGCAAAAAATGCAAATGAGCAAAGAAGCCTGGCAGGACATCGACGAGTAATGACAGTAGCGATAGCGCAAGGATTGCAACAGAGCACTTTAGACAACTTGGCAAATACGCCAGTGACTGTGCTCAAAGGCGTTGGTCCTGGCGTTAGCGCAAAGTTAAAAAAGATTGGCGTAAATACCCTGCAAGATGTTCTGTTTCATCTGCCATTAAGGTACGAAGACAAAACCCGGGTATATATGATCCGCGATTTAATGCCAGGCATTCATACCGGTATTATTGGTGAAGTGGTCGACAATCAAATCCAACAGGGCCGCCGCCGCATGCTTCTGGTGCGCATTAATGATGGCAGTGGCGAATTAACACTCCGCTTTTTTCATTTTTCCGCGGCGCAAAAAAACAACCTAAGTGTTGGCACCCGTATTCGTTGCTTTGGCGAAATTCAACGTGGCGGCCGCGGCTTTGAAATCATTCATCCTGAATATAAAAAAGTGGAAGGTGATATTAATGCACCGGCGCTGGAAGAAACGTTAACGCCTATCTACCCTACGACCGACGGGTTACGGCAAATCAGCTTGCGTAACATTTCAGAACAAGCGCTAATGCGCCTGCAGCGTGGCCAGGTTGAAGAGTTGTTGCCTGATGATTTTTTTGCCGAACCAGTGAGTTTAACTCAGGCGTTAATAACCTTGCATCGGCCTACTCCTGATGTTTCTATCGCACAATTAGAAGAAGGTAAGCACCCGGCGCAATTGCGTTTAATCAAAGAAGAATTACTCGCCCATAACCTGAGCATGCTAAAACTGCGACAATCGAGTGATAAGCACCCGGCCATTCCATTAGTCATAGACAACAAGCTTGAACAACAATTTTTGACCAGTCTGCCATTTTCCCCCACCAATGCGCAACAACGGGTGGTGGCTGAATTACGGACTGATCTTGATAACAACATACCGATGATGCGCTTAGTACAGGGGGATGTTGGCTCTGGCAAAACCTTAGTTGCCGGCTTAGCCGCATTAACCGCTATTGGCCAGGGCTATCAGGTGGCATTAATGGCCCCCACCGAAATATTGGCCGAACAACATGCCATCAATTTTGCCAACTGGTTCACCCCGCTTGGCATTCAGGTAGGCTGGCTCGCCAGTAAGAGTAAAGCCTCGGTGAAAAAGCATGCACTGGGCGCCATTCGCGATGGCAGCATGCAAATGGTGATTGGCACCCACGCCTTGTTTCAGCAACAAGTCGAGTTTCACAATATGGCGCTGCTGATCATTGATGAGCAGCACCGCTTTGGCGTGCATCAACGCCTGGAACTTAGAGAAAAAGGCAAAATAGGCGACTGTTACCCGCATCAGTTAATTATGACGGCAACGCCCATTCCGCGAACCTTGGCAATGACCGCTTACGCCGATTTAGATACCTCGATTATTGATGAATTGCCGCCGGGTAGAACGCCGATTAAAACCGTAGCCGTCTCTGATATACGCCGTGAGGATGTGATCGAGAGGGTGAAAGTGAATTGCCTGAGTGAAAACCGCCAGGCTTATTGGGTATGTACCTTAATCGAAGAATCGGAAGTGCTTGAATGTCAGGCCGCTGAAGATACCGCCAGCTATTTGCAAGCCCAACTCGGAGATTTGAAAGTTGGCTTGGTGCATGGCCGCATGAAACCCGCCGAGAAACAAGAAGTGATGGATGCATTTAAAGCCGGCGATATTCATTTACTGGTCGCCACGACCGTCATCGAAGTTGGGGTCGATGTGCCTAATGCCAGTTTGATGATTATTGAAAACCCGGAGCGCCTTGGCCTCGCACAATTGCATCAGTTACGAGGTCGGGTCGGACGAGGTTCTATCGCGTCACACTGTGTGCTGATGTATAAAAGCCCATTATCAAAAACAGCCACCAAACGACTTGGGGTATTGCGAGAGTCGAACGATGGTTTTTTAATTGCGCAACGGGATCTGGAAATTCGTGGCCCCGGGGAACTGCTCGGTACCAAACAAACCGGTTTGGCCGATTTGAAAATTGCCGATTTATTACGGGATGCCGATTTGATCGCCGAAATTCAACAGCAAGCCTATTTGCTCTGGCGACAAAGTCCTGATAAAGCCGAGGCATTGATCAATCGCTGGCTCGGCAATAAAGAAAAATATTCAAATGCATAGGAACGGTTAATTTATTGATTTGAAATAATATCAAACAATCATTAAGCCAATTAATTTGCTCCGGTGCGGCGCAATGCAGTAAACTAAGCCTATAAATCATTAATACCGAGTTGATTAAAATGAACAGATATTTAATCAACTTGGTATATAACATTCAACACGGCAATAAAGAAGATGACAACTGAGAAAAATGATACTACCCATTTTGGCTATAAAACGGTAAAAGCTGACGACAAAGAGTCTATGGTTGCCGGTGTTTTTCATTCGGTTGCTAAACAATACGATGTGATGAACGACTTAATGTCATTCGGTGTCCACCGTTTATGGAAACGATTTACTATCGATGCCAGTGGCGTGCGCCCAGGTAACGCGATCTTAGATCTGGCTGGTGGTACTGGCGATTTAACGGCAAAGTTCTCCAAACTTACCGGCCCACAAGGCAAAGTGGTGTTGGCCGATATCAATTCGTCAATGCTCAATGTTGGTCGTGATAAATTGCGCGATTTGGGCATAGTGGCAAATGTCGATTACGTACAAGCCAATGCGGAAGCCTTACCGTTTGAAGATAACAGTTTTGATATTGTTACCATCGCTTTTGGTTTGCGTAATGTTACCGATAAAGACAAGGCGTTACGGTCAATTTTTCGCGTGTTAAAACCGGGGGGTCGTTTGCTGGTATTGGAGTTTTCTAAGCCAGAGCATGAGTTACTCAATAAAGCCTACGATTTTTATTCGTTCAATATTTTGCCCAAAATGGGCGAGTTTGTCGCCAAAGATGGTGAAAGCTATCAGTATCTGGCGGAATCAATTCGTATGCACCCAGATCAAGAAACGTTAAAGTCGATGATGGATGACGCCGGTTTTGAACAAACGTCTTACCACAATTTGACCGGTGGTATTGTTGCTTTGCATAAAGGCTATAAATTTTAACCTTTATGAGCATGGCTAATTCACTGTTTGCAAATATGTTAATGCCAAAACAGGCACTAACGGCGTTATTGGAAATTATAATCAACAAAGCGCTGAGTCTTGATCAGCATATCGAGCCGCAGTTGAACGCCCTGGATAATAAAAGCCTGACGCTGTTATTGTCAGAGCTGGACTTTCCTATTACCTTGCTGGTCAATCAAAACGTCGTCACCGTTCTGGCCAGTAAACTTTCCAGCGATTGCCTAATTCAAACCAATGTAAAGACCTTACCTAAGCTTAAACAACCAGAATTGTTAACCAGTCTTATCAAGTCTGGCGAGCTCGATATTATTGGCGACCCGAAGCTGGCACAGCAATTTGCCAATATCAGTGAACAGTTGAACATTGACTGGGAGCAGCAACTCGCCGCACGAATCGGTGATCTGCCGGCGTACAAATTAGGCAAATTAACTAAGGATATCGTCGATAAAGTTGAATTTGCCAAAAACCAAATCAGCCACGATGCCAGTGAATATTTGCTGCATGAACAACGCATTATCGTCAGCGATACGGAAATTAATCATTTTAATCAGCAGGTGGCCGCAACAGCGCGACAAACTGATGATTTATTACAACAATTAAATATCATAGCCAGCAAGATAGGGAAAACAGGTGCGCAGTAGACGTCTTTATCAAATCGTAAAAACCTTTCTCAATTACGGTTTAGATGAATTATTACCCGCTAAAAAAACGCCATTGATCGCAAAAATTGCTCGATTCAGTTTATTTTGGTTACGCAATAAGCATAAAAACCAACCGATAGAGCGCAGGTTTCGTTTGGCAATAGAAGCGCTGGGCCCGGTATTTATCAAATTTGGACAAATGCTCTCAACCCGCAGAGATTTGTTATCTCCCGAACTTGCGGCGGAGTTAGCGCAACTGCAAGATCAAGTAGAAGCGTTCGACGGCGAACAAGCAAAAGCCATTATTATTGACGCCATGGGCGAAGAGTTATTCAATCAGCACTTTATAGATTTTGACAGCACGCCGCTGGCATCTGCCTCCATCGCGCAAGTACATACTGCGACTTATGTTAATGGCAGTAACGCTGAGCAACAGCAGCAAGAGGTCGTGATAAAAGTCATTCGCCCGAAAATTGAGCGTATAATTAACGCCGATTTAAAAGTGATGCACACCTTTGCTAGTCTGGTCAGCCGCTTTTATTCGCAAGGCAAACGCCTGCGTCCGGTTGAGGTGGTTGCGGAATATCGCAAAACCATCACCGATGAATTAGATTTATTGCGTGAAACGGCTAACGCCATTCAACTGAATCGTAACTTTGTTGATGACAAAGTGTTGTATGTACCGGAAGTACACAGTGAGTTTTGTTACAAGAACGTCATGGTGATGGAGCGAATTTACGGCATCGGCGTTGGTGACATCGCCGAGCTCAATAATCAGGGCGTCAATATGCAGCTATTGGCTGAACGCGGCGTTGAAGTGTTTTTCACGCAAGTGTTTCGTGACAGTTTCTTTCATGCCGACATGCACCCGGGCAATGTCTTTGTTGATGCCACAGATCCACAAGATCCAACCTGGATCGCCATAGATTGCGGTATTGTTGGCACCCTCAATAAAGAAGACAAGCGCTATTTGGCGGAGAATTTCGTCGCCTTTTTCAACCGCGATTATCACAAAGTGGCGCAGTTGCACGTGGATTCTGGCTGGGTACCGGCCAACACCAGTGTCGATGAATTTGAATTTGCCATTCGCACCGTCTGCGAACCGATTTTTGAAAAGCCATTAGCGGAAATTTCCTTTGGCCAGGTGCTGGTGAATTTATTCAATACCGCCCGCCGCTTTAATATGGAAGTGCAGCCGCAATTGGTCTTACTGCAAAAAACCTTGCTCTATATCGAAGGATTAGGTCGACAGCTCTACCCACAGCTTGATCTTTGGAAAACCGCCAAGCCATTTTTAGAAGATTGGGTAAAACAACAAATGGGACCAAAGGCGCTATTCAATTCGGTTAAAGACAACTTGCCATTTTGGTCAGAAAAGCTGCCTGAATTACCCAATTTGGTCTATGACTATTTAAAAATGGGTAAAGAGTCGGCACTGGCGCAACAGACCTTATTAGCGCAGCTACAACAACAGCAACAAAAACAGCATCAACGCTTAACCTATTCTATCTTCGCCGCTACGTTGTTTATTGGCGCAATCTTGTTGCATACCGATGATCAGACGGTGATGTCAGTGTCGCTGTTATTGCCTGCGTTACTGTGTTTCGGCTTAGCCATCAAAAAATAACAGCTGCACCCAGACTCGGTTGAGTGTACTCGAGCCTGGATTAAGCCAGGCATTAGTTATCTTTAAAGTACCCTTCTACCCGCAGGGCGATGCCGGGAGTTGTTTTGTAACTTTGATCTTCTGGCCATTCAATAAACGGCTCTATTTCAAAATAGAGCCAGCGACGGTAGGTATTCACCCGATAGCGATAGCTTAGCGTGTAGTTTTCTACTTCATAGCCGTTGTCACCATTGTCCTCACCTTTTACCACGAAGCCTAATGCGGTTGCCGTATATCGGTCGTGTTGTTGCAAATAGTAATAGCCATTACGCCAACGATAACCGTCAAACGCTTCTGATGTACGAATACTGTAGTTTGCGCGAAACTGTTGCTGTTCCGCAAAATTATAATCGTATTCAAAAAACAAGCGAGTACCGAAGCCATCGTCGAGGTAGTAAAATATTGATGGTTGAAATTTGAAAACATGAATTTGCGGAGAATCCGATTGGAACTTAGCGCGAACTTTGGCGAATATATCACCGCCAGAGATACCGATACGACTATCGACAAATTTAGAGAACTTATCGACATTTACCACCCGGATCGCTGCCGTAAATGAGTCGTCGAGACTGTCGCCGGTTAACGTTCGGCTTGCTTCTATTTGATCAGTGTCCTCACCATCCTCTTCATCGGTGAGGATCAAATCGACTTTATTTTCTAAATGCGGCAGCCTTAGGCGTAAACGAAAGCGCTGGCTAAACACATCGAACTCTCGGGCTCTTGGTTCATAGCCTAAACGTATTCTCGCTAATGTTTCTGGCAGCAACTCTTCATCTTCGTCGGTGGCAAAAAATTTATCAAACCATACGGCGCTGCCAAATACCGAATCACTGATGGTATCGTGAAAGCCAAACAGCCAATCATCTTCAGGATTCGGGTGAACAATAATGGTTTCCCCCATTTCCTTGCTCTCCTCCTCACTGGCAAAGCTGCTGAAACTGTGCAGCATGATCAGTAAAAATAGATTTCTAAGCAATAGTAAGTCCTTAATAGCTATCCATAATCTGCAACTTTGCAGGCTAAAATTATCGGTCGATCATTCCTAAGTATAAGCATCAAGATAAATAACAAAAAAATCAATATAAAATGTTTATTAAATTGGTAAACTTTAATCTAGATCATGAGCAAAAACCTCTGTATCTTGATATAATCCAGCTAGCACTATATTACATAGCATTTACAATATTTATTGATTTAAGGAATTTTTATGGGCGGCATCAGCATTTGGCAGTTATTAATCGTATTCGCAATTATCGTTTTATTATTCGGTACTAAAAAATTGCGTAATATTGGTGGTGATCTAGGCTCAGCCGTAAAGGGCTTTAAAAAAGCAATAGGTGACGATAAAGCAGCCGATAAAGAAGTAGATAAAGAGCCAGAGCAATTGGATCAGAAACAGCAAAGCGCTGAACAAAGCACTGACCAAAGCACTAAAACGAAAGAAAAAGATCAGGCGTAACTATGTTTGATATTGGTTTTTGGGAATTAACCATTATTGCGGTAATGGGTCTGATCGTATTGGGCCCGGAGCGTTTGCCGACGGCAATAAGAACAATTCGTGGCTGGGTGCGCAACGTCAAGCAATTTAGTAATACCGTGCAAACGGAATTAAAAGAAGAATTACGGATTCATGAGTTGCACGATAATTTGAAAAAAGCAGAACAACAAGGGCTAAAAAACCTGGCACCAGAACTGCAAGAATCGGTGGACAGTTTAAAAGCGGCTGCCGAGCAAGCCAATCGGCCATATGCAAAAGATACAGATAGCACTCCTAAAGTAACAGAAAGTGAAGTGAAAAATGACAAGTAAAACCTCTACCACTACCGGTGGCTCGTCTTTGTTTGATCATTTATTAGAATTGCGTAGCCGCTTTCTTTCTATGGTGTTAAGCATTTTACTCATTTTTATCTCACTGGCTTATTTTGCTCAGGATATCTATCAATATCTGGCGCAGCCATTAATGTCGGTTATGCCTGAAGGCAGCAACATGATAGCAACCGACGTTGCTTCACCATTTTTTGCACCATTCAAACTTACTCTGGTGGTATCGATATTTCTCGCCATGCCCTATATCTTGTATCAGGTGTGGAGTTTTATCGCCCCGGGTTTGTATAAAAATGAAAAGCGCTTAGTGGCGCCATTACTGTTCGGATCCAGTTTTCTGTTCTATGGTGGTATCGCTTTCGCCTATTTCGTGGTGTTTCCACTGGCCTTTGCCTTTTTTAGCAGCGTTGCGCCCGAAGGCGTGGTCATTGCCACCGATATTTCCAGTTATCTGGATTTTGTCCTAAAATTATTTTTCGCCTTTGGTGCCGCTTTTGAAATTCCCATTGCCATTATTTTAATGTGCTGGACTGGGTTTACCACACCGGCAAAACTCAGAGAAAAAAGACCCTATGTGGTCGTTGGGGTTTTCGTCATTGGCATGTTATTAACCCCCCCGGATATCATTTCGCAAACCTTATTGGCCATTCCAATGTGGCTGTTATTTGAGGCTGGTGTCATTTTAGCGTCATTTTATAGTCGCAGCGATGATGAAAAAGAAGAAGAAGAGCAAATTGACAATGGTTAAATCGTTATTCACCGGATTGATTTTATTAATCCCCGCTATTAGTAGCCTTGCCGCCGTTGACCCGAGCCTGCAAGCTTGTAGCCAAATCAATGAAGATGACAAACGCTTGCAATGCTTCGATACCTACATTGCAGCTCAAAACAGTGTGGTTACGGTAAACAAGCCCGTAATCCACTCGAATACAGAGGATGTGCCAGAGCCGTTTGTATTGTCTTCTACCCCGCCCGAAACCGAACTTATTGCTGGTGCCGTACCTCCGGTGGCGAAGAGCCAAGCGCCTAAGTTGGCCAACGACAATCAACAAAAAGAGATTGAACAGGGCTTCGGTTTGGAGCATAAAAAAAGCGAGGCAGAGCTCGCTACAGATGAAATTAGCTATACCATAACCAAGGTAAAAAAATCGGTTCATGGTAAATGGACATTGTCATTCGCTAACGGTCAAAGATGGGTAACCATTTCACCAGAACGAATGAAGTTTAAGAAAGATCAGCAAGTGATTATCAGCCGGGGGGTGTTCAACTCGTTTTTGCTTAAACCTAAGGACTCTAACCGTACGGTGAAAGTAAAACGTTTAAACTAGGACAAGCCATTGTTAATTGATATTGGAGTAAATCTTACCAATTCACGATTTGATAAAGACCGAGCTGATGTCATTAAGCAGGCTAACGATGTCGGCGTAAGATCGCTATTAATTACCGGTACCAATGTTAGTGAAAGCCAGCAAGCCGTAGCCTTGTGTGAGCATTATTCGAATCTTTACAGTACTGCTGGTGTTCACCCACATGATGCTGACCAGGTGTCTGCTGACTATCTCGATCATTTACGCGCCCTCGCCCACCACGAAAAAGTGAAAGCCATTGGCGAATGCGGTTTAGATTTTAATCGTAATTTTTCTACGCCAGAAAATCAGCAACGAGTGTTTGCTGAGCAACTTGTCTTGGCAGGACAAGTTTCCCTACCCGTATTTTTACATCAACGTGATGCGTTCGCCACCTGGCAATCGATATTAAGCGAGCATATTCACACCTTGCCTGGCGGTGTCAGCCATTGTTTTACCGGTAATTTAACTGAGTTAAAAGCTTGCCTCGATATGGGCTTGCATATTGGCATTACTGGCTGGATTTGTGATGAACGGCGTGGTCAGGAATTATTCGATATCGCCCGCTATATTCCCCTCGATCGAGTGATGATTGAAACCGATGCCCCGTATTTAACCCCGAGAACGATCAGGCCAAAACCGAAAAGCTCTCGTAACGAACCCAAATATTTACCCTTTGTTGCCACCACGTTGGCCAAAGCAATGAATGTTGATGAAGATGAATTAATTATGCATACCAGCAACAATGCCGAACGACTTTTTGCATTTGCTGGCCAGGAGATACGATGAATAACAACCAGCAATTTGGCCAATACCCGGCCCGTAGAATGCGCCGCATGCGCAAAGATGATTTTTCTCGTCGATTAATGGCGGAAAATCAACTGACCGTCAATGATTTAATTTATCCGGTATTTGTACTTGAAGGTGAAAACCAGGTGGAACAAATTGCCTCTATGCCAGGTGTTGAGCGCAAAAGTATAGATTTATTATTGATTGAGGCAGAAGAATTAGTCGCTTTGGGAATACCTGCTATCGCCCTGTTTCCGGTAACGCCATTAGATCAAAAGTCTTTATTGGCTGAAGAAGCCTATAACGATGATGGCCTGGCCCAACGTGCCGTACGTGCACTAAAGGAAAAGTTTCCACAGTTAGGGGTGATCACCGATGTCGCCTTAGATCCGTTTACCACCCATGGCCAGGATGGCATCATTGATGATGAAGGTTATGTGTTAAACGAAGTGACTAAAGAAATATTGGTGAAGCAGGCGTTATCCCATGCCAAAGCCGGAGCCGATGTGGTTGCACCATCAGACATGATGGATGGCCGAGTCGGGGCGATTCGACAAGAGTTAGAACAACAAGGTTTCGTGAATACCAAAATTCTGGCTTATTCGGCCAAATACGCGTCCAATTATTACGGGCCATTTCGCGATGCGGTGGGCTCGGCTAGCAATATTAAAGGCGGTAATAAATATTCATACCAAATGGATCCGGCGAATTCTGACGAAGCCTTGCATGAAATTGCCCAGGACATTTATGAGGGTGCCGACATGGTCATGGTGAAACCGGGCATGCCATATTTGGATATTGTTCGTAGAGTTAAGGATAATTTTCAGGTTCCCACTTATGCCTATCAGGTAAGTGGTGAGTACGCCATGCACATGGCCGCCATACAAAATGGCTGGCTGGCAGAAAAGCCTTGCGTTATGGAAGGTTTATTAGCATTTAAACGTGCCGGTGCCGATGGTATTTTAACTTACTTTGCCAAACGAGTAGCTCGCTGGTTAAAAGAAGAGTCATAACCATTAGCAAAAACACCGTAATATCAATCAGTAAAGCACAATCCAGTGCCCTACTGGCACTGCATATTGCGGTGTTGTTGTTTGCCTTGTGTGCTTTATTTGCCAAATGGCTAAGTTTGCCGGCAATATATATCGTGATAGGCCGCAGCTTGTTTGCCGCACTCGCCATTTATGGCTTTTGTCGGTACCGCGCTATCGCCCTGCATCTGCCAAGAAACTATCATTACAAATTACTTGCCAGTGGCTTACTGTTAGCGCTGCACTGGTGGAGTTTTTTCTATGTTATTCAAATTAGCAGTGTCACTTTAGGACTGTTAACGTTCGCCTGTTTTCCAATGTTTGTCGGCGTTATCAGCTATTTTTTCGGTCAGCAGAAAATCACACTGGTGTTTGTCGCACAAGCATTACTTTGTCTGGCCGGTATTTATCTGGTGCTGCCTGGGGAACAAGCAAATCTCAGCAATGTTAATGCGGTACTCATCGGTCTGTTTTCAGCACTGAGTTTCGCCTTACTCACCGTGTTTAATCGCCAATATGTGCAAAACATGAAGCCAGAGCGTATCGCCTTCTGGCAAAATTTATATGCTGCAAGCTGGCTGCTGCCATTATTATTTACCTATCAAATAATTCCCAGCCTCAATGAACTGCTTGTTTTAGCATTACTGGGAGTGGTATTTACGGCACTCGCCCATACGTTATTGTTGTTTTCACTAAAAACTATTCCGGCGTTTACGGTAAGTATTGCCGTATCGTTAGAGCCGGTATACGGTATTTTTGCCGCGTATCTGCTACTCAATGAAACCATGACAGTAGCGATTTTCGCTGGCGGGCTGCTGGTACTAACCGCCAGTGTCTGGTCAGCTAATAGCAACCGGCATAAGAAATGAGTCACTCAGCGATTGGGGTAACACTCAAGCGAATGCCCCTTAACTCAGGTTACTTTTTTCTTAGCTGGGGATTATGGTAAGTATTAAACCAAGCTCACTGATATCCGTCATTTCTTGTTTAAGTTCCGCAGAAATGAGTGGGTGTTTACTTAAGAAAGTCTTAGGAAGAGTTAATTCAATGGCATTGTCAATGCCGCCAATGGTGAAGTCAGGCATAACATCATCACGACGACGTTTCGCCAAAATGACGGCTATACGCAAGATAAAGATAGCATAGATTGCTTGTTGCTTACTGATCAGACTTTGTTTATCTAACACTTGCTGATTAACATCGGTTTTATAATTTGCCACCAGGGCAATCAGCAATTTTCGTTCGGCATTTGAAAAGCCGGCGATGTCGGCATTATCGAGAATATATTCAGCGTGTTTTTTATTACCTTTGTACTCAAGTGACAAGCCAATTTCATGCAACACACAGGCTGACTGCAACAGCATTGCTAACTCATCGGTTAATTGCCAGCTATCGCGTAATTGCGCGAAGGTTTCCTCGGCGATACTTGCCACCCGAAACGCATGACGTTCATCAATACTAAAGCGTTCGATGAGGCCAGTTAAGGTGCGTTGCCGAATATCAACATTGCGCATATTTGGTAATAATTCATAAAGCAGGCCTTCTCGAATCGCGCCACCGGCAAGGTGTACCTGTGTTATTGAAAAGCTGGTAAAGATCGCCGTTAATATTGCCACGCCTGCAACAAACACCGGTTTACGTTCAGCTTCCAAACCAACAATATTCAACTTATCGATATGTTGGCAGTGAATAACTTGTTGCCGTATGTCAGTAAGATTGGCTAACGTGATCCGTTGTAACTTGCCTTGTGCAGTAAGCACTTCGGCCACCGCTTGCAACGTCCCGGAGACCCCAAGCGCAATATCCCAACCAATCGCCTGATAGACTTGTTGTTGACTTTTTAGAATTGCTGCGGCGGTGCTAACGGCATTATCGAAACCACGTTGACTCAACACGCCATCAGCAAAAAATTGATTATTAAAGGTGACACAGCCCATATCCAGGGAGCAGGCTTGTATCACCTCAAAACCGGAACCGGCAATCAGCTCAGTACTGGCGCCGCCAATATCAATCACCAAACGTTTATCGACCCCGCTGGTGGTATGGGCCACGCCTAAATAAATATTATGGGCTTCTTCAATGCCGGAGATCAGGTGAATTTTATGCTTAAGGATAGCTTCCGCTTTGCTGATAAACACTGCGGAATTAACCGCCAGCCGCAGGGTTGCGGTGGCGACAATTTTGATGTTTTCGGCCGGGATATCTTGTAGACGTTCAGCAAAAAAGCTTAAACATTCCCAACCCCGTGCCATGGCTTTTTGATCGAGAACATTCTCGTCATCTAAGCCTGAGGCCAAGCGTACCTTACGTTTCACTTTATCCACCACCTGGACGCTATCGGCGACCAGGCGAGAGATTAACATGTGAAACGAATTAGAGCCTAAATCAATAACCGCATATAGCGGTGGTGGGCAAGATGGTAGGCTTGCACTCATTAACGCGTTTACCTCGAGTGATGCGAGCGACGCGGAGCACGATTACCACCTGAACGTCCACCTTTACCACGACTATTTGGCTGATGGCGGCGCGGCTTATATTTAGGTTTCGGTAAATCGGTTAGCAAGGCATCAGGATCGTATTTACTTACCGGTAAACTATGTTCAATATAGTCTTCAATGGCAGGTAGATTAAACACTGAATCTTCACAAGCAAAACTTATCGCATGACCCGAAGCGCCTGCGCGGCCGGTACGACCGATACGATGCACGTAATCTTCACAATCATCGGGTAAATCGTAGTTAAACACATGGGTAACACTAGGAATATGCAGGCCACGTGCGGCAACGTCAGTTGCTACCAGGAAGTCCAAATTACCTTTGGTAAAGTTGTCTAAAATCTTAATACGTTTGTTCTGTGCCACATCTCCGGTTAACAAACCAACACGATGTTGATCGGCCGCGAGATGTGAATAGACTTTTTCACAAACATGTTTGGTGTTGGCGAAAATAATTGCTTTATCTGGCCATTCTTCTTCAATGATGGTTTGCAGTAACGTCATTTTATCTTCATTGGACGGATAAAATAACTCTTCGCTAATGCGTACGTTGGTTTTTTGCTCGGGCGCAACTTCAACGCTTTCCGGATCATTCATGTGCTCAAATGCCAGTTCTTTCACCCGAAATGATAATGTTGCTGAATACAACATGTTTAAACGGTCTTTTGCCGCCGGCATACGGCGAAACATGAAACGAATATCGTTAATAAAACCTAAATCGAACATACGATCGGCTTCATCTAAGACCACGGCTTCAATATTATTTAGCTGATAAATACCCTGCTTTAAATAATCGATTAAGCGGCCACAAGTACCGATAAGGATATCGACACCGCTTTGCAGTGTTTGTCGTTGTGACTCATAGCCTTCGCCGCCATAAACAACACCAAGACGCAAGCCCGTGCTTTTCGCCATCTCTTTCGCATCATTATGAATTTGAATCGCCAACTCACGCGTCGGCGCCATAATGATAGCGCGAGGTTGCGAGCTGTCACCTTTGCTATTAGTCAATAAATGGTGAAAAGTCGCAGCAAGAAAGGCGATCGTTTTGCCTTCACCCGTTTGCGCCTGACCAGCAATATCTTTACCTGATAGTAATATTGGTAATGATTTTTCCTGAATCTCTGTACAGTATTGAAAGCCCATGGCTTCGAGTCCGGTCACTACTTGCGGAGCAAGCCCAAGAGCGGAAAATTTGGTTTCGGTTAAATGTGATTTTTTCATAGCCGATAGGGTAACACTTTAAGCCAGGGGTATTAAGTAATATCTTATTTTCTCCCAATAAAAAATTAATCGCGAACAAGTAATTTTTGCAACAATCAAAAAATATGTTTTGATTTGGCTGTTTAACTGGCAACAATTGCTTAACACTAAGGTATTTAGCAAAAAAAATACCTTATGACTATGTTATATAAATCAGTTATAAAATAATCTAAATTTAGCGGCGATATTGACTTGTATTACTTGCAATAAGTCCCAAGATAGATAACATGCAACATATTGTGGCATTTAGCCAATTTAACGGAGAGAAAAATGAGCGATAAAATTGTTCAGCTAACAGATGACAGCTTTGATGCTGATGTAATCAATGCTTCAGCCCCGGTTTTAGTAGACTTTTGGGCAGAATGGTGTGGTCCTTGTAAAATGATTGCTCCTATTCTTTCAGAAATTGCTGAAGAATATGACGGTAAAGTTACCGTTGCCAAATTAAATATCGACCAAAATGCTGGCACCCCACCGAAATATGGTATTCGTGGTATTCCAACATTGTTATTATTTAAAGACGGTGCAGTTGCCGACACCAAAGTAGGCGCACTTTCTAAAAACCAATTAAAAGAATTCCTCGAAGCGAATCTTTAATTGTTACAAAAGGTCGGCATTTGCCGACCTTTTGCTTTTAATACCATAAAAAAAGTACGATAATTAAGCTCTGACTTTACCAAAGGTAAATTTAGTGCTAACTTAAACAATCATAACTAAGCATTTCTTAAGCCTTTTCGTTTGAACTCGTTGTTCAACCAGTTCACGCAAAAAATTTTAGCTAATTAACACTAAGCAATACTACTTAATAAAAAATCACAAAGACCCATCATATGAACCTAATCGAACTCAAAGATAAATCTATTGGCGAACTAATCAAACTCGCTGAATCAATGAAGCTTGAACATTTAGCCCGTACCCGTAAGCAAGACGTAATTTTTGCCATTTTAAAAGCGCACGCGAAAAGCGGCGAAGATATTTTTGGTGGTGGCGTACTGGAAATATTACAAGATGGATTTGGTTTCTTGCGCTCGGCAGATTCTTCATATTTAGCCGGTCCTGATGATATTTATGTATCGCCTAGCCAAATAAGACGCTTTAGTTTGCGAACCGGTGATAGCGTATTTGGTAAAATTCGCCCACCAAAAGACGGCGAGCGCTACTTTGCCCTGTTAAAAGTTAATGAAGTTAACTTTGACAGACCAGAAAACTCGCGCAACAAAATTCTTTTCGAAAACCTCACTCCAGTACACCCTGATGAACGCCTTACCATGGAACGTGGTAACGGCAGTACGGAAGATATTACCGCCCGGGTATTGGATTTAGCCTCTCCTATTGGTAAAGGCCAACGTGGCTTGATTGTGGCACCGCCAAAAGCGGGTAAAACGCTATTATTGCAAAATATTGCGCAAAGTATCGCCCACAACCATCCTGAATGTGAATTAATGGTATTGCTTATTGATGAACGTCCGGAAGAGGTTACCGAGATGCAGCGCCTGGTAAAAGGTGAAGTAGTGGCGTCAACCTTTGATGAGCCAGCCAGTCGTCACGTACAAGTGGCTGAAATGGTGATCGAAAAAGCGAAACGCTTAACTGAGCACAAAAAAGATGTGGTTATTTTACTTGATTCAATCACCCGTCTGGCGCGAGCGTATAACACGGTAATTCCATCGTCAGGTAAAATATTAACCGGTGGTGTAGATGCCAATGCCCTACATCGTCCAAAACGTTTCTTCGGTGCGGCTCGTAACATTGAAGAAGGTGGTAGCTTAACCATTATCGCCACCGCACTTGTCGATACTGGCTCGAAAATGGATGAAGTGATCTACGAAGAGTTTAAAGGCACCGGTAATATGGAATTGCACCTTTCTCGCAAAATTTCCGAGAAACGTGTTTTCCCTGCCATTCACTACAACCGCTCAGGTACCCGTCGTGAAGAGTTACTGACCAAGCAAGATGAGCTACAGAAAATGTGGATTCTACGTAAAATCGTCCATGAGATGGGCGAGATTGATGCGATGGAATTCATGATTGATAAACTGTCGATGACCAAAACCAACAACGAATTCTTCGACTCGATGCGACGGAAATAATTGCACCGAACAACCTGAATGGAATTAGGTACAAGATACAAGGTACAAGGTACAAGGTACAAGGTACAAGGTACAAGGTACAAGCAGTGTAGTTGAAACCCGGCGAATGTCGGGTTTTTTTATGCCTAAATTCGATGAAAAGTTAATTTATTAAATTATATGTAACCGTTTTCCAGCTGCTGTAGTCTATTAAGATAACAACAATAAATATTGAGCAAGTATGTCATTTAAATCTGGCTTTAGTGTAGAGATCAGCGTTGATTTATTAACGCAGGCAAAAGCAGGAAACATCAATGCTTTTGAGGCGATCTACCAGACTTATTCCGGCGCTTGTTATGCGTTAGCCTGGCGGGTCACGGGGCAGGAAGCATTAGCTCAGGAAGTGGTACAAGAATCATTCATTAAAGTGTTCAGAAAAATTCAACAGTATCGCTTACAAGGGCCGTTTGCCGGTTGGCTACGACAAATAGTCGTGCGAGAAGCCATTGACAAAATAAAGTTGGAAACTAAGTTAGGCCGCACAAGTGATGAAGAACTTGCGCAAACAGCAAGCAATGATTTATTTGATTTCAACTGGTTAGAGTCTTGTATTGCGCTTGAACAACTCACTCAGGATTTATCGGTTACCAGCCGGGCAGTATTGTTTCTGCACGAAGTAGAAGGCTTTAGTCATAATGAAATTGGCGTATTCTTCAATAAATCGGCCAGCTTTTCAAAAGTAACACTAAGCCGAGCTTATAAATCATTAAAACAAAGAGCGTTAAAGCAGGAGTTAAATAATGCATTTAAGTGATCAGCAATTACTGCAATTAACCACGGAGTCCAATCTGCACCTACAAGGATGTGCGGTGTGTAAACAAAGAGCTGCGGTTTTGCAAAGTGTTAGGCAACAGCTCAAACAACCACCGAAAATGCCGGATCTTGCGATGAGTTGGCAGAAAATTGAACAGACTCTTTCTCAACAGGAACAGCAAGATCAACAGACGGCTGGCATCGCAAAAGTTAAAAAGCAGGCAAGTCTATGGCGTTATAGCAGTTTTGCCTTAGCCGCAACCTTGCTTGCTTTGCTGATTCTGCCACTGCTCAATATTACCAACGTAGAGCGCCAACCTAATGATGAAGGCAAAATGCTGTCCTCCTGGATACAAGAAAGCAATCAGCTACAACAACAATTAGAAGCATTGATAAAGGCCGATGCGCCATTAGGGCTTGATGTTGAGCAAGTTCACTATCAATTGGTGGTGATCGATAAAAAATTGCAACAGGCTTATTTACAAAATAGACCGGACAACGACAAAAAACAATTATGGTTACGGCGTAAGCAGATCATCGAAACCGCGCTAAAACCTATGCCGATGCATGTTATCTCAATATAGAAACCAGGAGATGTTAATGAAACTATTTTCAATATTATTGTTAAGCTTTGTGTTCAGCTTAGTATTAACCAGCAGCGGTTATGCCGCAGCACAAGAGCCAGAGTACAGTAAAGAATCAAAACAGTTGTTAATGGAAATGGAACAACAAATTAAAGCCACAATGTTTTCGGTAAGTAAACTCGAACGCAAGGCGGGCAATGAGATGAGTGATTTTTCCTACTCGGTTGCCATACCGGCGGAACATCAATTTCGATTAGGCTTAGTGTTAGATACGCAAAATCCAAAATCCGGCTTTCAGGTTTTATCGATGACCCCGCAAGGCATAGCCGCCAAGACTGGCTTATTAGTTGATGATCAAATCACAGCCATCAATGCCATGCCAGTAAATGAACAAACTTCAGCACAAGCGATCAGCCAACTAACTCAGCTAAATAGCTCACAAGTGCTGACTTTGGAGGTTATATCTAACGGAAAAACTAAACAAATACAAATCCCGGTAACCCCAGAGTACATTCCGGCGATTAACCTTAGTATTGGCACCAAGATAGCTGAATTAACCGCAGTAAATTCAACTTCCGCAATTAATAAAAACAGCTGTGGTGAAATATCACTGTTCATGACCCCACCGCAAACAAAAGATTTATACCCGGCATATATCGTTTCCATCGATGGCCAAAATATGCGGCAATCAAAGGAAAAATTTGTGCTGAAACCGGGCAAACATTTAATCAAAGTACATGAACTCATTACCGACCCCAGAGTTAAAAGAAGCAAAGGCATTGTCTCGGCAAAAGAATTCATCGTCACCATTGAGGCCAATAAAAGTTATCGTCTCGCCGCCGAATTCATCAAAGAACATCGCTTAAAAACAGTATCGCAACAATACTGGCAGCCAAAGGTATGGCATGTTTCTGAAAAACAATGTTCCGGCACTGTGCTCGATGCTGAACTGAATGTTAATGAATTACGCGAAGACATCGCGGTGCAGGCCGCAAAATGTTACGACGCACATATTAAAGCAAGAACCGATTTATCTAAAACAGGGGAAGCGGAAAAATATAAAGAATTGATCGGTGAATTAATCGGTAAAGGAAATATTAACAAATATGTTAATTCTGCTAGCGATATCAAAATAAAAAGCAGTTATATCACCGGTTTCAGTCATGTTGTGGGTGAGGCCAAAAGAGGTCGCAGATACTGCAGTGACTTAGATCAAAGGCTGGCAAACCTAAATCAATTGCTCACAAATAATTAATCGTTATGGCGAAGTCTAATGACAATATAGCATTTATTAAATTGATTCATTAAATGCTTCGCAGCAAGGAAATTATTTGATTTTTACAGATTATCTGTTCATTTTAAGCGATAATAACCATTAACATAATTGATCTAACCAGTGGAACTGTCATTGAACAACGAAAGCGGTAAACGTCTCAACAAATTTATCAGTGAATCGGGCTATTGCTCACGCCGTGGTGCCGATAAACTAATTGAGCAAGGCAAAGTTAAAATTAATGGTCATTTGCCCGAGCTGGGCACAAAAGTACTGCCTGATGATATTGTTACTGTCGATGGCAAGGCTATTGCGGCAATGCCAGAAAATAAGTCGGATCGTGTTTACCTCGCTTATAACAAACCCATTGGCATTATCTGTACTACCGAGCTTGATGTTAGAGACAATATTATCGATGCCATTGGTCACAAAGAACGTATATTCCCCATCGGCCGGTTAGATAAACCATCGGAAGGATTAATATTTTTAACCAGTGATGGCGATATTGTGAATAAAATTCTGCGTGCTGAGAATGCTCATGATAAAGAGTATGTGGTAACGGTCGATCAACCGATCAGTGAACGCTTCCTTCAGCGAATGGCCCGTGGCGTGCCTATTTTGGGCACCATCACCAAACCTTGTAAAGTCAGTATGGTTGGTAAGTTTGTCTTTAAAATTGTATTAACTCAAGGACTCAACCGGCAAATTCGCCGCATGTGTGAATACTTAGGTTATGAAGTCACCAAGTTATCCAGAACTCGTATCATGTCGATATCTATCGGCAACTTAAAGCCTGGTCAGTGGCGCAATTTAAACGCGCAAGAGATGAAAGAAATTAACGATGCGGTTGCCGGCTCAACCAAAACAGCGCCAGAAAATCATCGCAAAGTGAACCCAAATGAAAAAGTAAACCCCTGGGCGCAAATTGAAGCCGAGTTGAACACTAAAGGCCCTAGTGATAACACCACTGGCACCTTAAGCCTGAAGAGTAAAAAATAAGTTCTAATAGCGATAACAAAAAAGCCGGTACATCACTGTACCGGCTTTTTTATTAGTCGTTGTCATTCAAATTGCATGAACTGCAACTAGATAATGACCTTGATAAATTAAGGGCGCGTATATTGTTGCGGCTTTGCTTTATCCAGGGTTAAGTAACGGTCACGAAGCTTGGTTTGACGAGACTCAAGTTTCACCTCGACGCCGTTAATGATCACATTCGTCGGCGCTTCCATCACTTCGAGTGGATCGCCTGACCAGACCACGATGTCTGCTTGCATCCCGGCTTTGAGACTACCCACTTGTTGATCGATGCCGTAAATTTTTGCCGGCGCTGTGGTTAACGACGCTAGCCCTGCCTGCCAGGGTAAACCATTGGCTACCGCATTACCGGCATGTTGTGGTGCTAAACGAATATTATGAGTACCCATACCAATCGCGACATTGACTCCGGCATCGTGTAAACGGGCGGAATTTTCCAGAGTTGCGCCATTTTGCTCAAATGAATACGGCAAATTTGATTCCGGGTTTAAAATCACCGACATGCCGGCAGCGGCAATTTCATCGGCTACCCGCCATGCTTCCGCAGCGCCCACTAAGGTAATATTTAACCGTTTAAAGTTATTGGTTATTTTAATTACCCGGCGGATATCGCTGGCACGATGCACTTGCACTAACAACGGCATTTCACCTTTCACTACCGGGATTAACGCCTGTACATTGGCTTTACTTAATGAGCCATGCCACTCAGTTTGTGGGGTAAAGGTGATTTTTTGTGCGTAAATCGCTTCATTTAGCGCATTACGCAAATCGACCCAAAGGGCGGCACGGCTGCCACCATTAACGTCGGCACCATGGTTAGACACATCGATAGTCATAAACGCCCGCGGTTTCATTACCGGGTCAACATCATCAGCCAAAGTAATAATCGCACCTCGACCTTTATACATGGTGTCGGTGTAAGTCACCGCGGTAGCGGCACTGGTGATCCCCTCAATTCGGCTGATGTTGCGCAATGTGGTATCCGGGTTTACCGCAACGGTGGCATCTAATGCGGCATGCAAAGCAGATGCCGCGACACTCGAGTCGACAGTGTTGGCCCAGCCAGACACTTCCACTAAACCAAGCGAAGTATAAGCACCAATAAAACCTGGCGTTACCACTTTACCTTTGGCATCAATAACCCGATAACTTTCATCGGTAGAAACGATTTGTGGAATAATGTTGCTAATTTTTCCATCTTCAATTAACACTGTCGCCTCTTCAATAGAGCCTTGTGCTGTCATGGTATGGACGGTGCCACCAATGATGGCAATTTTTTCTGCCTGCGCTGCATTACTAAACGCTAATGTGGTCATTGCCGCGAATGCGGTTAAGGTTAATTTGCTCATTTGCGGTCTCCTTCAGCCACTTGTCCTAACTCATAGTCACTGATTGCCCAGGTTTCGGGTTTATTGCGGTCAAACGCTAAACCGCCATCGATAAATACCAGTTCAGCTTGTGAATAAGTAGAGAAAGGCTCTGCCGACCACAACACAACATCGGCATTTTTACCCACTTCAATTGATCCGGTTTGTTCAAAGATACCTAATGATTTGGCGGCGTTTGAGGTTAGCCACTGCCAAGCTTCTGCTTTTGAAATATCAATACCGATACGCTGGCCATCAGATAATGCTTTCGCCGCTTCTTGATTTAACCGCTGGATCCCCTGGTCACTATCTGAATGGACAATGGCACAGGCTTTTGCTTGATGCACCATAGGAATGTTTTCGCGAATACCATCGTAAGCTTCCATTTTAAAGCCCCACCAGTCAGCCCAAAGTGCTGCACAGACATTATTTTCCGCCAATTTATCGGCAATTTTATAGGCTTCGACCCCATGTTGGAAAGAGGCGATTTGGTAATCAAATTCTTTCATCACATCCATCATAGTGCCCATGTCATCGGCACGGTAACAATGCATATGCACTAAAATATCACCGCTCAATACGCCCGCTAAGGTTTCTTTCGCCAAATCACGCTTCGGCGCTTTTGCATCTTTACCGGCATCGTAATCGGTTTTGTATTTGTCCCATGAACGTTGGTAATCTTGTGCATCAGCCCAGGCCTGACGATATCCGGCGACGTTACCCATGCGGGTCATTGGCCCACCTTTTTCGCCGTAAACACGTTTCGGATTTTCACCACAGGCCATCTTGATACCATAGGGTGCATCTGGAAATTTCATGTCCTGAATAACCCGGTTTGGCAGATTTTTAACGGTAACGCTACGGCCACCGATCAAATTGCCCGAACCAGGAAGAATTTGCAAGCTGGTAACACCGCCAGCTAAGGCACGACGAAAACCCGGATCTTGTGGCCAAATAGAATGTTCAGCCCAAACACCAGGAGTGACGGGTTTAGTCATTTCGTTACCGTCGGCATGCGAACCAGTATCCGGCGTGGCATAAACGCCTAAATGACTGTGTACATCGATAATGCCTGGCGTTAACCACTTGCCCTGGCCATCAACTATCTTGGCATTGTCCGCAGCTTCTATGCTGCTGCCAATGGCTAATATTTTGCCTTGATTCAATAACACCGAAGTGTTTTCTACTAAGCCACCAATACCGTCGTAAACGTTAACGTTCTTGATCAGCGTCGGCACACTTGGCAAAGCTTTATAGGTACTAGGGAATGGGTCTTGGTTGATTTCAACAAATGGCGCTTGCTCTTTTTTTGCTTTATCACCACCACAACCGGCTAAGGTTGCAACAGCAACTAAAGTAAAACCGGTGAACAAGGCTTTATTTAGGTTTTTCATCGTTAATTTTCACTTATTATTGGATCTGTCGATGCCATGCTATCAGCCCGAGGGATTAATGTCATGGTAACTTGTCGTATTAATATGGTTAACTAACTATAGCTTAACTGGGCTATTGGGGTAATTTATTGGTTAGTTGCTTTTGCGTAAGTACCATCAAATAACGTGGCCCAGGTTTTGCCCTTATCATTACTCTGTTGCCAGAGCTGTCTTACCTGATTATTTACTGGGTTAGTCACCTGCCATTGACCTAACCAAAAATCAAATTGCTGGTACTCTGGCGTCTCACAGTTACCTTTTGCCTGTGCCATAACTAAGCAGTTAGCAATACTAAACAGGCTGATCAATATTGTATTAAACACGGTTTTAAGCATTGTTTTCATTGTTATTCTCTTACTCGCAATTAAAGTAAACCTGTATTTAGCCGTTACCATTCAAGATGCAGGTTTCAGAGTTATTGAATGCTAATGACTATAGATACTAAGTGGCTTTGTGAAAAAATTCAAATTACCTGCGCTTACGGGTATAATGCCGACAAACAACTACTTACATCGATTGATAGCCAACATATATGAAATATAAGGATCTGCGTGACTTTCTCGACCAGTTAGAAAAACTGGGCCAGCTTAAACGCATAAAACAACCGATTTCCACCGACTTAGCAATGACCGAGATCAGCGATCGTACGCTACGTGCTGAAGGTCCGGCGTTGTTATTTGAAAATCCCATTGGTTATGACATGCCGGTGCTAACCAACCTGTTTGGTACGGCTGAGCGAGTTGCCCTGGCAATGGGACAAGAGGATGTCAGTTCGTTACGGAATGTGGGCAAGTTATTGGCGATGTTAAAAGAACCGGAACCACCTACGGGCTTCAAAGATGCGTTTGAAAAACTCCCGGTGTTTAAGCAAGTATTAAACATGCCAACCAAGCGCCTGAAAAAAGCACCATGCCAGGATGTGGTGTTTAGCGGTGATGAGGTAGATTTGACCCGACTGCCTATTCAAACCTGTTGGCCAGGTGATGTGGCACCCTTAATCACCTGGGGCTTAACGGTAACGCGAGGCCCGGAGAAAGAACGTCAAAACTTAGGCATTTACCGCCAGCAATTACTGAGTAAAAACAAGGTCATTATGCGTTGGTTATCGCACCGTGGTGGCGCTTTGGACTTTCAGGAGTTCAAGAAAAAACACCCGGGTGAAAACTATCCAGTGTCGGTGGCATTAGGTGCCGATCCGGCAACCATATTGGGGGCGGTAACTCCAGTACCTGACACGTTATCTGAATACGCTTTTGCCGGTTTACTGCGTGGCAGTAAAACCGAAGTGGTCAAAAGTATCAGCAACGACTTGGAAGTACCGGCTTCGGCGGAAATCATCCTTGAGGGCTATCTGGCGCCTGATGAAATGGCACCGGAAGGACCTTATGGTGATCACACCGGTTATTACAATGAAGTGGATGAGTTCCCGGTATTTACCGTAACCCACATCACCATGCGCAAAGACCCGATTTATCACAGCACCTATACTGGCCGTCCACCCGATGAGCCGGCGATTTTAGGGGTTGCCCTAAACGAAGTCTTTGTGCCAATTATTCAAAAACAATTTCCTGAAATTGTCGATTTTTACTTGCCGCCAGAAGGTTGCTCTTATCGAGTGGCAATTGTCACGATGAAGAAGCAATACCCTGGACATGCCAAACGAGTAATGATGGGTGTTTGGTCGTTTTTACGACAATTCATGTACACCAAGTTTGTTATTGTTTGCGATGATGATGTCAACGCCCGTGACTGGAAAGATGTGATTTGGGCAATGACGACCCGCATGGATCCGGCGCGTGACACCACGCTGGTGGAGAATACGCCAATAGATTATCTGGATTTTGCCTCGCCAGTTTCGGGTTTAGGTTCTAAAATGGGTATGGACGCTACCAATAAATGGCCAGGCGAAACCACACGCGAGTGGGGTGTGCCAATGACCATGAGCGATGAAATTAAACAGCAAGTTGATGATATTTGGGATGACTTAGATATTTTTAACAATACCGACAACCAGAACACTTAATTGAACAATTTAAGAGATACGATGAACACCATTAGTTGCCAAGTGCACACCATTACCCCGTTAACTGACACTGTCTTTCAAGTGCTGTTAAAGCCTGAACAAAGCGTTGAATTTGCTGCCGGCCAATATTTAAATTTTGTCATGAGCGACGATGACAAGCGCCCGTTTTCCATCGCTTCCAGTCCCAATTGTGAATTAATCGAATTACAAATTGGCGCATTTGCTGCTGACAGTTGGGCAATGCAAGTGATTGACCATATTAAAGCAAATGACACAGTAACCATTGAAATGCCAGGGGGCAATGCCCAGCTTAGAGTGGCTAGCTCTCGTCCAATTATTTTGCTTGCCGGCGGTACCGGTTTTTCTTACATCAAATCAATTCTTACCGACTTGGTTAACCGTAACGCCAAACAACCGGTATTTGTCTATTGGGGCTTACGTGAACCGAGTGCCTGTTATCATTTAGAGCAAACACAAGCGTTAGTGGATAAGCTTAGCCAGGGTAAATTTATCCCGGTGGTAGAAACAGCAGACGACACCTGGCAAGGTCGAGTGGGTAGAGTGCACGAACCATTACTGCACGACTTGATGGGGCTTGAGTCATACGACATTTATATGGCGGGTCGTTTTGATATGGTCGGCTTTTTACGGAATGAATTTATTGAAAAAGGCGCTTTAACTGAACATATGTATGCCGATGCATTTGCCTTTATTTAATACCAAGTTGATTAAATATCTGCTCATTTTTAATGGTTAAAAAATTGTATGGAACAATTTTTCTTGGCGAAGCAGTTCGAAGAACCGAAGGCATGGATGCTTGAGATCAAACGAATAACTACTACTTTATAAAATCTATAAGTAGAATAACTACTTACTAAATTTTATGCATTGTATTTATCCGTTTTTCCTCATGAAAAAGTAGATCACATACTTAATCAAATTGGTATAGTAACTACTTCCTTTAAACAGCAAGGGAGCCGGCAGGCTCCCTTACTGTTTACTTACTGCTTATTTCTCACTAGTACTTTCTTTTCAAGTTATGCGATTATGAGCTTTCGATTTTAATGTCCCATAAATAGTCTTGATGAGAGCCACAAATACTGCTGAACTCCTCACTGATTTTGCTGCCACCGTCGTCATAAAATATCTCATTTAAAATCCCGGCTCGGGCTTTTAATAAATCTTCATAACTTTCCGCCGACATCGTCGCCAGTTTTCGGTATTTACCGCCAACAACATGCGATAACCAGCCCCAGGAAGTAAGCTTGCCTTTACCAATAAAACTGTTGTAAATCGGGGCGAAATTGGTTTTGATAATTTCATCGGCCCGTTCTTCCTTGTTAAAGTCACACACCATATAAACTGACATGCTGGCTTTACCTCTAGGCGTACTGTCGTTAACGGAATTACTGCCTGCAACAAACTGCCAGATATAGTCATCATGGGTTTTACAACCCTTGGCTACTGCATCTGGTGCTTTGCCTAATGCGGCATCAAGCTTTTTGCCCATGCTATCTTGTGCATCAAACAGGCCCTGCACACTCGGAGCAGAATGATACAAAATTCGCCGCCATTTGCCGCCGGTATGATGGGCAAGCCAGCCCCAACCAGCAATTGCGCCGTCTTTAACGGCAGCGTCGTAAACCGGGGCATACTTAGATTTCACCAAGTCATCAACCGCCTGCTCTTGCGCCACATCACATTGAAAATAGGTGGCGTAGCTATACATTTCGGTTGCTTTTTTTTCTTCTGCACTTGCGGCAAAAGGGAGTAATAGTGAGACTGCAAAACTGAAGAGAATCTTAAACTGTTTCATATTTTTGGTTCCTTATCCCATTTGGGGAATCTTCCTCTGTGCAAGAATTTGTGCACATTGGTAAAAGATTCAGGCTAAGCTTAGTTGAAATTGCAGTAATTGCTATTTTCCCTGTACAAACCCCACCATCCTAGGTTCGGCAGGATAAGTAGAAAATATTCATCGCTTCGGGCTGCATTGGTATTGTTACAAGATAGATGAATTGATCAAAGTGCGCGAGGTTAAAACCCCGCCAACCAGTTACTATGCCAGTACAAGTTGCTCGAAGCTAAAAATAAAAAGGAGCCATAAGGCTCCTATTTTTTAATTTTGATAAACGTTTTCTTCTAACGAACAACCATCATTGACGCGCTTTTGGGGTTCGATAATAAATCGGCAAAGACTTGCCAGCGTTTTTTGTCATCATCGCCACTGCGAAATTCAACATAATCTTTAACCAAATCCTGACCAAGATTATAGTTAATTACATAGGCCCGATAGCGTTCAATAAAACCGATACGTTGTACCGATTTCTCTTCACTGCTGAGCGCGTATTTCATCAAAAAATCTATCGCTTGTTGCTTATCGATTTGACCGTCTAAATAGCGTTTCGCCGCAACATTACCGGCGTAAGTTAACTTACCTAGAATCGCTTCTACCTGGTAATAGGTTTCCACTTTCGAGGCATCCAAGCCCGCTAACGGAAATAACACGTTCTTTTCAAAGGCGATACGATCATGATGATTAAACGCTACCTGAATACCGTAATTTGCACTGCCTTCGGCTAACAAAGAAAGCGGCGAATATAACGGATATACGGAATACTCAACCCAACCTTTGCCATTGACCAAATGCTGTTCCATTAATGAATTAAACACATGGTGCCCGGGGTATCCTTCATGACTGGCTAAATCGATAGCACGATCAATTTGTATTGGGAAATCTGTATTTACCTGGATCAAACTGTAACTGTTGCCTTTATACCAGTTGTAACCGCTCCAGGGCTTATCGTTAACGTATTCTATGGTAAACGATTCATTCTCGGGTAATTTAATATTGGCTTTGGTGCGCTGTTGCGATTCTTCGATAGCGGCGACAAAAACTTCGTTTAGCTTATCTAATGGCACCACAAACTGTGCTTTAAAATCGACTAACCTTGGATTTAAATCACCCTGCCCAGGCAATAAGCTGTCGAGTTCGGTCAAGGCTTTATCAAAATCAGTTTCGGTTAAATTGGGCGATTTGGCGTCATATAAGGCCATCGACTCTTGATCGAAGCTGAACTGCTTGCCATTTAATTGCTCAATAAAGGCTTTCACTGAGCGGGTTTGCACCACTAACATATCTTTGCGCAGTTGCTCACCGGCAGTTGCAGTCGCCTTATTTATATCGGTTAATAAGTCATCCGCTTGCACCAGTAAAGTTGTTAGTGGTAATTTTTCCGCTTGCTGTTGCCATTCACTTGGCCCGTAATAAGCATCAATATAGAAATCTTGATGCTTTCCAACCAATAAGGCTAATTTCACATAACGTTCGGCCAGTTGATTCATTGCAACCTCTGCTGTTATTGCTTGTTCGGGGGATTTTGACGGGGATTCGTCGCCACAGGAAAATAGTAATGCGGTTAAGGCTATGGCAATACAATTATTAATTTTCATTCGAATTTTCGTTCGTTTCAGGACTTGCATTAAACTCTCCATTGATTTCAATATGACTGATGCCACTGCTAAGACTGGCATAATAAGCTGCTAATTCAACCAGCTCATCTTCATTTAAACGACTCACCATCGGCGACATCACCGCATCTTTTCTGCGTCGATATTTAAAAGCCAATAACTGTTTGAGCAAATATTGCTGATGTTGACCGGCAAGATTTGGATAAATAGGCAAATTAGATATACCATTTTTACCATGACATGGCGCACAAAACTCAATTTGTGTATCCAGCTGCTGTTGTTTTGCCAAGGCAGCAGATTCATCGAAGTTGATTTCATCTTCGGCCAGTTCAATGGCGCTATCAAAAGCCACAGATTGTGTATCCAGCTGCTGTTGTTTTGCCAAGGCAGCAGATTCATCGAAGTTGATTTCAGCTTCGGCCAGTTCAATGGCGCTATCAAAAGCCACAGATTCTGTCGATTGTACAACGCCATTCTCGGCAAAACTTGTCGCCGAAAATATAAATAGGAAAAGTATGATTTGATATTTAAACATAGGAGTAGTTTTTAAGACACAATACAAAGATTATACAGTTCTTGCTATGTTTGCATATAGTTCATCGAAGAACAAAGCAGAATAGGTCCCTTCCCTGATAATTGAAGTGTCCATAAATAAGTCCTAAAAGTGTAAACCTATTTCAGCACGGGACACCATGAACAAAAAAAGCGCATTTAAAATGCGCTTTTTTTAATGTCTGTATTATTACTTACTTAATGCTTGCGTAATACGCAGATAAGTTAGCAATATCAGCGTCAGTTAATGGCATAGCCATACTGCCCATTACCGGGTCTTTACGCGTTCCTGATTTAAAATCTTTAAGTTGCTTGGCAAGGTATGCTTCTTTTTGACCAGCAAGATTTGGATACATTGGAATCGCAGAAATACCAGCTGCACCGTGACACGCGGCACACATTGCTGATTTTGCTTTACCTGCTTCAACGTCAGCAGCCATTGCTGGCGCTGTCATTACTACTGTAGCTGCTAATGCTAGAGCTAATTTTTTCATAGTGACTACTCTTATTATGTTAAAAAACAGTATTTGATTATATGGAAAAAAGTTAATACTGTCTGTGCTTTTTTCAGTAAAATACTATTTTAGATCAAAAAAAAACGCTTAAACTTACAGCAAACACCGTTAAAAATAGCTTTCTTTGCATTTTTCCTAGCTATTTTAGTTTATTATAATTACAGCATAAACTCAGAGTTAAGTCCTTCATGATGAAATATTCCAATACTTACATCAAACTTGGCGATGCTTTTTTTCAGCGCATCGAACCGGCAACGGTGGCAGAACCAAAATTGCAACTATGGAACAAAGACTTAGCGGCAAGTCTGCAACTAAGTTCAGACGAGTGCCAAGATAAACACAAACTTGCTCAGGTGTTTTCCGGTAATGAATTAGCAGACAGCGCCGAACCTATCGCGCTTGCCTATGCTGGCCATCAATTTGGTCACTTTAACCCGCAACTCGGCGATGGTCGTGCCCATTTGTTAGGTGAAGTTATTGATAATGAAAACATTCGCCGCGATATTCAACTCAAAGGGTCGGGCCGAACCCATTTCTCCAGACAAGGCGATGGACGCTGCGCTCTTGGCCCAGCCATTCGTGAATACATCATGAGTGAAGCGATGTACGCGCTTGGCGTACCCACATCGAGGTGTTTGGCTGTGGTAACCACCGGCGAAAATGTTATCCGTGAAGTAGCGTTGCCCGGTGCAGTAGTAACACGGGTCGCAAGCAGCCATATCCGTGTAGGTACATTCCAGTACTTTGCCGCTCGAGGTGACATTGAGTCTTTACTCTCTTTGGCCGATTACACCATTGCTCGCCACTACTCAGATATTACAGACGACACTACTGAGCGTTTTGTACAGTTGCTTGAACGCGTTATTGAAAAACAAATTCAATTGATCGTGCAATGGCTGCGAGTCGGTTTTATTCATGGCGTCATGAATACTGATAATACCGCCATTTGCGGAGAGACCATCGACTTTGGCCCTTGTGCAATGATGGGGGTATATGATCCTGCCACCGTATTTAGTTCTATCGACAGAAATGGTCGATATGCATTCGGCAATCAAGCGAAAATTGCCCAATGGAACATGGCGCGTTTCGCTGAGGCGTTATTGCCTCTTATCGATTGTGTTCAAGACAGTGCAGTTAAACGAGTCGAGCCGTTAATTATCAATTTTTCGACCCAATACGAGCAAGCGTTTAATACCATGCTTGCCAATAAATTAGGTTTTGCTCACCCTGATGATGCCGATATAGAGCATCTTAAGGAGTTATTGATCATCATGCACAAAAACTCTCTCGATTATACTCAAACCTTCACCCAGCTCACCAATAGCTTTGAGCAAGCCGATATCGCCGATAAATTAAAGGCAACGTTAGGTAGTTGGTATGATAGCTGGCAAGCTAAATTATGCGCTGCCAATATCGATTTTGCTGCAGCAAAACAGTTAATGCAACACCATAATCCACTGTTGATACCAAGAAACCATCATGTAGAAGAAGTGCTCGATAAATGCCAGGAAAGTGGTAACAGCGATGCTGCTGAACATTATTTAAGGTTTTTGCGATCGCCTTATAATGCGCAAAATGGCATGGCGTATTTCCAGCAAGCCGATGCCGAAGCCGATGAAAATTACCACACATTTTGTGGCACTTAACCCTAAGAATAGTTAAAACTTAAGCTCAAAACCTGAGCAATCAACCACTGGATATTGCATGACGAACGTAAGCAAGTGTCAATTAACTGATGACGCATTAGTGTTAATTAATTTTAATTTCAACTGGCACCAAGATGACATTCGCGACTTAGCCACAAATGTATTTTCCCTTTTGCCTGAACACAGAATTATCGAACACATTGTTGGCGCCGACAGAGAATATTATCGCTTTAAATTTTTAAGCGAATATCTAATTTTACACTTTGAAAGCTATAGCAACTCTTGTTGGCTTGAAGCCGAAGATCAATTAGAAAACCCGGCACTGGCAATCATTGCAACACAATTAAACAACGCCATCAATTAGCCTTGTTCAGCAAAACAGCAGGCGATAAACATAGCATATTTAATCGAATGCCAAGATGACCTTACCATCACTTTTGTGGGCGGCATAATGCGCTAATGCCAGGGGAAATTGTTCGGCATTAAATTGCCCATAAATATCCGTGTGGAAAATGCCCTGGGCCATGAGTTTTTGCACTTTTCGACTCAAACTCAGCACCTGCCACGGGGTTGATTTGCCAATGTGGGTCGCCAGCCAGAACCCTTCGATTTTTTGGTTCCTGAATATCACATCGCTAACACTAAACTGACCACCCATTGGATGTTGAGTTTCGGTTAAGCGGCCATAAACGATAGCGGTGCTGCCATTGGGCATGCAAGACATCGTAGTGGGCGTATCAACATCGGCAACGGCATCTAATAATACCGTCGCATGCAAGGCTTTACTTGCCTGCTTTAACTGTTCTTTAAAGGTGTCAGCAGTCGTTAATAACACCTGATTGGCGCCCAGTTTTTTTAATACCTCAACATTCGCGGCTGAGCGCACCGTCGCAATCGTTTTCATGCCCAGCATGTTGGCATAACGAATAGCGCCTTTGCCCACCTGGCTTGCTGCCGCATTAATCACAACCGCTTTTGCCCCCAGCGTTTTTGCTCGTTCGATTAAACATACCGAAGTGCAAGGGTTTACGATGATAGTCGCGGCTTGTTGGTCGTTAATCTCTTTACGAACCGGTAAACAATAACTGGCTTTGCTGATCGCATATTTTGCCCACACGCCATCACGTCCTGGAGCTGCAGAGACCGCAACACGTTTGCCGGTTAGCCATTTGCCATATAAGCCGGCATTCGCTGCAATTACCCGACCACAACCTTCAAACCCCGCATAGGCACCATCTATTGGCGGTAAACCATATTTACCCATTAAATAAACCAAATCTGAAGGGTTGACTGGCGAAGCCAGCATTTTCACCAACACTTCGCCAGGCTTTAACGCCGGTAGTTTTTTTTCCGTTAACTGAATACGCGCACTGAATGGCGCATCAAGATCGTCCATCAAGTGTAAACTAAAGCCAATATTGCTGTTTGGGGTGACCATCTTACTGTCCTGTCTTTCCATGTTTTTAATACCAATCGGCATAAGAATTCAGTGTTGCAAAAAAGCAAGCGACTACAAGCCTCGTTGCCACTCCTGGCGCAAAGGAATGGCATTGTTTAACGCCATTTCTACTTTCGTTAATAACTGCTGTTTATCTTTACCTAATACGCCTTTGAGTATTAAATAATTCGATGCATGATCTGAGCGAAAAATGGTTTTGTTTAATTGCAAATGAGTTAACAAGGTATGCATTTCCATAAACAACTCTTGTTGCTTAAGTTGCCTGAATTTGCCATTGAAATTTTCAGCGAAGCGCTCTTCCCCTAAAGGAAATGACACCACTAAGGTTGATAGATAATCCGGTTGCGCCACGTTCATTAATTTTGCCGAATTAATGGCGTGCTGCTGAGATAACTCAGGGCCGCCGAGACCGTTTAAAATCATCACCGAACTTTTCATTCCGGCTTGTTTTATTTTCTCCAGAGCAATAAGCGAGCTTTGATAGGTTTCGCCCTTTTCGATCAGTTGTAACACCTGATCATCACCACTTTCACAACCGACATACAGTAAACTTAAGCCTAACTGTTTTAATTCACTGAGTTGCTCTACGGTTTTATTACCCAGATTGCGCGGCAAACAATAACTGGAGATACGGCTGACATCAGGAAAGTATTGGCGAATGAGTAGCAAAATATCTTTTAGTCGATTGAACGGCAACATCATCGCATCGCCATCGGCTAAGAATATTCGCCGAACCGGTAAAGAGGCTTGTTTAATGGCCGCTAATTCTTGTTCAATGATATCGAGTTTCTTCGGTTTAAATTTTTTATTATCGGCGGTGTACATATCGCAAAATGTGCACTTATTCCACGAGCAACCATTGGTCACTTGCAAAATCAGGCTTTGCCATTCACTCGGTGGCCGAAATACCGGCTCTATATAATTTAATGGGTACATATCGGTTAATACTATTTAGTCGACTTGGTATTAGCTTTGCTGCAAGTTTAAATGATATCACTGACATTTACGATATTGAGCGCTGAAATGATTCCTGGCTGTTAAGGAATATTTGGCCAGGACAAGGTAACTTTGGCCCCTTTTAATGAAGGGCTGTTATCCAGTTCAAGTTCACCTTGATGCCAGATAAGTATTTTCCTGACAATGTATAAACCAAGGCCATAACCGGTTTTGCAGTCCCCCTGCGATTCTTTACGGACAAAGGGTTGAATTAATTTTTTTGCTTCTTGGCCAACACCGGGTCCATCATCGGAAACTTCGAGAATACAGATGTTATTCACTATGCTAAAACAAACATCAACACGGTTATTGGCATAACGCAGCGCGTTATTGATTAAGTTTTGCAGCGCTCGGTTCATCGCCTGTTCATTGAAATACGCCTGCTTCACTGTTGATTGTAAATTTACTTGTATCCTGCTTGGGTAATAATCAAGCTTGGCCGACATCTCGCTGAAGAATTGCTCAACGTTTACCTTTTCTTTAGCCATTAAGTAATGCTTATGTTCCAGGCGTTCAAAAGACAGGTATTCGTCCATCATTTGTTGTATCTCGCCAATATCAGCCAATAAGCGTTGCTGTTGTGTTTTTTCGATCATCGGCGCGATAATTTCAGCAAGAAACTTCATTCTTGCCAACGGCGTTCTAATCTCATGGGCTATGGTACGCGACAAATCTTGATGCATTTGCATAGTGTTGACAATCTGGTGAGACATTTTTTCAAACGCTCTTGCCAGTGGATAGATGTTGGACGATGGCGATATTTCACTATCTATCGAATTGGGTTGTTCACCAAAAGCAATCGCTTGTTGCTGCAATTTGGCCAAATCTTTAAATAACGGCCAAATAAAACCCAACACTAACAGCCCCAGTGCCGAATAAAACAAAATGACAAAATAAAAGTCATCATTTTGACCATTATCATCACCTAAAGATATCGGTCCCATCTGGTACAGGGTTTTTGGCCCAAGTAACTGATAAAAATAGACAAACCCTTGCTCATCGGCGATTTCAATGACTTCACCTTGCTCTAACATTGACTCTAGCCGTGCAGGCATCGCAATAGTATTTCTGGCAACCTGCTTTAACTGAATTTGTGGATTACTCGGTTCGCCAACATGGGCAAATATTTGCTGCACATCTAACGAGTAGCTTTCCGGCGGTTTCATCAGGTTGTTATAGATTTGACCAAACAAGTAAATGATCAAAAAGGCCAATAACACAATTAAGACATACAAGCGGGCAAATTGAAAAATCATCCGTTATTCACCACAACTTAGCAAATAACCTTTGCCGCGAATAGAGCGGATCACCAGGTAGTCGATGGACAATTCTTCCAGTTTTTTTCTTAATCGGCTAATGATCAAGTCTACCGCCCGGTCTAAGCCGTCATAGTCTCTGCCAATAATACTTTTAAACAACACTTCTCTGGGGACAATTTCTAAATGGTGTTGCGCCAGCAGATATAAAACATCAAACTCTTGTACGGTGATCGGCAGCGCTGCGCCCTGGTAATAAATTTTCTTCTGCTGAGAGTCGAGTACCAGTTTGTTTAATCGTAATGTTGATGAAGACTCCTGGTTGCGCAAGCGCATATGAACCTTGATGCGGGCAAGTAAAATTGCCGGGTCTACCGGTTTGACGATATAATCTACCGCGCCTAAATCCAGACCATAAATTTGGTCTTTGTCATCATCGAGTGCGGTAAAAAATATTACCGGGCAATGAATTTCTTTATTCAGGGTTTTAAATAACTCAAAGCCACTGATATCCGGTAACATCACATCACAAATGACAATATCAAATTCATTTAAGTTAAATAATAAATTGACTTCCTCACCACTGCTAACATGTACCACATCGCATTGATTCGCCCGTAGATATTGACAAATTAATGATGCCAGCGGCAGATCGTCTTCAATTAACAATAACTTACAGAGAATGCTCATAATTATAAAATATTCCAACTATAGCGCCGACGCTTACGTTTTTTCACTGGCTGATATGCCGCTACTTTAAACATAGCCCAGGCAATCATTTGCTGCTCATTCAGGTCTTCAACAATGATCATCACACTCTTACTGGTATTTACCGCAAAAAAGAAACCCGCGGCCTGATGGCCTTGATAGCATTGCCGGGTTTCTAATTTGTCTTGGGTATATACGCAAAATGGCGAGCTGATATTTGCCGGTAATTGCAAACTTAGGGTGCGGCGGCAACGGCCCTGTTTTGTTTCCAACACGCAAATTCTTGGCTGTAAAACTAGTTGTAGATCAGTTAATTCTGAGCGGATTTGCTCGGCTTGAACCGGTAAAATACAGACACACCACAACAGGAGGAAGCTCCCCATATGTTGCTTTGCTGGTAGCTGTTTAATCATATAGGGGGTCAAAACTGATATCTCAAGCCAACGAAACTGGTCAAATAATTACTATCCTCGACCAGTAAACTTTGCTTAATATGGTTACCAAACTTGGTATATTTAGCGATGCCGACAACAGCAAATGATTCAGTAATTGGCACATCCACTTGTACCTTGTAGTAAAAGTTATGGCTTTTACCGCCTGTTTTTAATTCGTCGACCCCCTCGAGTATGGATAATTCTTCCGGCTGAAAGCGGTAATAGTATTCAACAATTTCACGACTTTTTATCACCTGGCCGACTTCAACTAAAGTGTTAAACCAGCGATTAGCGAAGCTGGTGGCAATACTAAAGTGGATTTCATGGCCATGGTGTACGCCGGTAACATCCTGAAAATAGCCAATACGAGTATCAAAGTAATCATTAATCACGGTGAAACTGACTCCGCCTAAATAAGATAAATCGCGTTTTACTGGCTTAAATTCCTGCCCTGGTTTAATCGGACCACGTATCGGATTAAAGCCCAAAGCACTGCTGACGGTTAAGTCTTGTTGATCTTCAAAATGATAAAACATGCCATCATCGTTAAGTAAGCCGACCACATCAACGATCATCTCGTCATTTTCCAGCAAGCTATAGCCTAGGGTCGTGCCTTCGAGAAAAAACTTCTCACCATAATAACTCACTGACGGAAACAAAATAACATCGAGATCTTTAAAATTAACAATGGGATTTTCAATTTTACCTTCGCCGAGAAAAATCGAAAATGTCCATTGCTCAATCGCTACTTCATCGCGAGCAGCGTCATCGTTAGCACTTAGCGGCGCGGAAAAAGCAATGATAAGGCTAAAAAGCCAAAACGGGTAAATTTTCATGAAAACATTGAAATCCAAATAGCAAACCAGTTCATCTGAGTTTAACAACTTACACAAATGATTAATACGAATGTACAAAAAGCTACAAAACTCAAAGCGGTTAAACTTTAACCGCAACGCCCGTATTTAAAGGCCACTGGCAACAAAAAAGCACGACACAGAGCAACCGTCATTAACATTTATTTAACATAAATATTGTCTTTAATACCATACCATTAGAGTAAATATAGCGCTTGCCAGAGCAAAATTCCACGTACAAAACGCTACAGTAAAACTGAAGATTTTCTAGTCAAGAGTATGGTTATATTTGAGGTCATTGCTGAATTAACATTCAACAATTCCAATTAAATATAACTTTTATGGAAGGTCTCATGAAGATAAAAATGCTTGTAACTGCCGTTGCTACCGCACTGTATAGTGTTGGTATGGCGCAGGCGGCTTTAGTCGGTGAACATGCTGAAATAAATAATAAACTTACAGCACCCAATGTTACTACTGAACAAATAAAACAATTTCAACAACAGTTAAACGTTAACGATGCATCTATGCTACAAAATGCCGGGCTTAACGTGCAAATCAATCAACAACACCACAAGTTTACCGAAGAAGAAGACATCTTTGGCGAGCATGTTTATATTGTTCGTCTAAACGATAGCCCGGTTTCGGCGTTGGCGAAACAGCCGGACTCAAACATTGCCCTGGCGATGAAAAAATCTGGCAGCAATAAATTATTTAGCAAAGGCCAACCTATGCTAAGAGAAGTTGCGCAATATCAACAGCAATTGCTTACGACTCAACAGCAAGTGTTGCAAGGAATGTCGACGTTAGTGGGCACTAAACAGGCACGTAAACATTTCACCAAAGCGATCAACGGTTTTTCGGTTGAAATGACTCAGGCCGAAGCACAACGGGTATCTACCTTAGGTAACGTTGCTTCGGTTGTGCGCGCGAAAACCTATGAGTTATTATCAGATACTGGCCCTAAGCACATTGGCGCAGATGGTATATGGCAAGGTACGGCGACTACCGATGGTATGGAGTACAAAGGTGAAGGTCAAATTATGGCGATCATCGATACCGGTATTAACTCAGATCATCCATCGTTTGCCGATGTTGGTGGTGATGGTTATAACCACACCAACCCTTGGGGCGCAGAGCAATACGTTGGTAATTGTGCCGATGCAGAATTGGCGGAATTGGTCAATTGTAACGACAAGCTTATTGGTATGCGTTCATATTCGTCAATCACCGATAATTATGAAACCATGCGTCCAGGTTGGCCGGCAATTGCCGAAGATTATCAGGGCCATGGCTCGCACGTTGCTTCAACCGCCGCGGGCAATGTCTTATATGACGTTGACTATGTATTACCCGAAGCAGGTGAAAACGCAGATGGTGTGGTATTAAAAGCAGGTTTATTTCCTGAAATTTCAGGGGTTGCGCCACATGCCAACATCATCGCTTACCAGGTGTGTAATGCCAACAACGATGATGGTTTTAGAGGTTGTCCTGGCGAAGCGCTGGTTGCCGGTATTGAAGATGCCATCGCCGATGGTGTCGATGTGATTAACTTCTCTATTGGTGGTGCCGACTCCAACGTTTGGGGTGACCCGGTACAACAGGCGTTTTTATCTGCTCGCGAAGCCGGCATTAACGTCGCTGCCGCCGCGGGTAACGCTGGACAAGCTTGTGGTGCTGAGTGTATGGGTATGCTGGATAACTCCTCGCCCTGGCTTGCACAAGTGGCTGCCACCACTCACGGTCGTGAGATTGCGGTTGAAACTATGGTTGAATATGCCGGTTTCATCGATGAAAATCTTGGCTCTGAAATTCCTGCCTGGTCTGATGTTGGTACCTCAGGTGGCGCGATCAATACCACTGAATTAACCGGTGTTGTGGTTTGGGCCAAAGATTATGAAGATATTGATGGCAACAAGGATTACAACGGTTACTGTAGCACTGAGTATCCTGCCGGTACCTTTGATAACTTTAAAGATGGCACAGCAATTCCAGGAGCCAGTGATGGCAGCACTAACGTTATCGTCGTGTGTCAACGTCATGATCCTCAAGATCCCGCTGCCAATGCGCGTACCGCAAAAGTTAGCCACGTAAAAGCTGGTGGCGCCGATGGCTTTGTGATGTTTAACAAGATTGCCTCGCAAGGAACTGTACCAACTGAGTATGAATTACCTGCGGTGCATTTCACTTACGATCAATGGAATGGTAAGTACCTAGGTTATAACAACCCGGATAATACCGATGGTTTGGAAGACTGGATAGATTCCTATGCTGAATTAGGCCATATGATCACCATTAAAGAAACGGTTATAGAACGCCGAGTTGATGAGGACAATGCTGACTGGTTGGCAAAATTCTCTTCTCGTGGCCCATCGTTCTCTAATGTTGAAGTGTTGGCGCCAGCAATGGCAGCACCCGGGGTAAATATTTTAGCGGCATACTCAGATGAACAGCCGTTTACCGCTAACCCGTATGGTCAGGATTATGCTGCCATTAGTGGTACTTCAATGGCATCTCCGCATGTCGCCGGAGCAATGGCATTACTTCGTCAGGCTCACCCTGAATGGTCTGCTACCGAAGTACAATCGGCACTTTCAATGACCGCTGACAATATCGTCAAATATCGTCGTTTAAATAATGATTCCGACCTTGAAGGCAAAGCGGAAATTTACCGCGCCGGTACCGGTCGCATCAATGTTGCCAACGCGGTAAAAGCGGGTCTGGTAATGGATGAGTCGGCAGATAATTTTAAAGCGGCCGATCCATACAATGGTGGCACTCCGCATAAATTGAACATGCCAAACCTGGTAAACTTTAGCTGTGCGCCAGAGTGTCAATGGATCCGTACGGTGAAAGCAACCCGTGACGGTACCTGGTCGGTGAGTAACTCAGATGTGCTCAACTGGAATTTTGATATGAAAAATCAAAGTGCCCAGAACGGCGTCAATATTGAAGTTACACCAAAAGAATTCTCTCTGAAAGCCGGCGAGACGCAAACCATAGTGGTGAAAGCGTCAATCATGGATACTCAGGATTGGTTCAGTAACTCGGAAGTGGAGTTACATTCAAATTTGATCTTTAATGCCGAAGAAAGTGATATCCCACAAGCGCATTGGCCGGTTGTGTTTAAGTACGACCGTGGTGAACTACCAGCACGTTTACAAGCTACCGCCCATCGCGACAATTCCAGCTACCAGATTAATCAGGTGATGCTGCCTATGGTGGAAATGCCTTATTCTCGAGTGTATGAGCCGGTTAAAGCGAACGTGGAAACGGTTACCTTAACAAAAGATGATGACGGCAGTTTTCCATGGTCTAGCAGTGCCGATTTAACGGTTCCCATGAGTGAGCGTTTAGATGAAGCCACTCATACCATACACATCAGTGTACCTGAAAATGCGAAACGCTTGATTGTGGAATCGCATGGTACCACCGAATCGCCAGCGCAAGGCACTTTGGCTTTAGGTAATGCTCTGATTTATGTGGGTAAAGATTACAACGGTAACGGCGAGGCCGACTTATTTGAAGAGCTATTGTGTGTGTCAAGCCACGTACTTTACGACAACTTCTGTAATATTAACAACCCGGAAGAGGGTGAATATTGGGCAGTTTTGTATAACTCACAAAAAAGCGGTGAATTTGATCAGGCAGCAGAAACATTCACTTTTGCCGCGGCCGTAGTCACAGATCAAATTGCCAGTAATATGACGTTAGAAGCGCCAGCGAGTGATGGTCACCAAATGGTTGATCTCACCTTGAACTGGGATATGCCAATGACTGAAGGGGATATTTATTATACCGCCCTGGATATTGGTACCTCAGCGGTTAACGCCGGTAACATAGGTAACATTCCATTTAAATTGGCTCGAGGTAAGAATGATGTCAGCCTTGATGTGCCAGCAGAGCAAACGAAAACTGGCGTTCAAGTTCCTTACACCTTTGAAGTATTAGCAAATAACACAGGTGCCGATCGTGCTTACACCATTACCGCCAACTTTCCACAAGGTTTGATGGTTAACCCTGATAATGTATTTTCATCTAATGATAATGTCGATGAAATCATCGTTGACGGCAACACAGTAACCATTACCGGTACTCAGCCGAATACTGCCGATATTAAGCCGTCTTATAACATTACCACCAACTTAACCGATGAAATGTGTCGTACACCAAACTTTGGTAATGCCAACCCTGGTGGCTATGTCGATTTAAGTAGTTTTGGTATAAGGGCATTATTTGGTGGCTTTGACGAAATCGGCAACCCGGATTATCGTTTTGGTACCCAACTACCGGCAAGCTTAGTGTTTAACGGTGCTACTGACAGCGTACATTTGTTTAATAATAAAGATAAGCTAAATAGCGATCCTAAAATGTTTGCTATCCGTGGTAACGGTTTTATCGATTTATGGGGTCAACCTAACTTCTGGCCCGACTACCGTCCATTCCCATATGAATCATTCCCGTATGAAGGTATTGGCGTGTTATGGCGTGGTTGGGGTGCTAATGAAGCAGGTCAGGCACCTAACTGGGATGTGATGAGTACCGAACTTGGTTATAACTCAGGTATTTCATTGGCAAGTACCGGCCAGTGGACCATAGTCGAATGGGACAACGCTGCCGATTATGGTGATCCGGTACGCAACCCGGATCGTACCTATAGCTGGAGCAAGCGTGATAACAGCTTTGATTTTGAATTAATCATGAACAAAGACACTCTTTTTGGTCGTGGTCAGTACGAAATGTATATGGCGTATGATAATCTCGATTATGGCAGTACCGATGCCCGTGGTTCTATTGGTGTGCAAGGTTTCACCGGTCCTGTCTATAGTCGTGGTCCACTATCTGCGTACAAAGGCGCCGAATACACCTTCAATGATCTTGACCAAATGATCGCCGATGATTTAGTGGTTTGTTACGACTACGTCGGTCCGGAATCATCACAATTTGAAGTCACCGCCTGGGTTGATGTACCGGAAAGTGCAGCAGGTCAAATCCTGGAGTTCACCGCCGTGTCAACCGTTGATGGTATGGCCGATATTAAAATGAACCATACCTTAACGGTAAATAGTAATTTATCGATTGGCGAACTTAACGACATGGAAACTGAAGAAGAGCAAGCGGTTTCATTTGCAGTGTACTTTGCCGATGAAAAAAACTCAGTGAATGAAATCAGCGCTAGCGGTGAAGGCATTGAGTTTAGTGTTGACGGTAATGAAGCCGGTTCTACTGTCACTATCACACCAGTGTTAGATTTTTACGGTCAAACAGAAGTTACCGTAACCGTTGCAGATGTTGAAAACCCATCAGACGCGGTAAGCACAAGCTTTATGTTAACAGTAACTGATGTTTATGATGCGCCTGTTACCGTGCCAGTTGAAGAAGTACCAGAAGCAGAAGCAGAGAAGAAATCTTCTGGTGGTAGCTTTGGTATGGCAACCATGCTGATGCTATTGATTGCTGGTTTGCGCCGCAAATCTTTAAGCAAGTAAGATTAAGATGTTAACCACATCAATTATCTAATCATTACTTAACTATAATGAACAAAGCCCACTTCGGTGGGCTTTTTTAATTCACGGATGAATTGACCTATCATGTAGCAATACCAAGTCTGCCCGAAGCCATAAGTTATTAATATATTGTCAACTCAGCACTTATGCAGATTGGTATTTATGCTTCATCCTGAAAAATCTCTTCAATGGCTAATTCAAATAAACGCGCTGCTTTGAATGCTAATGGTAAACTGGGATCAAACTTACCTTTTTCGATGGCATTAATGGTCTGTCGGGATACATCCAGTGCTGTGGCTAGCTGTGCTTGCGTCCAGTCACGCTCAGCTCGAAGCACCTTTAAACGATTCCTCATTTGTACTTCCTGTGACCCAAGATAATGCCAGTCATATAGGCAAACGTCATTAACATAATTAAATGTGATATCTCCGGCTCAAAGGCGATCAATTTTATGTCTTCTAATTGCTCATAGCTGATGCCAAATACCAGGCCAACTCCTAATGACAGTGCCATCGCATTGAGCTGAATTTGCTGCATCATTTCGTCTAAGCCTTTCAGGTGTTTTCGATTGGCCAGGATCATGCCAATACCGACACCAATATTAAGCAGAACAGCGACTATCGATAATGCCGTATTAAAGTCCCATAAATATTTTGGCCCAAAGGCAGTCAAAGCAATGGTCAGCACCCAGGACAATGTCCAGCCAAAAAGGTGAACGGTGTTTTTAGCGGTGGTGGTTTGCCAATCTTTGTCATCTGTCGTGTGTTTGTTCATAAATATCCTCTCTTGGTTATCGTCTCATGTCTTGCATGTTTGTCAATATGTAAAGCTTACTTGACTGAAGAGTAATCAACACCTGACACAAAGTCAAGCTAGCCTTACAAAAAGATTAGTATTAATGACTTTAATGGTGATTTTTATAAAACACAGGCGTAGATCAAGCGCTGAAAAAGCAGATGAATTGGTTTGGGTAAAACATCAGAAAGATAAAAGCCTTATTTCAACATTGAAATAAGGCTTTATTTTTGCGTCACAATCTTGATGAACGATTAAAGTTGATGTTTAGAAAAATGCCGCTTTAGCTTCGGCACTCACAGCAATACCGCTTACATGGGCGCGTTGCAATAGCTCCCAGAAATAACGGTAAGTGGCACGGTCATGCAATTCACCTTTGTGCTGAATTGGTCCCCAGCTGTTTTCTTGGGCGGCAAGTAAAATTGCCTCTGCGTCTGCCACTTCTTCATAGTTTGGCTTCATCGCATTGACAATAGCGGTAATTTGGGTCGGATAAATACTCCACATGCGCATGAAACCAAACTCGTTACGAGCACGCGTTGCGTCATCGGTGGTTTGTTGAGCATCTTTCAAATCCAAGGTCACGTTATGAGCAGGAACCACACCATTGGCTAATGCCGCTGCCACCATCTCGGTTTTTGCGCGTTTTAATAACGCATGATCAAATTGCCCGGGGCTACGCATGCAAGACGCAGGAATGGCGCCGTAATGGCCAGAAACAAAATCCATCATGCCAAAATCAAGTACTTGTACCCAATCAGTGGCGGCAATTTGCCAAACATCTTGCAACGCACCATGGGTTTCAATTAACACATGAATTGGAATTTCACGGGCAATAGAATGTAAACTCGCAAGCCGCTGAATGTAGGTGACCATTTCTTTAATTTGCGCGCCTTGTGTACACTTTGGCAAGGTAATATAAGCCAGCTTTTCACCACAAGCAGGAATTAAAATATCTAAATCTTTTTGCCAATGCGGATGAGATGGATCGTGAATACGCACCCCCATCATATTAAATTCATTATCCGCACTACCAATAATGCGAGCCACCATTTCTGCATGCTCTTGTTCAGAGCCTGCGGCGGCGCCATCTTCACAATCACAGGTAATATCAAACACCGGGCCAGTTTCTTTTTGCATTTGCATGGCTTTAAGGATCAACTTTTCACTGCCGGCAAAATGTTCACAACTTGGGATGACTGGAAATGGCTGCTCTGCATCAAATAGGGCTTCGTTTGGATGAACGGTTGATGACATGGGTGTCTCCTTAAAAATTAATGATAATGATTACTGTTGTAAATTAATTACATATATTCTGTTTCGATGTCAAACCCTGTAGTGCTAACTACTACTAATTAACTAGTTATGGCCGCGATGTTAATGCTTCCTACTACTAATTGGTTATATACACTTGTTCGGTTTGCGTTTATAAATTTATCTTACATAGTTAGTTAATAAGCGACTGTACCTTAGGTTACATCACCTGGTAACGACTTGTTGTATCTTACACTAGCGTTATGGAGAAAATAATTCAAACACTTTTTTAAACTATTGTTTGAAATAATTACTCTAATCGTGTAATTATAGATGAAAGTTTACATTTTTTTGACCAGAAACTTATTCAAAAAGATATTCAAATAATAATTTTTTCACCAATCGACAACCTTTAAGGGGGAGTAAAATGAACTATCACAATGAGTTCTTAGAGCAGGTAAATGAAGAAGATGTGCTAGGTGGATTTTGGCCTGGCATCCAGTTGTATTACCCGCCGGTCAAATACTCTCCTAAAAACGAAGAATATGAAAACATGGAGCAAGCAACAGAGCGGATGCGCAAGCACGCCCACAATTGCCCGGCTCATACCTTGCTGTTCGATTTAGAAGATGGTTGTCGGCAAAAGGAAATGAGTCGTGAGCTGTTACTTAAGGAATTACCACAATTTCCTGAACGTGACTTTCAAATAGCGCTGCGTATCAACCCTTTTCGTACCGAAGAATACGAAAAAGATTTAGAGTTAATCATGCAAGTGGCGGCACATATCGACGTTATCGTGTTGGCTAAAGCCGGCGAAATGTACGGCGCGGCAGAAATCAGGGACTTGTCCGCCTGGCTACTGGCGGTAAATCCTAAAATTGAGATCCAACCCATTATTGAGCATCCGCGTTCGTTAAAAATTGCTGACGAATTAATGGCGTTTCCGTCAGTGAAACACGTGGTGTTTGGTATTCACGATTTCTCCAAAGCAATGGCGATTCATTTAACCCCAGAGGGCTGGATTGATGAACTGCTTACCTACTTGCGAACCTTGTTATTAGAAGCTCGTATTGCCGGTAAAGGCGTGATTGGTGGCGTTGAAGTATTGATTAACGAAACGCCAATGCCCGATGAATTTATTGAACCCGATGACGTTCGTCGTTGGTTAGACTTGCATGGCGACCATGAATCACATGTGGTTCATGGCCATGCCGTGGTAGAAACGCAAATGGGCTTAACCGGTAAACAGCTGATCCATCCTTATCATATTCATTTATGTAAAATGGCGTTTACCCCATCGCCAAAGGTGATTAAACGCAACGTCAAAATTTTGCAAATGGCGATTGATGCCGATGCCTTATTAGGCGGCGCCATTAAGTTTGAAGGTGAGATGCTCGATCCGCCAATGTTTGGTAAAGCATTGCAAACCTTACTGCGTGCCTATGCATTAAAGTCGTTAACCGAAGAAGACAAGCAATTTGCTGTGGCGGTATTGAAGAAATTACCCATTAGTGTAATTCGTGAAAACTGGCCATACGGTCGCATTTAGAGCTAGGCAGGAGAAATAATATGATTAAATTTGATGATTTACTAACTCAGGATGCCGCTGGCTGGAACTGGCAGGTACCCGAACATTTTAACATTGCTTATGCCTGTGTGCGTCAGCACGTTGAGCAAAACAACGGCAATAATACTGCCTTGATTATTGAAGACGATAAACTTGGCACCTGCGAATTAAGTTATGCCAATCTGGACATGCTAAGTGGTCGTTTTGTTTATACCTTAAAAGAATTGGGTTTAGGCAGCGATGACAGGGTGTTAATTCGTTTACCAAATTCCAGCGATTATCCGGTCAGTTTCTTTGGTTGTTTAAAGCATGGTGCCACCGCAGTACCAACATCAACCTTGCTGTCGGCGCCAGAAGTGGCCTATTTAGCCAAAGATTCCGGAGCAAAAGTTCTGGTTACCGCCAAGTCTATGTGGCCAGAACTTAAATCCATTTTAGCCGAAGACACCCAGCTAACGGCGGTGCTATTGGCGGGCCCGGGAGAGATGCCTGAAGATAGCCAGGGGCTTGCGGTTAAAGTCCTCGATTTGCATCAGTTATTAATTGACAGCCCGGTGGATGACTCCATTGTCGCCAGTAAAGCTGACGAACCGGCGTATTTGGTCTATACCTCTGGTACCACAGGTTATCCGAAAGGCGTGTTACATGCGCATCGTTCGTTAATTGGTCGTTTACCGGCGAGTCGCTTCTGGTTTGACTTTAAAGAAGGTGATCGGATTATGCATTCGGGTAAATTTAACTGGACCTATGTATTAGGTTCGGCACTGATGGACCCGCTCTTTCATGGCCATACGGTCATTGTGCATGAAGGCAAAAATGATGCTTCAACCTGGCCAACATTAATTGCCAAGCACCAATGCACTATTTTCATTGGTGTGCCAACCATTTATCGACAAATCATTCAAAAGACCGACTTTAAAGGCAGTGATGTGCCATCGTTGCGCCATTGTATGAGTGCCGGTGAACATTTAAGTGACGAGATGTTACTGGCCTGGCGAGAAACCTTTGGCATGGATGTGTATGAAGCCATTGGCATGTCAGAATTTTCTTATTACATCTCACAAAATAAACAACAACCCATTCGTCCCGGTGCCGCAGGTTTTACCCAGCCGGGTCACGACGTAGTGTTGCTTGACGAAGAAAACAAACCGGTTAAACCAGGCGTTGAAGGCATGATTGCCATTCCTGACAACGACCCGGGATTATTTTTAAATTACTGGCAATTGCCTGAGGAAACCGCAAAAGCACGCCACAGCGGCTACTTTTTCACTGGCGATTACGCCCGTGTCGACGAAGATGGCTATATTTGGTTTGTTGGCCGCAAAGACGACATCATCAATACCTTTGGCTACCGGGTGTCGCCGCACGAGATAGAGCGCATCATTAAGACTCATCCCGATGTTGCCGACTGTGTGGCGCTTGGTGAAGAGCTGGGTAAAGATAAAATACTGGTCAGCGCTTGTATCATTCTTCATCCGGGAGCAACGAGCAGCGAAGAAGATATGCTCGCGTTTGGAAATAACAATCTAGCCAAATATAAAGCGCCTAAAATCGTCCATTTTTATGATGATTTTCCGCGCACTAAAAATGGCAAAGTATTACGAAAACAAATGCTTGCTGAATTAGCCGAACAAGCTAAAAATAAACAATCGACAAAGCAAACTGCAAGCCAAGGAGCCTAACCATGAATTGCATCAACGACACTCATTACCGACCGCGACGCAGTGCTTTGTATGTGCCCGCTCATAAAGTGCGATACATTGAAAAGTCACGTACTTTAAATGCCGACTGTATTATTTTTGATTTGCAGGAATCGGTACCACCTGCTCGAAAAGCTGAAGCACGACAACACCTGGTTGAGCAGCTAGAAAATAGTGATTTTGGTTACTCGGAGCGCATCGTTCGAGTAAACAAGTTATCCTCGACTTGGGGGGCAGAGGATCTTGCCGCCATTGCCCGGCTTGATATTGACGGCGTATTGTTTCCCAACATCGAAAGTGCCGATGAAATGCATTTAGCGATTGCCGCGCTGGATGCTGCTGGCGGTGAAAACAAATTCGTCATGGCGAATATCGAATCGCCATTAGGCGTTTTACGCGCAGAAGAAATTGCCGCAAGTTCCGATAGATTGACCACCATTGTTATGGGTACCAGTGACCTGGCGAATTCGTTACGCATTAATGTAACGCTTGACCGACAAGGCTTACTTACTTATTTATCTATGTGCATTTTGGCCGCACGAGCCCATCATAAAAGTATTATTGATGGTCCGCATTTTAATTTAAAAGATGTCGTAGCTTGTGAATACAGCTGTCGCCAGGCACGTGATTTAGGTTTTGATGGCAAAGCGGTAATTCATCCGATCCAGCTAACGTATACCAACGATGCATTAACGCCAAAAGGGGTCGACATTCGTAAAGCCAAAGACATAATTAGTGCGATGGAACAAGCAAATGCCGAGGGTCAAAGCGTTGCCGTTATCGATGACCGGCTGATTGAACCTTGTTTAGAACAGTGGGCCAATAGAGTCATTTGCTTATACAACAAAGTAAAAGAGTACGGCCAGTCTGAATTGCTCGGGCGTGAAAGGTAATACAAACATAAAAAAGGTATTGTAAGCAATGACAACACAAGCACACTATTTGCCAACGCCTGAAGGTTTTTATTTTGAAGATTTTCAGCTGGCGCAAGTATTAAATCATGGCGTACCACGAACGATCACCGAAGCGGATTGTACTTTATATACCGCACTAACCGGTTCGCGCTTTGCCTTGCATTGCGCGAAAACGGTCGCCGAAAACGCCGGTTTTGCCGCCATGCCGGTGGATAATTTTCTGTTATTCCATATCGCTTTTGGTAAAACCGTGAATGATGTATCGCTAAATGCGGTTGCCAACCTGGGTTATGCCGAAGTGATCTTTAAGCACCCGACTTTTGCTGGTGACACCATATCGGTGCGCAGCGAAGTGATTGGTCTGAAAGAAAACTCCAACGGCAAAACGGGTGTGGTCTACGTGCATTCCACCGCGGTAAATCAGCATAACCAACAAGTGTTGAGCTTTAAGCGTTGGGTCATGGTACATAAAAAAGATGTCGCCACAGCATGCGCTGCACCACAATTGCCAACACTTGCTCAACAGGTAAGTCCTGAGTTGCAAGTGATACCAGAGCAGCTAACATTGGCGAACTGGCAAGGTAGCGTTGCAGATAATCAGTTTAAAGCCAGTGATTTTAACGTTGGCGATACCTTGTTTCACCGTGACGGTATTACCATTAATGATTCCGATCATTCTCTTGCCACTCGTCTCTATCAAAATAATGCGCGAGTGCATTTTGATCAACACCTGATGAATGATTCAACCCATGGCAAACGTCTGGTTTATGGTGGCCATATTATCTCACTTTGTCGGGCATTGAGTTACAACGGTTTAGGCAATGGCATTTGGTTAAGTGCGATACACAGTGGCAGCCACTGCAATCCGTCCTTTGCTGGCGATACCATTTATGCACAAAGCACGATTTTAGAGATCACCGATGCCGCTAACAGAGATGATCTGGCACTGGTTAAAGTGAATATGTTGGGCATTAAAAACAACTCTCCAGAGCAAATGGAATATTTATTTGATAATACCAGTGGCCGGAAAAAGTACCATAGCGATGTGGTTCTCGATCTTGAATTGACTCTGTTGATGGTGAAATAAAGCCATAAATACTGCTAAAAACGCGTTTCATTGATGGCAAGCAATGTCCCAACCCATTGTTTGTCATCCCCTTCCCGGGCAATAAATACCAATCCCTATAAAAATCCAGCCTTGCTGGTCACTGAACTCAGGTTCAGTTTACTTGCCTATATCATCGCTAGAAAATTGTTTATGAGTGCCGTCACAAAATGGTATATGCGCACTATGCTTGCACGCGCAAAGAAAAAAATCTCCGCTTTTTTCCGGACTAAAAGCTTTCGGCTGAAACGCTGAGCCTTGATGAGAACCGTCACAAAACGGTTGTTTGGCAGATCTGCCGCAGGTGCAAAAGAAATAGTCTTCGCCCTTACTCAGGGTTACTTTTTTAGGCTTATTGTCGGCAACAATTGGTTTAGTCATAATTATCCGCCATTGAAATTCTGCGTTGCAAATTATCAGTATAGGTTAAAAGAAGCTTTACTGATAAAACCTGCTTAGCTAGGTATACTCGTATCCAGGATGTAAAACACTAATTTAAAAGGATTTTTATGAAATATGGTAATAATTCAGATTCAAACTCGGAATTGGACTTGAATCTGGTTTGACGATTGTAATGCAGTTACGATAAATTGGCACAAGGCATTGAATCCACTCAATGCCCTTTTACTTTTTACTCAGGATTACAGGCTACCGCTTACCGTATCTACGACTTGTTTTTTGCCGACTTCAATGAACTTAAACTTGCTATAATCATCCCCCATAATATACACACTACAGCCTTGCCAGCTTTGCGGCACATGCCACAAATTGTCTTCTGCTATGGTGAAAACATGCCTTTTGTTCGCACATCTCACTTCTAATTTATGCAGTTCTCCCTCAATATTGGCAATCGAAAATTCATTGCGTGATAACGCATAATGCCAACTTTCATTTTGCTCAAGATCGGCATCGATAACGATGTCTTTATCACTCTTGATAAAATCATCAATAATCTGCAATTGCTCCCTGTAGGTATCCTTTACGCCCTCATCTTTCGATAGCTCAATGATTTTCTGCGCCGTCGTCGTTGCGCTAGTTAAATCATTAAGTTCAAGATCCAAATAGTGGATTTGTTTCAATAAGCTTACCTGGTAATCGTCTTTCAATAAGCGTTCACCTTCATGCAAGGCTCTGGAGTAACTGTTTCGCTGTAATTTATGGTTTGCTATCAAGCCAGCGTAATGACCTCTTGCTAACTCATAACGCATGCGTTCACCGGTGACATTGCTTTGTTTTTTTAAGGCGGCGAATTGTTTCTCGATGTTGTCGACATCTTTGGCCTCTATTTGCTTGATCACGTCCTGATAAATTGGTATTACTTTACTGGAAAACAGTTAGAATGTAACCGAATAAAATTGATTAACGTAAAGGTAACTGATGATTGAACGTATTGAAACCAAGCAACGAATGAGCCGCATCGTAAAGCATAATGGCACTGTCTACTTATGTGGTCAGGTATGCAAAGATGCCGAGCAAGGCATTAGCGAACAAACCCAAACCATGCTCGATAAAGTCGATGCCCTGTTACTGCAAGCGGGCAGTGACAGAGAGCATATCTTATCGGCCACGATTTACCTTAAAACCATGGATGATTTCAAAGCCATGAATGAGGTCTGGGATAACTGGGTGCCTGCAGGATTTGCGCCCGCCAGAGCCTGTGTGCAAGCGAGCATGGCCAGAGATGTGCTATTGGTAGAAATTTCTGTTGTTGCTGCCGAAAAATAATCATTATTGCTAAATCATAGAGCACTGCCGTGATCTAAATTGCTTTTATTTGTCGCGACAACTATACTGTAATAATATACAGTATAGTTGTTGTTTTATGAAAGTTATCCCCATTTACGCTCAAGCAGGCATCAGCGGTTTTGAATCGCCCGCGGCTGAATACAAAGAGCTTAATTTATCACTTGATAGTTTGCTGATTGAAAACCCCAATGCCACCTTTATTGGCCTTGCCGCGGGGCAGTCGATGCAAGATGTTGGTATTTTTGATGGCGATTTACTCTTGGTAGATAGAGCCAGAGATGTCAGTCAGGGCGATGTTATTGTTGCCAATTATAATGGCAGCTTCGTTTGCAAAATCATCGACAAAGCACATGCGCAATTGTTGTCGGCATCAACACAATTTAAGCCGGTAGTGATCAGTAGCGAGGATGACTTTCAAATTGAAGGCGTAGTGACTCGCACCATTCGTATCTTCAAACAAATTCGTGAATTACCCGCATGTATGCATTAGTGGATGCGGTCTCGTTTTATGCTTCTGCAGAAAAGGTGTTCGACCCCAGCATTCGCAACAAACCTGTGGTGGTGCTAACCAATAATGATGGCTGTATTTGCGCGGTTTGCCCAATCGCGAGAACGCTTAACATTCCAAAATTTGGCCCCTACTTTAAAATCCAACAATATTTGGCCAGGCACAAGGTAGTGGTCCGTTCATCCAATTATGAACTGTATGCCGATTTGAGTGATCGGATGATGAATGTGGTCGCCAGGTTTTGTGATAACCAGCACATTTATTCCATTGACGAATCTTTTTTGCAATTCAAACATTACCGCCAGATCATCGACGACTGGCATCAATACGGACAGCAAATACGCCAAGCCGTATGGCGAGAAACCAAGCTACCCGTAGGTGTTGGCATCGGCAATACTCCCACCTTAGCGAAAGCGGCAAATCACGCGGCGAAAAAGCTTCAGGGTTTTGATGGTGTCGCGGTGATCGACAGCGAACAAAGTCGTAAGTATATTTTGGCGCAAATGAAAGCCTCTGACGTTTGGGGCATTGGTGCAAAGCTAGCCAGTAAACTCAATATAATGGGCATACATACCGCGCTTGATTTGGCCAATCAAAATGCAAAAAGCATGCGCAAACAATTTAGTGTGGTGGTAGAGCGCACCGTCAATGAGCTTAACGGCATCGCCTGCTTAACCTGGGATGAGGTACGAGAGCCAAAACAAGAAATATTTTCAACCCGCAGTTTTGGTCAACGCATCACCAACCAGAGTGCATTGGCCGCGGCACTCGTTAGTCACGCCAGCATTGTTGCCCGTAAGGTTCGCCAACAACATTCTTTAGTGAAACGCTTAGTCGTGTTTGCCTCAAGTTCACCGCATCAAGATGGCTATTACAAAAAATCCATTACCGTAGAATTTCCACAAGCCACACAAAACACCTTAACCCTGGCCAGCGCGGTTGGCCAGACAGTTGCCCAGATTTATTTGCCCGGTGTATTGTTTTATCGCTGTGGCGTTGGTGCCATTGAGCTGGCCAGCAGTCAGTTTCAACAACCGGATTTATTTGCCAAAAGCACCGAAAATAAAGCCCTGATGCGTTGTTATGACGTCATCAACAAACGCTATGGACAAGGTACATTGCAACTAGCCAGCGAAGGTAAGCAACAACGTTGGCAAATGAAGCGCCAGCATTTATCACCGAGCTATACCACCAAATGGTCCGACATCCCAAAAATCCAGTGTTAATGGCATGCTAACAGACGTAAGCTGTTTAAATTCAATTGGAAAGTCAGTATTGTCGACAATTATAGTCGAAATTCATTAATTAAATCATATATATTGATGATTTGAGGTATAATTGCCGACAATTACCCCAGTAAGAAAACACATGAATGAATTCATACAACACCTTTGGCGCGATCAACACCCTGTTTATTTTTATCAGCCTGCTTGGCGTACTGTCGCAGCTACGAACAATATGGCGCAGAAAGCAATGTGCGGCCACTGAGCATAATGCCGCAGAACTGCTCTCCTTAAACCAGTTCTCGGTAAGCTTTCTCGCTTACTTTTCGTTTTTTGTCTACGGCTATTCTCTTGAGCCGTTTAACCATTATATCGTCTGGCCCAGGCTGATTGCCTCAATACTGGTCGGGCTGATATTGTTTGAAATTTGGCGTGACCGGCAGAGCAAAGCCTCGATGACTTGTCTTGCCATCGCGGTAATTATCTTCATACTCGGCAGCGCAGGGCTTAGCATAGGTAATAGTTATAGCGATGAAAGTCGATTGCTGTCAACGACCTTAATCGTTGTCGTTACCTTGCTAATTGGCCAGGGTTATTATCATCAGATCATGCTGATCATCCGTTCCGGCAAAACCGGCGCTATCGATTTGCGGATGAGCCAGTTCATTCTGATGATGGACATTTCCACCATAGCGTTTGCGCTGAGTATGGGGCTTAATGATGGCTGGCCACTATTAACCCTTGCCATAGTGAGTGGCATCACCAAATTAATCATAATGTTTTTATTTCGCTGGGTGAAAATAAGTAGCACCGCTGAGCTGCGACGCATGGAAAATGTCGCATAAGCTAATTGTTTATAGCAGTTTGATTAAGCACGCCTTGATGCAATTGCTTGCTTAAATTGCTATGCTTTTCTCTGAATTGCAAAATAAAAATAACTAAAACAACTAGAATAAAAGCATTATGGATTACACCACAACCGTTCTCGTTACCCTGATCGCGTATAAAGTCATCCTGATTGGTATCGGCTTTTATGCCAACCAAAAAACCAAATCTACCGAAGATTACTTTATTGGCGGTCGGGGTTTAGGCCCTTGGGTCGCGGCGATTAGCTCTGCTGCCAGTGCTTCTTCGGCCTGGACGTTACTGGGCATGAGTGGGGCGGCGTATGCCATGGGATTACCCGCTATTTGGCTGGTGCCGGCAGTGGTCAGTGGTTATGTATTTAACTGGTTGTGGTTAGCGCCAAGATTACAAAAAAAGGCAGAGCAAGAACAATCGGTTACCTTATCCGAGTTACTCGCTCATGGTAGCGGCCAATTTAAAAAACCGATCTTGTGGCTATGTTCTTTATGTATTGTGTTTGCTTTTACCTTTTACGTTGCAGCCCAGTTTCAGGCAGCCGGTAATACCTTTGCCTCTACCTTTAATGTTTCGATGGAAAGCTCAATCGCATTGGGCACCTTGATCATCCTTATTTACACCTTATTGGGTGGCTTTTGGGCGGTAAGTATTACCGATACCTTGCAAGGCATATTAATGGCGGTGGCCGGTTTGATATTGCCCATTGCGGGATTAATTGCGGTGGGTGGTTTTGCTGAGCTATGGCTACAAATGCAATCGGTTTATACCGGCTCGCAATTGCAACTCAGCGGAGAATATAATGGCTTAATGGCCCTGGCGTTTATTGTTGGTTTGTTTGGTATTGGCTTAGGCCAGCCGGGGCAACCGCATGTGGTAAACCGGATGATGGCGCTTCGCGATCAAAAAGCGGTTCAACAAGCGAAAATAATCGCCATTGGCTGGGCGGCCATTGTGGTGGGCGGCATGCTCATTGTCGGCTGGTGTGCGAAAGTACTGATTGAACCGGTTGCCAATAACGAGCAGGCCTTACTGGAAGTGACGAATGTACTGTTTCCACCAGTGGTTGCCGGCGTGATGATTGCAGCGATTTTATCGGCAATTATGTCAACCGCAGACAGTCAATTACTGGTATCCGCTTCGGCTATGTCTTACGACATTAGTGAGGACAAAAACCACAAAAATAGCCTGTTATATTCGCGCTTAACCGTGGTGCTGATGTGCATTATTTCAATGCTCATTGCAATCTACATCCCGAAAGATATTTTCACTCGCGTATTATTTGCCTGGAATGCCTTAGGTGCTGCCTTTGGCCCCTTATTAATCGTAAAAGTGATCAGTAAATCGGTAGATGGTAAATATGCTTTTGCCGCCATCGCTACCGGGTTTAGCTTGTCGGTAATTTTAAGCTTATTTCCATCAACACCAGGAGATTATATAGAGCGGTTAATACCATTTAGCTTGGCATTTGTTATCGCCTGGTTAGGCAGGCGATAATAACTTATGGCTTCGGGCTATGAGCTTCGGGCAGACTTGGTATTGTTACACAATAGGTCAATTCATCAAATACACAGCCCGTGGCCAGTAGCTCGTTGCTTAAAACAATTACCTTCTAAAGGCTTCCAGCCTGTAGGGTATAAGTACTTCCTTGTACAAAAAAATGCTCTCAATTGTTGTGTTCCCTTGATTTACCAGTCAATTAGTTTAAGCTGCCATTTCATTTAAAATAAGCGGTAAAAATGATGAAATTTTTAAACTTTTCTTTAACTGCAGTCCTATTGTCTGGTCTGCTCACGGTTAGCTCTCCAGCAAATGCCACCATTGTCTTGTTCAAAACTTCAATGGGTGATTTTGAAGTGAACCTGTTAGATAACGACACGCCAGAAACTGTCACTAACTTTTTAGCCTATGTTGAAGCTGGTGCCTATTCAAACTCTATCGTTCATCGCTCGATGCCAAACTTTATCGTTCAGGGTGGTGGCTTTATCTACAACGGCGAGACCGATGAGGTAGAAGAACCAGTTACCTTTGACCCGGTGATCAATGAACCGGTCTTTTCCAACGTACGTGGCACCATAGCCATGGCGAAAAAACCTGGCGATGAGAACAGCGCGACCAATCAATGGTTTTTCAATAATGCCGATAATTCAGCAAATTTAGATAACCAAAATGGTGGTTTTACTGCCTTTGGTGTAGTTACTGGCAACGGCATGGAAATTATTGCTGCAATCAACGCTTTGCCAAGATACAACTTAGCCGGTGCATTTGACAATACGCCGTTACAGAATGTTCCTGCGGAAGGCGTGCCTGTCACCGATGAGCACTTAGTGATGATTGAATCGGTTACCGTAATTAATAACAATAAAGATACTCAACCAGAGCTACCACCATTGGCTGATGTAGATCCAGTGCCGGTACCACCAGAAGATAACGATTCAAGTGGCGGCGGCAGTACTGGCTTTCTGCTGTTAAGTGCTTTAGTCGGCATTCGTTTATTTCGCCGCAACTAAAGCTGGCAATTTATTGTAATGAAATTAAGGGTATTTATTTTTAAAGCGCCAATTCGGGTCATTCGGATCCAGAGGCGGCGCAGTGTTTATCGTTTTAGACGACAAATGCTTACTCTTAAACTCGCCCTTAGTCAGGAAAAAGCTGAAACCAAAGAGATGCTCAGTATTTATCGCAAATACACCCGCCGGCAAGCCAGCGAAGAGGAAATGCAAATCGCCAATCGGCAATTTCTCGACTTGCTAAAAGGACTCGGCTTAGGAGTTTTTGCCATACTGCCGTTTGCGCCAATTACCATTCCGGTGATGATAAAACTGAGCCGCTTAGTGGGCGTAGAGATACTGCCAAGTTCGTTTTCTCAAGACAAAAACAAGCCTTAAGCTATCATTAGGTGACGTATTTCAATATAACTAACCTGAGCTCGGGAAAAGCAGCGCCTATTAAACGTAAAGAATAACAAGGGAGCCAAATGGCTCCCTTGTTATTTAAGTGAATGAGTTAGCTCACACAAACAATTTATTGTTCCGTTTTATCGGTTCGATATTTTTCAAACCAGGCCATAATATTACCGACTTTTTGGATTAAATTACTCGGCCGATTGGCAATGCCATGACCCGATTTTTTAATTTTAACCATTGCCGAATCAATGCCTTGTAACTGCAACGCCTGATAGTATTGCTCGGTTTCACTCATTGGCGTACGGTAGTCATTTTCACCGGTTAACAACATGGTTGGCGTCACTACATTTCCCACTAACGATAGTGGCGAGTGCTTCCATAAATGTTCGGCATTATCCCATGGCATGCCCGGCATCCAATATTGAGTAAAATAGGCATAACCGTCAGCGGTTAAACTAAAGCTCATCCAATTGATCACCGGTTTTGCCACCACCGCGGCTTTAAAGCGGTCAGTTTTGCCGATGATCCAGGACGTTAACGTACCACCACCAGAACCGCCGGTAACAAACAGTTGCTGCTCGTCGACATAGCCTTCCTCAACAACACCATCAACCACATCCATTAAATCGTCATAATCTTGTGATGGGTAGTTGTGATGGATCAAATTGGCAAAATCTTCGCCGTAGGATGTGCTGCCACGCGGATTCGCCCAGACAACAACATAGCCTTTGGCTGCCATTAATTGTACTTCCATCGAAAAGTTTGGCCCATATGCCGCATGCGGTCCGCCGTGGATTTCAAGAATTAGCGGGTATTTTTGCTCAGGATCAAAGCCTGGCGGTAATGCTATCCAGGCTTCAATGGATTTTTCATCAATTGAGGAAATCACCGTTAAGCTGCGCACTTTCGCCAAGCTTTTATGGGCAAATACATCTTCATTCAATGAGGTCAGTTTATTCACTTCCCCTTTGGTATTCACTATGGCTAAATCTGCAGGCCGGCTAGGAGTACCCAGAGTGAAAACCACCCGGCCATCGCCTACTGCCTGGTAATCACCTGAGGTATAAGGACGCCCCAAAGACTGGCCACCGAGCTTGGTTTTCATTTTGGTAATATTACCCTTTAAATCGACAAATCCCAGCTGCTGCTGGCCATGGTCAGTAAATGAAAAGTACAGGCCTTTGCCATCGTCGTGCCATTGGATATTGCCCACAGGGCGATCGAGTGTTGCGGTTAAATCTTTATTGTTTTTGCCATCTATGGTCATCACGCTCAAGCTGGCATTTTGACTGGCCAGTTTTTTATCTTCAAAACCCAGGTAAGCGATGTACTTGCCGTCGGGACTGATCAGCGGCTGAAAATCCGGTCCTTGGCGCGTGGTCAACTGAGTAACTTCGCCATCCAGCACATTCATCGCATAAACATCAGTTTCTCTGGGTCTAAGCTGCCAGTTTTCGTTGAGATCGGCGTCAATAATTAGCTGATCGCCATCTTTACTCCAGTTAATTGGGCCATTGTGATGAAAATCGCCTTTACTGATTTGCCGCGGGCTACCGCCCTCACTTGGCACCACATAAATATGATTAAAGCCTGGAGCGACATAACCGCCACCATCATTACGATAATTGGTGGTGTCGATATACGTAGCCGTGCCTGCCCACTTTGCTCCCTTGGGTTGTTTCGGCATGTCTTTAAACAAAGAGCTAGCTTTACCCGGAGTAAACATTGAAAACGCAATGTATTTGCCATCTGGAGACCAGGAAAGTGCACCAGGAGAATGCTGTAAATTGGTGACTCTTACCGTTTGACCATTATCCAAATAACGTACATAAAGCTGATTAGAGCCATCATGAGCTGACATATAGGCTAAGCGTTTACCCTTGGGTGAAAACGTCGGCGATCGAAAGCTTGCTTTACCGGAAAGTAGTGGCCGGTTGCCGCTACCATCCAAATTCATTTGCCATAGACTGCTACGAGTATTGTCGCCCATAATATCCATAGAACGACGTTCATAAATCAGGGTTTTGTTATCTGGGCTTACTTGCGGCGAGGCGGCATATTCGAGTTCAAATACGTCTTTATAATCTACTACCTGTTGTTCGCTGGCGGTGCTAGCAAAAGTGGCTATTGTCGCAGCAATAGCTATGGCTGCGGGCATAGATTTGCCAATTAATTTCCCTTTCATAATTCCCCTCATCTCTATCATAACTAATGAAAATCAGTTACTTACTGTTTTATTAATAAGTGCTCAATCACTGTACCGTATGATGATAAATTAGTATAGCTAATAGGTGTGTCAAAATATGAATGGTGATGGACAAAGCAGGTGAGTTTCAATATGCTGAAATTACACCGGTATTTAGGAGCACAAGAAACCGATGAAGTTAATCATGCGCACTGAATTTGATAATTTAAGGCTAAACGACAGTCATGCTTTTGCAACCGATAGCAACGGCGACAAGCAAGTGGTGAAAATATACTGCGGTGAAAAATTAATTGCTAAAAAAACCACGGTAAAAAAATCCATTCGTTATTTTGGTGTTAAGGAATACAAAGACTATCTCACTGACGAGTAGTGAGTTGTGAGAAAAGTTAATAACAAACTAAGTAAGCTGAGCTCGGGTTAAGTGACTTAATTTTACTGGCCGCTGGTTTTGGCCAAGTGAATCAATTGCTCTAAATAAACCGGCCTTTGCTCAGCACTGCGCAAACCGATATAAATGCATTTATGCACACCATTTTTACCTAAGCGCACCGCTTTGATCGGCATTTGCTGCTGAAACTCTGCTACCAACCAGGCAGGTAACGCCGCGACGCCGCGATTAGCGTTGACCATTTGCAGCATAATTTCCGTATTTTCGATGGTTTTATGTTTTTTCACACAGGCTCCTGCCGGGGTAATAAACTCGTTAAAAATATCAAGCCGGCTGATTTCAATTGGATAAGTGAGCAAGGTTTCTTCCGCCAGCTCACTGGCACTAATACAGTTTTTATCGGCAAAACGATGTTGTTCCGACACCACCAGTACCTGCTCATAATCAAATACCGGAATATAATCCAGGCCTTGCTTATGCAAGGGATCTGGGGTGATCAATAAATCAATGTCGTACGACAGCAGAGCGCCTAAGCCGCCAAACTGAAACTCTTTGCGAATATCAACATCCACATCAGGGTATTGCTTCAAAAATGGCGCGACCACTTTCAACAACCATTGAAAACAGGGAGAACACTCCATGCCAATGCGTAACGTGCCTTTTTGTCCTGCCACTATGTCTTGCATTTCCAGTTCGGCATGCTCAAACTGTGGCAACAAACGATTCGCCAAACTCAATATTCGCAGACCAGACTCAGACAACTTCAAATTTCTGCCACGCTTTTGCCATAGCTGGACACCGAGTTGTTGTTCCAATTTTTTAATCGAATGACTTAGCGCCGACTGCGTCAAACACAGCAAATTAGCCGCCTCGGTCAACGTTCCTTGCTGATCTACGGCACGGATGATTTCCAGATGATGTCGTTCAAGCATAATGTAAAACACCTCTATTAATGAGTAAAATTCATCGAACAATGAATTAATACCAATTTTATTAATTACTTAGCTTGCCTATTATAGCCACTAAATTAATCAAATGGATAGATAGATGGCTAAACTACATAATCTTGGTTTTCCCCGCATCGGCGAAAACCGACAATTAAAATTCGCGCTTGAGCATTATTGGCAAGGCAAAATTGACCAACAGACGTTGCAAGACAATGCGCAAGCAATCAGAGCAAAGAACCTAAAACTCCAGCAACATCTGGATTTTGCCCAGGTTGGAGATTTTTCTTTTTACGATCATGTTCTTGATACCAGCTTCTTGCTTGGTAACGTGCCTAAGCGAGCGGATCGTGATGGCGAAAATACTTTAGATGATTATTTCCGCTTAGCACGTGGACAAGCACCGGGTGATACTAGTTGTTGCGGTATTGCCGCAGGTGAAATGACCAAGTGGTTTGATACTAACTATCACTATATTGTTCCTGAATTTTGCCAGCAAACCTCGTTTGAACTGAATGCGGATAAGTTAATTAAACAAATAAACGAAGCCCGGGCGAAAGGCTTTGTCACCAAACCAGTGATCTTAGGGCCAGTGACCTATTTGTGGCTAGGTAAAGCCAAAGACGAAAGTAACCCGCTGCACTTACTGGATACCTTACTCCCGGTTTATCAACAGCTGTTAACCAAACTGGCAAAATTAGGCATCGAATGGGTACAGTTTGATGAACCAGCGTTGGTCACTGATTTAGACAACGAATGGTTGCTGGCGTATCGTTATGCTTATCAATATTTAAAAGAGCGACAAGTTAAAATATTACTCACCACCTATTTTGGGGCATTGGCAAGTAATTTACCGACCGCCTGCCAATTACCGGTAGACGGAATTCATCTTGATGCGATTAAAGGCAAAGCAGATATTGCGCAAATTTTACCGCAATTAAGTGAGCAACAAGTGTTATCACTGGGCGTCATTGACGGTCGCAATATTTGGAAAACCGAACTCAACAAAGTACTGGATTTTATTGAACCGATAGCCGAACAGCTTGGTGATAGATTGTGGTTGGCGCCGTCGTGTTCTTTACTGCATGTGCCGGTTGATTTGGATGTGGAAAACAATATTCCCGAAGAAGTAAAAAACTGGTTAGCCTTTGCTAAGCAAAAACTCAATGAATTAACTGTTTTGGGCAAAGCGCTAAAGTTTGGTCGTGAAAGCGTAGCCACAGAACTGGCCGAGAATACTCGCTGCTTAGTCGCAAGAACCTCTTCTGCGTTGGTAAACAATGACGCGGTGCGCCAGGCGGTACAACAAGTACGGGCAGAAGATAGCCAGCGTCAATCGCCCTACCCACAACGTGCCGTGTTACAGCAAAGCAAATTAAAGTTACCACGGTTTCCAACCACCACCATAGGCTCATTTCCGCAAACCAGTGAGATCAGAGCCACGCGTCGAGAATTTAAGCAAAACAAAATTGACTTAAGCAGTTATCAACAGAAAATTAAAACTGAGATCAAGCAATGTATCGAAATTCAGGAAGAATTACAGCTTGATGTATTGGTACATGGCGAAGCCGAACGTAACGACATGGTGGAATATTTTGGTGAGCAGCTTTCCGGTTTCGTCTTTAGCCAGTTTGGCTGGGTGCAAAGTTACGGTTCGCGTTGCGTCAAGCCACCAATTATTTATGGCGACGTGAGTCGACAAGGCAGCTTAACCTTAGACTGGACACTTTACGCACAGTCGTTAACGAAAAAGCCGTTAAAAGGCATGCTCTCCGGGCCAGTGACCATATTGAACTGGTCTTTTGTTCGCGATGATCAGCCAAGAAGTGAAACTTGCCAGCAAATTGCTTTGGCCATCCGTGACGAAGTTATTGACCTGGAAGCGGCCGGTATTGGCATCATTCAAATTGATGAGGCGGCATTGCGAGAAGGCTTACCTTTGCGTAAAAGCCAATGGCAAGATTACCTGACCTGGTCGGTAAATGCCTTCAAGCTTAGCGCCAATGGCGTACAGGACAGCACGCAAATACACACTCACATGTGTTATTCAGAATTTAATGACATCATCGAAGCCATTGCCAACATGGATGCCGATGTGATCACTATTGAAACATCTCGTTCCGATATGGAGTTGCTGGATGTGTTCGACCAGTTTGCTTACCCGAACCAAATTGGCCCGGGTGTTTATGATATTCACACGCCAAACATACCCACCGTTGATTCTATTGTGCAATTAATGAACAGCGCGAGCGAAAGAATTCCGGCAGAGCGGTTGTGGTTAAATCCTGATTGTGGTTTAAAAACCAGAGGCTGGCAGGAGGTAACGCCAGCACTGGAAAATATGATGGCGGCAGCACAAATTTTACGTCAATAAAGCTACGAGCAACGAGCTACTGGCCACGGGCTGTGTATTTGATGAATTGACCTATCGTGTAACAATACCAAGTCTGCCCGAAGCTCATAGCCCGAAGCTATTAATATTTTCTGCTTATACCCGGTTGGCAGTAAGCCTTTTGATAGGATTTGTTTAGTGTCCCGTCCATCAATTTTAGTAACTGGTTGGCGGGGTTTTAACCTCGCGTACTTTAATGTATTCACCTATCGTGTAACAATACGAATGCTGCCCGAAGCCCGTAGCCAGAAGCTATTAATCTTTTCTACTTATACCCGACAGGCAGGACGCCTTATGAGGGAGATGGGGCTTCGTTATCAAACGATACCTTGCGCAATAATTCATGAAAGTATTGAATGCCTTGCACGTAATCGACTATTTTTATCCGTTCATCAATGCCATGTACGGTTTTTCGAATATCAGGAGTTAACTTTATCATTAAAAATCGATAAACCGAATCGGTTAACGGATAAAAATACTTCGAATCTGTACCTCCCATTACCAAGTATGGCGCCACTAAAGTTTCTGGTTCAAACTCTCTGATGGTTTGCGCAATCCATTTATAACCATCCGACTCAATACTGGAAACCGGTGATGGGTCATTGTTCATAAACACTTCGTAAGTGACGCGTTTATCATCAACAATGCGTTCAACATCGGCTAATACCGTTTTCCAGGTTTCACCTGGTAATATTCTCAGATTTACCACCACACTGGCTTTCGTCGGCAAAATATTCGACTTACTGCTGCCCTTCATCATGGTGACTGCTGTGGTGGTACGCAAACCGCCAGCGGTACTTTGATTGGCCAATAATTGTTGCTTAACGACTGGAGCTAACAGCCATTGATTGGCCATCGCAAAGCGGGTGTAAAAATCGGCATAACTGCCAATCGCATCGAAGGTTGTGTTGGTATAACGTAAGGTTGCCGGAAACTTATTATTCTCTAATTTTACTATTGCCTGTGCCAGTATGCCGGGGCCGGTATTTTCTGGAGGCATCGACGAATGTCCGCCCGGACGCTCTGCAATTAAACGAATATTGATAAAGCCTTTCTCAGCAATACCAATAATGCCTACTGGTTGAGAAACGGTTTTAATATAACCTTTTAAAATTGCCCCGCCTTCATCGAGCACAAACTCAAAATTCACTCCAAGCTGTTGAAAGTATTCGGCCACTTTTTTGGCGCCTTGACTGCCACCAATCTCTTCATCATGACCAAAAGCAAAATATACGGTACGCTTCGGCGGTTTACCTGAAGCCAAGCTAAGCTCCATAGCTTCCATCAGCGCCATCACTGTGGCTTTATCATCTAAGGCGCCCCGCCCCCATATTTGGTTATCATCGACCACGCCCGCAAACGCTTCATGGGTCCATTTGTCTGCGGTATCTTGGTCCACAGGCACTACGTCCATATGGCCCATAAATAGAGCGGGTTTTAAGCTAGTGTCGGTACCCTGAAATTTGTATACCAATGAGTAGTTATTAATGATTTCTCGGCTGGCAACAGCATGCACAATGGGAAAGCTGGCTTGCAAATGCTGGTGAAAAGCCAAAAACGGTTCAGCGAGAACTGGCGCCGGATAATCGTGGGAAATAGTGGCAATTTGAATCGCTTTCGAGAAATTAGACACCACTTTGTCTTGATCAACTGCGACTCTATTGCTGTGCTGTTGCGGATAATACTGCTGATCGGGATACATGGTATTGGCTCGATAAGTAGCCAGCAGAAAAATACCAATAACGGCTAACACCAATAAACCTATTACTTTTTTCATTTTATTCTCAATAAGTTAGTAATACGTTTAAAACTTTAGCACAATATTATAATTATGCTTAAACCGACGAATTCAAGCCAAAAGTTAATATTTAGATCACAAAAGCCATCACCACAATAACTAAGACAATCACCACTACCGTGTATAGAAAGATATTATCGGACCATTTTTCCGCTCTTTTTTCGGTTGCATGTTTAACTGGTTTTTTCTTGGCTTTTCTTATTTTTGCAGTCATCCGTTTTCCCTTATTATTTTTGTTTTCAGTTAAAACCATAGCACTAATATTGCTCAGCTGCATTAGCGTAATTTCCAGCAAAATTCGCTTAATTAAATTTTTTCATGGAAAACTTGCTTATATTAAAATCATGTCATATGCTTATATGAAGACATACAAGAGATATTGATGAATATTCGACGCATCTCATTATCTCAGTTTGAAATTAATATCGGGAGGGTTCACCATGAATGTTCTAACTTTTAATGAAAAAACAAACCAACCGGCTACCGCAGTTGTTACAGAATCGCGGATAGTGTTTCGCCGGTTCAGAACACTAACAAAAATAACCATCACCTTATTGATCTTTGTTGGTTTTTTCAATACTGCCATGAGTTCATCTGATATTTATTTCACTCTGGCATCGATGATATGGTTGTGGCAAAGTGCCCTGATAAAAATTGAGTTTTCAATTTTTAAACAAATGATCAGTCTGTTCAGATAGGGCAAGTACAACAGCAATTGAAACCTCTCTATTGAGTTGTTTTTTGCTTGCGATTAATCTGCAGCTTTCTCCTAACCTTTATCCAAACTCGCCAATAAATCATGCTATTATCGACTTAGCTCATCATAAAAAACTAATAAAAAATATATTGGATAAGGAAATTTCTTCGATGAAAAAACGCTTTATTGCCACCGCCGTAGTTGCCGGGCTGCTAGTAGCCCCTTACTTTTCTGGTCAACTTGCCGAAACAGAAATGCGTAATATGGTTGCCAAAATGCAAAGCATCCCAGGCGTTTCAGTTAGCATTGAGAACTACCACAGTGGCTGGTTCAATTCGACTGCCGATGTGGTACTAAATTATAGTCAGGAAATTGATAGCCAGGTTGCTCCGCTGGAGATGAAAATAATCAGCAAGCAAAGCATGCAACATGGTCCCATTTTATCGCAATCTAATGGTCTGGGTTTTGGCTTGATTGATATCGCCTATGATTTTGATTTGACCCATAATCAAGGTGCCGCAGTTGAATTTACCCATAACTTTACCAAAGACAAGTTAGAATCATATATGCGTATTGGCTATACCGGCACCATGACTTCTTTTGTCAGCTTGCAACCAGTTCAAATTATGAGTGCTGATGGCAACTTTGATATCAAAGCGTTTGCTTTTGATTCCGTCTTTAGTCGTGATGGCCAATTACAATTTTCAGGTAATTGGCAAGGTCTCGACGTGACTAAGCTAGCCGAAAAGGTGATGTCGATAGGTGAAATGCAATTTTCAGCGGATCAGCAAGTGGTACGCGGCGATATTTTTAGCTATAACGCCCTGGCGTTAGGCGATAGCAACTTCTACATTAAAAACATTGAAATGATCGGCGCTACGGCTGCCGAAAGCGTAACGATTAACGATTTAACCGTACTCTCTACCAGTCACGAAGAAAATGGTTTTATGTATGCCGATGTCGACATCAATATCGATAGTATTAACGCTATCGGACAAGAGTTTAGCAAGTTTGCTTATCAATTAAGTTTGAACAAATTAGATTTGGATGTCTATCAAGAGTTTCAAAATTTGATGATACAAAATAATGCTCAACAAGACCCTGATATGTTGATGATGCAGATGCAGGCAATGCTGCCGGAACTGTTAACTTCAGGCCCTGAACTTAAAATTACCAAGCTCGGCATGCAAACTGCGCAAGGTGAAATTGCTAGTCAGTTAAACATTCGCTTTGATCAAAGCGTATTAGACGTTAACAATCCAATGACGATGTTTATGGCGCTGCAAGCCGATGCCAGTGGCAGAGCTCCCATTGAGTTTTTTAATAGCATCGGTATGCAGCAGAACATTGACCAGTTACTTATGCAAAACATGCTGGTGCAAGACGAAGAGCAAGTGAAGTTTGATTTCACTTTTAGCGATGGTCAGGCATTGTTAAATGGCGAACCTGTGCCATTAGGCTAATTATACCAAGTGCCTTGTTATAATAAAAAAAACCGTATTAACACAGTTAATACGGTTTTTTAAAAAGAGCGCTTTATAATTTTTGTGTTTTACTAGAACTAACTAAGCTTGTACAACATCTTGGTTGATTTGGCCAAAGATAGATTGACCATCTTGGTTAAACATTTCAATTTGAATGTTGTCACCAAAACTCATAAATGATGTCGACGGCTTACCATTTTCAATGGTTTCAATCATCCGGATTTCCGCGATGCAACTGTAACCTACGCCACCTTCAGCAACTGGTTTGCCTGGGCCATCGTTTAGTTTATTCGAAACTGTGCCTGAACCAATAACCGTACCCGCGGCTAATGGACGAGTTTTTGCCGCGTGCGCTACTAATTGACCGAAGTGAAAGGTCATATCAACGCCAGCTTCTGGCTTGCCAAATAGTTCGTTATTGTATTTAGAGCATAATGGTAAGTGTAACTTACCACCTTGCCATGCGTCCCCTAGTTCATTGGGTGTTACACATACCGGGCTGAATGCGCTCGAAGGTTTCGACTGGAAGAAACCAAAGCCTTTCGCCAATTCACCAGGGATTAAGCCACGTAAAGACACGTCATTGACGATCATTAGCAAATTGATGTGGTTTAATGCATCTGCCGCTGAAACGCCCATCGGCACATCACCGGTGATAATTGCAACTTCGGCTTCAAAGTCGATGCCAAAACCGTCAGATTGCGGCATCACGATGGGATCACGAGGTGCAAGGAAGCTGTCTGAGCCACCTTGATACATTAATGGTTCGGTCCAAAACGTAGCTGGCATTTCAGCATTTCTTGCTTTGCGTACCAACTCAACGTGATTCACATAAGCACTGCCATCAGCCCATTGAAAGGCACGTGGCAGTGGTGAGGCACATGTACTTTGCTCAAATGCTTCACCGGCAATAGCACCAGTTTCCAAATCATTAAAGCGTGCTTCAAGTTGTGGTTCTACCGTTTCCCAGTCATCTAAAGCGGCTTGCATAGTCACAGCGATATCTGCTGCCGATGCCATTTTAGTTAAGCTGGAGTTCACTACATAAAGGGCGCCATCGCGACCTGATTTAATACTTGCTAATTTCATTATTTATCACCCGGAAAGTCTTCACCACTGTGTAACCATGCGGCATGGTTTGGTGCTTTTTTAGTAATTGCCCACTCATCAAGCATAGCAGGAGCAACACGTTTTAATTCTTTTAACATGCTTGGCTTACCCGTATTGGCGGCCAGCTCAATTCGATGACCATTTGGATCAAAGAAGTAGATAGATTTAAAGATAGTATGGTCGGTTGGGCCAAGCACATCAATACCTGCATCTTCTAATTTTTGTTTCGATGCAAATAGTTCATCCATCGACTCAACTTCAAAAGCAATGTGTTGTACCCACTCAGGTGTGTTAGTGTCTCGCCCCATAGGTGGTGAATTTGGAATTTCAAAAAACGCCAATACATTGCCCTGACCGGCATCCAAAAATACATGCATGTAAGGGTCAGGAGCTTTGGTTGAAGGAACTTCGTTTTCGGCAATCGCCAATTGAAATTCCATGCCCAATAAATCTCGATAGAATTCTACCGTTTCTTTAGCATCATTGCAGCGATATGCTACATGATGGATGCGCTTGATAGCCATAATCTACCTCTTACTTGTCTTGACCGATGACACCGCGTTCAATTTGGTCACGTTCAATCGATTCAAATAATGCTTTAAAGTTACCTTCACCAAAGCCTTCGTCTTCTTTACGTTGAATAAATTCAAAGAATACCGGACCTAATAACGTGTCAGAGAAGATTTGCAATAATAAACGTGGCTTGCCATCACCCGTTGTGCCATCGACTAAAATGCCACGTGGTTGTAATTGGTCAATTGGTTCACCGTGACCAGGAAGACGATCTTCTAACATGTCATAGTAAGTGCCCGGTGGAGCGGTCATAAACTTGATGCCTTGCGCCTTAAGTTTATCCCAACAAGCAACAATATCGTCACAGGCAAAAGCGATATGCTGAATACCTTCACCGTTATATTTCATTAGGTACTCTTCAATTTGACCGCCGCCGCCAGCTTCTTCGTTTAATGGAATACGAATTTTTCCATCAGGAGCTGTCATTGCTTTTGAGGTTAAGCCGGTGTATTCACCTTTAATATCGAAGTAACGAATCTCACGGAAGTTAAATAAGTTCTCGTAGTATTCAGCCCAATACGCCATACGACCACGATAAACGTTATGGGTTAAGTGATCTAAGGTATGGAAACCACAGCCTTCTGGGTTACGGTCAACACCTTCAAGCCAGTCAAAATCAATATCATAAATGGTATTAGTGCCTTCATATCTGTCGATTAGATACAAAGTAGCACCGCCGATGCCTTTAATCGCGGGTAAACGTAATTCCATTGGGCCAGTTGTTACTTCAACAGGTTGAGCGCCTTGCTCAATAGCACGTTCATAAGCGGCTCTCGCATCTTTCACACGAAATGCCATGCCACATGCTGATGGACCATGTTCCTGGGCATAGTAATCCGCGTGGCTTTTGGGTTCGTAGTTGCTGATTAAGTTGATGTCGCCTTGACGCCATAATTCAACTTGCTTTGATTTGTGCTTAGCAACAAGGGTAAAACCCATAGACTCAAACACCGGTTCTAAAATGCCGCGCTCTGGCGCCGTAAATTCTACAAATTCAAAGCCGTCCAGGCCCATCGGGTTTTCAAATAAATCAGCCATGTTTTTCTCCGTGTTCATTCACTGCAATAACTATAGTCCTAGTTTAGGGAATAGTTTAAAAATTGATTGCCGTGACGTTTATAATTAATATGTTATTATTAGTTTCAGATGAAACTATATTAGTTGCGTTGGTAACTAATTACAATCAAGGTATGTTTATGGCGACGACAGATAATGGCACCTTATCTTTACAGAATTTTTTACCGTATCGTTTATCGGCGTTATCGAACCGCATATCGCAGTCGCTAGCAGTTAAATACAACAAACGGTTTGGCATCACAGTGCAGGAATGGCGGGTGCTAGCGGCGCTTGGCGAGGAAACCAACCTTAGTGCGGTGACCATCACCAATCGCATCGCCATGGATAAAGTGGCGGTGTCCCGTGCGGTGAAAAAATTAATCGATAAAGGCTTAGTGATTAAACAGCGGGTTGTTAGCGATAACCGCAGTCATCAATTAACGCTGACAGACAACGGCGACAAAATGTATCAGCAGCTAATCCCTATAGCGGTCGAACATGAACAGCAAACCATTGAAACTCTTAGTAAAGATGAGCAAAAACAGCTGTTAATGCTATTGGACAAGCTAGATAAAGTGCAGCTAAAATTAAAGCAATAGTTCATTTTATTTGCTGTCAGTACAATGATTACCGACCGTTTTCTTCCTAAAACGACCAAATTAAACAGACAACATTGCTCTGTAAAGAAATAAATACAACCCTCCCTTTCTCCTTAGTTCTTAGCCCTTAAATTATCCATTTAACAGCTGAGTCTGGTACTAAGGTGCTAAATAAACTTGCCTGCATTTAACGTATTGTTAGTAGTATTAACCTGAGCTCAAGCTCAGGTTAACTACTCATTTAAACGTTTATTACAGATCAGGAAAATACCATGTTAAAAGGTAAAGTTGCTTTAATCACTGGCTCCACCAGCGGTATTGGTTTAGCCACCGCACATGTTTTAGCAGAGCAAGGCATAGATTTAGTCTTGCATGGCTTAATGTCTGAACAAGATGGTGCTGCCTTGGCTGAGGAGTTTGCGGCAAAATACCAGATCAACACCTTGTTCGATAATACCGATTTAACCGATGCCGATGCGATCGCCCACTTTATTAATAAGGCCATTGCCAGCCTGGGCTCAATTGATATTTTGATTAATAATGCTGGCATTCAGCACACCGAAAATATTGCCACGTTCCCGGTGGGTAAATGGAACGACATCATCGCCATTAATTTATCTGCCGCCTTTCATACCATCCAACAGTGCTTACCTGGCATGCAAAAAAATAACTGGGGGCGAGTAATCAATGTTGCCTCAGTGCATGGTTTGGTTGGATCACTGCAAAAATCGGCCTATTGCGCAGCAAAACATGGCATTGTTGGCCTCACCAAAGTGGTGGCGTTAGAAAGTGCGGAGCAAGGAATAACCGTGAATGCCGTGTGTCCAGGTTGGGTGGATACTCCTTTGGTCAATGACCAGATTGCCAAGTTAGCAGAGAAAAACGAGGTGTCGTTTACTCAGGCAAAACACAAGCTGGTCACCAATAAACAAGCGTTACCCGACATGGCTGAACCGCGACAAATTGGTGAATTTATCTTATTTTTATGCAGTGATAGTGCCCGCTCTATTACCGGTGCCGCGCTGCCAATGGATGGCGCCTGGACGGCACAATAACCGTCCCTGAATGAGCTCACTCTAAAGGCTCCCTGCCTGCCGTGGATAAATACTTCCCGTAAACAGAAGCTTTTCCATCCATGGAGCTTCTAAGTTAATTCATCCGTGAATTAAACAGCATAATCGAATAAGTGGTTATGCTGTTGGCCTATTGTTGATAAAATTCGCTATGCTCTGATAGGTTTGTTCACACTCTTCAACCACCAAAGAGTGCAGCAACATATAAGCATGGACCATTCCGTCAAAATGTTGATGTTCCACCTTAACGCCAACATTTTCTAGGGCATTGACGTAGGCAAAGGCTTCATCTTTCAACGGATCGCAGCCACCACTAAACACTAAGGTATCTGGCATATTGGCGGTAAAATCAGCAAATAGCGGTGAGGCTTTTTTTACCCGCTCTTCGGTTAAATTTTGTGTTTGGAAATATTGTTGGAAATAATACTGCACTTTATCTTTTTCCAGCAAAAAACCCTGGCCATTTTCATCCATTGAGGCAAAGCTCATGGTGTAATCTACGCCAGGGTAAATTAAAATTTGTTTATCAATTTTGAGCGCCTCATTGGTGACACTGTTCATCGTTAAGGTAGTGCAAATTGCACCGCCAGCACTGTCGCCGACAATATAGATTTGCTCACCATAGTTCATATCAACTAACGCTTGCTGGTAGTGGAGCAATGCCTGCTGACAGTCATTAATGCCTGCTGGATAAGGGTGTTCTCGCGCCAGTCGATACTCAACGCAAATAACGATACACTGGCAGGCAATGGCTAACCGGCGACTGACTGGATCGTACAAATCAATACTGCCACACATATGACCGCCACCGTGAAAGTGCAACAGCACCGGCAATTTTTTATCCGGTGCAGGATGGTAAACTCTAACGGCAATGTTTTGACCTTCACAATTAAGCTGTTTATCCGTTACCACACTCACTTGTGGACCATCGCCGAGCAACGCCGAGCAACGCCGATAATTTGTCTAAATTGGCACGGATGATCTCTGGCTCAAACGCGACGTTATTTGCTTTCGCATCCTTAATGGCGATATTGTTATCTGCTGCTTTGGCGGATTTGAAATCATCCGTCGGATTGAACTGTTAAGACCCTGTTTTGGCCTTAAAATGAGCAACGACTATAGCTTACCAATACAGAAGCTCGGTTATGTTGCCGCCAGTGTATTAATACTCCCCATTGGCTGGCAAGTATTAGCCTAACTCAGACCTAACTCAGGCAAGATAAGGTAAAGACAATACTGCTTCGACTCCCGAGTGTCCGGCAGTATTTCTTAATTTTATTGAGCCATTATGATTAAACATGATTTGCTTACATAAGGCCAAGCCGATACCGCTGCCTTTATTTTTGGTGGTGTAAAATGGCACAAATAAGTTATCGCTATTGGCAATGCCAGTACCATGGTCAATGATGGCGATATATTGCCATTGTCCTTGTTGGTAACAATTAATGGTGATTATCTTTTCATCCTGTGTGGCCATCGCTTCCAGCGCATTTTTAAATAAGTTTATTAATACTTGCTCAAATTGACTTTTATCCGCTGCAACAGTGATAGCACAACTGTCATTAATCACTATCTTGCCTTCCGGAAAAAGCGGAGACAGATTTTCAATCAAAGTGGCTAATGCAAATGACGACTTATTCGGTTGTGGTAAATGCGAAAGTTGACTATAACTGGCGATAAACGTGCTTAGTGAGTCAGCTCTTTCATTAATAATATTGATACCGGCAAGTAATGAGTCGGTATTTATTGGTTCGGATGGTTTTTGTAACTTGCTTTGCATTGACTGACTAATGGTGGCAATAGGAGTTAATGAGTTATTGATCTCATGGCTTAATACTCGGAGTAAACTTTGCCAGGCTTTACGTTCTTTTTCCATCATCAAACGTTCTGCATTGGTAAGCAAATACAGCTGATGACTTTTGCCCTCGCTTAAAAACGGCTCTTTAAATAAAAAGTGCTCGCCCGTGAGCTGCTGCTGCTGATCAAATTCTATGATGCCAGTTTGTGCTTCAACAATTTTCGCACCTATCTTTAAAGACGTCAGTTCGATATTGGTGTAATCATCAACATTGCCTAATACCAGTTTATTGGCGGAAGCATTCGCCATCACCACAAAACCCCGTTCATCGGTTGCCAATACCATGGCATCCATCTGCTCCATGATCCGCTCTAAGAGTAACCGCGATTGCTTGGCTTCAAATTTATGCTTCGACAAGGTATCGGCCAGGTTATTAATCAAACCTAACAGTTGTTGAAATGCCTGGTTGGTATGCAGGCGCCCCCTTAAGGTATAGTCACCATCAATCATCGACTCGATCAAATTTGATAAGGTGCGCACCTGGTATTCTGAATTTTGCTTGCTGGCAACCACCACAAAACTGCAAAGTAGTAACAAAATGATCAGGATAAAAGCGATCAAATAGGCTGAAATCTGTGCCAAATACAGCGATATTGCGCTGACCACAAAACATGGCAAGCAAACCAACAGCACTAATTTATGCAAGTTATCGTCAAGACGATGTTTCCTTTTCGTAAACAATCGCTGCCGCAGTGCATTAATCCAGTTCATACTTACTCAGTCGCCGATAATAACCGCTGCGGCTCAGCCCTAACGACTTAGCGGTTGCGGTGACATTGCCGCGATGAAATTGCAACCGTTTCACTAATGCTTTCTTCTCAATGTCATCCATGGTTAAGTCGGGTTGATCAAGCGAATCAATTTTTTCATTGTTGTCGGTTAATACCAGATCACTGGCATCGATAAGGTCTTTTTTACAGGTGAATAGTACCCGTTCCATTAAATGGCTGAGTTCACGGATATTACCCGGCCATGGATATTGCTGAAGTTTATTGATGGCAGCAGTCGAGAGTTGTGGACAAGGACGATGGTATTTAACACTAAACGAGTGTAAAAAATGCCTGGCTAATGCTGCAATGTCTTCAATACGTTCACTCAGTGACGGCACTCTAATTTGAATAGTATTAAGGCGATAATATAAATCCTGGCGAAAACTTTGTGCTGCAATCGCGGCGAGTAAATCACTATTGGTTGCCGAAATAATACGAACATCTGCATGTTGCGATTTACTGCTACCTACCACCTCAAATCGTTGCTCTTCTAGCACCCGTAATAATTTCGCTTGTTGAGCAATGGGAATATTCGCCAATTCATCAAGAAAAATAGTGCCTTGTTCCGCCATTTCAAAGCGGCCAATGCGATTTTCTTTGGCATCAGTAAACGCACCTTTAACATGACCAAACATTTCACTTTCAAATAAGGATTCAGGAATAGCTCCCATATTTACCGGCACAAATGAGTTTTCGGCACGCCGAGAAACTCCGTGTACATAAGCGGCAAGCATGCTTTTTCCGGTACCGTTATCGCCGGTTAACAGGATACTCATATCACTTTTTGCTAAATCATCCAGACTTGCCAATAATTCTTGCATCACCGGAGATTCGGCAATGATGCCGGCCCGATTTGCAGGATGGGCTTGCGACGTTAATAATTGATTCTGTTGACTGAGTCGTTGCGCTTTTTTATCAATACTTGCCAGCGCAAGCTGGGTATTGATAGCATTGAGCAGAGACTCGTTTTTCCACGGTTTTTGGATAAAATCTTTCGCCCCTGCCTGCATCGCCTCAACCGCGATATCAATCGTTGCCCAACCGGTCATCACAATAATAGGAATGGTTAAATCAACGGCGTTAATGGCGGCAACTAACTGCAAGCCTTCTGCTCCGGATGTGGTGTCTTGCTGAAAGTTCATATCGAGCAAGACCAAATCAACCGTTTGCGTGGTTATATTCTCCAGCGCCGCCTGTGGCGTTGTTACCGCCACAATATCAAAGCCCTCTTCGGCCAGTACATATTTCAAACTGGCGAGGATATTAATATCATCATCAGCAATTAAGATTTTTTTAGTCACTTGAAATAAAACTTCCTAAATCAAATTGTTATCCGCTGTTCACCAGCGGTGATAAACGTTAAGAAAACCAAGATTCGCCTAATAAAAGCAAGAATAGCACATAACATTATTCATGCATGCGCTATTATTTTCGTGCTTTATACCCTGCTCTATGGTTATTCGTAACGTAATGCTAAGCTAGGCTCCATCTTCACGGCGCGTTTAGTTGGCGCAAAGATCGCTAACATCACTATCATTGATAACGCTACCACAACAACAAACGCCAGCCCGAAATAGAAAGACACCGGGAAAAGTTCTTCGGTAAACTTATGAAAACCAAACGAGATCAAGGCAAAACATACTAACGCTAACCCTAGTCCGATGATCAGTTGCCTGGCGCCTTGTTTTAAAAACATCAGGATAATATTGTTATCACTAGCACCGACAGCTCGTCTTATGCCCACTTCATGGGTGCGTTGTGCCACCGAATTTGCGGTTAAGCCGTAAATGCCCACCATGGCCAATAACAAAGCAAAGCAACCGGTGCCAAAAGTAACGTTTGACATCATCCGCATTGAATCACGCATTAGATCACGATTTTTTGTCGCCAGCTGTACCGAGTAATTCATTTCAATGGAACGGTCGGTGTTAAACATTGCCTGATAAAAAATCTCTTCTGCGTTTAAAGTGTGCGGTAAAATTCGATAATAGACGATTTGAAAACTATTGAAGAATTGCAAACCTGACAAATATATTTCATCGGCGCTGTCTAATTGGCTAAATAACGTGCTTGGGTTCATCCGATCAGTGACCACGCCGACAATGAATACTTTTTCCTGTTTGTCATCAATATTAATTTGAAAACTCTTTTCCAGCACCGATTCACCCGGCCAATAACGGTTAGCCATTGACTGGCTGATCAATGCCGTTTTACGATTACCGGCTTTATCTAAGTGGGAAAATTGTCGGCCAGCGACTAAATTGATACCCACGGTTGCCGTGTCACCGATTACGGTTAAGGTATCTATTTTAGGTTTATCTTCTTCGGTGGCATAATCCACGCCTTCTAGCGTTACCACAGCCCCAGGACTCCAATTATTTGCCAACACATCCACCACTTGTGGATGTTGCTTAATTTGCTCTTGCAAAGATTGATACAACGCCCGTTGCTGCTCTACTGCCGGGTATTTTTTCTCCGGAATAGTCATTCGTGCGGTCATCACATCCTGATAGTTATCGCCCATTTCAATATTGATGAATTTATGCGCAATAAAGCCAGAAACCGAGCCAATTAACATCAGAGTTGCCACCAAAAAGATTTGTGCGGTCACTAAAATTTTCGATATGCGCCCAGACTTTTTGCTTTGCGCGCCACGAGTACCGTCTCTTAATGTGGTATTAATGTCTTGTCTTGCTGAGCGCCATGCCGGTAAAAATGCGGCTAATAAAATGGTCAGCACAGTGAACGCAACCGCCATCAACAGAGTTTCAACATCCATGCCCCAATGCCACCAAAAAGCACCGCCATCGGGCATCCAGGAACGTAACACAATTTCGGTATAATCAAGCGCGGCGCCCACCAATAGCAAAGACAATACCCCGCCCACGGTTGAGATAATGATACCTTCCCACATCAATTGACTGACCAAACGAGAAGTTGTGGCGCCAAGTGCGGCCCGAATGGCGGTTTCTTTTTGCCGTTCAATAGAACGGGCCAGTAACAAGTTACCGACATTGATACAGGCAAGCAGTAAAATCAGCCAGGCAATACCATTGATGAAGGCAAAAATTGTGCTGCCTTGCCCGCCGGTTTGAGCCATTTGAAAGCTTAATAATCGCGTACTCTTTTCCATTTCAGGCAGATCATAGAGTTTGACATTTTGTTGATATAACTGGTTAACGGCCTGGCCTAATTCTGCTTCGGCCTGCTCAATTGTTGCACTTGACTTAATTCGGGCATAGGCATTAACGTACTCACTTAGTTCGGCGCTTGCATTGAAGATATCGTCGCTCATAGGTAACCACACTTCCGATGTATTTGGAAAACGATAACCTTGTGGCATGACGCCAATAATACCGGTGATTTCACCATTAAGTGTCATCGTTTTTGCTAATACATTTTCATCACCATTGAGCTCGCTTTGCCAGGTTTCATAGCTAATTAAGGCAACAGGTTCCGCACCGACTAAGGTATCTTCTGGTTGAATGGTGCGCCCCAAAATTGGCCTGGTTCGGCTAAATTCGAAAAAGCCGCTGCGCACATAACTGCCTGAAATATTTTTTCCAGACTGCTGCACTGAAATGCGAATGTCTCTGTCGTCATAAATACCAAATTCAGCAAATGTCGATAAGCCTTGTTTCACCTGATTGAATTCATCGGCGGTAATGGGGTTGTAATTGCCATCAAAGAGTACCGAAACAGATTTTGCCGTGTCGCCTTCTGGCAAAGGTAATGGTTTATAGACAATGGAGTACAAAAATGAAAAAGTGAATAAGCTTATCGACAAGCCACCAATTAATACCGCCAATGTCATCGCGGTAAATTTGGGCTCTTTAAACAACAACCTCAACGCGTATTTAATATCTATTAGCATCGACATAGTTTCTACCCCACCGCCAATTCAACCGGTTGAACATTATGTTCAGACCCTGCCTGATGATTGATACTGTCTTTAATTAACTGGCCGTCGAACATCTCTAAACAACGACTGGCGCGTTGCGCCGATGCCGGATCATGAGTCACCATGCAGATAGTCGCGCCATCTTGATGAAGCTGGTCAAACAACTGCAACACCGCTTCGGCATTTTTCGAATCTAAATTACCGGTAGGTTCATCCGCTAAAATGATTGCCGGATCGTTCACCAGCGCTCTGGCAACTGCGACACGCTGTTGTTGACCTCCGGATAATTGTGCTGGGTAGTGATTTTTACGATGTGCCATTTCGACTTTTTCGAGTACATCATTCACTTTTGACTCTATCACCGTTTTCGCTAAGCCAGTTTGATAGGTTAATGGCAACATCACATTTTCAAACACGGTTAAATCTGAAATCAAATTAAATGATTGAAACACAAAGCCTATTTGTTGGCTTCGTATTTTTGCTCGCTGGTTCCGCGTCAACGATGATGCATCTTCTTCCGCCAGTTGGTAATCGCCCGTGGTTGGTGAATCGAGCAAACCCAGTAACGACAGCAGTGTTGATTTACCGCAACCTGATTGACCACTCAATGAAATGTATTCGCCTTTGTTGATTTGCAAGTTAATGCCATTTAAGGCGCGGGTTTCGATTTCTTCAGTTAAAAAGGTTTTGCTTATATTTTTTAAGCTAATTAATGCTGTCATTATTCTGCTCCATTATTATCGGCGGCTTATAGCGCCAATGATCTGTTATCGGTGTTAAACCAAGTTGGTTAAATACGCTTATGTTTGAACTAATTAATCATGATTTGTTGATGTTCTTGCCAGCTTGAGGTGTCTGAAATAATAATTTCATCACCAGCAGTTAACCCTGACAGAATTTGGATTTTACTCACTGAACTTTGACCAAGATTTACCGATTGCTTGCTGGCAAACTGTTGATCGACGCTGAGTTTATACAGCCCAATGGCACTATGCCTTGGCGCAAATACCGGACGTTTAACAAATAAGGCATTATCGATATTGCTGATCTCAATTAGGCTATCAACGGTGAGTTCCGGGCGTGCTTCATTCGGCAATTGGCTGGTTAATTTCACATCGATTAATACCATGCCGGCATTTACCGCCGGGTCAATACGCGTAACGATACCGGCAATTTCACTGGTGCGGGTATCCACGGTCACTATTTGGCCTAAAGCGATGTCTCTCGCTCTCACTTCCTGCACTTGTAATTCTGCAAATAAGGTTTTTTGATCAGCCACTAACGCGACGCTATCCCCCACTTGCGCCCGTTCTCCTAGAATCAACGACACTTGTTGCACCACACCATGAGTAGATGCTCGCACTTGCAAAGCGTCAACTTGCTCTTGCACTCGTTGATAATTATTTTCCACTAAACCAATACGTGCTTGTTGCGCCGTTTTTGTTGCCGCCAAATTTTCTTGCATCTTTTTGGTTTTTTGTTGTTGCGCTTGCCAGTATTGCATTTGCTGTTTTACCGCTAACTGGCTTTTTTGATAATCCAGCGCTGACACCGTAGCATTGCCTTGCTCCATCAACAGAGTTTCTGCATCGAGCTTTAATTTTGCTGACTGATAGTTAAATCCGGCAGATACGACCGAGTTCTGCAAATCAACCATTTGCGACTCGAGCGCGACAAAGGCGGCATGGCTTTCGGCTTTATTGGCTTCAAGTTCCCAGCGGGCTGTTTCCAATTCGCGATGCAGTTCAGGGTTTGACAGCTGAACTAACACATCGCCTTCACTGACTTCGGCCCCGGCTTTGACAAAAACTTGCTCAACACGCCCTGATACTTGCGCCGACACCCAACGAATATTCAGTGGTTTTAACACCCCGGTGGCACGCACATTGACGCGAAAATTGCCCTGTTCAACGGTGGCAATGACTACCGCATTCTTTTCCACAATATAGGAAGCATCCCCTAAGATATTTCTTAGAAAATAAGTCGCAATGAGCAGTATAATAATCGGCATCACATACCAATATTTACGCCATAGTGGTGGTTGGGTGATTTGTCGTTGTGTATCCATAAGCCATCTACATTTTTACATTACTGATAGCTTTATGTTACAAGTGTCGTGCCAACTTAGTAAAAACGACTAATCATTTGATATTGTTCATATTTTAATTGCACGTCGATTTATTGAAATAACTATATGTGTCGATACCGACACAAAAAAAATGTGCTGGTGTTGCAGTTCTGATACAACAAGAAAAAGCAAAGAAATCTACCAAGAGCAGTTTACGGAGAGAATTTTCCGCCATACAAATTTTAAATAAATTGTCAATTGATTATTAATCAGTTGGTTGACCACCATGATATAGTGGCAAATTACCAATGTCGGTAAGCCCTAGCCAAACATCAACAGGAAAGATAAAAATACATGTTCAAGACCCTAGCCGCCGCAATAATCAGCCTCATCTGTGTCTTCATCGCGCAAGCCGGAGAAGTATATGAAGACTTTCCAAATGAAATAAAAGCCAGTGAAAAATATGTGTTTTACTCGCACGGGTTTATTGTTGAAGGGGATAATCCTACCCCGGTCAGCGCGCGTTGGGGAACTTACCAATTCCCACAAATAAAAACTGCGCTTAGCGACGAAGGCTACAATCTGATTGCCTATCATCGGGCAAAAGGGACAGATCCCTATCAGTTTGCCAAAAAACTTGTTGATGATTTCAATGCCCTGGTAAGCCATGGCGTGTTAGCTGAAAATATTTATCTGATCGGTTTTTCACGAGGCGGGGCGATCACCGGCTTAGTGTCACATTATGCAAAATCGAGCAAACTCAATATGATAATTCTTGCCGGCTGTGGCACCTTATTGCGTAACAATCCGCAAGTGGACTTGTATGGCCAGATCTACTCCATTTATGAAACCTCTGATGGTGTCGGCTCTTGCCAGTATGTGATTGACCGCAGCAAGCAGGTAACATCGTTTACCGAGATTGCCATCAGTACCGGCAAAGAACACGGTGCGTTTTACACACCGATTGAAGAATGGCTGAGCCCGGTGAAAAACTGGATCAAATCACCTAAATAGTTTTAGGCTGAAGTTAAACGCAATTGTTAAAGCATAACAAGTTAAGCGGCTCAGGTTAAACCACCTGAGCTATTAGCCATTAATCAACATATAACGATGCAATGGCAGCGACTATCATTTTCCCAGGAGTATTCATTGCAGCATTTTATCTATCTTGTTTTCTTGTTCATTAGCTTGTTACCACTTTCACTGTTGGCCAAAGACAACACCGCATTTGCAATACCACGAAGTTCGGTGGTTGAAATAACCGACAGCAATACCAATCGGGTTTACCCGCTGTTTATTAAGCTGCCGAAATCGTATCAAAAAAAACCGGACAAACACTACCCGGTGATTTATCTCAGCGATGCCTGGTATGCGTTTCAAATTGTCTCTGGCGCCACCCGCTACCCGATGAATGTTGGTAAAATGGAAGAAGCGATCATCGTCGGTATTTCTTACTCAAAAGAAGCCAAGCGGGACAACAGTCGGGTGCGCGACTATACGCCAACAACCAACAAAAACTGGCGACAACAAACCGGGCAGGCCGAGCAACACATGGCGTTTATGGTTGATGATCTGTTTCCCTATATTGAACAACACTACCGCACCGACCCGAACAATCGAACCTTTATTGGTAATTCATTAGGCGGCTTATTTGCCAGTTATGTGTTACTGAACAAGCCGGAAATGTTTAAAAATTACATCATTGGCAGTCCTTCTTATTGGTATGACAACAAAGTGATCTTTGATTTAGAAACAAAGCGGGCAAAACCAACAAAAGCCATTCATGCCAATGTATTTATTGCCATAGGTGAGCGCGAAACCAAGGCCTTGGAAAGCAGTTATGACATGGTAAATGATGCCAGACTATTTTATCAGAAACTTTTGGCCTGGCAGCAACCTCAGCTGAAAGTAAAGATGATGGTGATTCCGGAAGCTAACCACCAAACCGCATTTCCTACTACCGCCATTCAAGGGCTTTACTGGGTTCACCAAACACCCTGAGCACAATTCCTGAGCACCATAAAGTGAATGCGATAGCTAAACTAGCCCTCGATGCCAATCTGCATTAGTATCAGGGCTAGTCTAGCTATCGCAGTTAACTAGTTACTTTAGGTATTAAGTTACTTTAGCCATTATGCCCAAATTTGCAGTCCAATCACGCCAAACACCAGCAAGTAAACCGTAACCAGGGCATGCACTAAGCTACAAGTGGCAAAGTATCCGTAACTAAACTTACCGACAACCTTACGATTCAATTTAATGATCTTAAAGCCGGCAATCACTGAACATAGCGCAAAGGCAATGGAGGACAGCATCAAGGCCAACGAGAATGGCGTAATATTGCCCATGTTGGCGTAAGGATTTTGCATGCCGAGCACCAGAGAAAGCAACAAAATCAATGCCGATAGCGATGCCAGGCATGGCCAAAGCACCATAGATTTACTCTCTTTGGGGAATTTCTTGCCAAACAATCTGCGAATATTCCATATCAGCAATACCAGCACAGACGTGAAGATCACCACTACCCACAAGATAGCAACGCTGAGCTGACCAAACACGGCAAAAGCACTGGTAGGCTTCAACACTTTGTTGCCGTAGTGAAGCACTTGCCCTGCCAATGGGTCGGTGGCTAGGGTTAACTCAACCAAACCGTGTTCTGACGATTTAAAACGGCCTTCAGTCACAGGTAAGAAATACTGTGGCAGGGTTTGGAATAATAACCCCCTAACCGTCAGCTTATCGGCTGGCGCATCAACTTTATACACCGCAATTAACCGGTTGAGAAAATGGGCCACTTCAAAACCAGGATTGATGGTGTAGTAATACCCGCTAAGCTCAGCTAAGGCTTGGCTAGACTGAATTTCAGCCTCAATTTTTGCTACCGATAATTGTTGAGTTTGGTAGGTTACAATTTGCTCGCGTATTTTCTTCATCGCCTGCTGGTTGTCGCTGTTCATTAAAATCACGAAACCGACACCCGCTTGCGGTAAATAACGAAGTTCGGCTAACGCCCCATTGACCGAACCATCATGGCCGTAGTATAGCCATGGTCCGTATTTAACCGGATCGTTGTTTAACCCATAGGCGGCTTGCACGCTGCCCGCATTGGTTGATTCACTACGTTCCATACGAGCAATTGACTCATTCGCCAGAATGGGAGCGCCCCGTTGCAGGAACATTTGGGTCAGTTTTGCCATGTCGGAGATTGATGCATTCACCGCGCCAGCGGGGCGGTAGATAAGATGTTTATAGGCTTGTGCCCTATTGCCTTTATATGAGGTTGCGCCATTACTTTTCACTTGTTCAGTGTGTTGATAAGTTGCATCAATCATATTCAACTCAGTGAAGATAGCCTCATCGACAAAGTCTTCAAACGTCTTGCCGGTGATTTTTTCAACAATGCTCGCCGCAACTGCCGCACCTGAGTTTGAGTAAGCCGAACGGGTACCGGCAGGCCAGCGAGAGGTTCGCGATTGCGGATAAAATGACAAACTGTCATGCAGACTTTCATTGGGATTGTTTTTTCGAGCGAATTCCTTTAACGCCAAATCGTCCCAACCGGTGGTATGCTCAAGTAAATGCACGACGCGAACAGGATGAGTTTCTTGCCAGCGATTATAAAACTTAACATTTGGCACCAGGCTGGCAACTTCATCATCCAAATGCAAACGCCCTTGTTCGACCAATTTCATGATTGCGATTGAGGTCAGCATTTTTGACACCGAGCCAATGCGGTACAAAGTTTGGGGACTCGCTTTACCTTGTGTTTCGATGTTTGCCAGGCCATTTACCTGCAGCCATTCAATACCCGTTTTATCCAGCAAAGCATAGGCAACCGAGGGAATATTGGCTTGTTCTGTAATGGTAGATATTTGTGCGTCCAGTTCTTCTAGGGTTGTTGGTTTTGCTGACGCTGCGTTAGCTTTTGTTATCGGTAAACACAGCAATTGAACAATCAAGCTCAAAATAATCGCCGTTCGTAAATAGGTCATAGGCTTCTCTTATTTCTCCAGTTATTTTAATAACGATAGTTCGAGTCCTAACCATTTGATTACACTTGAGTGAATGTTGTAGTTGTTCAAGACTCGGCCTAACACTTGCCTATTAGAATTAATCAACGACACTAATAATCACAAACAACCTTTTGTTATCTATTGTGAAATCGTGTAATAATTGAGTGTTCACAAAAAGTCACAGTAGTGTTTTGGCTAATTTTTATGGGAATAGTTTATGGGTAACAGCGGACAATTAAACATGGCTAATTGCATTGTCTTGGGTGAGTTTAAGATTCACCTGGCCAGTGAACGCGTGTTTAAAGATGGGGCAGAGATCAAACTGGAACCGCAGATTTTTGCGTGCCTGGCATTATTGATCGCACAATCCCCTAACGTTATTTCCCGGGAACAAATACAAAGGCAAGTATGGGCTGGCCGACATGTGAGTGACGAAGCCATTAGAGCGGCGTTTAAAAAACTGAGGAACGTGCTCGGCGATGATGCCCGCGCGCCCAGGTACATTAAAACGGTACCCAGACAAGGATACAAATTAGTCGCAGAAATAGCGGTAACAGAAGAAACTGAGACTCATGAGGTAGCCGAAAAAAAAGATAATAAAAAAATTAGGATAGTAAATTATTCCTCGGCGCTACTGGTAGCCGCGATTATTATCCTACTGTTGATATTGTCTAAATGGTGGCAACAGGAACAATCAAACAACAGCGCTAATAGCACCCCCGCTGATTTTCAAATCAGTAAGCTCACCCAACTTGCCGGCTCGGAAATTTACGGCAGTTATCAGCCGAATAACCAAAAAATTGCGTTTTTACATCGTAAAAACAGTAATGCACCACAACAAATATTTATCAAGGATATGGTAAATAATCGACTGCAACAGCTCACTTGGGACATGGCCCATTACACCGACGTTCATTGGTCACAAGATGGCCGCCGTTTGGCCTCCACCCGTACCACCAAAGGAAAAGCCGTTAATATTGTGATTGATTTTGCCGATGATGGCAGTGTGCTGCAACTTAGCGAACTCGTTGACAGCACGTTAACAGATACTTATGTACTTGGTTGGGCGGGCAATAATGGTCTGTATCTGGCGCAAGAAAAATATGCCGCCAGCAATCGCAGTATTTATCGAATGGACTTACCGAGCCAGCAATTGCATAAAGTCACCTCACCGAATGTCGGCGGTTCTGGCGATTATTTGGCGGCCGAATCCTTAGATGGTAAAAAGCTGGCGATAGTGCGGGAGGTGGCCGATGGTGAGTTTGCGTTGTTAATCATCGAGCTTGGCTCAGGGGCTTTACTGGCAAACAGGGTGCTACCTATGTTTGCCAGTCGCATTATTTGGCATGGCGATCATAATACCCTCACGGTAAGTGCATTCAATGGCTTAGCGGTAACCTTTAATATTGAAAAAAACAGCCTGGAAAGCTTGCCCCCATTGCCCGCCTATAGCAATGATATCTTCGCCGAGTGTGGCGAACGGTGTTACTTTATGCGCCAACACAATGGTAATTATTTTGATATTCAGGAACAACCCAACCCTTTAGCAGAACCGGTAGCCGAGCGGCAAGGCGATGAAAATATAGGGGAAAGTGTCGGTAAAAATAGTGCTAAGCAAAGCTCGAACAGCATAGTGGCCAGTGATATTTTAGCGCTACCGGGCGCACAAGACTTGCCGACTTACTCGCAAGATGCTAATTCCATTTACTTTGCCACTCTGACCAGCCAGGCATTGATGATACACAGAAAAATATTAGACGATAAATTGCAAGTGATTGCCTGCTGGCCGAGTGATAGCAAGTTGGCATCTCTTCGAATTAATGACGATGAAACTTACCTGGCTGCAATCGTCAACCACAGGTTGGTGATTGAGTCGATTAACAGTGAAGTCGATTGCCAACAGCCCCCATTTTCAGCCGACACTAGCGACAATATGGTAAGTGAGCCTAATTACATCACTCACGCTTTAGAGAAAGTCGCAAATCCTCATTGGCACCCGGATAACCAATCGCTTTTTTTAACCGTCTATGAAAATGGTGTGCCAAATATTGTCAGCTTGAATATCAACTCAAATAAACAAACCAAGGTGGTGAGTAACTATGTGTCATATCAACCGGTAAGTGGCGTGCAAGGTTATCATGGCGTTGCTGTGGATGAGCAACTAATCGCCTGGTTGCTCAGTGAAGATGGCACTGATACACCAGTCAAAATCAGGTTGGCGAAACTGGGGGCAGCAAATTCTCATCGTTGGGCAGTGACCGACAAAGGGCTATATTTCAGCACCCGAGAAGGACGAGAGGCTTTTTTGCATGCGCGCTATTTTGCTGAATTATCGCAACATAACAGGCAAGGGTCGGTAGCAAGCAAACGCGCTTCTATTGGCACCAACTCCTTCAGACTCGGTTTCGATTTACATCCGAATGAAAGTAAGGTTTTATTGGTGGAGTCGTTGAGTGCAGAAAGTGATTTAGTAAAAATCCGCTGGTGATCAGCCACAAAATTCAGTTTATCATTTAGGAGCATGGCCTTAGGGTCATCTAACCGGCAGCACCAACGTGGTAGTTTGCAAACTTTTTTTCGTATTCTGCCAACATTGAATAAAGGAAATCAAGCTTAATGCGCTCAATGTTTTGTTTGGCTTGCAAATAGGTGTTCATGCCTTGTTCAATGTTTCCTTGCTGGTACAGGACATTGGCCAAATGCAGTAAGGTCGAGTTGATGCCAATTTGGCTCTGCGTAATTTGATAAAAAGAAAGCGCTAGATTAAATGCCTGAGCCGATTGGCTCAGCAAATTTTGCTCTAGATAAGCCAGGCCTTGCGCTTGTGCGATGCTTGCTTTTAAAAACCAATCCGATTGTTTTGAGTGGCTTGAGTGTTGTTCAAGTTGCTGCGCTGCTTGCTGATAAAACGGCATTGCTTGTGGCCAGTTTTTTTGGTTAGCAGCGATCCTGCCTTTGATTAAATCGATATGTGCCGCTTGTTGAAGATCTTCGCCATTGAGCTTAGCCGCTTTTTTAATTAGCTCGCTGGCTTGTTCGGCTCTATCATTCCACAAATACAACTTGCTTAAATAAATCAAGGCGATCACTGAATCAGGATTTAATGCCAAATAACTTTCAAAAAAGCTGATCGAGGTTTGCCAGTCTGACTCATAACTGATCATAGCTTCGGCAAATAAAGCGTCGCTAAACTCTTTCATCGGCACATTTTCACTGCTTTGCAGCGGATGATTGATAAACGCGGCTACTTTTTTTGCCAATGAGGCCAGTGCACCATTAATGCTGGTGTCAAGAATAACCCCTTGTTTGATATCGTTCGCGAGATGAAATTTATACACCAGTTTATAGTCATAAACGTTGCCGTGAATTTCAGTTTCAACAATTAAAGTAGCGCCGGATACGGTAAATACCTTGTTTACATCTCCAGAGTTAAACTCCCGGTCTAGTCCCGCAATGTGCATTAAGCGTGGTATATAGGTGCCCTGATAGACAAAAACTGAACTTGGCAAGCCTTGCAATTTAGCGATGAGTTGCTCCATCGCCCCTAAGTAAATCCATTCGTTTTGGGCATAGGGAACACGACTTTTCACCGGCAACACCACAATACTTTGCCCATAGTGTACGTCGAGAGTTTCATTACTATCGGGTGGCAGCAATTGCCACAAAACAAGCAATAGCACAGCGGCCGGTAAAAAATACTTTAATACCGAAAGCATTGCTGCCCGCTGCTTGTTATCTTCGCTAACAGGGCGGACCTGCGCGGTAAACTCATAGCCCTTACGCGGATGATTTTGCAGGATGTTAGGGTTGGAAAATAATTGTCGAATCTCCCGAACCGACTGAAATACTACGCCATCGTCCACGTTTACATCATCCCAAACCCGATCCAGCAACTCCTGTTTGCTGATGATCTGTCCGGCTCTATCGATAACATATAACAGCAATGCTAAGGTTTTCGGCCGAATCTGCTGACAGCTATTTTTATCAGATAGCGTGCGCGCCTGGGTATCAAGAATAAAGGGAGCTATTTGATATTTCATTAAAATCGCAGATGTACTAGTTAGTGACGCTATATTAACAAATATTATCGGTAAAACTTAACAAATAAGCTGTCTAATTTCGTGCTCCAAACTTTCATCTATAATGTAACGCTGTTTCACAAACTGCAACATGGCTTGCGCAGATTCAGCACATTTCTCCATGCCTTGTGAGCATTGCCATAATAATTTGTAGCCATCATTAGTGTTTTTAAAGCACCAGGCGATGTCATGTATGTGTGTCAGCCAATCCAGGTTATCGATAAACTCTTGCTTATGCCCTTTTGCTACGATGGCGAAGAAATTCAAATCAGAATACTCATCCATACAATTTCCAATGGCAGTTAGACTAGATGGCTTTGCCAAGCAACGCATAAGTAAAATCACTATTAAGCGTGATCGCGCCATTGCTAACGACAACCGATTGTTGCGAGTAATAATCAAATAGTACGTCGTCATCTTTAAATAACTGATAAACCGAGATGGTTTTCTTGCCTTTGGCCAGTCCTTGGGCCACCAGCACCCGATCTTTGCCTGCTAACTCACGTTTGAAGATGTAGGGAGATTGATTTAACTGCTGATGTTCGCCTGAACCAACAGCGTCATGGGCACGGCGAAATTGCCCCAGTTTTTGCCAATGGGCCAAAATTTCCTGGGTATCGGCTTTTGCCAAGTCTTGCCAGTTCATGAAGGTGCGCATATGGGCATCGCCGAAGGCCGCTTCGGCATACATAGGGCGAGCCAGCTCATCACCGTAGTAAATTTGTACACCTCCTGGGGCTAACATTAATTTAAAAGCTGTTTCGAACGGCTTTTCGCGCTTTCTGTCATAAGAATCGTGATCATCATGGGAGCCGATATAATTCAAAATACCGATATCATTTAGCGCTCCATGATTCAGTGCTTGTGAATAGCTGGCAAATATTTGCTCCGCGGATTGTCCGGCATGGGCGACGAAACCCATATTGATTAACGCATCAAAACCAAAATCAAAGAAATCCACTTGCTTATCGCCATAGTCGTAGGCACGGCCATCTTGTGCGGTATTTTTGAAACCGTTTACGCCCCAGTTAAACACTTCTCCGACCATATAAAATGGCAAGTCATCGGTGCCAAGCTGTGGGTTGTTACTTTTCCATGAGTTAAAGGCGAATTCACTTTCTTTTTTTAATACCGTCCAGATCTCCGCTTCCACATGTTTGGCGGTATCGACGCGAAATCCATCGACACCGTATTCTTTGACCCAGTCTGTTAGCCATTTAACGATGTAATACTTGGGCGCCCGTGGATAGCCGGTGCGTTTAAAAAATGCCTCAAGCTCAGCCAGCTCCTGTTGCAGTCGTCCTTCGCTTTGCCATTTGCTCAGTAACTGCGCTGGCAGCTCAACGTCGGCATTTATTTCGGTTTTGATGTCGGTAAGAGAGGTTGCCAAAGCACATTGGGTATTTTGTTGATAGTTTTGCCACTGGCAAATGGGGTTCGTTCTGATCCAGTCAGACGGCCATGCCCAGTCGGCTTGAGTTTCCGGGCCGGTATGGTTAATGATAACGTCCATCAGTACTTTAATATTGTGCTTATGGGCGGTGCTGATCATTTTCTTCAAATCGGCTTCGGTGCCGTAGTTGGCATCGACTGCGGTCCAGTCCTTCGGCCAATAGCCGTGATATGAATACGTTAACCCGGCCGATTCATCATAGCCATGTACTTGTTCGATTAACGGCGTCATCCATATAGCATCTACCCCCAGGCGGGTAAAATAGCCGTCTTCAATCTTTTCGATGATGCCTTTAATGTCGCCGCCTTCGAATCCTCGCAATACTGCCGATTCTTTCGTCCGATTATAAGAGTGATCGTTGTCATGGTCGCCATTATTGAATCGGTCGGTCATCATAAAGTAGACGGTGGCATTTTTCCAAAAATCCGGAGCGGCTGGTGCAGCGTGAAGGTTAAGGGGGTTAATGAAACAACATGCTGCAAGCAGCGGAAGAAAAAATTTTTTAAAACGCATTATCTGGTTACCTGTTTGTGTAGTTTGGTGACCACATAATTAGCTTTTTACTCGCGTAGAGTTAACTTAAATTTTCTTAAAAAAACTTAAACAACTGAAAAATAAAGAAATAGCTGCGACTTATTGTTTCGCCGCAGTGTTATAAAAGCCTCATATTATTTCAGCACAAAATGATCATTATAATTAATAACCAAACAATTCGGCCTAGCTCTATCGTTTTCGTGTATGATTAGCGTTCATTTAGCTATTTATATTCGACCATGGATCCTAATGGAATCAGCAACAATAATTGCTCAGAGTGTTGGCCTGCTCAGTTTTGTGATTGGTGCCTGGTGTTTTACGCAAAAAGATGACCGCAAGTTTAAATGGATCATGGTTGCTTTAAACATTAATCATGCTCTACATTTTCTCTTACTTGGCGCATACACCTCTTCAGCATGCAGTGTATTATCCGCAAGCAGAACACTGACTTCGCTAAAAGTACAATCTAAGTTTGTCGCTTACCTATTCATTTTAGCTATGGTGATGGTGAGCTCATTGTGGGCAACCATGTGGCATGATTGGTTAGCGATATTGGGTGGCTGCATTGGTACTTATGGACTGTTTTGTTTAACCGGCATAAAAATGAGAGCAACAATGTTAATCGGTTCTTGCTGCTGGTTACTAAATAATATTATTTTAGGCTCGATTGGCGGTACCATGCTGGAGCTGATGGCGATCAGCGTTAATCTGACCACCATGATACGAATGCGACAAGCTGTACAGCCGCAATACAGTAACTAAGCTGGGTTAGGGATATTGACGGCTTTTGCTGTTATACTTCACGCCTCTATTCTTCCTCACGATCTGCTACTAGTATCACCAAGCTAGCGCAGTCCGTAAATTATGCCAATGCCCGAGGCTTTATATGTCATTTTCAAAACTTGGATTATGCGATCCTATTGTAACAGCTTTAACTGAGCTGGGTTATAAAGCTCCAACCGCCATCCAGGAACAGGCGATACCCGTTATCTTGTCTGGTAAAGACATAATAGCCGGGGCGCAGACGGGTACGGGCAAGACCGCCAGCTTTGTTTTGCCAATATTGGAATCGTTAAATACCGAACGTAAGCTGCGTGGCAAGCGTATTCGCACACTCATTCTTACGCCAACTCGCGAGCTTGCTGTACAGGTTGAGGCCAGCATTAGTAATTACGGCAAGTATCTTAACTTGAGCTCGATGGCAATGTATGGTGGCATTGACGCCGCGCCCCAAATACAGCGGCTGATATGGGGCATAGATATTCTGGTTGCCACCCCAGGTCGGTTGTTAGATATGGCGCATCAACGGGTATTACATTTTGATGAACTGGAAATGCTGGTGCTGGATGAAGCCGACAGAATGCTGGATATGGGCTTTATCGATGACATCAATAAAATTATTGAACGCCTGCCCAAACAACGGCAAAATTTATTGTTTTCTGCCACCATCACCGATGATGTTCGTTTTTTGGCGAAAAGAACGCTCGATGATGCGGTAGAAATATCGACTGCGGCGCAAGGTGCAACAGTTACGAAAATTAATCAGTGGCTGATCACCGTAGACAAGAGCAATAAATCAGCCCTACTTAGTCATTTGATTAAAGAGCACGAGTGGCAGCAAGCGCTTATTTTTATCGAAACCAAACACGGCGCTGCCAAGCTGGTAAGTCAATTGGAGAAGCGCGGCATTAACGCTGAATCCATTCATAGCGGCAGAACGCAAGCGGTGCGAGAAAAAATTCTCAGTGAGTTTAAATCGGGTGCGATCAAATTTTTAGTGGCCACCGGTATTGCCGCCCGCGGCATCGATATTGGTGAGCTTGCTCGTGTGGTGAATTATGATTTGCCCGACAAGGCAGATGATTATATTCATCGCATTGGCCGTACCGGACGCGCCGGCTTAAGTGGTGAAGCCATCTCTTTTGTTGCCAAAGATAATTTTAGAAATCTGTGTGCTATCGAAAGTCGACTCGGCCATATTATTGAACGTAAGGAAATTGCGGGCTTTGCCGTCAAAAAGGTAGTGCCAGTGTCTATTTTGAATTACGTGCCTAAGAATAAGCCGCAAAGAAGATAGCTGTATGCTGGCATCGAGCTACTGGCAGATCGCGTGAGCGACAAGTAAATATACTTTTAGATTTCTGGGTTCGGCTACAGCTTTGGAATAGCGTCGAACATATAATGTCTATTCCACTGCCCGTAGCTCGTAGCCAGTAGCCCTTTACGCTTCTTCAACATAGCTGACAACTTCATCCATTGCCTCATTCATTTCCACAATGATGGTCACGGCTTGGTGAAGATCTTCCTTCTCGCATGCTTGTTGCATCTGCTCACAAGTTTTTATCAGCCTTGGTGCTGACAATAAGCCTGCTGTTTTTAATATCGAACCATTGATTTCGGCCACCTCGGTCATATCATTTTGCGCCAGGGCTGCTTTAAGCTTTTGCAAGTTATGCTTGTTTCGTTTCATATAATCATCAAGCATATATACCGCCATTTCGGGCGAGCCATGATATTGATTGAATTTTTCCAAATTAATGACCAATTCATTTATCTGCTGATAACTTATTAGGTTATTATCTTCTTCATCGACGTCTTCAACAACTTCTACTGTGCTTTCATTTTGCCCAACTTCAGCTTGCAGGTTAATTTGCAGTTCTTCTTCTAGCTTGGCTTTTTCTTTTAATTTCAACTTTTTCAATGCTCGTTCAGCTTTCGTTTCATTTTGTAGTTCAAACTCAATCCCAGCGCGATAGCTGCTATTGACTAAGTTCAGTAACCGCCATGCCAAATATAAGCTGGTGGATAGCAGAATTAAAATAAAGAAGAAGCCCACCGGTTGCATGGTCGACTCTTTAACCTTAATGCCAATAATTGGCAAACTTAACTCAAATTCGGGTAAGTCATAAAAATTGGGTCGCTCGATTAACGAAGCGGCTTGACTAAGGAAAATTTGATACGAATTTAACTGCTTTATCACTTTCCCAGTGGTTAAGTTTTCGTCACGCCATTTGGCAAACAACTGGCCAGAGCCCATTAACTGATTGATGATGGCTTCGATATCTTTGGTCAACAAGGCTAACGTTTTATCTTCTGAATGCTCCTGTAACTTAATATTGATATTCTTGGTTACGTTAGCGATTCGAGTAGAGATTTGATTGAATTGATAATCACTCACCGTCGATGATAATGCCGTTAATTGAATTTGTAATTTCAATAATTCCTGATAAATGTATTGGTAAACTTGTGCATATCTCATCACCCCGATCATAGATTGAAAGTTGTTTTTTTGCACAACATTTTGACTGTTAACGACCTCGTATGAGCTTCGAGTTAGCATAGTTTGCTTTTCTTGACGTAAAACATTCACTCGTTCAACGAGCTCAGCTATGGTTTTGCTATTGGCGATATACTGTCCATTGCGTGATTGCCGGATCAAAATTAAATCATCCACCAAAATCACAAATCGTTTATAGCTGTCAGCAAATACCTGCGCCGTTTGGGCAATTTCATCGGCGCTATTGGCGCGCAGATCATCATTTACCATGACTACATGTTGCTTACTTAAGTCGACTATCTCTAACCAGGCTTGCTTAGCATCCTCTAGAGGTTGATCAAGTTGTTGATGAGTAATTGCCAGCTGTTGGGCGACTAACTGATTTTCCAGTTCCGCCACACTTTTCATCAATTGAGCATTATTTTTAATGAATGGAATCTGATGTTGTTGCAGGAATTCGGATTTTTTAGCCTGTTGGCTGTACAGCCATAGAGATGTGCTAACAAGTAAAACCATCGTTGCTAACAGCAATGCGATGTATAATATTGCCTTAGTTACAATGAAGCCCGGTGTTTTTACCGATGAATTAACGCCATGCATAGCCACAAACCTTTATTTTTCTTATTAGCTGACAAAATATTACTACTAATTTATTAGTAACTGCTATTCATTAGCTTAGTACAAAAATTCATGATCGTTAGGTTAATTCATGGGTAAATGAATTTTTCTAAAAATTGTGGTAATTCTGGCATTTAAATCGCTGTGCTTTGGCACTTTTTGCCTGACGCTTAAATTTTAAAAACCTGTTGTCGATATACTTTTAATTCGGCAATAGACTCTCTGATATCATCCAAGGCTAAATGGGTCCCCTGCTTTACCACTTGTTCTAATATCGCGGGTTGCCAACGTTTAACCAACTCTTTAATGGTACTAACATCAATATTTCGATAATGAAAATACTCTTCAAAATCAATCATGTATTTATTAATGAAGCGCCTGTCCTGGCCAATAGAATTACCACACATAGGTGAAACGCCTTTCTGAACATATTGTTCAATAAATGCAATTGTGGCCTGTTCAGCTTGTAGTAACGTGGTTTTTGAATCTCGGCAGCGCTGCGTTAAACCACTTATTCCGTGTTGTTTTATACACCACTCGTTCATATTATTTAATACATCATCATCTTGATGAATGGCAAACACCGGCCCCTCTGCCAAGATATTTAACTCACCGTCGGTAATGATTGATGCGATTTCAAGGATCACATCATGTTCTGGTTCTAAACCGGTCATTTCTAGATCTAACCAGATTAAATTGTTTGCATTTACCGCCATTTACCCGTCCATTAGTTTGATTTTCATTCTTGCTCTGGTACGAGTATAATACGGGATAAATTAATGCTTTCATAATCTAATCTAAAAACTAATGAATTTTATCCGTGGCTAAAGCTAAGAAACTGACCAAAGGTCAACACCGCCGTATTAAGCAAAATATTGCCAACAAGTTAAACAAAGAAACCCAGATAACTTGGCAAGATAATGAGCTTAGTGAACAACAAACTGGCATTATTGTCAGTCGTTTTGGCCAGCATGCCGATGTTGAAAGCCCTGACGGCGAAGTGTTTCGTTGTAATATTCGCCGCACTGTTGACAGCATAGTTTGCGGCGATATTGTGGTATGGCGCCAAGGCAAAGAAACTCAGCACAGCATACGCGGTGTTATTGAAGCCGTACATGAAAGAACTTCAGTGCTGGCAAGGCCTGATGTCTACGATGGGGTAAAACCCATTGCGGCAAACATTGACCAAATATTTATCGTTTCCTCGGTGGTACCGGCGTTTAATCCTGACATTATAGACCGCTATTTGGTGGCCACCGAATTAACCGGCATTAAGCCAATCATAGTACTGAATAAGATTGATTTGCTGAGCGCTGAAAACAAGCTGAAAATTGACCGACACTTGCAGCTTTATCACGACATAGGCTATGAAGTGCTGTACACCAGCTCGAAGGCACAACAAGGCATAGAAAACATTACCGACAAATTAAATGACAAAACCAGTATTTTTGTCGGCCAGTCGGGTGTGGGTAAGTCCACTCTGGTCAATTCATTAATGCCAGAGCTGGGCTTGCTTACCAAAGAAGTTTCAGAAAATTCAGGGTTAGGCCAACACACGACCACGGTTGCCCGTTTGTATCACTTTCCAACCGGCGGGCGCTTAATCGACTCACCCGGTATTCGCGAGTTTGGTTTGTGGCATTTATCGCCGGAACAAGTGGATCAGGGTTTTATCGAATTTCAGTCATACTTTGGTTATTGTAAATTTCGTGATTGCAAACATCAAAACGATCCCGGTTGCGCTTTGCAACAAGCGGTCAGCGATGGCAAAATCAACCCTTTGCGCTTTGCCAGTTATCAGCGGATATTGGCCAGTCTGGGTGATAATAAGCTGACCTCACGCTTTAACTAAGCGGACAAATTTAAGCATAAAATATGCATTACATAAAAATACTTTAATCATTTAATAATTTACGTCGGTAAATCACTTTTTACTGACACTGTATCGTTTAAAAGGAAACTCTTGTGTCATTGGATAATATGAAAATTGCCCTACAATACGCTATGCCAAAACATGGTTTATCTCGTTTAGTGGGCAAGTTTGCCGGCGCCAAAGCGGGGCCTTTAACCACCTTTGCTATTAAGCGTTTTATTAAAGCTTACAGCATTAATATGAGTGAAGCCAAGCTGCAAGATGCCGCTGATTTTGCCACTTTCAATGATTTCTTTACCCGTGAATTGCAAGATGGTGCACGCACCATTAACCCCGATGTTAAGGACGTCTGTTTCCCGGTGGATGGTGCTATCAGCCAACAAGGTGACATAATTGACGATCAAATTATTCAGGCCAAGGGCTTTAATTATTCGCTGGAAACCTTGTTAGGTGGCAAAAAAGCAACGGCTGAACCGTTTCAGGGCGGTAAATTTTCCACCATATATCTGGCGCCGAAAGATTATCACCGCATTCATATGCCAATCGCCGGTACCTTGCGCGAAATGATTTTTGTGCCTGGCGATCTATTTTCGGTAAACCCGCTGACGGCGAATAATGTACCGAATCTGTTTTCCCGCAATGAACGCGTAGTGGCTATTTTTGATACTGCCATCGGACCGATGGCGATGGTTCTTGTCGGCGCCACCATTGTTGCCAGCATTGAAACCGTTTGGGCCGGCACAATTGCCCCAAATAAAGAAAAACAAGTGATGACCTGGACCTACCCGAGCACCGGTGAAAACGCCATTCACCTGGAAAAAGGCGCAGAAATGGGCCGTTTCAAACTTGGCTCAACCACGGTTTGCTGTTTCCCGCCAAATACCATTGAATTTACCGAAGGGGATGGCCCTGAAACGGTAACCCGGTTAGGTAAACCATACGCCACAATTATCAAGGAAGATTAAAAAACGCAATTAATTGGGCAGTCTGCAATTGTTGGCTGCCCAGCTAAGCCATTTAGTCGGCTAAAATATCAAGGACTATTATAGACTGATTTTATAGCGGCCTTGCCGATCTTTGTTACCGATAAAACCGAGTACAGGTTTCAAGTTTTCTGGAAACTTATCGCCTGGGGTTAGATAACCATTCGCCTTTATTCGGCTTTTACTCAGCACATAGGCGGTAAGCTCCAGCCCTAAATCATTGTTCGGATCTATGGTAATATTGAGCGAGCCCTTTTCACAACTGAGCAGGGCTGTTAACGAGCCCAATTCAACGTTTTCTTCCAGCGCATTTACTCTGGCATTCGGCCAGTTTATTGCACCTTGGGCAACCTCACATATCGGCTTACCTATGGCAAACTCTGCCATGGTCAAATGAATTTGGCCGGCGGCAGTGACATCTATTGGTAAGTTTAACTGGCCAATAACTTCATTAGCATCTATCTTAATATCAGCATTGGATATTGCTAGCTCAGAGGTTAAATTTGATAGCTCAAGTCGACCTGAGATACTGGCTAAGTTACTGCCCATAGTTACCGTAACCTCTGGCTTTAGTGTTATCAGCGAAAAATAACTCACTGACCAGTTCACATTTTCAAGACTGAGTTGATTAATCGTTAACGTCTTCGCTTTGCCGGAAAAAACAGAACCGCTAATATCGTGCAAGCTTACCCCTGTTGGCAACTCTATACGCGACAGTAATTTATCTGCTGGCGCCAAATTGACCAAAAACACTAAATACAGCAGGATAAATCCGGTAAAAATGGCTAAATATTTTTTTATTTGTTTCATACTAAAGAAATTCTTGTTTTTTTATTTGGTTAACAACAATTAAGCTTTGCCTAACTGTAAACGTCGCACTTTAACTGTGCCAGATTTGCTGCCAGTAGCAATGTCTGCGGCAATAATGTTAACCCCTTCATTGGTGGTTAAATGCTGTAACCAGGCTAACAGCGCGTTAAATTCCACTTCATCAACCCACACCTGTAAATCGTCACCTTGCGGCTGCATTCTTGCTATCTCGATGGCCTGACGTTTCGCCGTACGGTTAACCACACTCGATAAACTGCCCGATGATTTTTTAGCACCACCACTGCGTTGCAATTGTTTATATTGAACAATATTATCACTAACCCACGCGGCCAGTTTTTGCTGCTTCACCAGCTTTACTCGTGATTTTTCAATGCTTTCATTTAACGGCTGCCAGACCAGGCTAATGAACAAGAAAATAACAACCACCACTGACATTGCTGCAACCAATTGCTGCTCACGGGCATTTAACCCTTGCCACCATTGTTTCATTATTTACTCCTGATATTGAATGAACCAGTAACCTGGTCACCCTGGTTGTTTTGCGCGCCAGCATCGACAATTAGCGAAGCACTTTCTAACGCCTGTTTAAACTGTTCAAAACTTTGATAATCATTAGCCGTAACCGATAACCTCAGTTCCTGACGCTTGGCGTCATAACGTAATGTTTCGGGTTTTAATTTCGGCACTTTAGCAAAGGCAGGTTGTACTTGATCTAACATGACTAACAAGCCAGTATCTGAGCTGGCAGTACCAAATTCAGCCAGTTTGCTGCTGAGTTGCCGTTTTATCGTTGAAAACCGCACTCGCTTAGTTTGTGGGAAGGCCGTTTTATAATCCGCTTCAATGGCGGCACTAACGTCTGCATATTGACTGTTCAATTGCGTCAGTTCAACAACCTTACCGGTAAGATTCAATAACAAAGCAAACACGGCAATACCAGCAACCCACAACCAATTGTCAAGTTCTGGCGAGCGTTGCTCCTTAACCAGATATTCACCTTGCAATAAATTAAACGTTTGCTGCTCGACGCCTTTGGCTAACAGTAATAATGGCAATTCTTCCGGCTCTTCGTTTATCTCTAACTGCTGATGTTCAAGCTCTATTGGTGAGTATGAATTTAGTTGTTGTGGCTCTTCATGATCAACCAGTAATTGCTCAACCACCAAATCACCTATGCTGTCATTGATGATGAGTCCTTGCCAGTGCCCGGTTCTCATTAATAGTTGTTGGTTAATTACCACTGCCGACCAGTGATTGTTCACTAACGGTAAAGCCAGGTAATCGGGTACCATTGATTTCACCGTGATATTGGCCGCTTGAAACCAAGATAGCCAGGTATCTATCTGCTTGCTCGCGATGACGGACAAAAAGCAATTTTCATCGCCAAGATGCTCTTTCGGTTTGCTCGCATAGGCAAAAAATAGCTGTTCCACATCTTCCGCTAAATCATCTTCTAGCATATATGGCGCTGCCGCTTTTATCGCCCGTTCAGACTTACCCGGTACGGTTAAGCAGTGCAAACGAACATCGGCACCATTAATGATAACCTTTACCGTTCGTCCTTGCGCTTTTTCAGTGAGTTGATCCAGACAATCTTTATTGACCAATTCGCCACTGGCAATTTCATCACTTTGCTGATCATTGGTAATTAGCCATTGAACTGGATCGCTGTCTTGGCTGCCAATGCGAATATATAAAGTTTCTCGCACTATTGTTCTCCAACACTTCTATTAACCACGCTAATGGTTTCATCTTTATTAATTTTCATAATTGAATTCATACTAAAATAACTATCATTAAATGATGTTTTGGTGATCAATTTAAAATATTCGCTATCAACCACAAACTGTCGTTTAAATTGATCAAAATCTTGTAACCCTGTTACGGCACTAACGCTATAAAAGTCGTCAATGGTTTTAAATCCTTCTTCGCCACGCTGTGAGAATATTTCTTCTACCACGCTGGCATCAACACCACCAAGTAGTGCTTGTAATAACTCAGTATGTTCTTCATCTATGGTGTTAATATTAATTTTATGCATCTCAGAATTAGGGATCACACAGACATGATCTTTTAAAGCATAGATGACTTGTGGACTAAAGTGCTCAATCAATCTTAATTCATTGACACTGGCTAACAAGCCATTGGCGGCCAGGTAAGGATATTCTTTAGCCGCATAATCATTATCTTCGGCGCCGCCGGCGCTGACAATTGACGAGTCTTCATCTAACCAGTCGAGTAAGGCATCGCTCATCGATTCGGCTTCAAAATTGCCTACTCCGTCAATATTGAGTGATGAGATTAATTCAATCAAGGCAACCTTTGCCATATTTTCAATTTTTTTACCACTGGCCGATGCACCGGGTTTTCCTTTTTCCTCATCTTCAGAAGGGGCGGAACTCCCAGGAGCAGCTGAGCTGTCACTATTATCCTGCTCTTTATTGATCAACGAATTTAAATTAAAACAGGCCTGCATGTCTTTAATCTCACCGCTGATTGAGCCTAAATCCACGGGAAAACTGGTTTCACCACTGGCCCAAATTTGACCTAAATGAGTCACCTCCTTGTCGTCTTTTTCTTTAAAGGACAAGGTCAGTACCGATTTGGCGAATGCTTCTGCGCCCATGGCATGCCAATAGGCTTGCTGGTTTGAATTCAAATTATCGGTACGTTGAATTTGAAAAATTAAGGCCGAACTCATTTTTGTTGCCAGCACAACGGCAACGGCTACCACTAACATCACGGTAATTAACGCTACGCCGCTTTGCTGCTTAGAGTGCGCCATTAAACCTTCGTTGAGTGAATTAAGTTTGATCATCTTCAGCCTTAGGTTCAGCGAGACCAGGAACCAAAAATTGACGACGAATTAGCCCTAAATCATTCAGTTCTATTTCAATGGCAATGGCTAACGGCAGATCTTCTTCAGGTAAGTCTTTCAGCCATTTTTTACCATTATAAAACTCAAAGTCGACCTTTTCGACGCCGCTAATCAGCGCTCTTATTTTCGGCTCATCGCCGGCAACAGCATCGACAAAGACATAATGCATTCGATTTAAAATATCTTCTTCTAACTGATAAGCAACCGCCTGGACATCACTGCGCGGCAACATTAGTCCAGGATTACGCCAGCCTTGTCGAACAAAGGCAATACCATGGGTATTGGCTGAATAGGTTGATTCATTAGTATGGATAAAGCTCTTTAACGGCTCATCGCCATTTAAACGTACGCTACGACGGGTGATCTGGATAAAATCTCGCTCCATCACTAAAAACGCCCGTTGCAACTCACTTAATCTATCACTATGAAGTTTTCCTTGCTCGCTGCTATCAATGATGGTGGTTAAAATTTTTGCACTGGACAATGAAATTAATGAAAATAGCACAATGGCAATGAGTACTTCCAATAAGGTGAAGCCGCGTTGATTCCTCATTTTTGTGCCTTAGGATTGCTGACGTAAGTAATCAAACTGGTGACCGAGTATTCATCGTCCTCTTGTTCTCTTACTTCAACGGTGATGGCACGCATATTTTTATCTTCAGTTTCCTGAATAACCCGTTGCCAATGCCATTCTCGCCCGGCCATTTCACTCTTGCCAGATTTCTTCTTTGGTGGCCAGTTTTGCTCTAAATTAGCTTCTACCAGCTGGTTCGCAGCTACCCATTGCGCCACACTTAAGCGCTCTAAGCTAGCCGTGCCCATTAAACTGGAGCCCGCGACCTTTAATAACGCAGTTGCGGCAAAGGCAAATACCGCGAGAGCAAGCAGCACTTCCAGTAGCGTAAATCCGGCAATGGTTTTAATTGTTGAGCGATTAGCGAGTTTCATCAATAAAAGGCCCCTCAATGGTTAGCGGAATGGTATAGCTACCAACCACATCATAATGCATCGGCAAGTCGAAATCGTCGTCGTAACTGAAGGTAAGTTTAAATGGGGTGATATCGCCACCGGAGAGGATGAAAATTTGCGGGTACACCGGCTCTTCTTCTTCGTCGAACGCCGCTTCTTCTTCAAATTCTTCAAACAAGCTTTGGCTAACCATCATTTGCCCATCACTGGGCAAATCATCGAGCGTGAGCGTGATCGCATAAGGCTCTTCAAAATAAGCCTGGGTTAAGCTGTCTTGTTCGGGTACCGGCACCCAACGCAAGCCATCAAACGCCAAAAATTGATAGCTATTATCTTCAACCAACAAGCCAAGCTCGATATTATTGAGCAACGCATATTCACTGGCTAAATTAAACAGCGCGGCAAATTTCTGACTTTCAAGCTCAAGCTTATCTTCAATAGGAGAACCAGTAACATTGCCTACCAGCACCTTTAAGAGCATACCTATGACTACCAGCACCAGCATCACTTCTAATAGTGTAAATCCCCTATTGTTTTTCATTGATATTGCTCGTAACAAATACTAGCTGTTATACAAAATTGATTAATTATCTATATTCATCAACATTCCAGTTGCCGATGTCATCATCTGTGCCAGGCTCGCCATCAGGACCAACGCTGAATACGTCAATAATGCCATTTTCACCTGGATTTAATAACACGTATTCATTACCCCAGGGGTCTACTGGCAGACGAGGTAAATAACCACCTTCCGGAAAACGTCTTGGTAATGGTTCTATATCGGTTGCTTCAACCAAGGCTTCTAACCCTTGCTCAGTCGACGGGAAGTTATAATTGGCCATCTTGTACAATTTTAACTGCTGTTCAATTGAGCCGATATCAGCCACTGAAGTTTTGATTTTTGCGGTGTCCAGGTTGCCCATTAAATTAGGCACAACCATTGCTCCTAAAATACCTAAAATTACGATTACAACCATAACTTCTAGCAAGGTAAAACCTTTGACTTTGTTGTGTTTTCTGTTCATTTTTACTACCTAAATTAATGTATTTAACTGCATGATTGGCTGAATAATTGCCATTACGATAAATAATACCACGGCCGCCATACTCACCATGAGTGCAGGTTCGAAGACTTTTAGTGATATACTTACCACCGCTTCAAATTCACGATCCTGGTTATCTGCGGCACGTTCCAGCATTGATTCTAACTCACCCGATTTTTCGCCACTGGCGATCATATGTAACATCATCGGTGGAAATAATTTTGTTTTTTTCAACGAAGCATGCAAACTTGCCCCTTCACGTACTTGTGCAGAGGCTTCTTGTACTCTTTCTTCGATATGATTATTGGTTAGCACTGCACCAGCAATTTTCATACTTTCAAGTAGTGGCACCGCACTTGCTGTACATATACTTAATGTGCGGGCAAAACGTGCCGTATTCAAGCCCCGGGTTACTTTTCCAATAATGGGTATCGACAGGGAGCGGCGATGCACCCCCATTCTAAAGGCCTTTCTTTTCATCATTTGTTTAAAAGCAATACTGCTAATAATAATAATGCCGACAATGAATAATATGTAGTCTTGTAAAAACTCACTAATGGCAATTAAAAATGTTGTGGTGCCCGGCAATTCTTGGCTCATATGTTCAAACTGGCCAACGATTTCAGGTACTACGGCAATCAACAGAATAACGATTACCGCCACCGCGACTATGGTCATAATAACCGGGTAAATAAGTGCCTGGATCAGTTGTGACTTCATGTGCTGCCGTTGCTCAGTATAATCGGCAAGGCGATTTAAAACGTTATCTAAATGCCCCGATTTTTCACCGGCAGACACCATGGCACGAAACAAACCATCAAATACGCTGGGAAATTCAGCCATCGATTCCGCCAAACCATAACCTTCGGTCACTTTTGAACGTACCGACATGATCATGCTTTTCAATTTGTCTTTGTCGCATTGCTCGGCAACCGCAATCAAGGCTTCTTCAAGTGGTAAACCCGATTCAACCAAAGTCGCCAATTGGCGGGTGATTAACGCAAGTTCTCCGGCAGAAATTTTCTTCTCGCCAAAACTGGGGCGATTCGACTCTTTCTTGGCTTTCTCTAAACTCGGGGTCACTTCAATTGGAATTAACCCTTGCTCGCGCAGCTGACTACGCACCTGTCTGGCGTTATCGCCTTCGAGCACGCCATTTTTGTTTTTACCACGGCTATCTACCGCTTTATAATCAAATGCTGCCATAACTAGTCTTCTCTGGTAACCCGGAGAATTTCTTCGAGCGTGGTTTGGCCAGCAATCACTTTTTCAAAGCCGTCATCACGTATGCTTGGCGTATGGCTACGGATCAATTTTTCAACCGCCTGCTCGCCGGCATTATTTTGGATAAGTTCACGCACGTTATCATCGACCACCAATAATTCATGGATACCGGTGCGGCCTTTATAGCCTAGATATTTGCACTTTTCACAACCCTTGGCGCGATAAATAATTGGGTGCTGATGGCTTTCTAAACCCAACAATTTCACTTCTTCGTCCGATGCCGGGTGCGCTTCTTTACATACCGGACACAAAGTTCTGACCAGACGTTGCGCCAGTACGCCGATTAAACTGGACGATAGTAAGAACGGCTCTACGCCCATGTCTTCTAACCGGGTAATGGCACCGGCGGCGGTATTGGTATGCAAGGTAGACAAGACTAAATGACCGGTTAAACTGGCTTGTACAGCAATTTGCGCGGTTTCCAGGTCGCGTATTTCGCCCACCATCACCACGTCAGGATCTTGCCGTAATATCGCCCGTAAGCCACGGGCAAAAGTCATATCCACTTTGGTATTGACTTGCGTTTGGCCGATGCCTTCGATGGAAAATTCAATCGGGTCTTCGACCGTTAAAATATTGCGTTCGCTGGCATCAATTTGGGTCAAGCCGGCATACAGGGTAGTACTTTTACCGGAACCGGTAGGCCCGGTCACCAAAATAATGCCGTGTGGTTTATTAATGACTTTGGTAAAGGTTTCCCGGCCGGTATCTGTCATGCCTAAATCTTGCAAATTCAAACGCGCCGCATTTTTATCCAATAACCGTAACACCACACGCTCGCCGTGGCTTGATGGCATGGTGGATACCCGAACATCCACCGCCCGGCCACCGATACGCAATGAAATACGGCCGTCTTGTGGCACCCGTTTTTCGGCAATATCGAGTTTCGCCATGACCTTAATACGTGACACCAGCATCGAGGCGAGTTTACGGTTAGGTTTTAAAATTTCACGTAAAATACCGTCGACCCGAAAACGAATTTTCAGTATTTTCTCAAAAGTTTCAATATGAATATCAGAGGCATTTTCTTTGATCGCCTCCGACAGCATGGCATTAATCAACTTGATGATCGGTGCATCATCTTCGTTTTCCAGCAGATCTTCGGCTTCATGAATTTCATCGGCCAACGAGTATAGATTCGCCTCGTTGCCAATATCTTCCATCATCTGCTGAGCTTCAGAAGAGTCGCGTTGATAAGAAAGCGTAAGCAATTGTTCAAACTCTTCAGCGTTATGATTCACCACGCTAAAACGACGCCCTAAAAAGCGTCGTATTTCCAATAATATTTCGACTTTTATCGAGCTAGTGATATGTACAATCAGATCATTTTCGTTTTGCTCCACCAACACGCTGTGGCGCTTGGCAAAACCAAAAGGTAGTTGATAGGGCAATTGTTCAACCAATTCGTCTGCAAGCTCTGTTGATGCCGAGTCTGCGCCGTTATCTATCGACAAATTTGTTGCTAACTCGTTGCTGTCTTCTTCGCCAACAATGCTAGTATCCGCGCTACTATTACTCATTGCTGTCATCTTGCTGGTCGCCAGCCACATCTTTGTTTAATTCTTCTACCGCACGCTCATTCATATAGTCATTAAACGTCGGTGGCAATTCTAAATCATCTTGCCATTCTGGCAATAATGGTAATACCGCATCATCCATTAACGATAAACCAGCGTCCTGCTTGCGGATTTGATCGGCACGGATATAGTTGTATTTCTGTTTTGAAATTGAATCCATTAACGCGCCGTCACGAATGATAGTAGGCTTTAAAAACACCATCAAATTTCGTTTACGGGTAGTGCTGCCGGTAGAGCGAAACAAAGCGCCAAGGATTGGAATATCCCCCAAAAGCGGCACTTTTTGCATGCTTTCCTGCACATCTTCATCGATTAAACCGCCAAGAATGATGGTGGAGCCGCTATCGGCCATGACCGTGGTTTTGATTTCGCGCTTGTTAATCGATACATCCACACCCGTGGCGCCACTGACACTCGATACTTCTTGCTCGATGGTAAGTTGCACCCCAGAGCCTTCGTTCACTTGTGGCGTGACTTTTAGCTTGATGCCAACCTCTTTACGGTCCACCGTTTGGAACGGATTGGCATTATTCGAGCCCGTTGCTGAACCGGTAATGATTGGAATTTCCTGACCGACAATAAAGTAGGCTTCTTCGTTATCCAAAGTGGTAATACTCGGCGTTGCCAGAATATTGGAGTTCACGTCTGAGCTGACCGCTTGTACGATTGCGCCCCAGTTATCATTAACCACGCCAAACATCATGCCACTGACGTTGCCCAGCAATTGGGCCAGAATAGTAAAATCACCATCGGTATCAGGGTTGGTCGTTGTTACCGGGTTACCATTACCATCAATGGTAGTCACGGTATTACCATCTTCGCCTTCGGCGGCAATCGCACCGGCGGCAACACTACTAATCGGCACTACACCATTACTGAACTGGGTAAAGCCACCTTCTTCATGGAACCATTGCACACCAAGCTGGGCACCGTCTGATTCAAACACTTCAACAATAATTGCTTCGACTAATACTTGCGCACGACGGATATCGAGCTGACGAATGACCGACTCTAATGAACGTAACATATCTGGTTCGGCGGTGATAACTAACGTATTGGTATCTTCATGAGCCTCGATACTGACCGCACGATTTGAACTGCTGCGGCTACGGCTAGCCGTTTTCGAGCCGGAACTGGCTTTAGCAGTAGTGCTTCTTTGCATCGAATCACTCACACTTTGCAAGACCGCGACTAAATCTTTTGCTTTTGAGTACTTCAGGTAATACACCCGGGTGTTACCCGAGGATTCCAACTCAGAGTCCAGCTTTTCAATTAAAGCAGCAATGCGTTTGCGAGCCTGGCCTTCACCACTGATGACCACCGAATTGGTTCTGTCATCGGCGACAATTTTTGGAATTAAAAATGCCGGAGTATCCGACTTGCCTGAGGTAGGTTTATTGATGTTTTCAATAATGCGCACCATTTCACCAGCGGAAGCGTATTTCAGTTTTACAATTTCAACGTCCTGATCACCGGCTCTGTCAACCCGGGTAATAATATTGACCAAGCGGTTTACCACGGCAGCGGTACCGGTAAGCATAATAACATTTGATGGTTCGTAATGAACTACGTTACCGCCACCGGCCTGATCGCTTAATTGCCTTAGTAATGGCGATAGTTCACGAACCGATACGTTTTTAACTTCCACCACTCGGGTAACCATTTCATCACCCATGCCCGGGTTTTCATCACCCACCACCGGTATCGAAGCGCTTTTGGCATCTTTATTCGGGATCACTTTTATGACGTTGTTGTCCATTTCGACCACGGCAAAACCATAGACTTCGAGCACATTCAAAAAGAACTGATAGTATTGCTGCTCGGTTAACAAGTCATAACTGCGCACGTTGATTTTGCCGCGCACTTTCGGATCAGTAATAATCGTTTTCTGCAAATTTTTACCAACAATATTGATAAACTCAGTGATTTCCGTGCCTTTAAAGTTTGGTGAGTATTGGGCAGCCGAAGCCGAAGCTATGCACAAGGTACAAGCCATAGTGATTGCTGCCAATATGTTTGCGGATGCACGTTTTAACTGCTTTGCGCTAAGAGTCAGGCGCATGAAATTCTCCATCTAATTATTTAAGCCTAATGACACGTCGTGTAGTACACCGTCACGTTCTACTAATAGGTCTACTTGTTCTGCTTTTCTTAATTCGATAAGCGCTTTGCGAGCTTCGCGCACATCGGTTAAATCTTTACCATTTATTTGTACCGCGATATCGCCGGGTATTAACCCCACCTCAGTGAAGAATTCTGGATCTTTACTCGGCATTAACCGGTAGCCTTTGATTTTGCCATCGACACGATAGGGCGACACTTTAATGTAATCGGTTAGTTTTCCCGGATTTTGCAGTATTTCACTTCTCGCTTTCGCGACGCGGTCTTTAATGCGTGCCGACTTTTGCGGGTCTGCTTTCGATTTGCCGCGGTTGGTTAAACTGGTTTTTTTCGGCCTATTTACCGATGTTGTTACCGTCGGCTTTTCCCTGTCGGCGCCAATTTCTTTGGAGTATTCAAAACCATCGAGCATCAATGTTTCCATTCGACCTGACGATTCAATAATCACCCGGTCGGAATGCACCTGCTTTAGCAGTGCTCGTGTACCTTCAATTTTATCATCAATGCCGTAGGTTTCTTGTTTGCCTTTGGATTCGATGATGGCGGCTGCAACTGAGCTGTCATCGGAAGCAACCAGACCGGTCAAGGTGAGTTTTAATCGAGTTTCCGGCGCCGATTCAATTTTTTCGACCAGTTTCACCAGTTCTTGCTGCTGATTAAATTCACCAAATAAATTTAATTTTCGAATTGCTGCGGTATTTATTTTATTAGCCGTTGATACTGTATTGGTGTTTATTGCGGTATTTTTAGTGCTTTGCTGGCCTTGCGGAAAAACGCTCCAGGTAAAATTTGCACTCCAAAAGGCAATGTAAATAACCAACAACGAAATTAACCCTTGTGTTAAATACTTTTGTGGCACTTTTTGCCATAAAAACTGTAACCGAATTGTAATTTGCGCTAAATCCATGGTGATTTCATTTACTTTTTATAATGGGTGTAAAATTACTAGTCTCCCGATAATACGTGAGCAAAGGGACAGCGACAAGTGAGTTAAGGCATTTTTATTGCCTTAATGTGCAGGTTTACACTTGCATTACATATTTATTGTATTCAAGTGTTTACAATGGACCTTAGTCACGATTTTTTAACGAAGGTTCATTACAATTTAACATAGCAGCAAGATCTATTACTAGCAAGTATGTGATGTTTAGCGTTAGGGTGAATAATCAACCAGAGGTCGTTATAAACTGTTGCTTTAAAATAATATCAGGCACTTACTATGCGAGTTGCGGTAGAGAAAACTTAGCGAAACTACGTCGGGTGACTGGAGAATTATTGGCAAATATGTTAATTTTCGCGCAAAATTATCACTGTATTGGTAGTGAATTTACTAAAGGCACAATTGATGGCAAAGCAGCAGGTAAATAGTTCAGATAACTTAACCCAAGTTCGATTGGATAAGTGGCTTTGGGCGGCACGGTTTTATAAAACCCGGGCCATTGCAAAAACCATGATCGATGGCGGTAAAGTGTTTTATAATGGCCAACGCAGTAAATCGAGTAAAGCCGTCACTGTTGGTGATAAAATTAGAATTCGCCAGGGCTTTGATGAGAAAGAAGTCATTGTCACTGCCGTTGCCGAGCGTCGTCGTGATGCCACGTTTGCCCAAACCCTGTATCAAGAAACCGAGCAAAGCATTATCACCCGAGAAAAAACTGCCCTGGCGAAAAAACAAGGCATTTTACTAAGCCCGGCCAGCGATACCAAACCCGATAAAAAACAACGCCGTAAACTACGTGAATTTAAAGAAAGGATATAACCTGTGAGCGCTACTTCCGATGTCTTAAATCGATACCTTTTTGATAACTACCATGCTCGTGGTGAACTCGTGCAACTTGATAGCAGTTTTAAAGAGATCATCAAAAACCACGACTACCCGCAAGCCGTAACCGAGTTGCTTGGCGAACTAATGGCGGCAACCTGCTTATTAACCGCAATGCTAAAATTTGAAGGTGAAATATCGGTACAAATTCAGGGCAATGGTCCGGTTAAATATGCGGTGATAAACGGCAATCATTTACAACAAATGCGTGGTGTTGCCAGCATTGTTGATGAAATTACCGGCTCCAGCCTTGTTGATTTAATGGGTAAAGCCAATATGGTGATCACCATCATCCCTGAAAAAGGTGAACGCTATCAAGGCGTAGTGGCACTAGAAGGGAACACTTTGGCTGAGTGTTTAGAGCATTATTTTGCCACCTCAGAGCAACTGGCCACCAAAATTTGGTTATTTGCTGACAGTAAAAATATCCAGGCCGGTGGTTGTTTGCTGCAAGTGGTACCCGATTCCGAAGACAAACAGCAACAACTGGCAGATTTCGATCATATCAGTCAACTAACTGCGACCATCAAAGCCGAAGAAATTTACCAATTAAGCGCCAATGAATTGTTGTATCGTTTGTATCATCAAGAACAGGTTCGCATGTTTGAACCGCAAACTGTCAGCTTTGTTTGTGGCTGTTCCGAAGACAAATGTTTGGCCGCGATTGCTAATTTAGGTAAAGATGGTATTGAAAGCCATTTGGCAGAACATTTGCAGTTCACCATTACTTGTGATTTTTGCAAAACTACCTACCAATTTGATCACGATAAATTACACCCACTATTAAACCCAAATTAGTGGCATAAAAGTCCACTAAAAATTAGCTCCAATAGCAAGCTACCCCATATACCCGTCACCATTCAAAGTGCAGGATTTCAGTGGGATTTAAAAGTGATTTAGGCAAGGTATGTATTTTAGAGAATGGTTATTCCATTGTTAAAATGCATAACGCTGCATAAATCACTTTTAAACCCATCAAAGAAGCGCTTGAGCAATCCCACTTCTTCGTTCCATCTATTTGCAAGGGAATAACCATTACTGTATAGATGCGCCTTGAATTGGAAATTCTCAAGCGCTCTGAAACCTGCATCTTGAATGGTTACGGCTATATATATCTGTTATTGGTGTTAATAATGAAAGTTGTATAAAAAACTTTCACATTAACCCACATTTTGCTTTTCATCCCTTCACCTTTTTTGTTACCATTCAACTTATCAATTGTATTTTTAGACCTTTTACTCTAACCAAAGCCTGGAGCTAGTCATAATGACCACCGCTAAGACTGTCGATTTATCACAATACGGTATTAACCAAACTACAGAAGTTGTATATAACCCTTCTTATGATCTTTTATTTGCTGAAGAAACCAAAGCAGGTCTTGAAGGTTACGAAAAAGGCACGGTTACTACTTCAGGTGCGGTATCTGTCGATACGGGTATTTTTACTGGTCGTTCTCCAAAAGATAAATATATTGTTCGTGACGATACCAGCCGTGATACGGTGTGGTGGTCTGATCAAGGCAAAAACGATAACAAGCCGATGACACCGGAAACCTGGTCTCAGCTTAAAGGCTTAGTCACCGAGCAGTTATCAGGTAAACGTTTATTTGTAGTGGATACCTTTTGTGGCGCCAACGATGATACTCGCTTGAAAGTACGCTTTATCACTGAGGTTGCATGGCAAGCTCACTTTGTGAAAAACATGTTCATTCGCCCTACCGATGCGGAACTTGAAAGTTACCAACCAGATTTCGTGGTAATGAACGGTGCCAAAACCAATAACCAGGACTGGCAGGCACAAGGCTTAAACTCAGAAAATTTTGTGGCATTTAACTTAACCGAAAAAATGCAGTTAATTGGTGGTACCTGGTACGGCGGCGAAATGAAAAAAGGCATGTTCTCAATGATGAACTACCTGCTACCGCTTAAAGGCATCGCTTCAATGCACTGTAGCGCTAACGTTGGTAAAGACGGCGATACGGCAATTTTCTTCGGTTTATCCGGCACTGGTAAAACGACTCTTTCAACCGATCCAAAACGTGAACTGATTGGTGATGATGAACACGGTTGGGACGACAACGGAATTTTCAACTTTGAAGGTGGTTGTTACGCAAAAACTATCAACTTAAGTGCTGAAAACGAACCAGACATCTTCAATGCTATCCGTCGTGATGCATTGTTGGAAAACGTGGTTGTTGGTGCTGATGGCGTGGTTGATTATGACAACGGTTCAAAAACTGAAAACACTCGTGTTTCCTACCCAATTCATCACATCGACAATATCGTTAAACCGGTTTCAAAAGCTGGCCATGCGAAGAAAGTTATCTTTTTAACCGCCGATGCCTTTGGTGTGTTACCGCCGGTTGCCAAACTTACGCCTGAGCAAACTGAATACTACTTCTTATCTGGTTTCACCGCAAAACTTGCCGGTACCGAGCGTGGTATTACCGAACCCACTCCAACTTTCTCAAGTTGTTTTGGTGCCGCTTTCTTAAGCTTACACCCAACCAAGTACGCCGAAGTATTAGTGAAACGCATGCAAGCTGCCGGTGCAGAAGCTTACCTGGTTAATACTGGCTGGAACGGTACTGGCAAGCGTATCTCAATTAAAGATACTCGTGGTATTATTGACGCTATCTTAGATGGTTCAATCGATGATGCTGAAGTACACAATCTACCAATGTTTAACTTAAGTGTACCAATGGCATTACCAGGTGTTGATAGTGGCATACTTGACCCACGTGATACTTATGCTGATGCCAGTGACTGGAATGGCAAAGCTGAAGATTTGGCAAAACGTTTTGTTAATAACTTCGACAAGTTCACTGACACTGACCATGGTGCAGGCCTAATCGCGGCAGGCCCAAAACTTTAAACGACAATCGTTTTTAGTTTCAACAAAAAGCCGCATTCGCGGCTTTTTTTGTTTTTAGCTTCGAGCAACTAGCTACTGGCATATTAACTGGTTGGCGGGGTTTTTAACCTCGCATATTTTGATGAATTCACCTATCTTGTAACAATACCAATGCTGCCCGAAGCTCATAGCCAGAAGCGATTAATATTTTCTACTTATACCCGACAGGAAGGGTGTCTTTAGAGAGTAACCGGACTACAATGAGTTATTAGCCAGCGTAAATTAACTACCACTATGGCACTACTAGCTTGCGATTTACATGACTACATAGAAGTTATTTGTTTATACCGGTACCGGGTTAGATTGACCCTAACTGATGGTAAATGTATCATTGTAACAGCCAAAGATGTCCTCACTTGTGAACAACGAGAATTCCTGCTCGGTTTCGATCAAGAAAATCAAGCACTGCAAATTGAATTAACCACGATTAGATTAATCGAGCCACTCGAAGCTGCTGCAAAATTTCAGCAACTTAACTTGCAAACGGGCCAATGCCGTTAATAATACCAAGTCCGATAATTTATTCGTCAATAAATTATCGGACTTGGTATCAACATATTATTCGACAGATTATTTATCCTGCTCACATAGTAAATTTGTAAAAGCAAACTACACTTAATAGCAATATTCATTCAATAAAAACTCACTAGCAAAAGGAGCGATGCCGAAAACGTGTTACCAGTTTTGGACTAGGTAAATGGATCTAATAATAATAAAACATAATAAGGATGTTGATTCGACATGAAAGCATTCATGATAATTTTAGATCAGCAAGTTTATTTAAAATATAATTTTTTTTACGCTTTACAAACCCACCACAGTTATTGGTATTTATTGCTATTATCGGCAGTAATAGATTATGTGACCACGCTGCAATTTATGATCCATGGCAGCATTGCCATGGAGGCTAATATGGTGGTTAGGTTCCTAGCCTATGAAGTTGGTATTTTCTCAGGAGTGATGGTTGGTAAATCTTTGCAAATCTTTGCGGTGATGGCATTTTGTTCATTATCGAAAGAACTATCAAGGCCGGTGCTATTATTGATGATTTTGATAAATTGTATAGCCATTTATCTCAATACCTCGTCTAGTTGGGGCTAAACGTTTAGCTCGCGGGTAACTCTACTTTCGCCATTAAACCGCCATCATCGCGGTTCGATAGCGTGACTACGCCACCATGGCCATCGACAATACGCTTAATGATTGCTAAGCCCAATCCACTGCCTTCGGTTCCTCTGGCAGTATCGCCTTGAGTAAAGGGTTCAAACAGCCGGTCAATGTCATTGTGCTGAATGCCAGGGCCTTGATCGCACACACAAAAATAGACTCGATTTTTTCCTTTGACTCTCCCTGAGCACACTTTAATGCCGGCATCGGAATATTTAAAGGCATTCTGTATGAGGTTAGCCAACACCCGTTTCATTGCCGCATAAACCATAGGGATCTCAACCTCGTCACCAAGGTCTTGTTCAATATTCCTGCCATCAACGGCTTCATGATCTATCACTTCATTGATCAGCTGATTTAAGTTGGCAAGCTCTGAGGTTTCCATCATGTCATGGCGAATATAATCGATAAATTGATCGATGATAGCATTCATATCATCAATATCTTTTTCAATGCCATCTTTAAGGTAATCTTCGTTTTCGCTCATCATTTCACTGGCTAAGCGAATCCGGGTAAGCGGGGTGCGCAGGTCATGAGAAATACCTGCCATCAATAAACTGCGATCGGCTTCTAATTGCTTTATGCCTTTCGACATATGATTAAAGGCACGGGTAACCGCGGTCACTTCACTGGACCCTTGCTCGGTCAATGGCTCTGGAAACTGGCCTTTACCCACATCAATCGCTGCTTTTTGCAGTGCCTTTAATGGTCGGTTCAGCTGCCTGATAAATAGCCAGCCACCGGCAACACTTAACACACCGATCAGCACAAGATAAAAAATTAATGGATAAAAACTGGCTTCATCTAAACCGTGCAAAGGTATTTTCACCCACAGACTCGGGGCTTGTGGCGGTCTTATCCAAATGAGATATTCATCACCTTGGGAGATCCGAACTTCAGTTTCGCCGTCGAGCAATTCACTCATTTGCAACGACAAATAGGGGTAATGCGCCGCTTCTGCGAGGCCGAGCATTAGCGCATCATTTTCTCGATAAACGCCAATACCGGTTTCCTGATGAAACGCCTCCGCCAGCGCCGGGCTGAATTTTGAATTGCCGCCATCAATAAATACCACTTTCACCTGTTTGGCGAGTAGTTGGTTGATTTGTTCAAGGTTGGGCTTGATCACATAAATGGCCACCGACAAATACGATACTACCTGGTTAATTAACAATAAAAAACCTATTAGTAATACCGTTTGGCCAAAGGCGCTACGCGGCAAAATTTTCATATCTATCTACAACACATTGCCACAATTACCCGCTAGTACTACCATCGGGTACGAATACATAACCAAGACCCCATACCGTTTGGATGTATCTTGGATTGGCTGGATCTTGCTCTAACATACGACGTAAGCGTGACACTTGCACATCGATACTGCGCTCAAGCGCAGAATAATCTCTGCCGCGTGCTAAATTCATCAGTTTATCGCGCGATAACGGTTCTCTTGGGTGGGTGATCAAAGATTTTAACACCGCAAATTCGCCACTGGTTAATGGCATAGATTCCTCACCTCTGCGCATTTCCCGGGTGGCCAAATTTAACGAAAATTCACCAAATTCATAAATTTCCTCTGCAATTGACGGCGCTCCTGGTGCTTCTTGGGTTTTACGACGCAATACCGCTTTCACCCTGGCCAACAATTCCCGCGGATTGAACGGTTTTGGCATATAATCATCGGCACCAAGTTCCAAACCAATAATACGGTCGACTTCGTCGCCTTTGGCGGTGAGCATAATGATAGGAATTTCATTCTCTTCCTGACGTAAACGACGACAAATAGATAGGCCATCTTCACCGGGCAGCATTAAATCGAGCACTAGCAGATGAAAGTTTTCGCGTTCTAACAAGCGATCCATTTGCTCTGAATTGGCCGCACTGCGTACCACAAAACCTTGTTCTACCAGATAACGCTCAAGTAAAGCACGTAAGCGCATATCATCATCTACTACTAGTATTTTTGGGGTTTCCTGGCCCATAACACCCTCTTATAAGATTTTTTAGAATTAACTCTACTATGGACTATAAGCTAAATTGGTGTATTTTCAAAAACTAATAAACGATTTGAGCCGGTTTAGATTGTTACAAGGTATTGCCAAGGTTAATTTTGAAAGGTCAACAGACCCTAACGTTTTTCGTATTCAATTTTATTGATGAACCAAATCACTGGCCCATCGGGGGTATTAACCTCTACTTCATCATCCACGGCTTTTTTCAATAGTGCCCGCGCCATTGGTGAATCGATAGAAATATAGTCTTTGGCATCGCCATAAATTTCTTCCGGGCCAACAATACGAAAAGTTTTCGTATCACCACGTTCATTTTCAATTTCTACGCGAGCACCGAAAAAAATTTTGCCATCTTGTTGTGGTGAGTAATCAACAATTTTTAAATCTGGCAGAAGCTTTCGAAGAAAACGAACTCGACTGTCGATTTGACGAAGTACGCGTTTATTAAAATGATAATCAGCATTTTCCGATCTATCACCAAGACTTGCTGCCCAAGACACAATCTTAGTGATTTCAGGCCGTTTTACTCGCCAAAGGTAATCTTCCTCTTGTTGCAGTTTTTGATAGCCTTCACGAGTGATTAGTTTGGTTTTCACCATATATATCTTCTTTTTTTAGAGTTATGTCTCATACCTGCAGTTAAGTTACCGATATTTTATAAATTTACTGGTAAAATAACTGTGCTAGAGGTATATATATCCGATCCACTTCAAGATGCGGGTTTCAGAGTTCTTGAAGTGGAACGGGTATACCCGTTCCATTATGCAGTATATACCCAAACCTTCTCAAGATGCAGAATTGTGTTTGCTATCTTGATACTGCAATTGCTCATTGCATAAAAATCAGGACTATTGATTAATGATAAACATTTCGCAAAAAATTGCTGAAGAATTAAACGTTAAAGAAACTCAAATAGCTGCCGCCGTTGGCTTGCTTGATGATGGTGCTACCGTGCCATTTATTGCCCGTTATCGTAAAGAAGCGACACAAGGCTTAGATGACAATCATCTGCGCCATTTGGAACAGCGTTTAACCTATTTGCGTGAACTGAATGAGCGCAAACAGCTGGTATTAAAAAATATCAACGAGCAAGGCAAGTTAAGCGATAGCTTAAAACAGCAAATCAATGCGGTGGATAATAAAACCGAACTGGAAGATTTATACCTGCCGTATCGACCGAAACGTCGCACCAAGGGTCAAATGGCCATTGAAGCCGGCCTTGCACCTTTGGCAGATAAATTATTTCAGGATTGGTCGATTGATCCACAAACCGCTGCTGCTGAATATCTGAATGTCGCAGCAAACTACGCCGACAGCAAAGCCGTGCTCGATGGCGCTTGTTATATTTTAATGGAGCGTTTTAGCGAGTCGGCCGCGTTAATTCAGAAACTGCGCAAGCACATTCTAAAACAGGCATTTTTAAGCAGTAAAGTAATAAAAGGCAAAGAAAGCCAAGCCGCTAAATTTAAAGATTATTTCAGCCATAGCGAGAAACTGGCAAAAGTGCCTTCACATCGCGCCTTAGCCATGCTGCGCGGCCGTAATGAAGGCCTATTGCAGCTTACGTTAGACGTAGATCCTGGCTTTGAAGCTGGCAGCGAGTCCAGCTGCGAACAAATCATTCGTGATCATTTTAATCTGCGCTTATCGGCGCAAGCGGCAGCCGCATGGCTAAACCGGGTGGTCCGCTTAACCTGGCGCGTTAAATTATCATTATCTTTAGAAACTGAATTACTCTCTGCCATGCGTGAACGCGCCGAAACCGATGCGATAAAGGTATTTGCCGATAATTTAAAAGATTTATTGATGGCAGCACCCGGTGGCGCAAAAGTGACGATGGGCATCGACCCGGGCATTCGTACCGGTTGTAAAATTGCAATTGTCGATAGCACTGCAAAACTGCTCTACACCACCACCATTTACCCGCATGAACCGCAAAAGCACTGGGATAAATCGTTAAGAACCATTGCCACTTTAGTGCAGCAATACAAAGTGCAACTGATTGCCATCGGCAATGGTACCGGTTCGCGTGAAACCGATAAATTAACCGGTGAAGCGATCAGTAAAATTGACAATAACAAGCCGAATAAAATCATCGTCTCGGAGGCCGGTGCCAGCATTTATTCCGCGTCAGAATTTGCCGCCAATGAGTTTCCAAAGCTTGATGTATCCTTGCGTGGCGCGGTATCCATTGGCCGAAGATTGCAAGACCCGTTAGCCGAGCTGGTAAAAATTGAACCGAAAGCCATCGGCGTTGGCCAGTATCAACACGACGTTAGTCAAAGCCAGTTAAGCCGAACTCTCGATGGTGTGGTAGAAGATTGTGTAAACGCGGTCGGGGTAGATTTAAACATTGCTTCAATGCCGTTGTTAAATCGAGTGTCTGGTTTGTCGAAAACCATGGCGCAAAACATCGTCAATTATCGTGAGCAAAATGGTCGCTTTGAACAACGTAGTGAGTTGAAAAAAGTTGCCCGCTTGGGACCAAAAGCGTTCGAACAAGCCGCCGGTTTCTTGCGAATTAGTGATGGCAAAAATCCACTGGATAGCTCAGGCGTACATCCTGAAAGTTATGCGGTGGTGGAAAGCATTTTGGCGAAAACCCAGGGCGCTATCGGTGAACTTATTGGCAATAGCGCTATCATCAACAACTTAAACGCTGATGACTTTACCAATCAGCAATTTGGCTTACCGACGGTAAAAGACATTATCAGCGAGCTCGACAAGCCTGGTCGAGATCCTCGCCCGGAATTTAAAACCGCCACCTTCAAAGAAGGGGTAGAAAGCATCAAAGATCTGCAGTTGAATATGATGCTCGAAGGGGTGATCTCGAACGTCACCAACTTTGGTGCCTTCGTCGATATCGGCGTGCATCAAGACGGTTTAGTGCATATTTCCTCGCTGACCAATAAGTTTGTCAGCGATCCGCGCGAGATTGTCAAAGCCGGTGACGTTGTAAAAGTGAAGGTATTGGAAGTTGATATTCAGCGCAAACGCATCAGTTTAACCATGCGTTTAGAGGAAATGGCCAATGCTAACGCCAATAAAGCGAAGCATGAAAGTAAAACTAAACCTGCCGCCCAAGGCAACCGACATCACAAGAACAAGCCGAATAAAAAGCCAAGCCAGCCGCAAAACAGCATGATGGGTAATGCCTTTGCCGATGCCTTTGCCAAGGCGAAGAAGCCTTAATTTATAAGGGATGTGGCTAATAATACAATTTTATTGGCCACATTTTGACCACGATTAATTATCAAACTAAGAGATCATTTCTAAAAAAAAGAGTCAACAAAGCTAATAAACTGATTAAATAAGGAAACAATAAATCCAAATATTCACGATACTTAAATAGTGACTCTATTTGGTATCTAGCTTCAAAGATTAACAAATGTAAAAAGTCTTTAAATTTCCAATCATCATTTAATTTATTTAGTTCAATATTTGCAATATACGAATAGACACCATGAGTATCATCTTGACCATGAGAGTCATAAACTAAATTCCTTTTGAACAAACCAATAACCTTATATCTTGGGGACTGAAGTCCGGGTTCATCGCCCGTCCAAATATCAATTCGTTTGCCAAGCAAGCCTGTAATATCATCTTCTGTTGGGGTATAAGAAAAAACTCGGTAGTCACTAAGCATTCTTTGCGACCAAAAATTGAATAGTTGTGCATGATAAGCCTGAGCATATCCGTAATAACGGAGTGTCATATAAGCTAAAGATATAGAGATAAAATATATTAGACCGGGATGGTTTGTTAACTTTATTTTAAAAATGAAAGTATTAGCTTCTTGTAAAACAGCCCCACTGCAATTCATACCTATAAGAATAACAGCTATTGTTATTAAAATTTTCCGTTTAGACTTTAACCCATCATCATTATCAATTTTTTCTCTAAACTGTGACAATTCTTCTTGGCTCATAAATTGCTCTCTATAAAATATTATTGAAGGAATGCCAAAAAGTTAAATAAACTGAGTAAGGTTCGAAGTACCGAAACAAGGAGAACGGCCAGACCGAAGCCTGCCTCACTCAGTTCAATAATAAATATGCCAGATAAAATGTTTTAAGTCACCAGTAATAATGTACGTAAGTCACTTTAATTTATGCAGTTTCTATTAATTGGTTTTTAATTCTCCAATAAATTTCTTCCCGGCGGACCTTTACTTCGCCAGGCGCATCAACACCAATTTTTACATGCTTATTTTGAATTGAACTAATCGAGATTATGATATCGTTGCCGATTCGAATTTTATCACCGACATTTCTGGTTAGTATTAACATATAAGTCCTTTTAGTTTATTTTAGTTTTTGGGGGTGGTTACTCCTTCCCTCTGTAAACTAAACTTTAGTTTATTTTGAAATAAACACATGAATTTTGGAATAATAATGAGTCCAGTTAAAACGTTTAATTAAGGAATATTTTGGAAACTCAAATACCAAACTACCAAGGTAAGCCCACGGCATACTTAGATCAAAATATATTGGATTTATTCGTCAAATACGATTTAGATGAGCTGATTAAAATTTTAACTTCAAAATATCAAGTCGTGTATTCCGATGAAACCCTCAAGGAAATTGATAGATCTGGTGACTCTGCAATGCAGTTCATTGAAGCTTTAAAAAGATTAGATGCATATCACTTAAAATTAGTTTTATCTCAACCTAGTTTTAAAGCTACAGATAAAGCAACAATAACGAAACGTGACCCTAACGATGCCTTCAAAGAATATATTGAAAATAAACACCTAACTGAAATCTCATTAGAAGGTATTGAACAGTTTTTATTTAAATTCTGTGGTGGACGAAAAGGCGATCCTTTGTCTCTAATTGAAGAGGAGCAAAAATCGGCTTTCGAAAAACTAATGTTTAAAATTAAATCTGATGCCCAAGAACTAGACGAAATAGAACCTAATTTTATAAAAACAATAGAAGCGGCAACAGGTGATATGCAACGCGAGTTTAATAAAATTTCTGATTCGACATCAGCATTGATGAAGGAAAATATTCCTGATGATAAAAATTGGTCTGGCATAAAATCATTCAGAGAAGCTGTAGCTTTAGGACCTATGCAGTTAAACAATATTGAACCACCTTTTGTTTTGCGACAAATTTGGGATTTTTTCAAAAATCAAGAGCCATATTCGTCTGGTGAAAAAGATATTGATGACTTTTTTGGACTAAAAACTAATCCTATTTATCCAGATCAACCACATTTTGATCATCAAAAAGTTACCAGCATATACAGCATGCTTAATACTATTGGTTATTATCCTGACTCTAAAGTTCACCAAAAACGACGATTTACTGCCGCAATGAGTGATACTCAGCATGCCTCGTTGGCTACATTCTGTGATACCTTATTATCAGCCGATAAAGCTTTTATTAAAAAGGTTCGTGCAGCTTATGAATATTTAGCCGTTCCAACAAAAGTAACATTTGTGCAGATAAATAAAAAAGGAAGTAGTGATAATTAATTGTTTTTCCAATTTACCTTAAACTTTTAAATTCGGAACCTATACCGAAATTTTCGCTATAAGAAAAATATGCAAAGTCAGTAAACACGTGCTCTGTTCGCTATGTTTTCGCTATTGGCAAAATAGAATCTTTTTTCAGTTCGCTATCGATACCGAAATTTTCGCTATTAATTTCGGTATCAGAAAAATGCACAAAGTCAGTAAACGCGTGCTCTGTTCGCTATGTTTTCGCTATTGGCAAAATAAGGCCTTTTTTCAGTTCGGTAGCTATACCGAAAATTTCACTCTTAGTTTCGCTATAAGAAAAATGTGCATAGCTGATGTTCTCTGCTCTGTTCGCTATACATTCGCTATTGGATTATTAAGTCATAATACCTAAAAGCTGAAGATACGTGCTCTAGTCGCTACGTTTTTGCATTCAAGTTAGGCTAAGCCAGGAAGAAATAGCGCAGCTTAGCTGCGCAAATCAGTTAACGGTAGGTTTTATTCAATTGCCACTCAACATGGCCAATCACACTAAAGTCATCATCCTTTGCCACAAGCACATTATTGTGTTTTGGGTTGTCGTTGATAAACCGATAACCTTTATGGATAAGCTGTACCCGGGTTACAAATAGCTGGTCGCGCATGCGAATTAAAAAGATACCATCGTGGGTAAGTCTATGGTTTGGGTCAATAACAATGATGTCACCTTTTTGGTATGTTGGCGCCATATTATTTTCTTCAACCACCATGCTAAACAAGCCAGGTTTATTGAGGGTAAACTTCTGCCGTTCCATTTGCTTTTTTAACGAGGGCAAAGGGAAGCTATTCGCGGCATTTTCTGGTTGGTTTCGCTCAAACTGAGCTTGGCCGTTATGCTCTTTTGCCTGTTCTAGTGCTTCAATAAATAAAATACCAACTACGCTTCGGTTTGCTTCTTGTTCAATTACTTGGTTGATATCTACGTCATTACTTAAATTCATTATTTTTTACTCTCTACAGATTAGTTTTAATTGTTATTTTTTACCTAGCTTTTAGGCCTAACGCTAAACCCACACACGCTAATACTCCGGCGAATAGGCCCCAGCCGGCAGAGCTTTTTTCTGGCTCTGGTTCTTCTTCGTTATTTTGGGTCTCAACTGGCGCTTTTTCCGGTTCGTTTATCGGCTCTTCAACAACCGGCTCTTGTTCGCCGTTTATTGCGCGTTGCCACTTAGCTTGCAGAATTCCCCCTGTTCGCTGGTCAAGGCCGCAACTTGTGCAATGCAAATACAAAAGCTTTTTGCCATTATTTCGCTGTTTAATTACGGCTTCACCACTGCAACCTTCACAAGGTGTTGTACCCAGTACTTCCTTACTTTTCATAAAGTCCTCGTTTTGTGATTAATGTAAAAAATTGATGTTGAGGCTAATGCCGCATCGATTTATAAACTTCATACGGTGATTTTTGCGTTCTAATTTGCCGTAATTCGTTATTTCGTATCTGGTATGCGATACCGTTGTCGGAATACACCAGTTTGCCCTGGCCTAGCCAGTCTATTTCACCGGTTGAAAACCCTAGCCGCTGTAGTTTTTTTCCTTCGGAAACGCTTAGCGTACAATTATTCCCACAAGTCCAAGAAAGGTTTCCGGCTTCGCCTTCAACTTTAGATAGCGCCCAATTTGTTGTTCTGGAGATCACCGAAAAGTCAGTAGAGGTAACCCCTTTTACTTTTCGAACTAATTCGCCGTACTCATTACCCTGGGGAATTTCTTGATAAGCAGTTTTAAACTTTGCCTGGCGGCTGCTGTTCATACCGCCCATGGCTTTAACAAAGCCTAGCCAGTTACCGGCATCGGCTTCACTGCGTACTTTTTCCATTTCAGGGCATTTAACGGCCTTGCGAATTTTGCGTAATTCGCGATAAACAGTCACCGACGGGGAATATTGAAATTGAAACTGTCGTATGTTCCAGGTACTTGCCCAGGCAGCCACCGGATTAATACTTTCGCTAATAGGTTTTTCGGTTTCAGCATCTTCATGATCAGCCATTTTGAAGCCATCAATATTCTTAGAAATGTATTTGGCAATGTATGAAGTTGCCGAGCCGTATTTTTTATCAATGCGCACAACGTCAAAACGGGGCGTAAACGTGCGATAAAATTTATATGGGGCTTTGGCCTTAATTCCCTTACTTTTCTTATATCCGTAGCTTTTTCGTGCCTTTTTGTGGGCTTTAAATAACTTTTCGCGGTTTTGGTAGCGTTGGTAAAGCTCGTCTCTGTCTTCGGTAATGGCATATTTGCGCAAAATAGCAGTAATTTCTTGCTGGTCCTTTTCGCGCATAAACAACGCCATGTGCCAATGCGGTGTACCATCTGCATGCGGCTCGGCCACCCGGACACCAAAATAGCTTAGGTTTCTACGGCCTAATTTACTGCGTATTTTGGCCCACATTTTATTAAAATATGCATTACTGTCTTTCGGGCTTTTGCCATTCCATTTGTCAGAATTAGCGTGGTAAGCGCTTGGTGCGGTAATGGTGTAAAACATGCCAACATAGCCAACTTCGTCGGCATACTCTTCCATATGTCGCATGCGTAGCATTAACTCGTTGCGGCGGTTTTCAGGGTTAGCCATGCCAGATTTATAAGCATCTTCCAGGCTAATGGTGTTTTCAAAAAAGCGGCCAGTATCTTCGTTATAGCAATCAGCTTTAAGCTCCATTACGCTCATCCATTCGGCACAGCTTGTTTGCCTGGCACGATATTCACTCACCGCTACCCTACTTGCATATGGATTACCGCTTGCTTTGGAGACTTCACCCGTGGCAATTTCTAACCATTCCAGTGCTTGCAAGCGAAAGCGTTTAAGCTTGCCTTTCCACCACTTTTCATTGGTCATTTTTCTAATGGCCACTTCATAGGTGTGTTGTAATAATTCAGAATTGTCTAACTCAACACCAGAGAACGGCGCCGTAACGCAATGGTCGTCGCACTTGGCGGCTAAATACTCATATGTTGCGGTTAAGTTATCGATGTATTCACCGGTTAACTCGCTGGCCATTTCAACCAAGTTATTGTTCATTTCCATGGCAATATTTTCTGCTCGCTTCTCCATACGTTTAGCGTTGGAAAGTTCGCGCCACGGATGGCTTTGCCTGGTCATGAAGTTAAAAATATGGGGAAACCTTGGTTTAATTTTGGCTAAGGTTTTTTGTAAGTAGCTGTTGGCGGTAAATTCAACGCTTTTACCATCACGACTTACATTATTAGAAAAGTGGTTTGCGTAACGCCTGGCAAACCTAAGTTGCAACGGATATGGCAGTTTATTGGTTTGATTGTGCCAGTGGGCGGCGTTGTCAGCACCGCCCATCATTAGCAAAGATTTTGGAGATGTCATTAATGCTTGCTCTCCAACTCTTGTTCCATGCAAACAATGTCTTTTTGTAAGGCATGATGTTTATCAAACCAGTATTGATATTCTTCTTTGTAGCCATCATTTTGAGCTTCAATTGCCCACCCCATAACGCGCTGTTTCTCACGTTTATTGGCCGCAATTCGTTCATGCAAAATTACCGGTGGAATATTAGATAAATTAGGTATCGCTGTATTTTGGTTACAGGTAGGTTGGGTCATGATGTTTTCCTTGTTTTAATTTTTCTTATTTTTATTATTTCCTTGAAAAATGGCGGGTTCGCTTCGAATACTCCCCCGCCGACAAGGAACTGTTTAATTATCCCAGTTGGCTTTTTCCCATTCTTCTTTGTTGCCTTCGGCTTGTGCACACATGTTCGCTAGCTCGACCATATTGATAAAAATTCGCCCACTTTTTCCCTTAGGCTGTAAAGTAGGTAATGTGCCGTTTCGAATTTGATGACGAACGGCATCTAATTTCTGCATGGTTTTAGAGGCATAAGCGTCTACATCCAGCATTGGCATTTCGATGAGAACAGAAACCATTAAAAACTCCTTTATTTATGAGCTGTTGCGTTATACATTGAAAAGTTATTACTTACGGTTGCAGATCAATGCAAATAATCCCGATTGCGAAATACTATAGATCGCAAACGAGATTATAACAACCCTTATTTAAGCCTCAAATGAGCTTTAATTTTTAATTTAGGTATATATGGAATTAAATCAGATACTTAGCAGACTGAAAAAAATTACGAAAACTGATTCAGATTATGCTTTAGCTAAGATAATAGGTAGAAAACCTTCTTCAATTGCGACATGGAGAAGTAGAGATACAATCCCTTATGAGTTATGCACCCAAATCGCTATGGAATATGATGTTCCCATTAAGTGGATTATGATTGGTGAAGGCACTAAAACTGAAATGGCGGTTTCTAATAAAGTAAGTCTCCCTTTTTATGAAATTTCAGCTAGTGCCGGTCCTGGTATGCTGGCTTTGACTGAAGAGTTTCCAACCGAAATAAGCTTTGATCCCGAATGGCTGCAAAAGAACTTAGGCGCGAGTGCAAAAGATACCTTCATCATGCTTGCTGAAGGTGACAGCATGGAACCAACCATAAAACATGACTCATTGATCATGGTAGATAAAACTAAAACCTCAAATACAGATGGCATTTACGTACTACGTTATGGTGATGCACTCCTGGTTAAAAGACTGCAATTTCAATTTAAAGACAACTTAAAAATAATTTCTGATAACGCCATTTATCAGCCATTGGATGTTAAAAGATCAGAACTAGTCGACAACGAACTAGAAATTATTGGCCGCGTTGTGTGGTCAGGACAAAGGGTTTAATTATGAGTGATAACCAAGATCTGCCCCTGTATACTGAATCAAATCAGTGTAAATGGGAAAAAGACAAAATGAGATGCAATAACAAAGCAAGCAAAGATGGTTACTGTGAAAAACACTATCAAGCACGTGGTACCAATATTATGGGCGGCTCTGTTGGCGCGGTTGTTCTCGCAAGTTTACTAACAGCAAACCCACTTGCATTAATTGGCGCCGCGGTAGTCGGCGGTTTATTAGGCTCCAAAAATAATGAAACGGAGCATAAAAATGGATGATTTCTTCATTCTCTTTGATGAAACTCAAAGAGAAAGAATATTGATGCTCATTGTATTTACTGCACTGTTTATATTATATATTTGTAAACACCGAAGTGATATTAGCGGAAAAGTCACTGTTAGTAACATGACAGGTTTAATGTTGCCCGTTTATACCATTTTTGCAGGAGCATCTATTGGTTATGCCTGGTTGTTCAAAGCTGTTGAACTAAAAGCAGTAATAAGCAATAGTGAATTATTGTTTATTGCCGCAATTGTCTTAGTTGGCAAAGGTATCGGTGATTTATGGAAATTATTTGAATTTAAAAAGCCTGCAGTACCAAAAGAATTAGCTGCTACCGGTAAGTGAATCAGAATAAAATGCTATTAGCTTTTAGTTGCCCTATAAATATCTTAATTATTTAGCTTTTTAAATTTTTCAATTTCTTTAAAAGTTACATCTGGCTTATAGCCACATTGCAATAAAGAAGGTTTATGAATAATTACTTCAGAACCTTTTCTTTTTGTTTGTGCCGTATATGTTAAACCAAAAGCTTGAGGATCAAACTCAGAATAAATTGAATTTATTTCAGGAGTATTGTCATATGTAACAATCCATGGTTGTTCTAACCTTTCCACACTTTTGTATAATCTGTAATGATCATCATGTACAAAAAAGTTTTGATATAAACCTTTGCCTTTAACGTAATAAGGTGGATCAATATTTAGTAAACATTTATAAGAAATATCTGGTACATATTCATCGATAAACTGGGATGCATCAAGATTCGTAAGAATTACATCATTTCGCCTTTCGGCAATAGCACGGATTTTCCCGATTAAAGCTTCTTTGTTATATCTACAATCAAGTTTATAATTCCCATCTTGCTGCAGGCCACCAATTACTCCGGCTTTGATAATTCCAGAACGATTCGTTCGGTTTAGGAAAAAGGTTGAAAAGCCTAATTCTAAAAGGCTTGGCTTGTCGCTTAATTGAATATCTCTTTGCCTGTGCCATTCATCGATTGTTACAGGCGTTTCTTCAATTAATTTACATAGTTCATCAGTTTTATTTAATACTGAATACCAAAAAGCATGAATAGAAGGGTTTAAATCATTAATAAAGACTTTATTAACATGCCCTTCTAAAAGCAAATACCAAGCTATGGCACATCCACCAGCGAATGGTTCCACATAAGCACCACCCTGTAAATTGTTTAACTTTAGAGTTTCAACAACGTAAGCAGTAAGCTTTGATTTTCCACCTGGATATCTTAGTGGTGAATAAAACATTACTTTTCCTTTAAAGAGATTAATACAGCAAATAATGGCGTCATCATATCCCAAAAGCCATTAAGAAATCTTCTTTCTACTTTATGGGTCTCGGCGCCATGGATATAGTTATTAAGGGTGTCTAAACTGTGTTCATTATCATTTTGCAAAAGCTTCCGGATAACTTTGTTAGCCGCGGCATCTTTTATTTCAGTTTCAACTAAAAATCTTAGGCGTTGCGCCAATGTGACTTCATGATAGCCTTTTTTATGTTCTTTGGCCACTCTCCCTTTTAGGTCTTCACAACTAATAAATTCATCCACCGAAAGATCAAGAAATACTCTCAAAGATGCAGCTGTTGTATTTGGATATTTCCATACTGGTAGATATTTGAATTCATAAAACATAGCCTTCAATTTGCTGCTAGATACATCGATTTTCCAATTTTTTACAACCATCTGGTTTCTACCAGGGTTTTTGTTTAAGATCTTGGTAGGGCTCGCCGTTGGCTTGTCAGTATTCGACGGTTTGGTTTCACCTTCTTGCTGTTTAGGCTCACCTTCTTTTTTGGCTCCGTATTCGCCTTGACCTTCTGCGGTTTGAGTAGCATTTTCATCTTTTGAAAAAGAAACCGTTGGCAGTATGGCTAAGAACTCTTTATTTTTTTCAGGTATAGAGCGAGTATTAGGCTTAATTGTTTGATCAGAAAATTCTACTGAGTTAAAGATCCACTTTAGTAATTTTCCATAAGCATATAAAAAGCTCTTTTCATTTGACGTGATTTTAATATCACTTTCCGCATACTCAATGCCCCAAGCTTCTTTAACATCAGCACTATCAAACCAGCGCTCTATAATAGTCATAGGTATTCTATGGCTATATATAAGCTCTTTCTCTTCAGGAGTCATTTGAGTAAGTACTTCGTGTCGCGTTGCCAAATCTCTGATTTTTACATAGCGTAAAGTTTTCTCTATTTCACCTCGAGCAAAACCTGTTTTTTCGCGAATTATATCGAAGTCGTTATTGTATTTTTCGCACATAGCTTCTATCCAGCGCTGCTGCTGGAGGCGTTCCCACGTGTTTTGTAAAGAGCTAGAGGAGTGACGTTGTAAAATGTACCATTCACAGCTTTCAAAATCAGGCGCCAGACACACTTTTATTTTTTCTATATCGTCTCTGCTAATAAAGTGTGATTGTTCGCGAATATAACGTCTTATTGATCTTGGAGCTTTTTCAGGATCTCGAAGTAACTTCATAGCAAGAACCCGACGATTTCCCTCGGCGACAACATGCTTACCTTTTTCATTTCGCCAAACAATTACCGGTTCAAATGAAATAAAACCTTTAGTTGCAATAGACTTTACCAAAGCTAAAAATTGCTTTTTATCGCTATTATCTTCAATAAAAGCTTCTGCAAAATCTGTTAATTTCACATGTTCTTCAGATGGGTCAATTCGCGGGTTTTGCGCCCACAATTTTAACTGGTCAACAGATCTGGTAACGCGCTTTTCCCACCAATTTTCGTTTGTATTTTTCTCTTCAATGAGTATTTTTTCTTCAATCATTTCCTTGCCCCTTTTTAAAGTCCTTTTGCAGATACAATTTTGTTATATATTTCTTCAAACTTGTTTTTAAATTCTGCTTTTTCTTTTGGTTTGTCCTCTAACCATCGCGCGTAAAGCTTAGCCGCTCCACGCCCCCAGGCTCCAGAATCTTTTTGAGTGTTGTACCATTCTTTGGCTTTAACACGAGATTTCGGTGCCATGATGTCCTCGTAGCTTATATCTCTAAAGCAAACAAGTTTGTCATAATCAGGGTTACTGCTTACCCAAAATGGATCTCGATCGCTTAATTTACTTAAAAATGTCGCTAGCTCCCTTTCTGGTGAATCCGTTCCAGGCAATACAATAAAATTTGTTTTACCTCTAAGCTTTTTACTTTTTTGTGCATCGCCGTCTAATACGACTATTGAATTTGGAAAAATAAAATCCGGTACATGTTGTCTACTTAGTTCTAATAACGTCTCACAACCAAGCTTACATTTTTTAATAAAGTTAGTTTTGGGGAATTTTCGACCTAGAATTGCCTGCGCGAACTCTCTACACTCATCATCTTCGGTAAAAACATTAAACTTTTTGACAACTTTTTTATCGATGGAAACGCTTAGTTTATTGAGAATTCCTTTAAAAGTTATATCCTTATTAACTTCTACTTCACCGTCTAGCTTTTGTAAAAATATAACTTTACATTGGCCTTGTCTTGCTGGCTCTTTTTCTATTTCGAATACACTTTCAATCATTGAAAGGGAATGACTTGTTGCTAAGATTTGAATATTAAATTTTGAACAAAATTTAATAAGGTGTCCTATAAGCTTAATTTGAGCGCCAGGATATAAGGTAGCATCTACTTCATCTATAGCTAAAATACCCCCTTTATAATCATTTGGATATTTGAGTTGAAGCCGTCTAAAAGACAAAACAGCCAATAGCAGTTTACCAATATTATCTTGCCCTGCCGAGTTTGAATTCCAGTCATACTTATCTGCAGAAACGCCAATCGTATCTTTGTTTGTACTGTTTAAATAATCGACGTCTTGAATATTATCTTGTGTAATAAGTATTTTTTTATACCATTCAATAAAAAGCGCTTGTTCTTTGGCATCTAAGGTAACTTTGTTACTTTGTTTCAATTTTTTATCTTCACCAATTGGCAGTAATCTCTTGAGGCTAAGATAAATAACCGGCATTTGAATATAGCCACTCCCTTTTTCTCTAGTTCCTTTTTGCCAAAAACGTATCAACCCCTTTTCTCTATCCCTATGAATGCTTTCTACCGTAAACGGGTCATCTTGCGTTGATAAATGAAGGGTCCATTCATGATCATTGGCTTTATCGAATTTTGTGGATAATTTAAACTTGTCTGCAAAAGCTGATTTATAGTTACCGCCACATAATGGGATTTCATCTTTTAGAGGATTATCTTCCTCTGAAATGGTAAAAGGCTGAGTGAGCATACCCAATAGAGTACTTTTTTGTGTGCCATTTAGACCTGTTATAAATGTTAGATATTTACCGAGTTCAAATTCAACCTCTTTAAATCCTCTAAATTTTTCGATTTCTACCTTGTTAATGATCAACTGCTTAATTCCCTTTTCAAAATCCAATTTTTTATTTTTATAATTTGTACAATTTAACTATACTGTATATATTACCAGTCATTACATGAAACTGTACAGAATATACAACTATATGGTGGTGAATTTCTTTGTCAATCAAAAAGCTAGCAGTTAACTCATATTCTGTAGATATTCGCCCTGATGGCCGAAACGGCAAACGCTATCGAAAAAAATTCCCCACTAAAACCGAAGCATTAAAGTATGAAAAATACATACTTAGCCAATATCATGACAAAGCCTGGTTAGAAAAACCTAAAGATACCAGGCGAATAAGTGCATTAATTCCACTTTGGTATAAACATCATGGTTCACAACTTAAAAACGGTGATAAAGATTTAATTCGAGTTAAGGCTATTAATGAATTGATGGGGAATCCCCGGGTTTGTGACATCACTAATAAGTTTATGGCTGAATTTGCTGCCGAACGTATGCAATCAATTAAAGCGACAACCTATAACCGCGATATTGCAGTGATCAGTAGTGTGTTCACACAATTGATAAAGTCTGAAATATTGCAGGGGGAAAACCCCATTAAAGGCAAAAAGCAGAAGGAAAAGCGTACCGAGCTTGCCTTTTTGACTACTGAGGAAATTAAAACACTACTTACTAAGTTAGATGGTGACAGTTTGAAAATTGCCAAGGTATGTTTAAGTACCGGTTGCCGATGGAGTGAGGGCCAGTTACTCAGAGCTAGTGATATTCATAACCAGAAGATCACTTTTGTAGATACCAAAAATGGCAAGCCACGTAGCGTTCCTATCACAAAGAGTTTATTTGAAGAGCTTAGCCAACATAAGAAACAAGGCCAATTGTTTGAAAGTTGCTATAGTACGTTTATGTACCGCTTAGGAACTAGCGGGATAAAGTTACCCAAAGGGCAAGCCAGCCATGTAATGCGCCATACTTTTGCCAGCCACTATATGATGAATGGTGGTAATCTATTATCATTGCAAAAAATACTTGGCCATGGCGATATTAAAATGACCATGAGATATGCTCATTTAGCACCGGATTATTTGATTGAAGTGTTGGATAAAAACCCGTTAAGCAACTTGTAAAAGTGTCCACACTTTGACCACAATCATTACAAACCATTACTATACATTTATACAGTATGCGTATTTAAGTTATTGATATTACTCGCACCCCTTATTAGTATTGATGTTAAGAATGCCTTTGCCGATGCCTTTGCCAAGGCGAAGAAGCCTTAATTTATAAGAGCCCTGCGTTAGCGTATTTATCACCGCTGAAGGAATGAATTGTTGAAGATAGTGATTGCACCCGACTCTTTTAAAGAATGCTTAACCGCTTTCGAGGTGGCAAGTGCGATTGAAAGCGGTTTTAAACAAGTGTTTCCCGATGCCAACTACGTTAAAGTGCCGATGGCTGATGGAGGCGAAGGCACGGTACAAGCTATGGTAGACGCTACCAACGGCCGTATTGTAAATGTTTACGTTAAGTCGCCATTAGGCGATGAAATAGCAGCTTTTTACGGCATTTTGGGCGATGGCAAAACCGCGGTGATTGAAATGTCGGCAGCTTCCGGCTTGCATTTGGTTGCTGCTGAGCTTCGCGATCCAAAAGTGACCTGCAGCTACGGCACCGGGCAATTAATTAACCATGCGTTAGAACAAGACATTGAGCATATCATCATTGGCCTTGGTGGCAGCGCTACTAACGATGGCGGTGCCGGTATGCTTACCGCTCTCGGTGCTCGACTGTTAGACCAACAAGGGCACCAACTTGCGCCCGGCGGTGGTCATTTAACCGATTTACGCAGCATCGATTTATCACAGCTTCATCCGAAAATTACGCAAACCAAATTTGACGTTGCCTGTGATGTGCAAAACCCACTTTGTGGTGAGCATGGTGCCAGTGTGGTTTTTGCGGCGCAAAAAGGGGCTTCCGCCAGCGACATCGAAATATTAGATCAAGGCTTGTTGCATTTAGGCAAACAACTTGAGCGAATTTGCCAGCAAGCTATTGTTGACAAGTCCGGTGCCGGGGCCGCCGGTGGCATGGGGGCAAGCTTGTTGGCCATTTTAAATGCCAACCTATCATCTGGTGTAGACATAGTCATGACAGCCCTTGATCTGGCCAGCAAAACTGCAGATGCTAATTTAGTGATCACTGGTGAAGGCCGAATGGATAAACAAACCCTATTTGGCAAAACACCGATAGGCGTTGCCAGAATTGCCAAGCAAACTCAGTGCCCGGTAATCGCGATTGTTGGCTGTGTAGAAGCTGGATACGAAGTGGTGTTTGCGCATGGCATCGACGCCGTTTTTCCTGTTCTCTCCGCCCCTTCCAGTCTGCCAGCAGCTCTAGCCAAAGGCTATAGCAACATTGAGAGAGCAGCAGTCAATATTGCCAAAACAATTTTCCTCGCAAACCATGCTAAGCCATTGAAATTAAATCAAAATTAACTTTTAACCAGAAAAACTGGTAAAGTCAATTTGTCTGTTCTATGTTAATTATTACGGTAAATAAAAAAATCATCTTATCACTATGTGCAAAATATTAGCGTTTTCAGGCAGTGCTCGTAAGGGCTCTTTTAACCAACAGTTAGTGTCGATTGCAGCCCGCGGCGCCGAAGCTGCCGGTGCCGAGGTTACGCTGATAAACCTGGTTGATTTTCCGATGCCGATATTTAATCAAGATCTGGAAAGCGAGCAAGGCATGCCAGAAAATGGGCAAAGATTGAAAACGCTGTTAACCGAGCATGACGGCTTGCTGATTGCCTCCCCTGAACACAACAGTAGCTACAGTTCTTTACTAAAAAATGCTATCGATTGGGCATCGCGTGCCACCAGTGCCGACGAAGTGCCGCTGAGTGCTTTTCAGGGAAAATATGCAACAATAATGGCCGCCTCGCCCGGGGGTTTAGGGGGGTTGCGTGGTTTGGTCACATTACGCATGCTGTTGGCCAATATTGGGGTAACCGTACTACCAAAACAAATCGCGATCTCTCAGGCGTTCTCGGCATTTGAGCAAGGCAAGCTCGTTGACGAAACCAAACACAATGAAGTAAGAGCCATGGGCGAAAACTTGCGCAACTTATTGCAAAAGCTAAAAGAGAGTTAGGGTCTGTTGACCTTTGCTGTGCATTTTTGCAGCGTTTAGGCACCATTTTAGCAAGGCATCGCTTTTTGTCGTGTGGTGAGCCACATAAAAAAAGCAGAAACGCGGCAAAAATTGTGCCTAAACGCTGCCCTTTGGGTTCAAACAGGCGAACTTTGCACCGCGTTATGGCTCAATTATTTGGAACAACCAAACTTCAATCGCCAAGCCTTGTTCAAAGCTCGCCTGTTTGAACAAAATTTGTATCGCAAAGGTCAACAGACCCTAGTCTTGTGGTTCGTTTAATTGCTCCAATAACTGTTGGTAATACTGTTTTTTCGCCAATTGTCGTTTCCGGTACCACTGGCCCACCACCACAATGCAGGCAGAGTATGCAACTAACCAGATAATCAATCGATTTAATTTTTCGGCTGCGACCGAATAATAAATTTCCAGGCCGATAACGATAGTAAATACTACAACCGCAAAAATATACGTCACGTAAATCAATTGCATTGCACCTTCACAGCGATGAATTGAGAGTTTTAATAAATTTTTGCTATCAAGCTCCCCCGCCCCCCAGGTGGTGGTTCGTAACCACAGCATATAGGCGGTCCCTAAACTGATGGAAATAATCATTACCACGCCCAAAGCAAAGCTGTCTGGTCGCTCATTTGCCCGGATAAAGACACAGGCCCAAATAACAAACCCGAACCAGAGGATAAAATCGAATAACATTAACAAGAACATTCTACGCTGTCGTTTTTTTGCCTGATTGATTAATTCGACAATTGACATGCTGGCTTGCTGGCCTTGCCATAATGATTTTAATGGCTCTAAACTCATGATGATTCCTCGGTAAAAAATTGCGATAACTGCTGTTTAATTCGATTGAGCATAACGCCGACATTGCTGGTGGTTAAACCACAAACATCTGCAATTTGTTGATAACTAAACCCTTCTAAAAACAAGGAAATAACTTGCTTTTGCATGGTTGGTAGTTGTCGTATTTGCGCCAATAACTGTTGATACTTTTGTTGTTCACTTAACTGCTCATCAATAAAGGCCGATTGGCATACATGCTCACTCAATTCTTGCTCTGCCAAATTTTTTACCGCCTTATCAACGTGGCTGATGCAACGGTTATGGGCGATGCGGGCAAAGTAGGTTTTCATTGCCGAATCGCCTTTAAACTTGTCAAACGATGACCAAATTGCCAACACCACCTCTTGCATCAGTTCTTGCTGAATTGCCGGGATCGCTTCATAAGACGCGACAATACGTTCGAGCATCGGCAAATGAGTTTGTAATTGTTGCTCTAAAGTTGACTGGCTGCGCCAGCTCTTAAAAAACATCATCTTTCGAAAATAATATTTTCCTGATTAAGTTTAACCCGTACTGCAAGCAGACACATTAGCGCAAGGGCGATGGTGAACAAAGATAGCGTAAATGTAACAGTAAGGTTGAGTGTTTGTCCTGAAAATATTTGCTGTAATAATTGTTGCTGACCAATCAGTGGTAGTAAGTGGGCAAAGCTTATATCCGCCCATTTATCACTCATAAACACCGCTAACATCGGCAAAAAGCTGAGCATGGTTAGATAACTTTGCCCCTCTTTATATGTTTTCGCGGTGATTGCCACCAGCATTTGCAGCGCAGTTACCAGCAATGCTAAAGGTAATAAAATGCAGGTACCGAATAACATCACATTTAGCGACCAATGAATTTGCATGTCTAATTCATACAATGGCAGTGAATTAATTAAATTAAAGCCGAGTACCATAGTGATCGCAGTGCCGATGATACCAACAGCGCCGCCAACAAGCCATTTAGAGACAACAATGTTCAGTCTTGCTACCGGTTGTGATAACAACGGCATTAACGAGCCTCTTTCGCGCTCACCGGCGGTAGCGTCATTGATATAATTGAGGCTAATGATAAACGGCGAAAGCAATAAGAAAATTAATAAGCTGTCTAATAGCCGTTTCCCACGAACGGTATGTTGGTTTACTTCATGCACGTTAACTTGCCAATCACTGATATATGGACTGGCCCCCTGTTTTAACAAACTGTTGGTATTTTCCTGAGCAAGGAAACTGTTCATCACTTGCTGCATTTTTTTTAGTTGCTGCTCACCTTTACTGTCCTGGCTGTCGCCAAATACATTGATGTTAAGCAACGGATAGCCTGATGCGGTGCTGCTCTTATTCACTTGCAGCACAATATCAACAAGACCATCGGCTAACGCCGTTACTGCTTCTCCCTCAATATATTGGGTTTGAATTTGTTTGTAGTTTAAAAACTGCTCAATATAGTCAATTTGCGGGTGTTGTTGATAAATGCCAACTTTCACTTGGGTAGTGCCGGTGATCGTGGCAATTAATCCTTTTAACACGATAAACAATAACACCGGGCCAAAAAATGCGTAGGCAAAGGTCGCCAACATTGAACGCTTGTCACGAAACAACTCTAGCCATTCTTTTTTCAATAAGGCGATTAACATGATGCGATTCCTGTCGTTATTTTCGGTGTTACTGGAGCTGTTATTAAAGATTTAGTGGGCTTAATTGCTTGCAGAAATGCGTGCTCTAAATCGGTTGACGTTTGTTTTAATTGACTAAGTTCGCCATCAAAACATACCTGGCCGTCATTGATGATCACCACCTGGTCACAAAGCCTGTCAATTTCTTGCATCACATGGCTGGAAAATAAAATGCAACAACCCTGACTTTTCAACTCTAACAGGTATTCTCTTAGTACTCGGATAGCCAACACATCTAAGCCGCGGCTAGGTTCATCAAGCACCAGGTATTTAGGTTGATGCACCAGGGCTCTGGCCAAACCCACTTTCATTCTTTCACCAGTAGAAAAACCCGACACTTTGCGATCGGCAAGCGCCCTAAGGTGTAACCTGTCAATAACCGCCTGACTCGCTTGCTTGCTATTGTTCAAGCCTTGCAAGGCGGCAAAAAATTCTATGTTTTCACGGGCCGTTAAATTGCTGTACAGCCCTTGTGCCGTTAAAAACAAGCCCACCTGTTGTTGTACTAACATTGGCGTTTGCACCACACTGGCACCATTAATGTGTACATCACCAGTATCTGGTTTCAGTAACCCGGATAATATTTTTAGCGAGGTTGACTTACCCGCGCCATTGACGCCGAGTAAGCCAGTAATGGTGCCTTTATCACAGCTAAAATTGATATTGTTATTGGCTTTTATCTCACCAAACTGCTTACTAACTTGCTTAAATTCAATCATCAAGGTTCCTTAAAGGGCAAAAGGCGGAAATTTGTTGTCATTAACACAGCTGCTGTCGCTAATGGCACCGGTTAAGATAAATTCATTAATTAATCTTGGCATGCAGCCACGGCTAGAATTGGTATGCCCGGCATTCGGCATGATCAGATGCGTACTATTGGTTAAATAGCTCAACGCCTGTTCGGCACTTTGCTCAGGAGTGATCGGGTCGAGTTCCCCGGAAATCATCAATGTCGGCATGCTCAGCTGTTTCGGCAATTGCACTTGTGCCGTTTTCATTAACGTTTCCTGACTGCAAATATCTGCCCAGATACGATAATAGCTATCGCCAACAAAGCTGTTTTCTCCGAGTTCTTTGGCTAATGCTCCCTGCCCGGCAAATACATGCTCCTGACATAACACGCCCATGGTCAAGCCCAAATACATGCTGTCGGTTGCAGCACCCGCGGTGGCTTGTGAGATGGCATTAAACATAGAGAAATCGCCAGCACTGGCCCTGTCTATTGCCAACGGTAAGCGTGCAGAAATTTCAGGGGAATATAGCGCAGAACGAATTAAATGCATCAATTCAACACCATCAATTAAGGTGTCATTGTTTAACGCCACGGGTTGTGTATTCAATTGGCTTTTAAGCGCTAAAATTTGCGCGGGCCAATTGTCAAAGCGCTGACGACAACGACGGTCTTTTTGGCACAAAGCGTATAACCGTTGCAGTGCGTTTTCGGCATAAGGGCCACCATTCACTAACGGGTTAGCGGTTAATGCTAAAACAGCATCCAACAATAATGTATGCACTTGTTCAGGAAAGTAACTGGCATATGCTTGTGCAGCAAAGGTACCGTAGGAGCCGCCCCACAAAGAAATTTGTGCATAACCAAAGTGTTTTCTGACTTGTTCGATATCTTTTACGTACGTTTCGGTGGTGAGCTCTTGCATGTAGGGCAATACGTTTTCCCGGCATACATCAAAGGCTGCAGTAATGTCGTCTTTGGTGAGCAAATCATGGGTGTCACAACCCAAGCCAAAACTTTTTCCGGAGCCACGCTGGTCAATAAAGATAATATCGTGTTGTTTTAATATTTGCTGAAACGCGACATTGATATACTGAGTCATTTCGCTGGCAGCTTGTCCTGGGCCACCGGCCAACACAAACAAAGGAGGGTTATTGCTAGCTGATTTTGCTGGCACTCTCACTATGTGTATTTGCCTTGAAGCAGAGTTTTTCTGTTCATATAGGCGCGGTACATCAAGAGTAGTGCAACTAACGTGTTGGCTTTGACCTTTGACAAAACAAGCCGAGGCATCGGGGGAAAATGCCACAGCCTGGCTGATCATTAACACACAACAAAGTGGGACAAAATATTTCAAATATTTCATTTGGTTATCGACCTTTTTAACAAGTATTGGTATCTATACCTGTAATAGTCGGTAAGCAAACGTATTTATTACAAAAAATTTATATTTTTTTTAACCGTCACCGCTAATACTAATATTTAGCTAATTTTACTGCTCAGTTTTACTGACTTTAGCGTCTCGGTGTTTCTGTTTATTGCCTTGCTTTCTTTCACGTTTTTGCTGTTGCATCTGTTCCAGTTTTTGCTTTTGTTCTGGCGTTAATAGTTGATACAGCTGATGCATAGTTTTCGCAGTTATCAATCCAGCCTTAGCCATCTTCGCCGCTTTTTTCTCTTGCATTAAGATAAATGCGGTTTCGTCGAACGTTTCGGCTTTGATCAATTCCGCCATCGCGCTCCTGCCATTTTTATCCTTGCCATCATCACTACTTTTTAGCGCCATCAATTGCTCTTTCTTTGCCGCTTGTATGGCTTTTACTTGCTGCTGTTGTTGCTCGCTTAAATCGAGTTTACTCATCATTGCCCGCATATGACGTTGCATATCCTGGCCACGATGGCTTTTACCGTGCTCTTTCGCCATTACACTTGTCCCCAGAGTAAGAGCCACTAATGTGGTACATAACAGAGCGATATTTTTAATTTGCTTATTCATAATTGATGTTATCCTATTTATTTAGCTTATTAGTTTGCTAACTAAGCTTGTTAACGTCTTAATAAGCATAAAAGAAATCTATGCAAAGTTGTGCAAAGCAACGTAAAGATTAAGTAAAGTCAATGACGTAAGGCGAATAACTGGTTATATTGATCATAGAAAAAACCACTGAATTACCACAGAGCACAAGAATGACGAGCAAACACTTACTATTAATCGACGACGATCAAGAGTTGGCAGAATTACTGAATGAATTCTTAGCCAGTGAAGGCTATCAAGTGAGTTGTTGTTTTGATGGTATTAGTGGCTTACAACAAGCCAAAACTCAGCTCTATGATTTAATATTGCTGGATGTAATGATGCCCGGTTTAAGTGGTTTTGAGTTACTAAAGGCCTTGGGTGGCAAACATCACACACCAATTTTGATGCTAACTGCAAAAGGTGATGATACCGATAGAGTGTTAGGGCTTGAGTTGGGTGCCGATGATTATTTAGCTAAGCCATATAATCCCAGTGAATTATTAGCACGCATTAAGGCGATTTTAAGGCGGGTTGATATTATTGAAAATAAAGATAAAAAACCGGCGTTGGAGTATAATCAGGTATTATTGAAAAATGCCACGCGCGAGGTGTTTTGTCATCAGCAAAGTGTCGCACTTACCGGTACCGAATTTGAAATGCTGCATTTATTAATGGAAAATCTGGATGCCATCGTCTCAAAAGAGCAGCTGTCTGAACAGGTGTTAAACCGGCCTTTAAGCGCTTACGATCGCAGCATAGACATGCATATCAGCAACATTCGTCGCAAATTACAGCAACATTCCGCACTCGAGAAAATTAAAACCATACGTGGTGTCGGCTATGTATTTATGAGTGGTGATAGGTAGAGTATTGATGCCGATCAGATCTGTATTCTCATCACTTACGCTAAAAGTCTTTTTAGGGTTTTGGATCATTGCGATAAGTGCGATATTGGTTACCCGCTGGGTGTCGTTACAGTTTAGTGAGTATAATCAAGTCACCGCGCTTAGTGAAAATCAGCAACAGCAGTTAACTAAAGTCGTGAGCCGGATTAACTCTCTGGCAAAACGTCAACCAGGAAATGTACTGCAACTGATTGCCGCGAAAGACCGTCGTTTACCCAGAGGAATTTGGTTAAAATCAAGAGCCAGCGGAACAATTATCACCAATAGTAAATCCCCTCACCCCGAGGTAATGGATAATATTGATGCGCAAAAATTTACTCAACCCGTAGCATTACACTTGTTTGGTTATCAATTGATTGGACCGAGTACTATCACCTTGGATAATCACCAGTATCAGCTATTTACCGGAAAACCAGTACGACCCCGTGATTTTGCCGGCATGCTACGGCAAATGCCATTTTGGTTGCGCATACTCACCGGTTTATTAGTAACGGCGTTATTGTCCTGGTTATTGTCCTGGTATTTGATCAGGCCATTGAAAAAACTGACCCGCGCCAGCGAACAATTTGGTAGTGGTGACTTATCCACCCGAGTGCCAGAGTTTGACCGGCGTTTCGATGAGGTGGGTCAACTTGGGCAAGCGTTTAATTCAATGGCCGACCATTTGCAAACCTCCATTGCCGCCCAGCAGCGCTTACTAGGTGATGTGTCACATGAATTACGTTCACCGTTAACCAGGCTACAACTGGCGTTGTCATTAGCCAATAAAGTTGAACACAAACCAATTGAAATGGAGAAATACTTTCAGCGCTTTAACATTGAAATACAGCGCCTGGATGAAATGATCGCGCAAGCGCTGCAGTTATCTCGTTTAGAAAACCAGTTGCAACAAATTCACCTACAAGCGGTGAATCTTAATGAGCTCATTAACAACATTATTGATGACGCCGAATATGTGTTGAAGGAAAAACAAGTCACCGTTACTTTTGAAAACCCTACAACCATTAACATCACAGCAGATGGGCAATTGCTCGCCAGCGCCATAGAGAACCTGCTCAATAATGCCATGCGCTTTAGTCCGGCGTCGGCACAAATCGATATCTCATTAACGGTGCAAATCAATACTATAGTGTTCAGCATTTGCGATCAGGGTAAAGGCGTGGCGGCAGAGCAATTGCAGAAAATTTTCAAACCCTTTTATCGTACCGCTCAGGCAAGAGATAGAGTCAGTGGCGGTACCGGTTTAGGATTAGCCATAGCGAGTCGTGCGGTTGAATCTCACCACGGTAAAATTTATGCGCAAGCGGCAACAACCAATAGTGAAAACCCAGGATTGAAAGTCACCATCGAATTGCCGTATGCTACGAGGTAACGATTAGCCAAAAAACACTGTTTGCTATTATGCGCTTTTTACTTCTCTTGATTACATCACTGGGTTTAAATTCTATGTCGGTTACGGCCAAACCATATAAATTTACGCAAGAACATGAATTACTAACGAAACAAGCTGAAATTGATCAGTTTTGGCAAAGCGGTGAATTTTCCTCTTTCAAAAGCTACGATCAGCTAAACATACATTATGCGCTATTTACCAAAGCCAAACACAAGCAATGTATCGTGCTCTCATCGGGACGTAGTGAAAGCTACCTTAAATATAAAGAACTCGCCTTTGATTTACAAAACAATGGTTACAACGTTGCAATGATAGACCATCGAGGCCAGGGGTTGTCACAACGCGAACTAGAAGACAACGATAAAGGCTATGTAGACGATTTTAATGATTACGTCATCGATATGCATCAATGGTTAAACACCTACGTGATGCCTGAATGTGGCGACAACATGTACCTGTTGGCCCACTCTATGGGCGGGACCATAGCGACACTTTATGCACAACAATTCTCCTCCGCTTTCAAAGCGGTGGTGTTGTCTTCTCCGATGATTGCGGTAAATGGTGGCAGTATACCTGACTGGCTTGGTAAACCTTTGATTAAAACAAGCCACTTTGTTGACAATTTATTTGGCGATCAATCCGCCTATTTTTTTGGCCATGGACCGTATCAAAGCAAGCCATTTAAGGGCAATGATTTAATGCAATCTCAAATCAGATATCAACACTTTAACCAGCTTTATCAACAAACACCTGAAATACAATTAGGCGGTGTCACGTTAGCCTGGCTCAATGGCGCGGTAAAAGCTGAAGCGCAAATATTTGCTAACATCGACAAGATTACGACTCCGCTATTGGTATTGCAGGCGGCCAGAGATACTGTGGTAAGCAATGAAAAACAAACACAATTTTGCCAGCAACTGCATCAGTTGCAACCGGCTTCATGCCCTGACGGTAAGCCGGTGGTGATAGAAAATGCTTTGCATGAGCTATTGTTTGAGCAAGATGAGATCCGCAATCAAGCCCTCAGGCAAACACTTAATTGGTTTGCTGAGCAGCAATAACCATCCGTGCTTTTAGTAAAGTTGTGCAGCGTAAGGCTAAGTTAAGCATAGCTGAACTAGTTTGAATGCTACTGCGGCTCAGCGCATGCAATCAGCCTCAACCTTTTTGTAATCTTGACAACTCTGTTGGGACTACCGATTGTGGGTCTTGATGAATAAACACTTCGGTATGGGCAAACTGTGTCAATATTGCCTGTTCAATTTCGTCGGCAATCTTATGGGCCTGCACTAAAGGCAAATGATCGGGCAATTCAAGGTGAAACTGAATAAACTTCATTTTGCCAGCTTGTCGGGTTCTGAGTTCATGAAACCCTAGCGATTTAGGGTTTTCATTAATGACTTGCTCAATGATTGCCAACTCTTCATCGTCCAACTCTTTATCCATTAAATCGTGCACGCTTTGATAGACAATATTGACCGCTCCGGTAATTAAAAAGATACCAACAAAAATGGTAAATAAGCCGTCGGCCTGGGCAATTTCATACTGACTTAACACTAAAGCAATGATCACCCCAAGGTTGAGAAATAAATCCGATTGATAGTGCAAAGAATCGGCCGAAATGGCTATCGATTGGGTTTTTTTAACCACCATTTTTTGCAATATCACCAGCGCCAGGGTTAACGCGATGGCCAAAATACTGATCACGATGGCAAGATTTGTATGCAGTATGGGTTGCGGGTTCAGTAGTCGGTCAACACCGTGAAAAATAAGTAGCAAAGCGGAACCTAAAACAAATGAAGACTGCATTAAGGCGGCAAGGTTTTCTGCTTTACCATGACCAAACTTGTGTTCTTTATCCGCAGGCGCGAGAGAATATTTTAATATGAGGAAACTGGTCAGTGAGGCAAACACATCCAGTAATGAATCGGTGGTAGACGCCAGCATTGCCGCAGAGCTAGAAACCCACCATGCATAGAGCTTGCTCAGCACTAAAATAAAGGCCACGCCTATGGCTGCCTTGCTGGCCAATTTTACTAAACTTTCATAATCTCTTGCTTGCATTACTTACTACTACTCTTTAAAGATACATATCAGACTCTAAATAATTTTAAACTTTTCTGTTGGTCGTTGTATAATAATTTCTTTAACTTTTTTGAGCCAATCCCCTACCATGCTAGACATTGTTCTGTTTGAACCCGAAATTCCGCCCAATACCGGTAACATTATTCGCTTATGTGCCAATAGTGGTTTTCGTTTGCATTTAATCGAACCGCTAGGGTTTGATATTGATGATAAACGATTACGCCGAGCAGGCCTTGATTATCATGAATTTGCCAATTTAAAAGTTCATAAAAACTATGATGAATTTATCAAAACGGAACAACCAAAACGTGTATACGCTTCCACCACTAAAGCCACCCGTTTTCACGGTGAAGTAACGTTCGAGCTGGGGGATTATATTATCTTTGGCGCGGAAACCCGTGGGTTACCTGACTCGGTTCGTGATCAAATTCCGAATGAACATAAAATTCGCATTCCGATGCTGGCCGATTCAAGAAGCATGAACTTATCCAATTCAGTAGCGGTGATTGTCTATGAAGCCTGGCGTCAACTGGATTTTGATGGTGCCATTTAACCGGAATTAGAGAGTATAAGTATTTCCCTATACAAAAAAACGTCCAGTCGGACGTTTTTGTACTGATTTAATTTGTGTTCCGCAACTATTCGGTCTTTCTATCCCGGCTCAACAAGTTAATGGCCGCTTCTTTCGCCGGCAAGTCTTGATAGAGCACTTGATAAATTTGTTCAACAATTGGCATCTCAACCTGATAGCGTTTCGCCAGCATGTACACTTCTTTGGTATTGCGGTAGCCTTCGACCACCTGGCCAATATTGTCGATGGCGTGCTCAACGGTATCGCCGGCACCCAACGCCAAACCAAAGCGACGGTTTCGCGATTGATTATCGGTACAAGTTAATACCAAATCGCCCAGGCCAGCCATGCCCATAAACGTAGCATTTTGTGCACCAACGGCTGCACCCAAGCGGGTCATTTCCGCCAAGCCTCGCGTAATTAATGCCGTTCGGGCATTCGCACCAAAGCCAATGCCATCGGCAATTCCGGCACCTATGGCGATCACGTTTTTCACCGCACCACCTAATTGCACGCCGATAAAGTCATCGTTTTTATACACTCGGAAGGTTTTTTCACAATGTAGTAAATCGGAAAGTATCGCTGCAAAGGCATCGCTGGTTGACGCTAATGAAATTGCGGTTGGTAAGCCAGCGGCCATCTCTTTGGCAAAAGTAGGGCCAGACAATACTGCTAAACTTACGTCTTCACCTAAAATGTCTTGGGCAACATCTTGTAATAACCGACCTTCTTTTGGATCTAAGCCTTTGGTAGCCCAGGCAATTTTATGCTGCGCCGTTAAGTAAGGCTTAATTTGCTCTAACATATCGACAAAAGCATGGCTTGGCACGACAATTAAAATGTTAGTGCTGGCTTTAATCGCAGCGGCTAAATCGGCCTGTAGCGACAAAGATTCGGGAAAGGTAAATCCGGGCAGGTATTTTTCGTTGCTGCGCGTAGCAGCCATCGCTTGTACATGCTCAGCACTTCTGCCCCATAATAAGGTGTTATGAGAATTTCGGGCTAAGCAAAATGCCAGAGCAGTGCCGTACGACCCTGCTCCAATCACACTAATATCAGCTTTAACTGACATCGATTATGCGTCAGCTGTTTCTTGCGCTGCTTTCGCTTCGGCTGCACGTTTTTGTACGTATGAAGCAAACAATGCATCAAAGTTAACCGGTGCTAAGTTTAATTGTGGGAAAGTACCACGAGAAACTAAGCTGCTAACTACTTCGCGAGCGTATGGAAATAAGGTATTCGGGCAGAAAGAACCTAAAGTGTGAGCAATTTGTGGCTCAGGCATGTTACCAACAGTGAAAATACCCGCTTGTTGTACTTCACATAAGAATGCAACTTCTTCGCCTAATTTAGCCGTTACCGTTAATGCTAAGATCACTTCATAAGTGTCGTCCGCTAATTTGCTTGAACGCGTATCAAGATCTAGTTTAATTTCTGGTTGCCAATCTTTTTGGAATATTGATGGCCCTGCCGGCGATTCAAAAGATACATCTTTTGTGTAAATACGTTGAATAGCGAACGCTGGTTGTGCAGCTTGTGCGTCGCCGCCGTTAGCTGCCGGAGTTTGATTTTCTTCAGACATGTTCTGTATTTCCTAATTTATCTTGTTGGTTACTGCTATCTTAATTGTAACAGTTATTGTTTATTTAAATTACGCCTGAGCGCTTAAAAGCGTATCCAATTGTTTAGAATATTCCAGAGCCATTAACTCATCACAACCGCCGATGGCGTTATTGTTAATGAAAATTTGCGGCACTGTCATTCCACCATTACTGCGTTGGATCATTTCGGCACGTTTTTCTGGCTCTAAATCGATACTGATTTCGTCAAACTCAACTTGCTTGTGTTGTAACAGCGATTTTGCTCTTACGCAAAAGCCACAAGTCATGCGAGTATAAATAACCACGTTTGCCATAAATTTACCTTGTAATGCGTTTATTTAGCGACTGGTAAATTTGCACCCTGCCAGGCAGAGAATCCACCTTTAAGGATACTTACCTGAGAGAAACCTGCTTTTGCTAACGCATTGGCTGCTTTCGATGCACTCATACCAGCAGCACATACAACTATAATGGGATTGGCTTTTTCTTTTTCAAGGGCAACCAGGTCATTGTTGCTAATTTTTTCCAAAGAGTGCTGCTTTGAGCCGATAATATGGCCCTTGTTAAAATCAGCTTCGCTGCGAATGTCAACAATCACGCCATTTTCACGGTTCACTAACAGCGTTAGCTGCTGCGTGCTAATTTCTTTAATTTTTGACAACTTGCTCTTAACGGTAATAAATACCAACATAGTGGCAATTGCCAACCACGCCATACTTAACATTGGGTTATTTACGGCAAATGTGATGTATTGATCCATAGTACTCTTACTCTGTGTATATCGTATATTCGGCGCAGCAATACTTTGATACGCATTTATAAAGGTGACAAGTATACCGTTTGCACTTTAAGATGCCAGTGATATGTTAAATCGTTATAATAAATACTGGTTGATTTAGCAACAACTGTAGCCCTGAGCACAGATATTTGGCAGAATTAGCCTCAATTACCCAATATTTAACAATTCTCATTAGCAAGGCATCGATATGAACCAGAAAAAGACCATGGCATTATTAATTCTCGACGGTTGGGGATATCGTGAAAACAGCGATTCAAACGCAATTTTTCATGCCAACACTCCGGTACTCGATGGTTTGAAACAAAACTACCCGAATATGCTAATTGAAACTTCAGGCATGGCGGTAGGCTTGCCAGACGGACAAATGGGAAATTCAGAAGTCGGCCATGTCAATTTAGGTGCCGGCCGCATTGTCTATCAAGATTTCACTCGTATCACCAAAGCGATTGCAACCGGAGAGTTTAAGCAGAATGAAACGCTGATAAGTGCCATCGATAAGGCGGTAAGTAATGATAAAGCGGTTCATGTTTTTGGCCTGATGTCACCGGGTGGCGTGCATAGCCATGAAGAGCATATTTTAGCCCTGCTTGATATGGCGAAAGAACGTGGCGCCAATAAAGTATATTTGCATGCCTTCCTTGATGGCCGTGACACCCCGCCGCGCAGTGCCGAATCAACACTGGAAAAAGCAGAACAGAAATTTGCTGAATTAGGCAATGGCCAGGTAGCATCACTGATTGGTCGCTATTATGCCATGGACCGAGACCAGCGCTGGGAGCGCGTAGAAACGGCCTACAATTTACTGGTAAGTGGTGAGTCATCATTTACGGCCACAACGGCCGTTGATGGCTTAAAAGCGGCATACCAGCGTGATGAAAATGATGAGTTTGTCTCGGCCACCAGTATCCTTGACGCTCAGGGTGAGTCCATTGCCATGAATGATGGCGACTCATTGATTTTCATGAATTTTAGAGCCGACCGCGCGCGTCAGTTTAGCCGTTGTTTTACCGAAGCTGATTTCGCTGGATTTGACCGTAAGCAGATTTTACAAAATAGTGAATTCGTCATGCTTACCCAATACGCTGCCGATATCAACGCTCCAGCGGCATTTCCACCAGCAGAATTGAACAATGTGTTAGGTGAGTGGTTGCAAAAACACGACAAAACTCAACTCAGAATTTCTGAAACCGAAAAATACGCCCATGTCACTTTCTTTTTCAGTGGTGGCAAAGAAGACACCTTTGATGGTGAACAACGTATTTTAGTGCCTTCACCACAAGTCGCCACGTACGATCTGCAACCAGAAATGAACTCTACCTTACTTACCGACAATTTAGTGGCGGCCATTGATAGCGGCGAGTACGATTTGATCGTTTGCAATTACCCCAATGGTGACATGGTTGGTCATACCGGTAAATTTGATGCCGCGGTCAAAGCTTGTGAAGCGGTTGATGCCTCAATCGGGCGAGTGGTTGCCGCTTTACAAAAGAATGGTGGTGAATGTTTAATAACCGCCGACCATGGCAATGCTGAAATGATGGTAAATAGTGAAAGCGGTCAGGCGCATACCGCGCATACTTGTGAACCTGTGCCACTAATTTATGTCGGCCGTGATGCCGATGTGGCAAATACCGGTGCTTTAAGTGATATTGCTCCTACCTTATTGCATTTAATGGCGATGGAACAACCTGATGAGATGACCGGGTCATCGTTAATGCACGTTAAAGACTAAAGACCGAGATTTCGTTAGTGACTAAGTTTACAAGGAAGGCTGTTGCTATTTTCCACGCTGGTATACCATCGATAAAGACAATGCAGTCTTTATCGATTGGTTTATTCTGTTTGCTCAGTTTTATGCCAGCCCTTGTTGTTGCGCAAAGTAATGACACGAAAAAAGACTTAACCGATGTTAAACAAAAAATAGAGCAACAAAAAACAGAAATAGAACTTAGTAATAAGCAACAACAACGGATTGAACAACAGCTTAAAAGTGATGATTTAGCGATAGCCGCCAGCGCGGCTAAAATGAATGCCACCAGTAAGCAACAAACACTCACCCGGGATAAAATTAACAAGCTAAAACAACAGCAGCAGATTCTGCTAAAAAGCAAGCAACAGCAAGAAGCGGTATTGGCAGAACAAATTCGTAGCGCCTATTCGGCCGGCCATCATGACTATTTGAAACTGCTATTAAATCAACAAGGTCCGAGTAATGTAGAGCGCACCTTAACCTATTATCAGTACCTAAATGATGCCCGGATGAGCAGCATCGAGAATTTTGAACAAGTCATCATTGAGCTTGGCAAAATAGAGCAGCAACAAATAATACAAGCTGAGCAACTGCAACAGTTGGTGCAACAACAGCTTGCACAAAAACAAGCCATAGAAGCAAAGCAACAACAACGCCAAGCCACCTTGAAAGCACTAAATTCGCAAATTTTGTCGAGCAAACAGCGCTTAAACAAACTTGAAAGTGAAGAAAAATCACTGATCCAAACCTTAGCTCGCATTCAGGCACAATTGCAACGAGAAAAAGAATTAAAAGGCTTAAGCAAGCTAAAGAAAAAGCTTAAGTGGCCGGTAAAAGGCCGTATCGCTCATAATTTTGGTACCAAGAAACAAGGCTATTTACGCTGGAAAGGAGTGCTATTAAACGCATCCATAGGTCACAACGTCAACACCATTCATAACGGTACCGTGCTATTCGCCGACTGGTTAAAAGGCTATGGCCTGGTAATAGTAATTGATCACGGCGATGGTTACATGAGTTTGTATGGGCACAACCAAACCCTACTGAAAAGTGTCGGTGACCGGGTAGAAATTGGTGAATCTATTGCCTTAGTAGGCCAGTCAGGCGGACAACGCCAATCGGCATTATATTTTGAAATTCGTCACAAAGGAAAACCGGTAAACCCTAAATTTTGGTGCCGGGGTTAAAGGGGTACAGGGTAATTTCAGCATACCGTTGACCTTGGCAAGTGACACCACATTATTTTTGCTCTGCAACTGCAGTGCTCGCCAAGTATTTGTAAAAACAACTGATTTCATTTTTAGCGCTCGATTTTGAGAAATATTATTGTTATTCTCAATATTAACAAACATGGTCAAATCCATGTATATTTATAAAAATAAGAATCCTCGTGTGCATATATTTTTTTCTTTTATTATTTTAGCAATTTTTAGTTTTTTCAGCGCAGCCGCCCTGGCTCAAAGTAAAGACAAAATCGCTATCGTTATTGACGATATCGGTTATCGCGCGACAGACAAGTCAGCCCTACAACTACCGAAACAAGTTACCTTTTCGGTATTACCCCACACCCCATTTGGTCGTGAATTGGCCGAACGTGGCAACTCTCAACAGCGTGAAATTTTATTGCATGTGCCAATGGAGTCGATCGATAACTTACTCCTAGGCCCCGGGGCATTAACGGCAAGCATGGATGAAGCCAACGTAAAAAAAACTCTGGCCGCTTCAATAGCCGATATCCCACATGTTATTGGCGTAAATAATCATATGGGTAGCCGCTTAACGCAAATGTCTGAACCCATGGCCTGGACCATGCAATTTTTGAAAGATAATGATTTATTTTTCTTAGACTCAAGAACCAGTAAATACTCACAAGCGGAATATGTCGCGCAGCGCGTAGGTGTACCGAGCTTGCACCGCCATTTGTTTCTCGATAATAAAATTGATGAGAAATATATTGAACAGCAATTTCATAAACTGATCTCAACCAGCAAGCAAGAAGGTGCAGTTATCGCCATTGCTCATCCGCATCCTGAGACACTTCGGGTAATAAAGAAAATGCTGCCGATTTTAGCGATGAATGGTATAGAACTGGTTGAAATTTCAGCGTTACTGCCAGTCCAAAAGGTCCGTATTAGTCAACAAAAGCCGCCATCAACCGACGCAAAAAGCCTCAGTGAATAATCAGTTAGCATGAATATCTAAGTGAGAATTGGCGATTAATTCATGCAAAAACTTTATCGGTATCGCATAAGTAATGCCACTTGGGTTGGTGATCGCTGCCTCTTTAGTCTTTTGTACAAATACTTTATTTATTACTGCCACAACCATCCCCTTATCAATATCATAAACCGGACTACCACTATTACCCGGGTATGCAGTGGCATCGAGTTGATAAACAAAATAAGGTTCTTTTAATAGCTTTATCATCGACGCAGACAATTCAGCAGCACCTCTGGCAGGGATCACGACAGGCGTTATACTGGCAATAAAACCTTGATGGGTGACTGGATACAAGCCAAGAACCGCGCCAATTGGAAACCCGGTAAAGGCCACGGCACTACCTTCGTCAATAAACCCCCCGGCCGCTAACGTCATTGGCAATAATGGCGGCCCATGGTGTTTTAAAATCGCTAAGTCATGCTCCTTTGACCTCGCCACCACAGAGGCCTGAAAAATTTCACCTTGTTTGCCAGAACCGGTAAATATAACATGGCGATTAGTACTTTTCGGCTCGTCCTCATTCGCGATGACATGATAATTAGTCGCTACATATTGGCCATTACCGATTACAAAACCGGTGCCTGAGAGGACATTTTGTGGCCGCCCGGTTGGGGCATGAGTGCCGATGCCAACTATAGCTGGTTTCACCCGTATAATTGTTTCTACCAGCGATGACGCATAATTGCTTGTGGTAAAGAGCAATAAAGAAATCGTGAATAAAAATTTAACCCCAAATTGCGAACTAGCCATTAATATTCGCCAATAAGTCGAGTATCTTCTGCTTTTTGGGACTTTCCTCAATGTTGGCAAGCACAAGTTTAGACTCACTTAACTTATTTAGATGGATCAATACCTCAGCGTAATGCATTGACACATCCGTATCGTCAGGTAATGCTTGGGTGACTTTTATTAACAGTCTCTCTGCCTCCTGGTATTTGCCGTTTCGCATCAGGGCAACCGCCAATGTATCTTGTACCTGGGGCATTTCGGGGGCAATTTTTGCCGCTTTTTGCGCATAAGCTAAGCCTAGTTCGTATTTATTCGCCATAATTGCCGACCAGGCAAGGTTATTTAATACGACAAAATTATCCGGTTGTTGCTTTGCCATATCTTGATAAATAGTGAAAGATTTTTCCGGGTTCATCTCTATATTTATCTCAGCCAGCAACGTTTCCAGAGCAGGGTGACTGCCATTTTGCTCAATTGCCGAGATGACTACTTTTTCAGCTAACTGATTTTGCTTTAATTTTTGTAAAATTAAGGCATAGCGCAGTGCGTTTTGATTATTTGGTGCTAGTTGATGCCGTTCTTGGGCGTACTCAAGGGCAAGTTCATACTCATTTTTAGCGAGATGCAAAGCCATTTTAAGGGCCAGATATAGTGGTCGACTCACCTGCTTTGAGTTAACTTCGGTCAGGGTTTGTTCTGCGTTTTCAACCTCACCAAGCATTAATAAAAAATTGACTTCGAATAACCGGTAATTTTTGTTCTGCGGAAATAGTTGTTGTGCTTTTTTTACTTGCTTAAGCGCCAGTTGATACTTTTTTTGCGCCTCATAGGAAAATATTAACCCCAGCAGAGCGTGTTGGTGTCTGGGTGATGTTTCTAACAGCTTGGCAAATAATTCCTCCGACTTATCAAATTGTCTGGCTCTAAGGTTCATATCGGCATAAGTAGTAAGGTAGAAAACATTTTTATCTGCCACAACTTCAGCCCGGGCGAGAGTCGCCAGCCCTGTTTCTCGGTCCTGCAAATTTTCATAAGACTTGGCCAGCGCGACCACTAAGTCAATATTTTCAGGTGACTGTGCAAGCAGTTGCGTAAAAAATGCCGGAACCGTTTGCTTATCTTCGATGCGTTTAGATATTTCGGACAATCGTTCAAGCGCACCGCGGTGATTAGGGTTTTTGGCTAAGATCTCTGCCAACTTAACATATGCGGCCTGGAACTTTTTCTCTAGAATATCGTAAAGCGCCAGATTAAATTTGCCACCAACACTATCTGGGTTCTTTGCTAACGCCAAATTAAATGAAATTTTTGCTTGCGCGTCATTTTTTTTCTTTTGCCAAACAAGCCCCTGGGCTAAATAACCGCCATCGCTATCAGGCTTGGCAACAATCCATTCATTGGCAACCGACATTGCTTGTTCGAAATTGTTGTTGTCAAGGTGGCTGTTTAACAAGGCGATACGGGCCAGAGCGTATTCCGGAGAAACCGTAATCGCCTGTTCTAAATCCTTAAATCCTGACTCATCATTAAGCGCCAGCTTTAACAAACCTCTTTGGCTCAGTGATCTAGGACTTTCAACTTCAACCAACTCCAATCTATTGATGTATTCGCCCGCCCGCGCTGTATTGCCTTCACGCATCAAGATAAAACTAGCCGAAGATAGCAAATTAAAGTCATCTTCGGTAATGTTGGTTTTTGCATCTATATCGGTAAGCACATCTTCGGTATAACCTAATGCTAACCTTAACCGAGCAAGGATCTGAGTGCCAATATGCCCCTTGGGCATGACATCTTTGATCTGGATTAAATGATGGTAAGCCAGCTCAGAATTATTAATTTGGTGATGACTAAGGCCAGCAATTAAATTTGCTCTATACGAGTGTGGCATCGTTAGAATCGCGGTATTGGCATAGTCCGCGGCTTGTTCATAGCTCTGCTGCAAAAATGAGATCTCTGCTTTTTGTACACTGAGAATGGCGGAGTTAGGATTATTTTTCAGCAGTGCATCAACTTGCCATTCAGCCCTATCTAAGTCATTCATTTTTATTAATAAAGAAATATAACTCACTCGGGCGAACAAATTATAACCATGGCTGTTTATATAACTTTCGTAGTTAGCGATAGCAAGCTGGTTATGTGTTGCCAGCGCATTCAAACTAGCATGCAACAATAAGCCATCATTAAATTCATTATCGTTTTCACTCAATCGTGCCGTTAATGCAATCGCCTGTTCTAACTGATCATTTTTTGCAGCGATGAAGGCTTTGGCGAGTTGAAAATAAAAATTATCACTTTGCTCAAGCGCCAGAACGTTATTAACTAACCCAATGCCACGTGTTGCTTTACCCATCATGGTCAGGCCAATGCCAGCAAGGTAATTTAATTCCATTAGGGTCTGCTGTTTCAGCCAGTCGTTTTGTAAATAGGTGTCGATGGCATCAAATTCCGCTAGGTATAGTTTCGTCCTGATTAATAACGGGAAAATTACGTTACTGTCACCACCTAATTCGTAGGCCCTTGCCAGTTCCTTGTTAGCTCCCGAAAATTGGCCGGTTAGCAAATACGATTTGCCGAGTAAATATCTGGAGTCGATCGAATCTGGCGTCTGCGCCACAGAATTTTTCAGGAGGATGATGGCCACCTTATAATCCCGGTTTGCCATTGCTGTTTTGGCTTCGGTGATTAACTGATCTGTGGTTTTAGAGCTATTACAGCCAGCAATAAACAAAACGGTGAGGAGGAGAAGTAATCGCATGGTTCTTCCTTGTCATTCTTAATAATTATTGTTGTGAATTTCCAATAACAGTATAGAACAAAAATTAAAGACTGCATTTTTACTAAAAAATGTTTGTTCTATGTTGCCGTTGTTGGACCGTAAGCAGTAAAAGCTATTCTGCATGTTTTTTCAGTAAATTTAATAAAGCCTGTTTTTCAATACTTGAAGATAATTTATCAAGGATTTCTTTTGACCGCTCAAATTTGTTTAAATAAATTAATGTTTCAGCGTAATGTAATGATATATCGCCATCAACAGGAAGAGACTCTAGTGCTTCTTCGAGTAGGGTTTCAGCCATGCGGTATTGTCCAACACGTAAATAAGCAAGTGCTAACGTATCTTTTATTTGCGGCTGTTCAGGCGCTAACTTCATTGCTTTTTGCGCAACTTCAAGGGCTAAATCATATTGCTTTGCCATAATAGCTGCCCAGGCAAAATTATTAAGAACGACAGGATTTTCTGGATTTTCCTTAAGCAGTTTTTGATAAATATTAACCGCGTTTTCAGGATGAATACCCACACTCAATTCAGCCTTCAAACTTTCGAGCGCTAATGAACTGCCATATTTCATTATGGCCTTATTGACGACTGTTAGAGCCAATTCATTTTGGCTTAACCGTTGCAATAGCTGAGCATAAGTAAAAGAACTTTGTAAGTTTGGACTTCTGCGATGCAGTTCTTCGGCAAACTCTAGCGCCCGTTGATGCTCATTTTTTACGGCGTTGAGCTTTATATTAGCCGTTAACAACAACGTCCTATTTACCGTATTCTCATTTATTACTGCAAGCAAGCTCTCGGCTTCAGCTACCTCGCCGATTTTAAGCAAATAATTTGCTTCATAAATGACCAGGTTTGCGTTGTCAGGAAATAGGGCTTGAGCATTTTTTATTTTTGCTAAAGCCTGTTGATCTTTGTTTTGCGCACCTAAAGAGAAAATCAAGCCCACATGTGCCTTAACATCCTTGGCAGATACACCTATGATTTTAGTAAACAATTCCTCCGCTTTAGCAAAACCACCTGCCTTATAACTCATTAAGGCGTATGTCTGCAGGTATTGAATATTATTATCGGCGGTTTTTTGTAAACTAAATAATAGCTTTAAGCCGTTATCTTGTTGATGTAAGTTCTCAAAAGTTCTGGCAAGAGCCAATGACAGAATAATTTTATCAGGGTAGGCAACTCTAAGTTGTTCAATAAAATCTATAATTTTCTGTTGGTCTTGCCAAACCGTAGATAATTTAACTAGTCGCTCCAATGCCCCCCGATGTTCTGGGCTTTTGTCTAATATTTCTACCAGTTTTTGATATGCCGCTTGATAATTTTTGTTCTGCACATCATAAGTAGACAAATTGAATTTAGCGCCAATACTTTCGGGATTTTTTATAAGGGCCTGCCTGAATGATGCTTCAGCCATTTCTGGGTAATTCTGTGCTTGCAAGACAATGCCTTTGGCAAGGTAACCCAGATCTTCTTCTGGATTGTTGCTGATCAACGCATTGGCAAAACTCAGCGCCTGGCTTAACTGATTATTATTTAAGTAATTATATAAAATAGCAATCTGTGCTTTGAGATAATTTGGATTTTCTGCCAGGGCTTGTTTTAGGTCATCAATGCCAGTTTTGTCATTAACAGACAACTTTAAAACGCCACGTTGGGTGAGCTGTTGATGACCCGACACCTCTAACTCATTTAACTGTTCGATATACTCTTTAGCTTTGTCGCGCTCACCCGATTTGATTAAAGCACTGGAAGCATTCGACAATAATTGAAAATCCGCTGCACTAAATTGCTCAAATTCATCTATTTTGGCCACCGCCTCAGCAGAATAACCTAACTGAAATTTTAACGAAGATAAAAGTTGAAATACCAGGTGAGAGGGGGGTAAATAATTTTCAATTAAAATTAGGTGATGATAAGCCATCTCATCGTTTTGTTGTTGGTGATAACTTAATCCCGCAATTAAGTTGGCTTTAAATAAAGATGGCTGTGTCGCCAATGCAATATTTGCATAGTCTGTCGCCGATTGAAAACGTTGCGCCAGAAATGCAAGCTCGGCTTTATAGGCATTAATACTGGGGAGCCTTGGATACGAAGCTAGTAGTAAATCAACCTGGTTTTCCGCTTTATCGAGGTCATTCGTGGCAATTAATACCTCGATATAGCCCATTTGTGCAATAAAGTTAGTGCGGTGCAGAGTTAAAAACTGAGCATATTTTGCCGCAGCCAATTCATATTGCCTAGCAAATGCGTACAATCGAGCGGTGAATAACAAGGCATCATTAAATTCGTTATCCGCTTCACTAAGTGTGGAGGTTAACTTTATCGCTTCATCTATTTGATCATTCGTTGCCGCCAGCCATGCTTTGGCTAATTGATAAAAAAAGTCATGCTTTTGTTCGAATGACATTACCTTATGTAACAACGACAAGCCTTCGGTTATTTGACCGCGGACGATCAAATTTCCCGCAAAAACAGTATGTAATTCAATGATGGTCTCTGGGGTGAGAGCATGCTCTTCTTGTCCATAATCCTCTACAAACTCAAGCTTGCCGAGAAAAATATCGATGCGAAGTAAGAATGTCATGACTTTATTGGGGTCAACCCCTAATTCAAGCGCTCTTTGTAATTCTTTCCTGGCTGCAGGTAATTGCTCGCTAAAAAAGTATGATGTACCTAATAAAAATCGCGCTTCTGCTAAATTTGGCTGTTGTAACAAAGCGTTTTTTAATTCGATCACGGCAATTTTATAATTTTTGTCGGCGATGGCACTTTGGCCAGTTCGCAAGTATTCATCCGCTGATTTCGAGTTGTTGCAGCTAAACAGCAACAAAGAAGTGATTAACAATAGCCTCTTCATTTGTCTTCCTTGGAGTTATTTTTATTAATTAGCGGAGGGTTTACATCCTCAATTTTATGTCAAACCAAGTATAGTCCAAAATAAATAAGTTGCAGTTTGCCAATATAAATTTTAACGGCGTAGCACAGCCAATATTATTTTAAAGGACAAAAAAACCAGAAACTCACATTTCTGGTTTTTTGTGCTTTAAAGTGGTGTTAGTTAAAATACTTTTTTTCGTCCTAGGATCAGCCCAAATAAGGCAGCAGAAAGTAACACTAGGGTACCTGGCTCAGGCACCGTCTGACAATCCGAACAACCAGTGATCATATCGTTATAGTCCCGATCAGGGTACCCGGCTTGATCGTCTAGGGCAAAAATAACACTTGCCTGACTAAACGGATAGTTGCCAGCGTGCTCCGTATAAAAAGCTAAGAAATGATCAACCCCACCATTGAGAGCGGATTCTGAGTACCAAGTGCCATCATCGGTTACTGAGTACACACCAAAGTGGATAACTCCAGCGCCAAAATCCAAAGTTGTCGTGCCATTTGAGAATTCACCATCATCCCAAGTGAGGTTAGCAAACATGGGTAGGCCTACTATGGAGTTGCTTTGCGGAAATATCTCTATTTTTTGACTTGGATTATACGGATTGTAAATACCAAAAGAGTTCATATAGCTAGCATTTCTTTCAAAAAGCCAAGTCCCCGCATCATCATCATCGCCATCGGTATCGGTAATGATGAATAATTCGGCACCGCTTTCATAAACACTACAAAGACCAGTGGTATCTGTAGATAGGTTCATATCACACAATGTACCAGCGTTAGAACTGGTACTGAACAGTAAAGTAAGGAAAATAAATATAATTTTTTTCATCATTTGATCCCTCCGGAAACCTTAGATTTAAAATAATTGATTTTTTGCAAAATCAATCAAAGATGAATTTTGCTAAACAAATAAATGCAAAACTCTTGCCATAATTTAACGCGTTGTTTTATATGCTTTTTTTTAAGTGTTAAAAGTTAGGTGTAAAATATTTCGACGATCTATGGCCTGTTATGCGCGTTCTTTATCCCCTTAAAGTTAAACTCCTCAGGCAGCAAGCATTGCAAACTAAACAACACAGATACTAGCTGCACGATTATTTTCTGATCGATAGTGATGAACTGCGCGTTGACTCATAAGAAAAGGTAACCGAAGGTTATATCCTTATTCTCACATTAGGTGTAACCGTAATAAGTTTAAATATGACTTTCAGTTTCCTTTCTATTTTAGTCTTTAATTGAAATGGATCTA
>NZ_JQDZ01000049.1 GCF_000764205.1 Thalassotalea sp. ND16A
TGCATATTCCGGCGAACGTGAACACCGATTCCGGTTTATCGTGAACACCTGAATTTTTAACGCGTAACCTTCTTTAATTTTTAGCGCAAGTGTTCACGATGCGTCAACTTTTAATTGTTTTTCTCATAGATTCTCCTTTCAAATTTATTCGATGAGCATTGTGCATTAGGCGATCTAAGATCGCGTCAGCGAGAGTGTTGTCACCAATCGATTGATGCCAGGTATCAGTCGGCAGTTGGCTGATAACAACGGTCGAGTTTAAGTTGTATCTGTCTTCCATAATTTCCAGCAAGTCATTTCGCTGTGATGCCTTGAGAGATTCTAGCCCCCAGTCATCAAGGATCAGTAGTTTCACTTTCGCAATATTTTTGAGCAAACGTTGATAAGTGCCATCTGCTTTGGCTTGTGTCAGGTTGAGTAACAGCCGAGATATGCGGAAGTATTTCACGCTGAAGCCCTTTAAGCAGGCTTGGTGACCAAGGGCGCAAGCAATGTAAGTTTTGCCGCTACCACATGGGCCAGTGACTAGCAGATTTTGGCCTTTACTCAGCCAGTCGCACACGAGCAGACTGGCTACCTGGCTTTGTTTTAAGCCTCTAGGGTGTTGGTAGTCGATATCTTGCGGCGTACTGTTTAGTTTGAGTTTTGCCGCGCTTATCAATCGTTGTTGTTTTCGATGTTCTCGGTCAAGGCATTCGTGTTCCAGCAACAAGTTTAACCGCTCAATGAAGCTTAAGCCTTCGTAGGTGGACGGCTGTTCTTGCTGCTGGTTTAGCGCCGTTACCATGCCTGACATTTTTAACTGACGAAGATTGTCGATGGTTTGATTTATCATGATAGGTATCCTCTAGTGGAAGTCTTTTGGGCCACGAACATTTTCATGTTCCTGCGGCAAGATAGTGGCAGGCTCATCATCAAGCGGTAACGTGTCGAGGTTGCTGATGAGAATGGATTTGATTTGTTTTACCCGATCCAGGCCTTGCTTGTTGGCAATACCACACGCGGTGTTTAGCCGCTCGGTTGGGTAACTCCGACTTAGGTTTAGCAAGCCTAAGCAGCTCCGGTAAGCTTGTTCCGGATGTTGCTTACTCTTGAGCTGATTTTCCACCCAACATTTTACGTTATCACCAAGGTCTGCACCCCAGCGAGTCAACCGCTCTGGCGTCCATTGTTGGTGTTTGCTATGGCGTTTTGGCATATGCGCCGGCTCAGTGCTAGTGCCAGGGTGATGCTTTCGAGGATGACTGGCAATGACGTTATTTTGAAACAGAATTTGCAGTAGTGAGTCACTGGCATGCAGCATCACTTTTTCACCCACTAAGTGATGTGGTACCGAGTAGTGATGTTTATCGTATTGAACGTGATAATCGATATTAACCTTAGCGGGTTTGATATCAATAAATTGATACGGATGTTTCGGCAGTGGATTTAACGCAGGTTTATCAAGCTCAGCGAAAGCCTCAGCACGACAACCTGGCAATTGTTTGAATGGTTTATTATTCACCTGTTCAAGCAAGATTTTAATCGCGTGATTAAGCTCTGCCAAGCTGAAAAAGGTTTGGTGACGAAGAACAGCCAATATCCAACGTTCGATGATTTGCACACCAACTTCCGCCTTGGACTTGTCCTTTGGCTTATAGGGTCTTGCCGGAATAACGGCAACGCCATAATGGTCCGCCAGTTGCTGGTAACTAGGATTGGTATCTGGGTCATATCGGCAGGCCTTTGTGACTGCACTCTTTAAGTTGTCCGGCACAACGATTTCCGGTACACCACCGAAGAATTCAAAGGCTCGGACATGACTGCCTAACCAGTCTTGCAGGGTTTGCGAATAGGTCGCTTCGGCGTAGGTATAATTTGATGCGCCGAGCACGGCAACAAATATTTGGGCAAAGCGTATTTCGCCGCTATGTGGGTCAACAACGGGCATAGTTTGCCCGGCATAATCAACAAACAGCTTTTCACCGGCAATATGAATTTGCCGCATCGAACGCTTCTGCTTTTTCAACCAGTGTAAGAAGCGATCGCAGAACTGAGAATAGCTGTAACAACGATTTGGAAACTGAGTGCAATACTCTTCCCACAGCAGCATCTTGGTGACGCCTTTTCGGCTCAGCTCTTTACGAACATACGGCCAGTCTGGCAACTCAAAGCGTGATGACTGACGAATATCGGCTTGAGGATAAAAAAGCTTTGCCAGTTCACCATCATTCATATCGTCAGGCAATGGCCAACCAAGCCTTAACTCTCTGGCTTTAGTTAACAGCTTTTGGATCGCACCAACACTGATTTTTG
>NZ_JQDZ01000050.1 GCF_000764205.1 Thalassotalea sp. ND16A
TTCTTTCTTAAAAAAGTTTGAAAATACCTTCATAGCGTTTGAGGTTTAGTTTTTTTGTTTTGTGGTGAAATTAATTTAACTAAATTTCAAACGCTTACACAAATATTTGTGGGGATACTTCAGGTTTTAACCTCGCAGGTTGGCAATTGCTACGAGCGACTGGCCACGAGCTGCGAGCAGATCGCATTAGCTATAGAAGCAGGTCTTGTCTTTATCAACGAAAAGTCCGGCATTCAATTAACTTAGAATATCCTGCCCGTAGCCCGTAGCCCGTAGCTATTAATGCTCGTGACCGCAGCCACCTTCAGTATGCACATGACCATGAGCAATTTCTTCTTCAGTGGCGTCACGAACCTCTAAAATTTCGACATCAAATTTTAAATCGATGCCGGCAAGAGGGTGGTTACCATCAACGGTAATTTCATCATCTTCCATGCCAATGACAATCACGGTTTGCTCGCCTTCATCAGTTTGCGCGCGCAATTGCATGCCCACATCTAAATCATCGATGCCTTGAAAAAATGATTTAGGCACGGTTTGCACAAAACCATCATGGCGTTGACCATAGGCATTATCGGCATCGACATCGACAATAAACTTATCGCCAACGGCTTTATCCACTAACTCCGACTCGAGACCCGGGATCAAAAAGCCAGTACCTTGAATGAAGGTCAGTGGCTGATGATCGTAAGAGCTGTCGATTAGGGTTTCTTCACTGTCCATTACGGCATAATGCATAACGACGACTTTATTGTTTGCAATTTTCATAAAATTTCCTGAGTAAATCCAGATCTAATCTAGAATAAGTTTAGCGCTGCGGCCAGTTTTTGTTGACAACAAAAACTATGCGCCTTCAGCAAGAGAATAAGGTAATGACATTAAGTTAAACTTAATGCCGTTTTGATGTTTAAGGCGTAAACTGGCATCCGCTTCGGTATCATTGGCCAGCACCGCTTGAATGTAAATGGTACCATCATCTGCTTCATAATGAGCAATAATATCACCACCACGACGCCAGTTTTCACCGGCTTGTTTTTCTAACATTGAGCTATCATTAATCATCGCATCGGCTTGCCATTTTAACTCGCCTTCACTTTTTAGGGCATACAAGGCTTTTTTATTGCGACCTAAATACTTCATTCTTGCCACTGTTTCCTGACCTAAATAACAGCCTTTGCTAAAACTGATGCCATTAACAAGTTGCAAATTAAGCATTTGCGGTACGTATTCACCAACGCTTACGCTGTTCATATGAACAAAGCCAGATTGTATCTCAAGTAAGGTCCATACCTCGCTTGGATAAATATCAACGGTCAGTTTTTTCGATAGTGCGTCAATATGCTCCCTTTTGGCAACAATTAAATAACGCTCAGTTGCTCCCCCAACATAGAGTACTGAGGCATCGTCGTTGGTGATTACCGGGTTAAATGAATCGGGCACCGCATTAAATTCTGCTTGAATAAATTCGCCACTGCTAGCGCCAACTAAAGCCAGATAACCCAGTTGTTCAGCCAGGGCTATATCGACTTTGGCAAACACACCAAATTTTTGTAACTCAGTCATCGATGCATTTAATGAAGCACTGCTTTGAATTAATAAGCGTTGCTCGTTTTGTTTGAGCAAACGAAATGCGGAAAACATCTTGCCTTTGGCATCACAATGGCTACCCACCAATAGTTTTTTTACCTCTAATTGCTCAACATCACAGGTGAGTTGCCCTTGCAGGTAAGTATCTGCTTCAACACCACTAACGCTAATTGCACTGATAGAATCGACAATAATGGCAAAATTTTCGGGGAGCTGTTCGATATTTGGCTTTGCAGGTTGAATATTCATATTATGCTACTATTTTAGTTAACCGCAACTCGGGATAATGAGTGCTTGATATTATGTTAAATTAATAAGGGCGAAGGTGATAAAAATCAAGGTTAATCGCCATTTGATTGCATTTATTGTTAACTTATCCTAGGGTGAATTGAGGGTCTGTTGAACTTTGCGGTACAACTTTTGTTCAAACAGGCGAACTTTGAACAAGGCCTGGCGATTGAAGTTTGGTTGTTCCAAATAATTGAGCCTAAACGCTGCAAAAATGCACAGCAAAGACCAACAGACCCTAGTCAGCACAATGATGAAAAGATATAATAATGGCAATTACCATTAATTTGATGCGGATAAGCAATGACATTACACAATAACAAAGCAAGATTACGTTGGGCATGCCGTCGCGGGATGTTAGAGCTGGATGTATTGTTTATGCCATTTGTTGACGAAGCCTGGGACGGTTTAAACGAGCAACAAAAACTCGACTTCGATCGATTACTCGCCGGTGATGACCCAGAATTATTTGCCTGGTTTATGGGACATGAGGAATGCAAGGATGAAGCACTCAACTCCATGGTACAACTTATACTCAACCGAGTTAAAGTATAACTTTCGGTTAACGCCATCAAAAATTGCCGCTCAGGTCCCGCGTTATCTTGCGGGGCTAATGTTTCTCATATCCTGCCTGTTATTACTTAATTTTGGCTTATCTTTAAGCTATGCTCAAGTCTTCATACTATCAACGATTATTGCCGGGATCAGTTACCTGCTGGTTCAGAACTTAGCGATTGCGCAACTTTTTTCTCTTGGTTTAGCGCATAGCCATTCAGAGTGCCGGGTCGAAAGTAAGTCGTTATTACTCTCACAAGAGGGGGGATTAACGCTTGGTGCTGATCAGCATTATCAGCTGTGCAGTGATAGTTTTGTCTTTCCTTTTGGTTGCGCTTTAGCATTGAGGAAGCGGTTACCACAAGCTGCGCAGATCCCCTTACAACCTCAATGCGATGAAAATTCATTGCGCCTATTTGTCTTTAAAGACTCGCTAAGTAGTGGTGATTATCGCCGCTTATGCCGAATTGTGCAGTACATTAAACATTAAATTTAATGAGCAGACATTTAACCGGGAGGAGCTAAAATGGTTGGGCGAGAATTCTCCGCCAGTTGTGGATAGTCCAAAGTGTAGTGTAACCCTCTGCTTTCTTTACGTTCCATCGCCGAAAGAATGATAAGTTCTGCCACTTGCACCAAATTACGCAGTTCCAGCAAATTATTGCTCACCCTGAAGTGACGATAATACTCTTGAATTTCGGCTTTCAATAATTCGACCCGGTGCAAGGCTCTTTCAAGGCGCTTGGTGGTGCGGACAATACCGACATAGTCCCACATAAACAACCGCAATTCGTGCCAGTTATGCTGAATAACCACTTCTTCATCAGAGTTTGAGACCCGGCTTTCATCCCAGGCTTTAATGGATTTAATTGTCGCTTTAGAGTCCAGTCTACTGTTGATGTGCTCCGCAGCAGCTCTGGCAAATACCACACATTCCAATAACGAGTTACTGGCTAAGCGGTTAGCACCATGTAGCCCGGTATATGAAACTTCACCAACGGCATAAAGGTTGGCAACGTCGGTTTGACCGTGTTTATTGATCATCACTCCGCCACAAGTGTAATGTGCGGCCGGCACTACCGGCAAAGGCTCTTTGGTCATATCAAAACCAAGGGCACTGGTTTTTTCAAATATCGTTGGAAAATGATGCTTAATGAAATCATCACTTTTATGACTGATATCTAAAAACATGCAATCGGCACCCAGGCGTTTCATTTCATAATCAATCGCTCTTGCGACCACATCACGCGGTGCCAACTCAGCTCTTTGATCAAATTCTGGCATGAAGCGGCTGCCGTTAGGTCGTCGTAAAATCGCACCTTCGCCACGCAGCGCTTCGGTTAGCAAAAACGTTCCGGCTTTCGGATGAAACAGGCAGGTTGGATGAAATTGATTGAATTCCATGTTGGCCACTCGGCAGCCGGCACGCCATGCCATGGCAATCCCGTCGCCACTGGCAATATCGGGGTTTGAGGTATACTGATAAACTTTACTGGCACCGCCGGTTGCTAAAATGGTTTTTTGAGCATGAATGGCTTCCACTTTTTCACTGTTTCGGTTCCAAATATAGGCGCCGATACATTGCTTGGTCTCACTGTTGCCATCATTGATCAAGTCGACCGCATTGGAGCGTTCAAAGACCCGAATTCGGCTATGGCGTTTTACTTTTTCGGCAAGGGTCAGTTGAACGGTTTTGCCGGTTGCATCGGCAGAGTGTAAGATACGACGGTGGCTATGACCACCTTCTCGGGTAAGGTGATATTGAGTGCCCTTGCTGTTGTTATCGTCTTGATCAAAATCAACCCCTTGGGCGATTAACCACTGCATTGACGCTTTCGCATTTTCGGCAGTAAAATGAACCATGTCTTTATCGCACAAACCATTACCTGCTATTAAGGTATCGTTGACATGGGCATCAATCGAGTCATTTTCATCAAATACTGCGGCGATACCACCTTGCGCATAGAAGGTGGAGCCTTCATTAATTGGACCTTTACTTAGCAAAATAACATCGGCTTGGTTTGCCAGTTTTAACGCGAGGGTTAATCCTGCAGCACCACTGCCAATAATCAAAACGTCGCAGTTATGTTGTTGATTCATAAATCTTAGATCGAGTTGTTCTTGTTAATGATAGAATTTTAACTTACTTTATAGCGAATTAGCAAAAATATAGAGTTATATACTATATTTAACCTAAATTAGGAGCATTGATTGAGGATAAATTCTCAACAGTATTTTAAACTAGTGGCAAGCACTCATTATCCCGAATTTAGGTAAATTAAACGATTTTTAATTATTTTTTACTTTTTTTCAAAGTTTTGCGAACTTTTTGCAAAACACTCAGTCCTAATTGATGTGTTTGCCAAGAGCTGAATAAAACTATGAATACCAAGTCCGATAGTAATCTGGTCATTGGACATAAAAAATATTGAGAACAGGTAGTTGTAGTATAACCAATAAATTATATTGGTTTTGAGGAGTAAAGGCTCGGATGAGCGAACAGAATGTAGACCAGATGTTGGTACAACAGGTACAAAGCGGCGATAAAAATGCATTTAATCTGTTGGTAAAGAAATATCAACAAAAGGTAATGAATCTGGTATCGCGCTATGTCAAGAATCAAGCGGACGTGGCAGATGTTACTCAAGAAGCATTTATTAAAGCCTATCGTGCTTTAGGAAATTTTCGCGGTGAGAGTGCATTTTATACCTGGTTATACCGAATTGCGGTAAATACCGCAAAAAATCATTTGATGGCAGGTTCGCGAAAACCTCCAGGAAGTGATATCGACGTTGAAGACGCAGAATTTTACGATAGTGGAGATGCCCTCAGAGAGAATGCATCGCCAGAAAGGTTAATGTTAACCGATGAAATTCGTCAGTTGATATTTAAAACCATCGAACAGTTACCGGAAGAGTTGCGCACCGCAATTAACTTACGAGAACTGGATGGTTTAAGTTATGAAGAAATAGCAAATGTAATGGATTGCCCGGTTGGTACCGTGCGTTCTCGAATTTTTAGAGCGCGAGATGCGGTAGACAAAAAAATTAAGCCTTTGCTGCAGAATTAGTGGTTGTAGTTAATGTTAATCGAGCAAGCAATATTAAAAAACAGTGCGAGTGTGAGTATATATGAGTGAAAATAAGTTTGAAGCAATATCAGCCTTACTTGATGATAACAATGTCGAGCAATCATTGTTAAACGAAGTAAAGGATGATGATAAGCTCGGTGATACCTGGAATCGATACCATTTGATTGGTGACATTATGCGTGGTGACAGTGCTGATTTTATCAATACTGAACTTGCCAATGATATTGCCGTTGCTATTGCTGCCGAGCCTACGGTATTAGCGCCTGTTTCTCGTCCAACTTTTACTCAGCGAGCGAAAGCAAAAGTGATCCAGCTATCTAAACCGGTTGGCCAATTTGCCATTGCCGCATCTGCTGCCGGGTTGATGGTATTAGGTGTACAGCAAGCCAACGTTTCTGATGAAGGTCAAATCGTTCCTGCGCAAGTGTGGCAACCATTGCCAATGGGTGGTGTGGCAGATCCGGTAAGCTACAATTATTCAACCCAGAAAAATGTAGCAAACCCCAAACAAGCATATATTGAGCACCAACAAAGGTTGCAAGCCTTGTTATCTGATCATAACATGCAGATTAAACTTCAATCTGACGTCGCGCATGAAAGCGATGATGGCATACCCGACCCGTTGAGTGAAAACCACGAATAAATGAACTTTTTTAAACCTTTCCTGCTGCTGGCGCTTTTTTCAACGCCAGCATTTTCTCAAGATGAAGCTGAATCTGAACCTGCTGTTGCAACGCAACAGCCACCTCAAACCAAAGAGCAGGCGATAACTGCCGCTGAAACCGTAAAAGCACCAACCGCTTTACAATGGCTACAGCGGTTAACGCATTCAATGCGAACCCTTAATTTTGATACCTCTTTTGTGGTGGTGCGAAACAATCGCGCCGAGCCCTACCGTTGGTTGCATGGTATTTCAGATGAGCAAGAACTTGAATTAATTACGCTGTTAAATGGGCCGCGCAAAGAAGCGATTCGTTTAGATGATACTGTCAGTTATTTTGAATCAGATAAGTCTCCTTACTCTGTACACAGCAATAGTATCAGAGCTCCGATCCCGGCAGCCTTATTCGGCGATATTGAAAAGCTGCAAGCGACCTATAATTTTATTGGTGTTGGGAAAAGCAGGATCTTAGGTCGACCAGCACAGTTGGTGCGACTGGAAAGTAAAGACAAGCAACGGTTTGGTTACTGGTTGTGGCTTGATATTGAAAGCGGATTGTTGTTAAAGGTCGCGGTGATTTCAAGAGCGGGCGAACTGTTAGAGCAAATTCAATTTACTCATCTGATGATCACTGAAAAATCCAATGAGTTATTGCAGCAACTGACCACCGCGGTTTTACCCGAACCATTATCAGGAAACAAGGCGGAAGTGAAACTACCATGGCAAGTTAACTGGCTTCCGGCTGGATTTGAATTAATCAAAAGCAGCAAACGCAATATCCAAAAAGTAGATACTGAGGTGGAAACCTTGATGTTTAATGATGGCCTGGTCGATGTTTCTGTCTATGTGCTGGCAAGTGATGAAGCGCCAAGAAAAGCAACGGTTAATCAAACCGGCGCAACTGTGTTATTATCGACGTTGCGCGATGGCTATGAGATCACCGTAGTCGGTAAAATACCAGCTAAAACGGCGAACACCATAGCGGAGTCAATAAGTTTTAACTAATTTGAATTCGAGTTAATGAGCCCGTTTACAATTTAGTCACGAAAATGCAGATAGAATTGGTATAAATAAGGTAATGATTGAAGAAACCGCCACTGTTGTTGCCATTAATGGCAAGCAAGTAACCGTCACCAGTACCATTAAATCAACCTGTCATAGCTGCCATCAGCAAGATGATTGTGGCAGTGGCCAAATTGCCAAAGCCATTCCTCATAAGGCACTGACCACCACAATTACAGCCGGGCAAAACAATTTGCACATTGGTGATGAGGTGGTGATCGGCTTATCGGAAAAAAGTCTGTTAAACAGTGCCGTGCAAGTCTACTTATTACCGTTATTGATGATGATAGTGTTCGCCACTATTGGTCAGTTTTATCTGGTGGAACAGTTACAACTGCATGAGCTTATCGCTTTGGTGTTTGCTGTCGTGGGTGGTTATTTAGGTTTTGTGATTGCGCAAAAGCAGCAAAATAGTCGGCATAGCCAAGCCAGTTTACAACCTAAACTGCTGCGAAAATGTGCCGATATTATCGCAACTGTCGAACTAAAATAATCTCCTGTTACAGATTTAAAGCCTAAAGTCAGTGAAATAGATAGCTAGCTGCGGTTAAATTCGCTAAAATCACGCATAATCATTTTTGTATTTACGTATCTATTAAAAGCTCTTTTATGAAGCACATTCGAAATTTCTCAATTATCGCCCACATTGATCATGGCAAATCCACCCTGTCCGATCGATTAATTCAACATTGTGGCGGCCTGTCAGACCGTGAAATGGCAGCGCAAGTATTAGATTCTATGGATCTGGAACGTGAACGCGGTATTACCATTAAAGCGCAAAGCGTAACCCTGGATTATAAAGCCAAAGACGGTGAAATTTATCAGCTTAACTTTATCGACACTCCCGGTCACGTTGATTTTTCTTATGAAGTATCACGCTCATTAGCCGCCTGTGAAGGTGCATTGTTGGTAGTCGATGCTGGCCAGGGCGTAGAAGCACAAACTCTGGCAAACTGTTACACCGCCATTGAAATGGATTTAGAAGTGGTGCCAATTTTAAATAAAATTGACTTACCACAGGCTGACCCTGACAAAGTGGCGGAAGAAATTGAAGATATTATCGGCATTGACGCAACTGACGCCGTGCAGTGTAGTGCGAAAACTGGTATTGGTATTGATGAAGTACTAGAGAGCATAGTGGCCAATGTGCCACCGCCGGTGGGTAAAACGGATGATAAGCTGCAAGCGCTGATCATCGACTCCTGGTTTGATAACTATCAAGGCGTAGTTTCTTTAGTACGGGTGATGCACGGAGAGATCAAAGCCGGTGATAAGATGACGGTGATGTCGACCGGGCAAAGCCATCAAATTGATAAAGTCGGTATTTTCACGCCGAAGCAAACGGAAACTGGTATCTTGAAGACTGGCGAAGTTGGCTTCATTATTGCCGGTATTAAAGAGATTCACGGTGCCCCAGTTGGTGATACGTTAACGTTAACGCGTAAGCCGGCTGAAGATGTGCTACCCGGTTTTCAAAAAGTAACACCACAGGTGTATGCCGGTATTTTCCCTATCAGCTCAGATGATTTTGAAAACTTCCGCGACGCATTAAATAAGTTAAGCCTGAATGATGCTTCATTATTCTTCGAGCCAGAAAGTTCTGGCGCGCTGGGCTTTGGTTTCCGCTGTGGCTTCCTTGGCATGTTGCACATGGAAATTATTCAGGAGCGTTTGGCGCGTGAATATGATCTGGATCTGATCGCCACGGCACCGACGGTAAACTATGAAGTGTTATGCACTAATGGCAAGGTAGTTGCCATAGACAATCCATCGGATTTACCCGCGGTTAATGAAATTGATGAAATTCGCGAGCCCATTGTCGAAGCGCATATCTTAGTGCCACAAGAGCACTTGGGTAATGTCATTACCTTGTGTATCGAAAAGCGTGGTGTGCAAAAGAATTTAACCTATCACGGTAACCAAGTTGCGGTGCATTACGAACTGCCGATGGCAGAAGTGGTGATGGACTTCTTCGATAAGTTGAAATCCACCAGTCGTGGTTATGCCTCACTCGAATATAACTTTGTTCGTTTCGAAGCATCAGACATGGTGCGTACCGATGTGTTAATTAACGGCGACAGAGTCGATGCGTTGGCGATGATCACCCATCGCAGCAATTCAGTATCACGTGGTCGTCAGTTAGTGGATAAACTAAAAGAGCTTATTCACCGTCAAATGTTTGATGTCGCCATTCAAGCGACTATAGGTAGTAACGTTATTGCCCGGACAACGGTGAAACAGTTACGCAAAAACGTAATCGCCAAATGTTATGGTGGTGATATTTCTCGTAAGAAGAAATTGTTACAAAAGCAAAAAGAAGGTAAAAAACGGATGAAGCAAGTGGGCAATGTCGAAGTACCACAAGAAGCGTTTTTGGCCGTACTTAAGTTAGGGAAGTAATTATTCTATGGCGATGTATTTTTCATTATTTTTGGTGGTCATTACGATAGTAACGGGCATCGTTTATTTTCTCGATAAGTTTGTTTATGCACCAAAGCGTCAATTGAACTTACAAGCCACGCAAGAGCAATGCGCGCAACCGCTTGATCAGGTTGCCATTGAAAAGATCACCACCCCGAATGCCTGGGTTGACACCTCAGTACAAGTATTTCCGGTGATTGCCTTTGTCCTTATTTTACGTTCGTTTATCTATGAACCGTTCCAAATTCCATCGGGCTCGATGATGCCAACGTTATATGATGGCGATTTTATTTTGGTGAATAAATTTAATTATGGCTTGCGCGAACCTGTTGCCCGCAATAAATTTTTCGATATCGGCTCACCTGAGCGTGGCGATGTCGTAGTATTTAAGTATCCGGTCGATCCCAATGTCGATTTCATCAAAAGGGTTGTTGGCGTACCTGGTGACAGGGTGGTTTATCAAAACAAATACTTATATATCCAACCTAAATGTGCAGAAAATGCCACATCTTGCGCTGAAATGAAGCAAGTGGTAACAACGTTTAAGAACAGCGGCGAATCTCCAAAGTCGGGCAAGGCATTAACCCGTTATGAATCGGCAATGCCCAATAAAACTCATGAAATTTTAGTCAATAACAGCCAGCCGCCACAAAATTATCGGTTCTTTAACCAACCGGGCTTGAAAAAAGGCGAATGGCTGGTACCGGAAGGTAAGTACCTGGTGATGGGCGATAATCGTGACAACTCTCTCGATGGCCGTTTTTGGGGCTTTGTCTCCGAAGATGCGCTGGTAGGTGAGGCTGTTGCCATATGGATGAGTTTTGATTTTGAACGAAGTGAGGCAGACTTTTTACCTACCTGGGTACCATCAGGTATTCGTTTTAATCGCATTGGCGGAATTAATTAATTGACTAAACCATTACACTTAAATCGACTGGCGACTAAGCTGGGTCATCAATTTAATGATGAGCAACTGCTGATTCAGGCATTAACGCATCGTAGTGCCAAAGGCGATAATAATGAACGCTTAGAGTTTTTAGGTGATTCAATCTTGGGGTATGTGATTGCCCGTGCTTTGTTTGAAAAATTTCCACAGGCCAGTGAAGGCGAGCTAACGCGTATGCGTTCAACCTTGGTACGTGGTGTTACCCTGGCTGAAATTGGTCGCAGTTTTGCTCTGGGCGATTATTTGGTATTAGGTCCAGGTGAGTTAAAAAGTGGCGGATTTCGTCGAGACTCGATTTTAGAAGATGCCATTGAAGCAATTATCGGTGCCGTATTTCTAGATTCAGATATGCCAACTTGCCGGCAGTTAATTCTTGATTGGTTTGCAATACGTATCAATCAAATCAACCCAGGACAAAGCCAAAAAGATCCCAAAACCCGGTTACAAGAATATTTACAAGGGCGTAAATTAGCGCTGCCTAAATATGATGTGATAGCCACCACAGGGCAATCACATAACCAGCAATTTACCATCAGTTGCGTAATTGAAACGTTAGCGGATGCCATTATTAGCAAAGGTACATCTCGAAGAAAAGCCGAACAAGCGGCTGCCGAACAAGCATTGGAGCTATTAAATGTTAAATGACGACGATTTTGAAGGTGCAAGCCAAAGTGATAACTATTGTGGTTTGGTGGCATTAGTTGGTCGTCCCAACGTTGGCAAATCGACCTTGTTAAATGCCTTATTAGGCCAGAAAATAAGTATCACATCGCGTAAGCCACAAACTACTCGCCATCGTATCCTGGGTATTTTAACCGAAGATAATCGTCAGGCGGTTTTGGTAGATACCCCGGGGTTACACTTAGAAGAAAAACGGGCCATTAATCGCTTAATGAATCGGGCGGCGAGCAGTACGATAGCCGAAGTTGAACTCATTATTTTTCTGGTCGAAGGCACTAACTGGACCAGTGATGACGAACTGGTACTAAGTAAAGTTAAGCAATCAGGCCGTCCGGTAGTGTTAGCGGTGAACAAAATTGATAATGTTCAGGATAAAGAAGAGTTATTGCCACATTTACAAAAAATAGCGGCGTTGCATGATTTTCAAGAAATTATCCCTATCAGTGCGGTAAAAGGCGATAAAGTCGACAAGATACGTGAGGTCTGTTTATCGTCGCTGCCGGATGGCGATTTTTGGTTTCCGGAAGATTACGTTACCGACCGATCGTCTCGTTTCATGGCCTCTGAAATTGTCAGAGAGAAGCTAATTCGCTTTACCGGCGATGAACTCCCATATTCGACCACAGTAGAAATAGAGCAATTCAAAACCGATGATAAGGGGATTCTGCACATAAATGCCTTGATTTTGGTCGAGCGTGACACGCAAAAACGTATGGTAATCGGCAATAAAGGTGAAAAACTGAAAACCATTGGCCGCGAAGCCCGTCGCGATATGGAAGCCATGTTTGAGCGCAAAGTGTTTCTCGAAACTTGGGTGAAAGTGAAGTCTGGCTGGGCTGATGACGAGAGAGCGTTACGCAGTTTAGGCTACGGCGATGATTATTCCGGTTAGTTTTCACTGCTAATGCAAACGCCTGGCTATGTCTGTTAGTAAAGAACTCAACCTGCAAAAAGCGTATTTACTGCACTCTCGCCCTTACCGTGATAGTCGTTTATTGGTTAACTTACTGACTGAGCAACATGGCCATGTGAGTGCGGTGGTCTATATTGGCAAAAGTAAGAAAGCCAACAAAAAAGGCCTGTTACAGCCCTTTGCCTGTTTACAAATAGAGTTGCAAGGCAGCAATGACTTAAAGTCGTTATCCCGCATTGAACACGCCGATAAAAGCTTGGCGCTTAGTGGTAACTTCCTGTTTAGTGGCTTCTATTTAAATGAGCTGATGGTACGGCTACTGCCAGAAAACATTCCATGCGAGAGCCTATTTCAACTCTATCAAACAAGTTTGAATCAGTTACTGCTGCAATCGCCCTTAGAGCCGATGCTGAGGAAATTCGAATTAACCTTATTGGCTGAATTAGGCTTCTCATTAGATTTTCATGATCTGCAACAACAACCCGAGCAACCATCAACTCAAATTAGTGAGCCGTACGGCAATGAGTTACATTTTGTACCCGAACAAGGGTTTGTGCTGGCCGATTTTGATTTGTCTTTACCGCGCTATAATCGTCAACACATAATTGCAATTGGTGATGGTAAATTAGAGCAAGCAGACGTATTATTAACCTGTAAACGCTTGATGCGGCAGGTTTTACAGAGTTATTTAGGGAAAAAGCCGTTAAATAGTCGCAAACTATTCAGTAATAAGTTTGCCAAATAAGCTGCCGCTTCGACTGTCCGTTTTCCACTAGTTCTACCATGTGAAATGGGTAGATATTTAATCAACTTGGTATTATTGTTAGGGTCTGTTGACCTATATAGATTTAATTAAATAGATGAAATGAAATTAAGAGAGCAAGTTTTATGAGCGATATTTTATTGGGTGTTAATGTTGACCATATTGCAACGTTACGCCAGGCCAGAGGCACGACTTACCCGGATCCTGCACATGCCGCCTGTGTGGCTGAACATGCGGGTGCCGATGGCATCACCATTCATTTACGTGAAGACCGGCGTCATATTAACGACCGCGATGTCGAAGTGATGGCAAATACGATTCAAAGTAGAATGAATCTGGAAATGGCGGTGACCAATGAAATGCTGGATATTGCCTGTCGTATTAAACCCGCATTTTGTTGTTTAGTCCCGGAAAAGCGTGAAGAGTTAACCACCGAAGGTGGCTTGGATGTTGCCGGACAAATGGACAAAGTCAGTAACGCGGTTGAACGTTTGGCTGCAGTGGGTACCAAGGTCAGTTTATTTATTGATGCCGATAGAAAACAGATAGATGCCGCCAAAGCAACAGGAGCACCGTTTATTGAAATTCATACCGGCCATTATGCCGATGCAGAAACAGAAGATAAACAACAAGCCGAGCTGTTACGTTTAATTGACGGCATTAAATATGCGCACAATTTAGGTTTAAAAGTAAATGCCGGCCATGGCTTGAATTACTTTAACGTAAAACCGGTTGCGGCAATCAAAGAAATTATTGAGTTGAACATTGGCCATGCCATCATTGCTCGTGCGGCTATCGATGGTTTAGAGAAAGCCGTACGTGATATGAAACGATTGATGATTGAAGCAAGGCAGTAAAGAATGGCTACGAGCTACGAGCTACGAGCTACGAGCAACAAACAAGCTGCATCTTATAGCCCGTTGCCCGTAGCTTTTTTAGCTCGCAGCTTATCACCCTAGGGAAATATATGTCAGTAGTTGGTATCGGAAATGATATTGTTGAGATCAGTCGTATCGAAAATATGGCGGATAAGGCGAGAGCACGTTTGGCGTTGCGGGTGTTGACGCCGGCTGAGCATGAAAAATTTTTGAGCTTGAAGCAGCCGGAACGATTTTTGGCGAAACGCTGGGCAGGCAAAGAAGCGGCAGCGAAAGCACTAGGTACAGGTATTGCGGATGGTGTCTCGTTTCAACACTTTAATATTGTCAATTTGGCCTCAGGTAAACCCACGCTTGAGTTAACTGGCAGAGCTTTAGAGTTGGCTCTGCAATTAACGGCAACTAGCTGGCACATCAGTTTATCTGATGAAAAGCAGTACGCGTTAGCCTTTGTGGTACTCAGTGCTTAGCTTACCCCGAGTTCAGTTTATTTAGCATTCGCAGTAGCGAGTTGCAAAAAATCATCGGCAACGGCTAACACCGCATCGATTTCATCAAACAATTCGAAAAATTCCGGCTCCAGTTCGGCTAATGACAGCTGCTGCTTTATTTGTGTTTCTATTCTTTGTACCACCTTCTCCAGCCTGGGCACACCAACATAACAACTCGCCCCGTTAAGTTTGTGTACCAATGAGCTGACACTAGGTAGGTTTTCTAATTTGATATTGTTTTGCAAGGCGACTTTTGTTTCTGGTAATGAATTGATTAACAAGGTAAACATTTCTATTGCTAACTCGTATTTATGGGCAGAGCGCTGCATCGAAATAGTCCAGTCGATGACGCCGTTGTAACTGTGTTGTACTAAATGAGCCAGTTTTTCTGAGTTATCATGTTTAGTTTCTACTGCAGGAATTATATTGTTGTGATTGTGATCTTTGATTGGTGCGTGTTCAAAAATAATGTGATCGAGTAGCGTTTCGTCAATGGGTTTTGCCAAATAACCGTCAAAGCCTGATCGGATGTATTTTTCTTTTTCTCCGGGTAGGGCATGGGCGGTAACGGCAATAATGCCGGTTTGAATGTTCAGTGAGTCATGCTGGATTTTGGTCAAGGCGCTGATACCATCGAGAATAGGCATTTGGATATCCATCAAAATCAAATCAAATTTCTCTCTACAACACAGTTTATAGGCTTCTCTGCCATCACTCGCTAAAACCACTGCCGCGACTTTCTGTTCAAGTAAGGTTTGAATGAGTTTTAAATTGGCTTGATTATCATCAACGGCAAGCACTGAAATTGGTAATTTCTCAGGATCAGATTTGAGTTTTTTACTTTTCTCTTCAGTAAAGGTTTGTTCAGTTTGTAACAGTGCATGCTTTAAATTTTTGTTGGTTACTGGTTTGGTAATACAGGCATGAATACCCGAATTAATCAGCGATTTTTTTAAACTTAACGAGTTATTATTGATCGCCAAAATCATTTTCCCGACGCTCATTGATAAAGACTCGATCAATGATTTCACATCGTTAATGTTGGTCGAACCTATTTGTTGCCCCAATATGGCAAAATCGAAACTGCGCTGTTGAATTTGATTTTGTAATTCCCGCAAGTCAGTAACTTGGGTAATATCCATATGCCAATGCTTTAAAATATTTACCATAGCTAAGCGACTGCGCTGATGCGGTTCAAACAAAATAACTGATTTATGTTCAAGCTCAAACGGTTCGATAATACTATCAATCGGCAGTTGGTTGATTTCACTTTTAAAGGTAAAAAAGAAACTTGAGCCTTTATGAGACTGACTGCTAAAGTTGATATCACCACCCATTTCATTGGCTAAGCGTTTAGAAATTACTAAGCCTAATCCGGTGCCGCCATAGAGGCGGGTAATGCTTTTATCGGCTTGTGAAAATGCTTTAAATAACGATTCTTTTTGTTTATCGCTGATCCCTATGCCGGTATCGATAACTTGTATTGAGATTTCAATATTGGCGTCGTTGCTTATTTGATAATCGACGTCCACGGCGATATAACCATAGTCGGTAAACTTAATGGCATTGCTTAATAAATTAATTAATACCTGTTTTATTCGCAATGCATCGCCAATGAGTGAGTTGGGCAAATTCTGGTTAATATTTAATGATAATTCAATGTTTTTGCTATGGGCAGAATCTGCAAACAAGATGATCGCTTCATCAATGCTGTCTCTAAAACTGAATGGGATATGTTCAATTTCCAGTCGACCGGAATCGAGTTTTGAGAAGTCAAGAATGTCGTTAATAATCGACAGTAAGTTATTTGCCGAGCTGTCGATGGTGGTAAGAAATTCACGTTGTGTTTCTGATAAAGGCGTTTTTAATACTTGTCGGGTAAAACCGATAACCCCGTTTAACGGCGTTCGTAACTCATGACTCATATTTGCCAGAAATTCGGACTTTACCTGATTTGCTTCCTGTGCTTTGCGTTTGGCAAGATCGAGTTGTACGTTTTGTACCTCAAATTGTTCAAGAGCGGTACGTAGGTCTCTGGTTGCCTGTTCGATATTCGACTCTAAGTCGTACTGATAATCTTCAATCGCTTGTGCCATATTGTTGATGCCGATGCGCAGAATATCTAACTCCCCCTGAAACGGCTCATGGATCCTAACCCCCAACGCCCCTTGGCGAATTTGCAGAACGATTTCGTTCATCTCTTTTACTGGCCCGGAGAGAATAGATACCAGCCTTTTGGCAAAGTGCAGAGATAAAAATATACCGAAGAATACCACCAGTAAACTGACAATCAGCAAGATTTGCTTTTCATACAAAATGCCAGTTTTATTAATTTCAATGACGTAATAGCCGTAATAGGATTTGTTCGCAGTCGATTTTTGATCGATTTTATAAATGGCGAGGCGAATAGGAAAGTAGATGAAGTAGCTATGATCATATTCTTGGATGTATTCTTTATCTAACTCGCCGTTGGCGAGTGAGGCGATGTATTGGCTTGAATTACCGGAGCCGTTACTGTTTATCAGGTTTGTGTTTTTATGATCAAATAACAAAATGGTTTTTATTAAGTCGGAATTACTGCCCTGGACATAAGCCAATAAGTTGCGCAATGAATAATATTCCTTATTATTCATACGATAGGCCGTGGTTACAGCAAGGGTGTTGGCGATCGTTTTGCCTTTATCGATTAAGGTTTCATCAATGGCAACAATTCTATTGTAGGCATAATAAATAGCCAAACTGGAGCCAATAATGATTGTTGGTAGTACGGCAAATAAAATAACCCAATCCTTGATAGTTATTTTGATCATAATTACGTTCTTTTTCGTGTTAAAATCATTCGCTTATCATGGCACTTTTTTTCAGAAAAATGTAGCATTAATAGCAATTCGATAGCGCTAACTGGATAATCAATGGTTAATTTTTACAAACCAAAAGCAGCAAACAAATATCTTAACCAGCAAGTCAAGATAGAGATCAAATCTTTGGATATCAATGGTGATGGCGTCGGCAAAATAGGCAAAAAACCGGTTTTCGTCGACTCAGCCTTGCCTGGCGAAACCGTAGAAGCGAAGATCATTCAGGAAAAGTCAAAATACCTGCGCGGCAAAACTAAAAACGTATTAATTAGCGCCAGTAATCGCGTGCAACCACGCTGTAAGCACTTTTACCAATGTGGCGGCTGCGATCTACAGCACCTTGCTTATCAAGGACAGCTGGACTTTAAACAGCAAAAAGTCAGCGATTTATTTCGTCGCAATAGTGACATTACTAGCTTGCCCTGGCAAACAAGTTTAATTAGCGACAAATGGCATTATCGCCGTAAAGCCCGAATTGGCGTACAATACAATAAGCATAATCAGGCAATTGTTGGCTTCCGTCAAAAAAGCTCCAATGTACTCACACAAATAAAATCTTGTCCGGTATTACCGCAATTGTTTAGCGATGAGTTTAATGATTTCACTCAGCTCATTAATAGCCTGGATGCCAAAGCGGCAATATCTCACATCGAAGTTATCGATGCCGAATCGGCATTGGTGATATTTAGGCAAGTTCGTAAATTGACGGAGCATGACAGACAAAAATTTATCGAGTTTAATCAGCAAAAACCTTATCAAATAGCCCTGCAAACCGATGATGCGACAGAATTGTTAACGCCGCAAAACGGCCGTTTGTTAAGTTATCAAGTCAATGATTGCCAGTTAAATTTTGCCATTACTGATTTTGTGCAAGTGAATGCAAAATTAAATACTGCGATGGTCAATCAGGCAATGCAATGGTTAGAATTAGATGGCGATGATGTGGTCCTTGATTTGTTTTGTGGTTTGGGTAATTTTAGTTTGCCGTTGGCAAAGCAAGTCAACAGTGTGATTGGCGTTGAAGGTGTTCAGGATATGGTGGACAGGGCATTGCAAAATGCCAAACACAATGCTCTAACAAACTGCCAATTCCTACAAGCCGATTTAAACGCTGAAAACGATGACTGGTCATGGCTTAAAGATAAAATGGCAGCGCAGCAATCAACGATTTCGAAAGTGCTACTCGATCCGGCGAGAGCGGGCGCGTTAAATGCGGTTACCAACATCTTAAAACTAAAGGTCGCCAGTATACTCTATATTTCATGTGATCCGGCAACGATGACAAGAGATGCGAAAGTATTACTTGCCAATGGCTATCAGCTAAGCAAAATAGGATTAATGGATATGTTTAGTCAAACTCGTCATGTCGAAACTATGGCGCTGTTTACACGTAAGCAGAAGTGCTAAATAATTGCAGTAAATCGGTAACATAAATCCGTAGCTTTAAGATGTTTAGTGAAAAAAAATTTAATTTCCCAAATCATAGACAGGAATACTCATGGTTTCAGTGAGAAAATCTCATCAAATGACTGCCGAAAATTTTGAAGTATGGTTGGCAGAACTCGACTTAACGGAACAAAAACAGCAAGCCATAGAGGCTTTGTGGATAAAGTTGCAAGCTCTGTTTCGAGACAACTTAAGTTGTCAGTATAAGGCCTTAGAGATGGTTGAAATACTGGCGGGTTTGAACATGGATAAAGATTCATTATCTGCTGCCTTGTTGGTACCGCTGATTGAAACTAAAGCGTTAAATATCGATACCATTGGTGATGACTATGGTCCCGCCATTTTCACTTTAGTCAAAGGGGTGGTGCAAATGGACGCCATCCGCAGTTTGCAGCAGCCCAGTGGTACCAAGTTTGCCAGTGGCCAAATTGATAATTTACGGAAAATGTTATTGTCTATGGTCGAAGATGTCCGTGCTGTAGTGATTAAGCTTGCCGAACGTGTATGCAATCTGCGCTATGTCAAAAATAGCGATGAAGAAACCCGGGTACTTGCGGCCAAGGAAACTGTCAGTATTTATGCACCATTAGCAAACCGTTTGGGTATTGGCCAGTTAAAATGGGAGCTGGAAGATATATCCTTTCGTTATTTGCATCCGAATACCTATAAAAAAATCGCAAAATTGCTCGATGATAAACGTTTAGTGCGAGAGCAATATATGACAGATTTTGTCGCCAATACGCAGCAACAATTAGACGATTTACAGATCCGCGGTAGTGTTTATGGCCGACCGAAGCACATTTACAGTATCTGGAAAAAGATGCAGCAAAAATCGTTAGATTTTGAGCAACTGTTCGATGTTAGAGCGGTCCGTATTGTGGTGGATAAATTACAAGACTGTTACGGTGCCCTCGGCATTGTCCATACCAGTTGGAAACATCTGCCCAGTGAATTTGATGATTATGTCGCCACGCCAAAACCCAATGGTTATCAGTCTATTCATACGGTTGTACTTGGGCCAGAGGGTAAGTCGGTGGAAGTGCAGATCAGAACGCAGCAAATGCATGATGATGCCGAGCTGGGCGTCGCTGCACATTGGCGTTACAAAGAAGGTAATGCCAGCGGAAAAACCGGGGGCTTTGATGAAAAAATTAACTGGCTAAGAAAACTTTTACAATGGCAAGAAGACATTTCCAGTTCCGATGAATTGGTGGACGAGCTGCGCAATGAAGTGTTTGAAGACCGAATCTATGTGTTTACCCCAAATGGCGACGTCATCGATTTACCTAATGGTGCTACGCCGCTTGATTTTGCTTACTATATTCATTCAAACGTTGGTCACTGCTGTATCGGTGCAAAGGTTTCCGGGCGAATTGTCCCGTTTACCTACAAACTTAAAACCGGTGAACAATTAGAGATTTTAACCAGCAAAAAGCCAAATCCATCTCGCGATTGGTTAAACCCTTCATTGGGTTATATTCATACCACCAGAGTCAGGTCGAAAGTACAAAGTTTTTTTAAAGCATTAGATAAAGATAAGAATACGCAAGCTGGCAAAGAACTGCTCGATACTGAGCTCACTCGTCATGATGTGCAAGACGCAGATTTTTCGACAATATTTCATCGCTTTAATGTTAAGAGCTTAACCGACTTGCATGCGATGATTGGCAGTGGCCATGTCCGGGTTTTACAAGTTGTTCACCAGTTACAATTTCAGGCCGAAAAATTAAAGCCCGCTGCTGACATTGATCCAAAAATGGTGATCCGCCAACAAAGTGAGAAGCAGCAAGTTGATAGTAATGGTATCACAGTATCCGGCGTCGGTAATTTGTTAACCCATATGGCGAAATGCTGCCAGCCAGTACCCGGAGATAGTATTCAGGGGTTTATTACTCAGGGGCGAGGCATTTCAGTACACCGTAGCGATTGTGAGCAATTGAACAATGCCTTAAAGCAATCGCCGGAACGCCTGGTTGACGTACAGTGGGGAGACAAACACCAGCAAAATTATCAAGTAGCAATACAAATTGTTGCCGGTGACAGGCAAGGGTTACTTCGAGATGTGACCACCATCATCGCCAATGACAAAGTGAATGTTCTGGATATGTCATCACGCTCAGATCCTAAGCAAAGAGTCACCATAATGGACTTTAAGCTAGAATTAACCGACGTTGAAATATTGACTCGCTTGGTCAGCAAAATTGATCACATTGATGAAGTCATCACCGTTAAGCGAATTCGCAATTAACCCGTTATCAGTAACACTAACCCAGCAACATTTATCAAGGAACACTATGCGCGATAACCCGGCGTCAATTGAAAAGCTGATTTGGATCATGAGTCAGTTGCGAGACCCTATCAAAGGCTGTCCATGGGATTTGCAACAAAGTTTTCAAACCATAGTGCCGTATACGTTGGAAGAAGCTTACGAAGTGGCTGAAGCGATCGAAAATCAGGATTACGCGGAACTTGAAAATGAACTCGGTGATTTGTTGTTTCAAGTGGTGTTTTATGCCCGTTTGGGCGAAGAGCAACAACGCTTTAACTTTGATAATGTCGTTGCCGCTATTTGTGAAAAACTGATCCGTCGCCACCCGCACGTTTTTGCTAATGCAGAACTAGCCACAGAGCAAGAAATAAAAGCCAATTGGGAAAATGAAAAAGCCATCGAGAGGGCCAGAAAAAATCAGCAAAAGTCGCTACTAGATGATATTCCCAATTCATTGCCGGCGTTAGCGCAAGCGGCAAAAATTCAAAAACGATGTGCTCATGTGGGCTTTGACTGGGACAATATCAGCGATGTCCTGGCAAAAGTAAAAGAGGAAGTGACTGAAGTTGAAGATGAACTGAAAGCTGATGATATCGATGATGCTAAAGTCGCCGAAGAAATTGGCGACTTGTTGTTTGCTGTAGTAAATTTAGCGCGCCATGTTAAGCAAGACCCCGAACAATTGCTCAGGCAGGGCAATCGAAAATTTAGCAAACGCTTTCAATTTATTGAACAACATCACTTTGATCATAACCTGGATATCAAACAATCCAGCCTGGTTGAATTAGAGCAGTTATGGCAGCAAGCCAAACTGTGTTGTTAAAACCTATACTATTAAGAGGTCATACCAATTTGGTTAATTATGTGCTCTACTTTTTCATGAGGAAAAACGGATAAATACAATGCATAAAATTTAGTAAGTAGTTATTCTCGGCTTTGGCATCCTGCGTCGCTCTACCTGCAGCATCCATGCTTATGTACTTATCAATTTTATAAAGCAGTAGTTATTCGTTTTAACCATTAAAAATGAGTAGATATTTAATCAACTTGGTATCCAATATGAACAAAAATACATTAATTAAAAAATTACCCAAAACCTGTGCCATTACTGTTGCCTTTGCTGGGGCGCTTTCAACAACCCCGGCGTTTGCGAATGAGGCGCCATTAGTGTCGATTGCAAGTCAGGATGCTTTTTTTGCCAACATTAAAGCCCATTGTGGCCAGGCTTTCGCCGGCAAAGTGACGGTTGATAATGCACCGGCAAGCAGCTTTAGTAACAAAGCGTTGATCATGCATGTGCGCAAATGTACGGATACTGAGTTACAAGTGCCTTTTCATGTTGGCGATGACTCTTCACGCACCTGGATTATCAGCAAAACTGGCAGCGGCTTATCGTTAAAACATGATCATCGTCATACCGACGGCAGCAGTGATGTTTCCACCATGTATGGTGGTCAGACGCTTGATGCGGGCTACCCACAAGTACAATCTTTCCCCGCTGACCAATATTCCAAACAACTATTTGTCGAACTGCAAATTCCACAATCTATGGGCAACACCTGGCAAATGTACATTTACCCGGAAGTCTTCACTTATCGCTTGGTCCGACAAGGCCGTGAGTTTCGAGTCGACTTTGACTTAACCAAGCCGGTAGACACGCCTGACGCACCTTGGGGTTATGAAGATTAAGAGCCTCTTTGTTGCTAGCTGCGAGCAGATATTAACTCATTGAAAAGGTTAATGTCGGCAAAGAGGGAAACTGCGGTCCCACACTAAATGCTAAAAAGAGCGCCGTCATCCCTGAGGAGCATAAGCGACATCAGGGACCTCCTGAACCGCAGCAGAGCAGATAAGGTATTGTTTGTTTGCACGTTATAACCTAAAAGAGGTCCCACATCTCGCTAGAGCTCGTGATGGGATGACGTGGTTAATTGTTTCTGAGTATTGTTAAGATACTTAGATTTGTGACTGGAATCTTTCATCTCCGCAGGCTGCCCGTAGCTAGTCGCCCGATGCCCGTAGCCAATTGCTCGCAGCTTCTTTAAACTATCATCCAAATGTAACGTCTTTGACACATTGTTCGCCTATTCTGCAAGGCATACCAAGGAGAAAGATGATGTTAAAACACAATTCACGGATCAATTTAATACGCAAACGTAGTGCCGCCGACAAAGTTTATGTACCGCATGGCGCCCGGGAAAATCAATACCTGTTGGTGGAATTTAAACCGAACCTGGCGTTACTGGAACTGATCTCAGGCAGAGATATCAATGGTGTCTATTTTGCCGATTTTTATCGAAATTTAAGTCACAGTTTTTTTAATTTGTGTGAGCAGTATGGGTTCAATAACGTCAGTTTTATTGCCAAAAATAAGCTGGTCCGGGTAATGTATGCTGAAGAACAGCAAGTGATTGAAACAGAGCAACAAATTCTGTTTATGTATAACCCGAAAGTGCATACCGGTTTGCGTACGTTTTTCAACAGCGAATTGCTAGTGGATAAAATAGAGCTATTATTTCTGGCAACGGGTGATGAGCTAAGACAAAATGCGCCAATATTTCATCAACGGGTGAGCAAACTCATTAGTAAGTTTGGCAAGTTATTAGGTGTCGATATCGGCACGTTTAAAATGCGAGATCACCAACATTTAACCTACGATATTTTCAGCGCGAACAAAGGCGATAAAAAGACCGCTACCCATGGCTTTCGCGCCATGACAACTCGCTATCAACAGCAGTCATTAATATTACCCCGTGAGAACAGCAATATGACGTTTGCCGTTGCCAATTTGCCTATTAACAAAAACTTATTGCAGCAATGCGATATTGATGAGAGTGCCGATGATCCTTACAACCCGCTATATACGTTTGTCAGCGATCGGTTTGTGAAAATTGCCAAGCAATACAATCTAAACCAACTCGCCATTGTGGCTAATGGCAAAATCCCCATCATTCGCCAAGACAATGAAAACTATGTATTACCAAAAGGTGAATTATTAAACCTTGGCTTTAAACCCGTAGGCAGTGGCGGCATATTTGTTAGCCAGTGGGACAGTAAAAATTTGGTTGATACGATGAAATTGGTATTCATCGCTTCTGAGGCAAATATGAATAAGCGGGGCTATGGCCGTTTCGTTAATCACTTAACCGACGCCTTAAAACAGCTATGTCTTGAGCTTGGTTATCGGGGGGATAGTGACACCGTTATCTTGAGGTTCCATCAGCATCTGATGTATTTATTGCCGAAATAAGGGGAGGGCGCGCTAGCGAAATTATGCTTTGGGCTATGAGCTGCGAGCAGATATTAACTCATTGAAAAGGTAAATGTCGCCAAAGAGCGAAACTGCGGTCCCACACTAAATGCTAAAAAGAGCGCCGTCATCCCTGAGGAGCATAAGCGACATCAGGGACCTCCTGAACCGCAGCAGAGCATATAAGGTATTGTTTGTTTGCACGTTATAAACTAATGGAGGTCCCACATCTCGCTAGAGCTCGTGATGGAATGACGTGGTTAATTGTTTCTGAGTATTGTCCAGATACTTAGATTTGTGGCTGCAATATTTTATTTACGCTGACTGCCCGTAGCTCGTACCCCGTATCTATTCCCCATGAATAGTGGCAATAATTCTCCTGCTGCCAGCATGGTTGCGATGCTCGCCTAGATAAATACCCTGCCAGGTACCTAGTGCCAGTTGGCCATTGCTGATAGGGATGGTTAGCTGACAGCCTAATATGGACGATTTGATATGCGCAGGCATATCATCAGGGCCCTCATAATCGTGCTGATAATAGGGGGCATTTTCCGGCACGAAAGTATTAAAATGTTGTTCTAAATCTGCCCTGACGGTGGGATCCGCATTTTCATTTATGGTTAATGACGCGGAAGTGTGCTGTAAAAATAAGTGCAACAAACCGGAATCGATATTTTGTAACTGCGGCAATTGCTGGACGATATCATTATCGATTAAATGAAAGCCACGAGTTTTAGCGCGTATAGAAAGTTGTTGTTGTAACCACATAAGCAATAATCTTTTATTTGCAATAAAATAAGCTTATAACAATGTTGGCCAATTTGTGAACTAATTCAGCTAAATTCGTTATTGTTGTGCGGCCTGGCTTTTGCTACAATATCGCCCCGTCCTGCTACACTTGTAGTGACTACTAATTTACACCCTCATTATCTACCTGTTTTCATAATTAGGTATGCATTGTTGGTGATAAATTACTTAAACAATTTTCTGTTAATTCCATGGTTCTGGGTTTCAAATGACAACAAGATATATTTTTGTAACAGGTGGGGTTGTATCATCCCTTGGTAAAGGTATTGCTGCCGCTTCAATGGCTGCTATTTTAGAAGCCCGTGGCTTAAAAGTAACCATGCTAAAACTTGATCCGTATATTAATGTTGATCCAGGCACTATGAGCCCTATCCAGCATGGTGAAGTTTTTGTAACCAACGATGGTGCTGAAACTGATCTGGATTTAGGTCATTACGAACGTTTTATTCGTACCAAAATGACCAAGAAAAACAACTTCACTACCGGCAGTATCTATCAGGGGATATTAGCCCGCGAACGTCGTGGAGAATTTCTCGGAGCCACTATTCAGGTGATCCCACACATTACCAACGACATCAAACGTCGAGTGATTGAAGGTGCGGAAGGCTTTGATGTTGCCATGGTTGAAATTGGCGGCACGGTAGGTGATATCGAATCACAACCATTTTTAGAAGCAATTCGTCAACTTGGCGTTGAGGTTGGCCGCGAACGTGCCATGTATATGCATCTAACGTTAGTGCCTTATTTGGCCGCTTCCGGTGAAATTAAAACCAAACCAACGCAGCACTCGGTCAAAGAATTGCGCTCAATCGGTATCTTCCCTGATATCTTAGTATGTCGCAGTGAAGGTCCAATACCGGCGAACGAACGTGCCAAAATTGCCTTGTTCTGTAACGTTGAAGAAAAAGCCGTAGTATCAATGCGTGACGTCGACAGCATTTATAAAATACCTGCACTGTTAGTGGCACAAGGCACCGATGAAATTGTCTGCAAACGTTTCGGTATTGATGTCCCTGTTGCCGATTTACACGAATGGGAACAAGTGTTATTCCAGGAAGCGAATCCTAAAGGTGAAGTGACTATCGGTATGGTGGGCAAATACATTGAACTACCAGACGCCTACAAATCGGTGAATGAAGCGTTAAAACATGCTGGCTTGAAAAACCAGTTAACGGTGAATATCAAATACATTGACTCACAAACTGTGGAAGCGAAAGGCGAAGAAGTGCTAAAAGGTGTTGACGCTTTACTCGTTCCCGGTGGATTTGGCGAACGTGGTGTTGAAGGTAAGATTGCCACGGCAAAATACGCTCGTGAAAACAACATTCCATATTTTGGCATCTGTTTAGGGATGCAAGTAGCGCTTGTTGAATTTGCCCGTAATGTGGCCAAGATGGAGAATGCGCATTCAACCGAATTTGATAAAAACTCAGCGTTTCCTGTGGTTGGTTTAATCGAAGAATGGTTAGATGAAGAAGGCCAGGTGGAAACACGCAGTGAAAATTCTGATTTAGGCGGTACTATGCGCTTGGGCTCACAACAGTGTCACCTAATTGCTGGCACCAAAGCTGCGGAGATTTACGGCGCAGAAAGTATTTTTGAACGTCATCGCCATCGTTTTGAAGTGAACAATAACTTCAGAGAGCAATTATCTGCATCTGGGCTGGTATTTTCAGGCTTATCTGCCGATAAAAAACTGGTGGAGATGATCGAAATTCCAGAGCATATCTGGTTTGTTGCTGGTCAGTTCCATCCAGAGTTTAATTCAACGCCGCGAGATGGTCATCCGTTATTTGAAAGCTTTATTGCTGCCGCGTTCGAACATCAAAAACTTGAACAACACTAAATAACTCCTAGCCGCATCTATAGAAATATATTTGCGGCTTTTTTATACATGGATGTATTTATACCCGGCAGGCAGGGATAGCCTTTAGAGGGTGATTATACATGGATGTATTTATACCCGGCAGGCAGGGATAGCCTTTAGAGGGTGATTATACATGGATGTATAAATTTCTGTGTTATCCATGGACGAATAATATGAAACATATAAGTACGAATAATAAGCTGGAAACATCATTATGGTTAATTTCCGGCACAATAAAAGTTAAATTCAACACTACAAACATTAAACATAAGTAATTTTGAGGTCACAATGTCTGAAATAGTTAAAGTAATCGCTCGTGAAGTTATGGACTCACGTGGTAACCCTACAGTAGAAGCTGATGTGCGTTTAGCATCTGGTGCGTTTGGTCGCGCTTGTGCTCCATCTGGCGCATCAACCGGTTCTCGTGAAGCTCTTGAATTACGCGATGGCGATAAAGCGCGTTATTTAGGTAAAGGTGTATTAAAAGCCGTTGCTGCTGTGAACAACGATATTGCCGCTGCCCTAAAAGGTAAAAATGCGTTAAACCAAGCTGAAGTCGATCAGATAATGATTGAACTTGATGGTACTGAAAACAAAGAGACCTTTGGTGCTAACGCTATCTTGGCTGTTTCTTTAGCTGTTGCGAAGGCGGCCGCTGTTGATAAAGGTGTTGAACTTTACCAACACATTGCTGATCTTAATGGCACTCCTGGTGTTTACAGCTTACCAGTACCTATGATGAACATCATCAATGGTGGTGAACATGCCGACAACAACGTTGATATTCAAGAGTTTATGATCCAGCCTGTGGGCGCAGCAAACTTTAGCGAAGCATTACGTATGGGCGCAGAAGTATTCCACGCGTTGAAAAAAGTATTATCGGCAAAAGGCTTAAATACAGCTGTTGGCGATGAAGGTGGTTTTGCCCCTGATTTAGCATCAAATGCCGATGCGTTAGCGGTTATCAAAGAAGCTATTGCCGCTTCCGGTTATGAGTTAGATAAAGATATCACTTTAGCGATGGATTGTGCCGCTTCTGAATTTTATGATGCTGACAAAAATATCTACGACCTTAAAGGTGAAGGTAAGCAATTCACTTCAAATCAGTTCTCAGATTTCTTAGCCGAGTTGTGTCAACAATACCCAATCGTATCTATTGAAGATGGTTTGGATGAATCAGATTGGGATGGTTTCAAATACCAAACCGATTTAATTGGCGATAAAGTACAAATTGTTGGTGATGATTTATTCGTTACCAATACTAAAATCCTTAAACGCGGTATTGATAATGGTATTGCCAACTCTATCTTGATCAAATTTAACCAAATTGGTACGTTAACTGAAACATTAAACGCTATCAAGATGGCAAAAGATGCCGGTTACACCGCCGTTATTTCGCACCGTAGTGGTGAAACGGAAGATGCAACCATTGCTGATTTAGCCGTTGGTACTGCTGCTGGTCAAATCAAGACGGGTTCATTATGTCGTTCAGACCGTGTATCTAAATATAACCAATTACTTCGTATTGAAGAATTTTTAGGTGATGCGGCGATCTATAATGGTCGTAGTGAAATTAAAGGCCAATAAACTCGCAATTGTAGCGAATACTTAAAAAGCTTGCTGCTGATGCAAGCCGATTAGTTAACGTGGTTCTAATAAAAGCACTAGATTATTTACCTAATCTAGTGCTTTTTTATTATCAGGATTTACATCCGTGAGTAATTACTCGAGTATTAGCTTGGAGCGGATATTCACTTTCTTCGAAAAATAGCGCCGTCGTCCCATCATGCTTTTGGATGGGATCTCCTAAACCCCAATAGAGCCTTTAACAAAGCCACCTTGAAACTGAAGGAGGTTCCGTGCAACAACATCACGGAATGACGGTGCTTATTTTCTCTTAATGTGCATATTTCAATGGTATTTCTTTTCTGAATATGTGGATGACTGTAAATGGCTCAAAACGAAAGTAAGCACTTTATCGATATGAAAGTACTTATCCTGCTGAAGCATGGATGGCTTAAATTCTGCTAATTCCCTCAAAATCTTGCACTATCAATACTTTCGGGTATATCATTTAGTCATTCTTAGAAGTTTTTTTAAGCAGTATTAAGCAGTTTTTTGATGGCAGATTTATTAACCGATGCATTGGCGCAATCTTCCCAGTTTTCTGAGCTGTGTAGTGCTTTGTATGAGCGTGAAATAAACTTGTTAGCAGATGCAAAGTTTAACTCGGCTGAGCAAGTACAAGCTCGGTTAAAAAGCCTGCCTCATTATATCAAACGTACGGCCGGTTCGATGCTAGCGGTAGATAGCCCATTATTACTGGATTTGCAAAATGGCAGCTGGAGCGAAAAACAGGCGAAAAAAATCCCGCTTAAAGAGCAAAGTGCCAGCGACATTCAAAAATGGTATCAAAATAACAAACTGCAGTTAGGTTTGGTGGTGCCGGTGCTGATCAAAGAGCGGGGAACGTCGCGCATCATGATCGATTGTATCGATAGAATTGATTTGGACAATCAGCGCTTTCGCAGTAATTATTGTGGCTGGTTTTACTTAACTGAATTGCCGATGCACAAGGATGCAAGCTTTACCCTGTTAAAACCCAGTAAAAAAGTTCTTACTGCCGCTTGCAGTGGCCATCAATGGCAGGGCAATAACCGGACCCAGCCTTCCACCTTGTCGTTAAGAGAATTATTACTTTCTTGTCAAATAAACTGGCGTAACTTTAAATTGCCAGCATCGATCAAATCTCAATTGTTCAATAGTCAATAACAGCAAGTCGCACGGTATATTCCCTACTTTTGTCGATATTTACGACTCCACCAATAATATTGGTGGACTTGAGATCTCCTGTATTTATAATGTTAAACTTAGACAAAATGATAATAATAACGATCACTCAATATGAGATTAATCACAGCATTACTGGTACTGTTTTTAGTATTGCTCCAATACCGTTTATGGTTTGGCAAAAACAGCGTGCCCGATTATCTTGAACTGAAAAAAAGCGTTGCCAGACAACTTGAGCTAAACAACAAACTCGAGCAACGAAATAAACTTATTTATGCCGATATCGACGATCTCAAAAATGGCCTGCAAGCCGTAGAAGAGCGTGCCCGTAATGAACTTGGCATGATCAAAGACGGTGAAACCTTTTTCCGAGTAATTCCCCAAGAGAATTAACATTGAATAACCAATCCTTTGTAAACCCAAATGTTTCCAACCACTACAGTGTGGTTGTACCTGCTGCCGGTATCGGTAAACGCATGAGCGAAACTATTGCCAAGCAATACCTCAAAATTGCTGGCAAGTCTATTCTTGAACATACGCTTGAGCGCTTGTTATCGCACCCTAAAATTAACCACATCGTGGTTGCTCTTGCAGAGCACGATCAATCATTTAGCCGCTTAGCCGTTGCCAGTAATCCACAAATTAGCACGGTTATTGGTGGTGGCGAAAGAAGTGATTCGGTATTGGCTGGCTTAACAGCCCTCGCTAATGCTGGTACTAATAAAGAAAGCAATACTTCCGGCAAGTGGGTATTGGTGCACGATGCGGCCAGGCCATGCGTTACCCATGCCGATATTGATGCGCTGATTGGGTTTTGTCAAAACCATTGCACTGACAATAACAGTGCCGGCGCAATTTTAGCGACGCCGGTAAGAGATACGATGAAAAGGTGTGATAGTAATCAACAGATATCCCATACCGAAGAGCGAGAAAACCTTTGGCATGCACAAACACCACAAATGTTTAAACTCACTCAATTAACCCAGGCATTAACCCTGGGCTTGCAAGACAAGGCGGCAATCACCGATGAAGCATCGGCGCTGGAACATTGCGGCATTAACAGTTTTGTGGTGAGTGGCCGTGAAGACAATATAAAAATTACCCGACCATCAGATCTTAATCTCGCCGCTTTTATACTGGCTCAACAAAAGGAAGAAACATGCGTATAGGTCATGGTTTTGATGTGCATAAATTTGGAGGTAAAGGTCCGATAGTGTTAGCTGGCGTTAACATAGATTTTGACCAGGGTTTTATTGCCCATTCTGATGGTGATGTAGCCATTCATGCCTTATGTGATGCCATTCTAGGGGCATTAGCGTTAGCCGATATTGGTAATCATTTTCCCGATACCGATGCCGATTATGAAAACATTTCCAGTCGAATCTTATTGCGTCATGTGGTGGCGTTAATGATGGAACGCGGTTATCAAATCGGTAATGCCGATATCACTATCGTGGCACAAGCGCCTAAAATAGCACCACACTTGCTTAACATGCGTACTATTTTGGCGGCTGATCTACAAACCGACATCGATAACGTCAATGTAAAAGCGACGACGACAGAGAAACTGGGCTTTGAAGGACGCAAAGAAGGCATATCGGTACATGCCATAACGCTGTTAACACAACAATCTAAAAGGGAAGTCGCGCATGACTAATGTGGTAAGTGAACTGGCTTATTTACATGGCAAACCCAAGAGTCATGGAGATTTACGCAGCTCTGTCAGTGATTTTAAAGTCTTTGAATTATTACCGTTTCAGCCATCAGGTGAAGGTGAACACTTAATTATTCATATTCGCAAAACGGGAGCAAATACCTTATTTGTTGCCAGACAATTAGCTAAATACTTTAAAGTAAAAGAAGCGCTGGTTTCTTATGCGGGCCTAAAAGACAGAAACGCCGTTACAGAACAATATTTTGGCGTACATTTACCCGGCAAAACTCAATACGATCTATCGGATTTATCGATTGAAGGGGTCGAAGTCTTATCTTACCAACGACACAATAAAAAATTGAAGACCGGTGCGTTAGTTGGTAATCGCTTTGAATTAATTCTGCGCAATGTGGATGACGTTGACGATGTAAAAGCCCGTTGGCAAAAAGCAGTACAAACCGGTGTGCCCAATTACTTTGGTGAACAACGCTTTGGCCATGAAAATAACAATTTAACCGCGGCAACTGACTTATTTAATGGCAAAAAGGTTAAAGATAAGAAAAAACGAGGCTTTTATTTATCGGCAGCACGTTCGTACTTATTTAACCTGTTTGTCAGTGAACGTATACAACAAGAGAGTTTTAGTTCACCAGTAAATGGTGATGTGTATATGTTAGCGGGAACTCGCTCCATTTTTTCGCAAGCCGAGGTCGATCAAGCCATTATAACTCGTTTGGCCGAAAAGGATATTGCCATCACAGCGCCGCTGTGGGGGGCCGGTGAGCTGGCAACTTCATCTGCGGCCTTGGCGTTTGAGCAAAGCCTGGCAAATCAACAAGGGGATTATTGCCAGGGCCTGGCCAAGTTTGGTTTAAAGCAAGAGCGACGTCGCATTAATCTGGAAATTGAAGCCGGACAAATTGCATCGCAAAACGATGTGGTGACCTTGTCTTTCTTTTTGCCGGCAGGGTGTTTTGCGACAACGATATTAAGAGAACTGTTGTTATATAACGATAAATCTTTGAGCAACGAAGAGTAGGTAGGCAAAAATGAAAATTTTAGTCAGTAATGATGATGGCGTAAATGCTCCTGGGATAAAAGTGCTTAATGATGAATTGGCCAAATTTGCTGAAACCTTAGTGATTGCCCCTGACAGAAATTGCAGTGGCGCCAGTAACTCATTAACTTTATTAAATCCATTGCGCATTGAAACCTTAGACAACGGTTTTTTTTCCGTAAATGGTACCCCGACAGACTCTGTGCATGTCGGCATTAGTCAAATATTTGATGGTCAACCGGATTTGGTCGTAGCAGGCATTAATAATGGCGCGAATTTAGGTGATGATGTGTTGTACTCTGGCACCGTTGCTGCCGCCACAGAGGGCCGACATATGGGCTTACCAGCCGTTGCCGTTTCCTTAGTCGGTAAGCATCAGCAACACTATCAAACGGCTGCAATTGTCGCCGCTAAATTTGTTAAACGCTTAAAGCAACACCCGCTGCCGAGCGATCAAATCATTAATATTAATGTTCCGGACATTGCTATTGAGCAACTAAAAGGCATTAAAGTGACCAGACTGGGTAATCGCCATAAGGCCGAAACGATGCAAAGAAGCACGGATCCCTGGGGCCGGGATATTTTTTGGTATGGTAAATTGGGTAATGAAGCCGATTGTGGCGAAGGTACTGATTTTCATGCTATTGCCAATGGTTATGCGTCGGTGACGCCGTTGACGATTGATATGACCGCGTATAAAAGTATGCAGCAAATGACGGATTGGATGAGTGAACTTAACTTATGAATGTAACAACAAGAATTAGTGGCAAGTCGCTACGCAGTGGTGAGATTTTAGCGCAACAACTTTACAGCGCCGGGATCCGCAATAACCAGGTATTACATGCCATTGCCAATAGTCCCCGGCATATCTTTGTGCCAGAAATACTGGCCCATAAAGCTTACGATAATACGGCCTTGCCTATTGGCCAGGGACAAACCATTTCTCAACCTTACATAGTGGCGAAGATGACCGAGCTTATATTGAAGGGTTCTGCGAATGACAATGTACTTGAAATTGGCACCGGCTCCGGCTATCAGACCTCTATTTTGGCGCAGTTATTTGGCAAGGTATTTTCGGTAGAAAGGATAAAGACTTTGCAATGGCAAGCGAAACGGCGTTTACAAAAAATGGACTTGCACAACGTCGCGATGAAACATGGCGATGGCTGGAAAGGCTGGGCCAGCAAAGGCCCATATCAAGCAATCATTGTCACGGCTGCGGCCAGCTCAATACCGCAAGAATTGCTGAACCAGCTAGTTGATGGCGGCAAGTTGATAATCCCAGTTGGCGAAACCTCACAAGTGTTAAAGTTAATTACCCGTAACGGTGATGATTTTGAACAGCAACAAATTGAAGCGGTAAAATTCGTGCCATTAGTGCCAGGCGAGCTATCATGAAAATATTTTCACCATTATACGTTTGGACCATGCGTTGGGCTGAGCACAAGGCAGCGCCTGCGGTATTGTCGTTATTAACGTTTGCCGAGTCGGTATTTTTTCCTATCCCACCCGATGTGTTATTGGCGCCTATGGTGTTATCAAAACCGGAAAGAGCCTGGCGGTTAGCACTACTTACAACGGTTTCATCGGTAATTGGTGGTGTAGTCGGTTATTTATTAGGTTATCTTATGTTTGAACCGCTTATTCAGCCACTTTTAATTGACTTTAATTACATGGATAAATTTGAACATGCGATGGCGTGGTTTAAAGATTATGGCGTTTGGGTGGTGTTTATCGCTGGGTTTTCGCCTATTCCATATAAAGTGTTTACGCTCAGCGCCGGTTTTTTGCAGATGCTGTTTATTCCATTTCTTATTGCTTCTGCGGTTGGCCGCGGCATGCGCTTCTTTTTGGTTGCCGGATTAATTAAAGCTGGTGGCGAGCCAATGGAGAAAAAAATTCGCGAAAGCATAGATTTAATTGGTTGGGCGGTGGTCTTTATTATTGTCGCTTTGTATTTTATATTTAGATAATTGAGCAGGTAAAGCATTTAAATATCAATGAACTACTATTTCTTTCAGAGTCAACGGACAGTCTCAATGCTCATCGTGCTGATCACTTTGGGCATGTTATTGAGTTGCGCTGACAGAACTAGGCCGGCACCCGTGGTTAGCCTTTCAGGTAAAACCGCCAGTCCCCCGGTTAATAAAGCCACCATCAAGTCGAAGCAGTATAAAGTGAAATCGGGAGAAACTTTATACTCTATTGCCTGGCGATCGGGCAAAGATGTTCGCACCATTGCCAGTCTAAACCAGTTGTCGGCTCCCTATCGAATATACCCAGGGCAAATTTTATTGTTAACCGGTAAAGGTAGTAAAACTCTGGCTTCAGCCAAGGCAAGCTCAAAAATAAATGTTAAAACTAGACAACCTGTGCAAAAAAACGTCAAAAAAGTTGTTGCAAATCAAAAAACACAGGCGTATGGTGAAAAAAGTGGCGGAAAATTCACCAATGTAAAGGTGCCTTCTCTGACCCAGAAAGTGAAATCCTGGATGTGGCCGGTAAATGGCAAAATTATTTCCAGGTTTTCCAGCTCTGCAAAAGGCAACAAGGGCATAGACATTGCGGGTAATAAAGGGAAACCGATAAAAGCCGCTGCCGATGGTCTTGTAGTATACGCAGGCAATGCATTACGCGGTTATGGCAATCTAATAATAATAAAGCACAACGATGATTATCTAAGTGCTTATGCTCATAACGAATCTTTGTTGGTAAAAGAGCAACAAAGAGTAAAAGCGGGTAAAGTCATTGCAAAAATGGGCAACAGCGGTACGGATAGAACCATGTTGCACTTTGAAATACGATTTAGGGGCAAATCGGTAAATCCAACACGGTATTTACCGAAAATATAATAAATTTATGAAGAGAGTATAAGAGAAAGTGTTAATGATAATTTAATAATAATTCCGGTTAATATTGGGAGATATAGATGGATAAAGTAAAAGAAGTAGCTGTCAGTGAAGACATCAATGTAAAGGATACAAAAAAAGCTATCGAGGAAACCTCGTCAAATTTAGATGCAACACAAATGTATTTAAGCGAGATTGGTTTTTCCCCCTTACTGAGTGCTGAAGAAGAAGTGTTTTTTTCGCGTAAAGCGTTAAAAGGCTGTGAAGCATCACGAGCAAGAATGATTGAGAGTAATCTGCGTCTTGTTGTCAAAATCGCCCGAAGGTACAATAACCGTGGACTGCCATTATTAGATTTAATTGAAGAAGGCAACTTAGGCTTAATTAGAGCCGTAGAAAAATTTGACCCAGAACGTGGCTTCCGCTTTTCTACTTATGCCACCTGGTGGATCCGCCAAACGATTGAACGAGCAATCATGAATCAAACTCGTACGATTCGACTCCCCATTCATGTAGTTAAAGAACTGAACGTATATTTACGTGCCGCTCGAGAGCTGGTGCAAAAATTGGATCATGAGCCTACTGCCGAAGAAATCGCGCAAAAACTGGATGTTCCAGTATCTGATGTCAGCAAAATGCTAAAACTTAATGAACGTATTACTTCTGTGGATACCCCGTTTGGTGGTGAATCGGACAAAGCGTTATTGGATGTTATTGCCGATGAGAAGGGGCAGGGCCCAGAAACCAACTTGCAAGACGGTGATATCAAGCAAAATATTGTGCACTGGTTAAATGAGTTAAACTCTAAGCAACGTGAAGTATTAGCAAGACGCTTTGGTTTACTTGGCTACGAGCCGGCGACACTGGAAGATGTAGGTCATGAGATTGGTTTAACTCGTGAACGCGTAAGACAAATTCAAGTGGAAGCATTAAAACGATTACGTGATATATTATCCGCGCAAAACCTTTCCATTGAAGCCTTGTTTCAATCGTAAAAATTAGAACTTCAATAAACCAAAAGACCAGCTATTTAGCTGGTCTTTCTATTTGTCACTTCGAAAAAATGGCTTGGCGGCAATTCATTCTCGCATTTTGACTTAATTAAAACCCGGCTTCACCTAACCTATATCGTTACAATGAACTCAGGATAATCGAGAATTTAAGTTTTAGATTTTAATTCAAACAGTAAATCCAGCGCTTGTCTTGGCGTAATGTCATCGATATTCATCGCTTTCAATTCACTTACCACCTGGTGCTCTTCAATAAACATATCTTGCTGAATTTCTGCTGCTGCGCTGGTGCTAATTACTGTTGCTGGAGCTTGTCGTTCAAGTTCAGCTAATCGCTGTTTTGCCCGTAAAATTACTGGCTTAGGAACGCCAGCTAATTGCGCTACTTGCAAACCAAAACTTTTACTGGCGGCGCCTTCTTGCACGGCATGCATAAAAATAATGGAATCATCATGCTCCATTGCATCTAGGTGAACATTCGCCAAACTATCTATTTGTTCTGCCAGTTCGGTGAGCTCAAAGTAATGGCTGGCAAATAAGGTAAATGCCTTACTATTTATCGCTAAATATTCGGCACAGGCCCAGGCCAGTGATAAGCCGTCATAAGTACTGGTGCCGCGGCCAATTTCATCGAGTAATACTAATGAATGCTCACTGGCATTATGCAGTATATTGGCGGTTTCGGTCATTTCCACCATAAAGGTCGAACGGCCGCTGGCCAAATCATCAGAAGCGCCAATGCGGGTAAAGATGCGATCCACCAGGCCTATTTCGGCTCTGTCAGCCGGCACAAAACTGCCAACGTGAGCCAGTAAGGTAATTAACGCCGTTTGACGCATGTAAGTCGATTTACCACCCATATTGGGACCCGTAATAATCAGCATTTTCCGTTGGCTGGATAACTCCACCGGATTGGCAATAAATGCGTCCTTTGTAACTTGCTCTACCACAGGGTGGCGTCCGGCATTGATATGAATGCCCGGCGAAGTGGAAAGTGTCGGTTTATGGTAATTTAATGACAGTGCCCGTTCGGCAAAATTGTTGAGCACATCTAACGTGGCTACCGCATCTGAACAAAGTTGTAACTGTTCAATATGTGGTGCAAATTGATCAAACAACTGATCATATAAGCGCTTTTCCAGCGCCAGGAAACGGCTTTGCGCGGTAAGCACTTTTTCTTCATGCGATTTCAGCTCTTCGGTAATAAAGCGCTCATTGTTTTTTAGGGTTTGCCGACGAATGTATTCAACCGGAACATCCCCTGATTGACTGCGGCTGATCTCAATATAAAAGCCGTGGACTCTGTTGTAACCAACTTTTAATGTACTGATCCCGGTTTTATCACGCTCTCGCTGCTCCAGCTCGGCAAGAAAATTACTGGCACCCTGACTCAGATCACGCAGTGTATCGAGCTCTGCGTTATAACCTGGTGCCAGCACACCACCATCGCGGATCAGTACTGGCGGATTATCAACAATGGCGTGAGTTAACAGTTGCTGCAGCTCAGGCAATGCCTTGCTATCGTTACTGAGTTGCTGCATAAACGGCTGATCAGATAATTCGGTCAACGCATTTAACTCGGGTAGCAAGCCTAACGCATTGCGCAGGCGAGCAAAATCTCGCGGACGAGCGCTGCGCAACGCTATACGGGCGATGATCCTTTCGATATCGCCAATGCCTTTGATCGAGTCAAAAATATCCGCTTGCACATCCTCGCTAATAATCGCGCTGATTGCATCTTGTCGATTCGATAACACAGTAAGATCGCGTAATGGAAAGTGCAGCCAACGTTTTAATAACCTTGCACCCATTGCCGATGCGGTTTTATCGAGAACCGCAGCTAAGGTATTGTCAAAACCGCCAGCTAAATTTTGCGTTAACTCAAGGTTTCTACGGGTCGCAGAATCTAAAATCACACCTTGCGCATAAACTTCAGCTTTTATACTACGAATATGTGGCAGTGCCGTTCTTTGCGTATCATTAACGTACTGCATTAAGCAACCGGCAGCCGCCAAACCATAAGGATAATTATCAACGCCGAAACCAGACAATTGCTTGGTGCCAAATTGCTGGTTTAACACTTTAAGCGCGGTGTCGAGATCAAATTCCCAGTCTGGACGCCGGCGTTTACCATTAATGTTTTCGATAATATCCAGAGGTTCAAATGATTCGGCATATAACAATTCCGCAGGAGCCAGACGTTGCAGTTCCGCCTGCAGCTGTTCTTCATTTTCCGGCTGGCAAATAACAAAGCGGCCGCTACTCATATCGAGGTAAGCAATGCCAAATTTGTCTTTATTGGCAAAAATGGACACCAATAAACTGTCGCGCTTATCTTCAAGCAGCGCCTCATCAGAAATAGTACCCGGTGTTACTACCCGCACCACTTTTCTTTCTACCGGACCTTTACTGGTTGCCGGATCGCCTATTTGCTCACAAATAGCTACCGATTCGCCCATTTGCACTAAACGAGCCAAATAGTTTTCTACGGCATGATAAGGAACCCCAGCCATAGGAATGGCATTACCACCCGTTTTCCCACGTGCGGTTAAAGAAATATCCAATAAGTCAGAAGCCTTTTTCGCATCATCAAAGAACAACTCGTAAAAGTCCCCCATACGATAGAATACTAAAATATTTTTGAATTCGGCCTTGATTTTAAGGTATTGACGCATCATAGGGGTATGTGAGGATAAATCTTTCATGTTTTTATTACACTTTTTGGTTCTGTATGGCCAGATGAGTGGCTATTTATGTGTTTGTTGTAATCTAGTGAAACAAACTGAAATTTCAATTTATTCCATGTAATCCCACTAATAAGTGTAGGTTTTGGTGTAGGTTTTTTTAGTGTATAATTGGACCATTAAAAAACCTACACCAGATCTGCTAGTTTACTAACATTCTAAGTTATAAATGCAATCATACTGATATTAAAAAGTTAGTGCTATACCTGCCATGAATAAGGACGTAATTAAATGCTAAAAGAACGAAAACCTCTAAACGCAGCGACAATTAAAGCAATGAAGCACGAAGATAAAGATCTGTCGGATATAGAGGAAAATGAAGGTTTACGCGTATCTTGTGCTAAAGCAGGCACTAAAACATTTTGTTATCGATATAAAAGCCCTATCACTAATAAATTATGTCAAATTAAAATTGGTCGATTTCCTTCTATATCACTAGCTGAGGCTAGAGTGAAATTGCAAGAGTTAAAAGTAATTCGCAATGATGGTCGTTGTCCCGCCAGTGAACAAAAAAAAGCTAAAAAAGATAAAGCTATAATTGAGGAAAAACTGTCATCAAGAATGACAGTTGCTGATGTTATAGAACTTTACTTATCTCAGTATATCGAAGATCGTAGAGTGGACGGTAAGATCATCGCAGGAGCGAGAAAGCAAAAAGGCCAAGATGAAACTAGAAGAACACTTTACTGTGATGCAGTAAAAGAGTTGGGTGGTCGATATGCTGAGGAGGTTACTCGAAAAAATATCGTTAATATGATCATGGGAATAGTTGCACGAGGCTCAAATGTCCAAGCTGGTAACGTTCTGAGAGAATTTACAGCAGCTTATGAATATTCTATTGGACTTGATAAATTTTCCGATGAATTTGCTAACCCTGCATTGTTAGCAAAAAATAGCCTTCGTCAGGCAAAGGTTCGTCTGACTTCAAAGAGAGCAACTCGCGTTTTTTCTGACAATGAATTATCCAAATTTTTGAATTGGCTACCTAGCTCTGCTTTTACTCAAACGCAAAAAAGAATTCTTAGGTTTACACTTTGGACAGGTTGCCGTACAGGGGAGGTCTGTGAGGCAGAATGGAGTGACATTGATTTAAATAAGGCAACATGGCACCTCAAAGCGACAAAAACGGATGTTGAAAGATATGTTCAATTATCAAAACAGGCGATTGATTTTTTGAGACAACTTCGTTTAGAAACAGGTAAGTATCTTTTTCCCTCGTTTAAAACCAAATTGCCTATTCAGCAAAAATCCATCACTGAGCAAGCATGGCTAATGCGCAGGGATGAAAAAATGCTTGATATAGAGCATTGGGTCCCTCACGATCTTCGCCGTACAGTCAGAACAGGTTTATCTCGATTAAAGTGTAGAAGTGAGGTTGCTGAGGCTGTACTGGGGCATGCTCGTTCAGGTATCGAAGGCACATATGATTTACATAAATATGAAGAAGATTGTAAAGAATGGCTGCAAAAATGGGCTGATCATATGGATCAATTAATTACTAATTAAATTTTTGATGTGGATGTTTGTGTCGAAAGTACAGGTTAAATTTCATTTTTAATCGTAAAACTGGGTTAAGTTACCTCATTTTGGCGCATAGATATATTTATGGAGTATACTCCATTAGCTTATGATTTGACTGAACTATTCAGGAGACTATACAAGAAATCAACAAGGACACTGATCTGCTCTCTATAAAACGGACAGCAAAATCTAGCTAAAGATGAAGTGTCTGTCAAAGTGCAATAATCCAAGATGAACTTGGAAGTATTCAAATGACTTCAAAATAGCCACCGTTCAATTAAGTTTTGTTGCTGATATCATAATCACATTTATCTTTGATCTTTGATCTTTTATATTTATAAATCGCAAATATATACGATTAATTGCTTGTATTCCCAAATAAATAAGATTATTGTTATTCAGATAGCAATATTCGTACAAATTTAGGAATTGATAATGAAACGTGAACTAAATGAAGCCTTGAGAGCAGTCAAGGAAGCAGAGCTTCTTCTTATGAAAGCATCAAAAGAAGCCGCTGCATCTAAAGACTTATTCAAATTGACTGAATTAAATGACTGTGTTGATGACTTTTGTAAGAAAACGCCTTCAACTAAAGGCGAGATTTGTCTCCTTGCTGATATTTCATCGTCAACGCTCACAGCAGCACTGAAAAACCCAGAAAAAGCCACGATGACTACCATTTCATCTATTGCATCGGTGATTGGCTTAGAAATCTTAATAGGGCGTCACAATGGATCAGTTTAGATCCCCTACGCCTAACCGTATAGGTTATGTCTATTGCAACAATCATTTTGCTGGTGTGCTTACCGAATTTAGCGACTTAAAACAACAAAGCTATACGTTTGAATATGATGCTGTTTATTTAGATTTTGGTACTCCGATTGGGTACCGTTTTGCATTAACTCCTGACAAGTTTGAGTTTGATACTTTTCCCACCTTTTTTGCTAATCTCATTTCTGAAGGTTGGTTACGTACCCACCAAGCCAACAAAGCACGGCTTGATAAAGCCGACTCTTTCGGTTTGTTGTTAGAGAACGGAAAAGAGTTAATTGGTGCGATTAGTGTATTAAAAAACAAAATTAAGGAATGACCATGTTTTGTAAAGGCGATTTACGGAATACGAAAGAAAAAGAACTGCATCATGGTTTTTCTACGTCTCACCTCAAAGGGATGTACCAACAATCAGAGCCTGTCTCAGTAAAGGGAACCTCGGACTCGTTTGATGAAATGGTGGTGGACCATACAACTGGCACCTCTATCTCAGGCGTCCAACGTAAAATGTTTATGACCCTAGAAAACAATGTTTTAGTGCCCAGTAACCAAGGCGAATACATCGTAAAACCCACACCAAAACATTTTCCTCAGTTAGCAGAAAATGAACACGCCATCATGAAGATAGCTGAGCGGTTAAAAATAAAGGTCGCAAAGTGCTCAGTGGCGCCTTTTGAAGATGGTGAGTTGGCGTATGTGACAAAACGATTTGATTTAACATCAACAGCAGGTATTAATTTCTTCATTGAAGATGGCGCTAGTATTTGTGATGTTCACCCCTTGAATAAGGGTAGCGATGCGCTGTCTTATGAAACGTGTATAAAAACCATGGTAAAGGCGTGTGGTGGTGCTACTGCCATTGCAGCTCAAGCCGTAAAACTTGTGTTATTTTCTTATATTGTGGGAAATAATGATTTGCATTTAAAAAACTTTTCACTGCAACGCAAGCCCTCAAGCAAAACGCATATCATGGACGGATTCACGCCCCTATACGATGTACTCAGCGTAGCGCCATATCCTGAGTATGATACGGTGTATTTATCATTATCTTTATTGGAGATTGAAACGGAAGGTGACTTTAGCTCAAGTCATGACGTTTATGGGTATTACACGCAATATGATTTTATTTTGTTATTAGGGGCGTTAGGGATTAAACAGCGAGTAGCTGAAAAAGTGATCATGAACTTTACCGATGATCTTCAAAAAGCAGCAACTGAAGTCATCGCTTATTCATCCCTTGATGATAAGCTTAAAACGATCATCATGAAGCGTATTAATGATCGCTGTATATCTATCAAACAACCGATCTTATATTGATAGAGGCATCACATGATTATTACTCGACTAACAAGCACCACAGAGCCTGTCTGACAGCGCGGTTATTACTAACTTTAACTTGGTCTGCCTTGTTAGGTGGACTCGAACAGTGGATAGTTAGCCCTGAAGTTTAAACCTTACAATGTGTTTTTTATTAGGTGTAAACCTCGTTTACAAACCTCAGTTTTTTGCCGAACCACCCCACCTAATCATCTAAGGATTGCTGTTAAGAGTGCCCTAATGGGGAGGGATTTAGTTAGATCTTTTTAAAACTAAAATGGCAGTCTTGTAAAGGCTTCCAGAGCACAAGTAGTATGTTCTAAGCTGCGATGATACTTAATATTTTCTTTGCTATAAACGTATCAATCTAGGTCACTAATTATATAGCATACTAAATAGAGTCGTCCACCTTAGTAAAGTTCCCCTAAGTGGAGTCGGTGTTTTTGAAGAATAGGGGAGTTCAACTTGGCAAAAGTCTCCTAAGTGGAATCGGTGTTTTTGAAGAATAGGGTAGTTCAACTTGGCAAAAGTCTCCTAAGTGGAATCTGACCTGGTCAACCAAATTCAGTCACCCCAGTTAAGCAACCATATCTAAATTGTTTATCATCGCTTCAAAGTTATTTGGACTTTGGTAATCCAGATAAGAATGTAGGCGACGACTGTTGTACCACATTGTTATGTAATTCAATATATCTTGCTGAGCAGCATAGCGTGTTTGATAATTGCGCCAATGAACTCGTTCTTGTTTCAAGCTGCCAAAGAAACTTTCTGCAACGGCATTATCCCAGCAGCAACCTTTTTTACTCATACTACCAACAAAGCCATGCGATTTAATTAGCTTTCTGTATTTGTGGCTAGCATATTGAACGCCTTGATCAGAGTGAACGATAAGACCTGCTTTGGGTTGTCGCTGCCAAATAGCCATAGTTAATGCATCACAAACAAGATCGGCT
>NZ_JQDZ01000051.1 GCF_000764205.1 Thalassotalea sp. ND16A
GTAATGCAGTGAAGACTGCCAAATTGCTCAATAATAGGTAAACAATTTACCCCAATAATTGTGTTATCTGGGTATGCTTTTTGCACCTGTCCTAAAGCGCGTTGGTCGTTTACATCGTTATAAGTAGGCACTAATACCGCATTGTTAATAATTAAGTAATTTGCATAGGTTGCGGGTAAGCGCGTGTTTTCATCATCGTACACGGCTTTTGGCCATGGCAACTCAATTAGCTTATATGGGGTGCGATTGGCAGTTTTAACGCTTTGTAGTTGCTTTTGCATGGCATTAAGCGCGCTGAAGTGCGCATCGCTTTTATCGTCACATTGCACATACACCAGGGTATTATTTGGTGCAAAGCGCACTAAGGTATCAATGTGGCTGTCCGTGTCGTCACCCGCTAAATAGCCACGATCAACCCATAAAAAATCTGTTGCGCCCAAGTGCGCTTTTAAAAGCGCTTCTATGTCACTTGGGTTTAAATTTGGATTACGGTTTTTATTAAGCAAACATTCGCTGGTTGTTAGCAACACACCATGCTCGTTTATTTCAATACCGCCACCTTCAAGTACCATATCGAGCGCTTGATAGTGGTTTTTTTTGCTACTTAACTCTTTTACCAAAGTACGATTAATGCAAATANCT
>NZ_JQDZ01000052.1 GCF_000764205.1 Thalassotalea sp. ND16A
GCTGTCGGTATTGACCAGCTCGGCACTCGGTCCTGAAATTTGCTCCCACAGGTAACTCAGCGCCGCATTTTCCGGGTCAAGCGCATTCGCCGTAAGACTGATTGTGGTTAGCTCATCCATCGCCGCAGCGCTGTCAATGCTGACACTCGGAGCACTGTTGCCGCTAATGACCGCCGGGTCGGCAATTTGGCCATTGGCCAAACCATCGTTGTCGTACACCCCACCATCGACTAACGTCAGAGCAATACAAGACGATCCTTGCTGTAAGCCAGCTTGATAATCCTCAGAGCCAATCATCGGACATTGACCGTCCTCGTTTAACATTGCTGACGCAATGCGATTGCCTCCCTCTTCCACAAAGGCACTCCAGCCATTGTCTGCATGGTATTTCATATACTCGGCATTGGCCGGCAAACTCAGCCCTCTCGGCAATGGTATTATCACCGTCGCCGCATCTCCAGGTTGTGTTAAGCCACTAATAATAAAGTCAATCACCGGCGTTACTGGCGTATTCACAAGTAAGCTGTTGTCTTTATTCATTAGCGCCGCAAAATCGGTGGTACTCATGCTCGCCATGGAGGCATTTACGCCTAAGGCTTGATGTACGCTTCGTCCTATCGACAACGTTAACCCGCTCGAGGTTTGTAATCGCGCAAACATCCCGATTGGCAATTGCGAGCGGTCCTGGTTATCGTCAAGGTGGTCGGCAATGCCGTCACCGTCACTGTCACCAAAACCTTCGAGGTCATCATTGATACCATCACCATCACTATCTTGATTGTCTGACAGTACCGGTGTGGTCGTCACTACATTTAGGCTAAGGTTAACCGTGACACTGTATTGCTCACTGGTATTGTTTTCCGTCACCGTCGCCGATACCACATAGCTACCTTCATCTACCACTGCTGGGTCGAAGCTAAATTCGCCCTCAACAGCACTGGTATTGGTTAAGCTGCTATCCCAGATAACACTGTGCGTATCGCTGTGGTTGCTATCGAAAATATCGGCCAGTACCGTGACACTGCCCTGGTCTTTATATACCGTGCTGCGCACATCACTGTCTTGACGACCCAACAACTCAAGCCTTGGCACGACATTATGGTCAATCAGTTCAATGTTGGCATTGCTGATATTGTTGCTATTGCCTAAGGTCGCGTTCGTTGCTGAGCTGAGCGTAAGCGCAACCGTATCGCCAACCTCATGTCCGCTTAAGTCAACCTCAACACTGCCCAATTGACCTTCGCTGATGATCACATCCAACGATGGCAGGCCAAAGCTTTCACTTGCGGCATTTGTTGCGGTAACGTCAACCGTCAGGCTGACCGGATAATCTACCGCCTTGCCATTGAGAGACACTGGAATGGTTAGTTGAGCACCGACTTCGGCCAAATACTCACCACCTAGACTAGCAATCGGTAATATCACGACCGACTGGGCTCCTTCACTGGTGTTACCGCTTGAATCACTGACCTGCCACAGCATATTATGACGACCAGGTAGGCGATTAACTTCACCAACAAGCATCGCTTCGACGTTACCGTCTACCAAATCAAAGCCCGTCAAACTGAGCAGTTTGCTCACCTCGCTGTAATAGCCGAGAGCATTGACTGTAACCTCCTCTAATTGGCCTAAATCTGGTGCCGTAGTATCGATAACCGTAACCAGCTGCGTATCAGTTTGAGTATTGTCATCGCTGTCGGTAACCGACCAGGTGATCGTATGCTCGCCCACCGCATAAGGTCCGGCGTTATCCACACTGCCTTGCAGGTTAGTATCTTTATCGTCTTCTATGACCGCTTGGCCTAACTCAACTTCAGTGGTAATCCCCGTGGCTTCAACAACAATATCCGCTGGTGCTTCAATGCTGAGTCCTGCAATACCATTATCGACAACCGTCACAGTAAAGCTTTGACTGACACTGTCTTGGCCATCACTGACTGAGACCGTTACCGCATGGCTGCCAACATCGCTGTCAATCGGCGTACCCGATAACACGTTGCCGGTTAGGGTTAACCAACTCGGTAAACTGTCGGCACTGAACGTCAAAGAATCACCATTATCATCAATAGCCATTAAGGTATAACTATACAAACTACCTTCCACCGATGTTGTAATCGCCGTACTGGTAAATACAGGTGCACTATTCACGATTGGCGCGGCTTCAACCACAATGCTGAAACTTTGCGATACGCTGTCTTCTCCATCAGTGACTGACAAGGTTACCGCATGGCTGCCAACATCACTTAGACTCGGCGTACCCGATAACACATTGCCGGTAAAGCTTAACCAACTCGGTAAGATGTCCGCACTGAACGTTAGGTTATCGCCATCGGCGTCACTTGCCGTAACCGTGTAACTGTACAAGCTGCCTTCCATAGAGGCGGTGTTCGCGGTACTGCTAAAGACTGGCACGCTATTCGGGATTGGCGCTGCGTCTACCGTTATGCTAAAGCTTTGGCTGGTACTGTCTTGTCCATCGCTGACCGTAAAAGTGACGGCATGGCTACCAACATCACTTAAACTCGGCGTGCCCGATAGCACATTATCCGTTAGGGTCAACCATGAAGGCAGGCCGTCCGCACTGTAGGCTAGAGTATCGCCTTCTTCATCACTTGCCATTGCCGTGTAACTGTACACAGAGCCTTCCATAGCTGCCGTAATCGCAGTACTGGTAAAGACCGGCGCAACATTTACGTGCAGCACCATGCTTGGGCTAACGATAATGGTTTGTAACTCTTTCACCGTGATGTCTTGAGCATAGTCATCGTAACCATCGAGTGAGAAAGTGATCTGGGTATCGCCATTCGGATTGCCAAAATAGAACAATCCATTTGGTAGCGTCAACGCGCCACCACCATCACTGGTTATAACACGAACTCGAGAAAGGCCTTCACCGGTTACTGCATCCACTACTTTGCCTTTAATAGTGCCGTTAAATCCGACTCCGGTAGACGCTAACACAAGGTCGTAACCACTTTTGCCATCATCAAACACATTTTCGGCTAATGGAGACACCTGTACTTTGGCATAGTAAACACCCGCATTACTTACCGGAACCGATATAATTTCACTTTCCCCTTCCACACCATCATCGACAATATCAAGAAGGGTGACAGCATCTTCCGCGTAAAACTCAATTTGCGGATCGACACCTATGCCAACATTCTCAAGACGCAATTCATAGCCAAAGTTACCTTGCGAGTCGGCACCAAGATAAAATACAAACCAATCTTCATCGGCTTCTTCATGCAAGGTATGACGTTTTATAGTGAGCGCATCCACTTCTACCACACTGGCATCTTCTGGACTGTTGTCTACTTCGTAACTATCTGGAAGTGTTTGCGTTTGCGTCACAGTGCCTTGCACGCTATCGGTTAACATTGACACATAGCCTTCCGAGTTTACGGCAAAGTACTGTACTAAGTAGTCGCCTTTAACCTTAAAGCCATCATAAACACTACTGTAATAGCCACTACCATCATCCACTAAATCTACTTTTGCAATCTGTGCGACCGCCGAAATTGAGCTAGAATGGGTGACGTAGGCATACACATCGGTTAATTCACTCGTGGTGGTAATATTCTCAGCCCACAAGGTGGTACTGCTACCCTCAGTTAACGATTGTATTGGCGCAATAGCACCAATAAGCGGTTCATCACCGGCGGTTAATAACCCTCCGCCAATCACATGACCACTGCGAGATAATAAACCACCATCAATTTTTTTATCACTCACACCATCATTATTAAAATCAAGGAAAGGTGTTTGCGTTAATGGTGCGCGTTTTAACGTGCTTTGCGCTAACCGGTACGATTGACGGGTAGTTTGCCCTTGCGCCACTTGTCCAAAAAACAGATTGGAAAAACTGATGTACTCTTGCGCGAGCCAATGAGCTTTTTGTGATGCACTGGTACTTGCCATCATGACAGGTGGCTGAGTAAAGCCGCTGAGCTTCGAGGCAAATGCGCCAGATGAGTCACCATCAAGTAATACGCTTAATTGGCCTTCACGTGCAATCATGGTCTCATCCAACCAGGTCACCAGGTTCGACGGAGAAATGCTGTCACCTTGTAAACGAATATTATTCGCATCCATGTCTCCAGCAATATAAACAAATAAATCGCCAGTGGTTTCTTTGGCCCAAACATTAATCGCGGTATCCAAAGCGGTAGAGGTCGCGACATCATCTGCTTGTACCAGCCCTTCAGCCAATACTTTTATTTGAGCAGCACTATAACCTTGTTTGATCAACGCATGGTATGCATTCTCAATCTCAGGGTTGATACGGTCTTGTTGTTTACTGTTTTTGTATGCCGCAACTAAAATAGCACGTTTATCAATACCAGAGCCTAAGCTCACCGAACGTAATGACGGTAAGGTTTTATTGCCTTTTTTATCTTGTGCAACTACTGAGACATATTGGCTGCCTTGCAGTAAGCCTGCCGATAGCTGGCCGCTGTAATTACCTTCGTTATTTAATACCAGTTCAACCGTTGGTGCATCAATAATAGGGCTAGTTTCGGCATCCGTGGTTGCTGCATTGCGTGGCACAATAAATGCCCAAATGCGTTGCAATTCATCACTGCCATTGTCAGCTAAATTGGCAGAAATCACCAACTCATTTCCTTCGATAGCAGAAGATGATGATTGAATGCGCAATGCCGTACTGGCGTGTTTATTGCCTTGACCAATATAGCGACCTTTTAATTGATTACGATCGTTTGCGCCAGACACACTTAGCTGTGGCGTTTGATTTAGGCCATTACTTGAGAAGAAACTTGAGCTTTGAGTGAAAGCTGCATACATGTCATTGCCATTATCAATGTGCTGCCAGAACAAGCCAGAGAATGAAATCGCACCATCTTGCAGGAACAAGGCATCTTGTGTGCTATTGGCACTGGTGATGATGGTTCTGCCTTCACCTTCAAGCTCATCAACAAAACTACCAGATTTACAGGCATCGTAAACCAGTGACAAACGACCAGTATAGGCATCAAGCCAACTGCCCAGTTCACTCGATGACATCACTTCATCCACTTTCACCCTGAAGCTATCTACGTTACCGTGATCGACCAGATAAAATACCAGAGAATCGGTATCACCGGCCCAATCTATGGCGGTTTGCATATTGGCTTTAGTGGCTTCAAGGAAGAGCTCGTCATCTTCCCCATTGCCATCAAAGTCAATGCGCTGATTCGATAAATAATAAATTCTATCTTTGCTAAATCCTTGACGTATTAAGGTGCGATACGCGGTATTGGCATGTTGCAAGGTAGCATTCCAAAGGTTGTTACCTTCATAATCCCCCCCCCCGGCAACTATAATCGCCTTGGCATTCACATCCACCAGCGTTGGTTTTAACACTTGCAATCGGCCTTGCGCCGTATCGGCCCATACCAACTTACCTTGTGAGGTAAATTCAGCGGTTACATTAGAATTCAGCGCATTTTGCCCCTGACCATAACCTATTTCATCAAATACCTGAGCAAAGGTAAAATCAGTATCAAGCTGGTGCAAATGGATCTCCGGACCATAACTAATCACCAGGTTTTGCTCACCAAAACTTAAGCGTGCTTTATCGGCAACATCTGAGCTGGCAGATAACCTGTCAAGCGCGGTTTCATTCAATACGTTACCGCTATTACCCAAACGCATCAGCGCTAAGTTAGCAGAATTTGCCAGCCCTTGATGTAACACAAAGAGATCGTCGCCATTGCCGGTAATGTCTAATCCTTTCTCGGTAACGGTATCTAACAACCAGGTTGCGACTACTGCGTCAGTGTTTACATCGAACTGCCACACACGGTAAACGCTCGAGTTGGTATCAGCCAAACTGTCACGGTTTAATATGTACAAGAAATCACCCTGATAATGCATTGCCCGGGCAAAACCATTTGGCAGAGCCGTAGCACCACCCCAACCACCTTGGGTAGTAAAGCGGTGTAACAGCACTTGCGTATCGGTATTTTCTAGCACGTACAGTTTTGCATCATTAGAGACCGCTTCTTTGCCCATTACCATATCTTGATAAGCAATCAATCGGTTTGAGCTGTCTTTCAAAGTAAAGCTGTCTTTAAAACGAGTATCCGCTTGCGATTCAAAATCAAACAGCTGTACCCGTCCGGTACTGCTTTCAACGGTCCATACCTGATTGGTGTTATCGGCAAACGTATCGGCATGCACGGCAAAGTTTTCATCCACAAACGAGGCATTATTGGCACTGAAAGCCGAGTAATTTGCCACTTGCCGCAAGTTTTGATCAAACTTACGCAATAAGCCATTGCCGGCAAGGTAATGACGACCTTTTACGCTGGAAATAAATCGAGCATCGCTACCCGTTTGGTTAGTAATGGTTTGATGCACCAAACCACCATTTGCATCAATTTGATACAACTCAGTTTGCGCATCAATAAGAATATGATCATTATCCAGTAGTTGAATGTCTTGTAACACCGCACAGTTATTTTGTTGATAATCACTCACCGTTCGGGTCGAGCTGGCATTATTGGTTAAATCATCATAAATCCATAACCTACCACAATCACCACCATCGGCGGCAACCACATTCACCGTACCTAGCGCATTTTGAGCAAAGTGCAAATTGGTAAATACGTTTACATCGATTAAGTTAAAACTGTTAGTGAGTTGCCCTTCATCATCAAGATGTCGAACATTCACTTCACCATCTAACCAGGTTAACACCGACATACCATCATCGGTCACTTGCACGTCAGCAATGTCATCTTTCGACTCACCGCCGCCTGACGAAACACCGTTCAGTTTTATCGCTTTAATATAACGACCATTACTGGCGATTTGATGCCAATACCAGGCACTTTCAGTATTCGTTTGGTGAAATGCAACAATATGCCACTTTCTATCATGATTTTGCACACCAACAACTTTTTGCCAACCGCCTACTCGTTGACCGAGTTTTCTGCTGGCAATTAAACGGCCATTGTTACTGGCGTTATAGCCATTTAAACGAACGTCTTCACTGCCATGATATTCCACTACCGATATACGTCCATGCTTGTCAGCTCCCATGCCAACGACATTATTGAAATAAATATCACTGGGGAGTCTTGGTAGCATTTCATCGAAGGCATAGACCTTACTTAATAAATTATTAAGATTGTCTTTATTATCACCGACACCATCATTGTCACTATCACTTTGTTCACCAGGATCGCTTGGGAAAGCGTCAACACCATCGTCAACACCATCACCATCAGTGTCGCTGTTGGTTGGGTCTAAACCTTGCGTTTGCTCTTCAAGGTTAGTCACCCCATCACCGTCAGCATCGCCATCGGCAATCATGCTGGTGGTATCCTCACCATATACCGATTCAAACGCATCTGATAATCCATCGTCATCAGAATCCGTTTTCAATAACAATTCAAGAGCGTCACTGGCGTCCACTTTATTACCGGCCAAATCGCGTATTTGTATGGTTAATTGATAATCTTGATTAGGTCTAAAGTTCAGACTCATCGAGTGACTTAAACGGTATTCGTTATCGTCCGCTTGCTTGTAGTTACGAGCCTTATCAATGCGCTTAAATTTAGCCTTAGCCGTAACCGGTTCACTTGCGGTGAAGCTAACATTCACCTGACCATTACGAATAGACGTAATCTCAGGCAGTAGCGTAAATTCAGGGTCGAGTAGGTCTTCGTCACTACTGGTGGTGAAACTATAATTGCCAGAGTTCACCACATTACCCGCTTCATCTTGCAAGACAAGGCGATAATGATAGGCAGTAGAGGCGTTAAGCCCGGTGATCACCTGACTGTGAACGGTACGATTACCTTGGGTAGTGGCGACTTGATACCTGGTTAACGATGTTTCTTTAAAGTTCACTACCGTTTGTGATAGTTCATCAGTTTGCCACTCTATCAGTGCAACAGAGTCTGAAAGATAGTTTACTCGCGGCGTAGCCGTTATCCGTGGATTTACAGTATCCACTTCATCTAAGGTGCGAATAAAGCCAGTTTCAAAAGTGTCACCACCCAAGGCACTGCCTACTTGCCCACCCGTAGATGCGGTACTGCTTACCTGACATTGGTAGTAGTGGCCAGGGGTTAAACCCGTAACCATTAATTGCTGATGCTTATTCTCAGTAATACTGCGAGCATCATACACTTCGCCGTCATCGGCAAAACAAAGCACTTCGCCGTGAGCGGCTTTATTGGTTCTAAGGCCGATGGTTAATGTATTGCCTTTCACCTGTAACAAACTCGGTAAGTCAACATAGGCTAACGGCGCACTATTACCTGGCGCTTGCGTACTAAAAGTCGAGGTTTCCGTTGCCGTTACATTGCCACTACTATCGGTGGTGGTTAACTGATAGAAATACGTGGTATCGGCTTTAAGATTCGCAATAACTGCTTGATGACTAATTTTAGGTTCAGTGATCACCAACTGCTCGGTTAGTGTCTCAGCGGTTTCACCAAAACGAATAATCGCACTGGCTGACTCATCCGTTGACCATACCAATGTCGCCGTACTATCACCTAATTGCGTTACTGCAACATCAGAGAGTAATAACGGCGCATCAACATCGGTTTGCACCCGGGTAAAGAAACTTTGCTTACGCGAAAGTCTTGGTCCATTATCAAACGCATCGGTGACCGACACGGTAAACTGGTACTCTTTATCTGGCTCTAACCCGGTTATCGTTTGCACATGGCTGCGAGTAAAATCTTCACTGCGCAGTGGAATATGGTTACCACCATTTTTCAGGTTGTAACTTATCGCACTAATTGCCGGTTCATCGGTTTGCCAATAAAGCGTTGCGGAAGTATTGGTAATATTACGGACCACAGGTTGGGTGCTATAGCGCGGCGCCTGTCGGTCGGTATTTTCTTTAGTGACCAAAGATAATGGTGAGCTCAACACCGGTCCATTGGCATTGGCATCGGTGATTGTTACCTGCACTTGGTAAGTCGATAGTGGCGACAAGTTTGGTAATTGTATTTGATGGGATGTTAATAAGGTATTCACCACTTCACTAACCACAACCGAATCGTCTTGTTTCACTTCGATTAGCGCCGTCACCGGTTCATCGGTAGCAAAATCAACAATCGCAACTGTCGCGCCCACTTGTGAAAGTACTGGTGCCGTAGTAAATACCGGCAAGCTAGAGTCTACTTCCAACAAGGTGGTAAAATCAACCGTATTAAGCAGTGATTCATTACCGGAGGCATCCACAGATTTCACCATAGCGGTATATTCTCCGCCAGAACTTAACCCAGTCACTTGTACACTGTGTTTTTTGGTTAAGGTATTGCTGGTGAAGGTTTCACCATTCACTTCCACTTGCGATTTCGCCGGTTCATCGGTAAACCACACCAGTACTGCGCTAACGTCAGATAAATAACTGACTACTGGGTTTGATACAAATTTTGGTGCTTCGCTGTCTGTAAAACTGATCACGTTTAGTAAGGTTTTGTCTTGTACCAGTTCCGCAATAGGTACTTCTGAACTATCAAAACCATAGAAACCATTATCGGTAACAACAACTTGATACTGCTCTCTCGGATCAGATACATTCGGCAAGTACAAACCGACTTCACCACGGTTACCAATGGTGAGTTTTTTAATGGAAGAAGAATCACCATAGATGTCAATCAAGTTATAATCAATTTTAACGCCCGTTAACGGATAACCATTTTTGTCTTTTGCTTGCGTCGCAAATTTATACAACTTGATTGGCGCTACCAGGTTAAGGTTGACTTGATCAAAATTATCGAGTTTCGCCGGACCTTGAGCAATATCGATAGAATCACTGATCTGAACATCGCGTAACCACGCATCATAGCTGCCTACTCCATCGCTGATCGTCGCCCAATAATCCCAATACGCATCCACTCGATCCCATTGGGCTTTGCTGTAAGGATAGGTATGATTTTTCAGCTCGTAAGTCACACTCGTATCTAGCGGTGCTTCAATCCGTAAGCTGTAATTGCCACCGTCACTACTCGAACCAAGACGATAGTACTGAGTCAATCCGGTGGTTTCGGTGCGGGTCGAGATATTTAAGTCATCGAGCAATAAACCGCCTTGTTCGCTCACCTGACCCTGGATGTCGACGTAACGACGCTCTTGAATGGTGATGGTCACCGTCGAGTCAATTGCAGCACCCGAGCTACTGCCATCCAGCGTAAATTCGTGGATTTGACCTTCACGGAAGGTGTAGCTGGTTTCACTGGTGCTGTTTACCGGCATACTGATAAAGCGATATGCCTCACGCGCATCGGCCAATGGCGGCAAGTAAATCGCCACCACACCGTTGGTATCGGTAGTTAAACTCTTAACCAGACTCCAATCGCCTAAGGTATTCTTCTTCTCCAATTTCACCTGGGTACTGGCTTGCGCTAAACCGTCACTGCCCGTCACCGTCATTTTCGCTTTCTGCAGCGCTACCCCCGCCTGAAGGTTAGCAACAACGTCGTCCTGGCCCACCAAAATATCGACCGAGCCATTAATTTGCACCTCTGGCAACCACGCATCGTACGTGCCTTCACCGTCAGTGATCACCGCCCAATAATCCCAATACGCATCCACTCGCTCCCATTGAGCTTTGCTGTAAGGATAGGTATGATTTTTCAGCTCGTAAGTCACACTCGTATCTAACGGCGCTTCAATCCGTAAGCTGTAATTGCCACCGTCACTACTCGAACCAAGACGATAGTACTGAGTCAATCCGGTGGTTTCGGTGCGGGTCGAGAGTTTTAAGTCATCGAGCAATAAACCGCCTTGTTCACTCACCTGCCCTTGGATGTCGACGTAACGACGCTCTTGAATGGTGATGGTCACCGTCGAGTCAATCACTTGCCCTGAGGTGCTACCGTCTAAGGTAAATTCGTGCGCTTGTCCTTCTTTAAAGATGTACGAAGTCTCACTAGTGCTGTTCACCGGCATACTGGTAAAGCGATACGCCTCGCGTGCATCGGCCAATGGCGGCAAGAAAATCGCCACCACACCATTGGCATCTGTGGTTAAACTCCTGACCAGACTCCAATCGCCTAAGGTATTCTTCTTCTCCAGTTTCACCTGGGTACTGGCTTGCGCTAAACCGTCACTGCCCGTTACCGTCATTTTCGCTTTCTGCAGCGCGACCCCCGCCTGAAGGTTAGCCATGACGTCGTCCTGGCCCACCAAAATATCGACCGAACCATTAATTTGCACCTCCGGCAACCACGCATCGTACGTACCTTCACCGTCGGTGATCGTCGCCCAGTAATCCCAATACGCATCCACTCGCTCCCATTGAGCTTTGCTGTATGGATAAGTGTGATTTTTCAACTCGTAAGTCACACTCACATCTAACGGCGCTTCTATCCGTAGGCTGTAATTGCCGCCACCACTGCTTGAACCAAGACGATAATACTGAGTCAATCCGGTGGTTTCGGTCCGGGTCGATACGCTTAAGCCATCAAGCAATAGACCGCCTTGCTCACTCACCTGCCCCAGGATGTCGACGTAACGACGCTCTTGAATGGTGATGGTCACCGTCGAGTCAATCACTTGCCCTGAGGTACTGCCGTCTAAGGTAAATTCGTGCGTTTGCCCCTCGCGTACGATGTAAGCAGTCTCGCTGGTACTGTTCACCGGCAAACTGATAAAACGATACGCCTCGCGCGCATCGGCCAATGGCGGCAAGTAAATCGCCACCACACCATTGGCATCTGTGGTTAAACTCCTAACCAGACTCCAATCACCTAAGGTATTCTTCTTCTCCAGTTTCACCTGGTTACTGGCTTGAGCTAAACCGTCACTGCCCGTCACCGTCATTTTCGCTTTCTGCAGCGCGACCCCCGCCTGAAGGTTAGCTACAACGTCGTCTTGCCCCACCAAAATATCGACTGAGCTGCTAATTTTCACCTCTGGTAGCCACGCATCGTACGTGCCTTCGCCGTCGGTAATCGTCGCCCAGTAATCCCAATACGCATCCACTCGATCCCATTGAGCTTTGCTGTAAGGATAGGTATGATTTTTCAGCTCGTAAGTCACGCTCGTATCTAGCGGTGCTTCAATCCGTAGGCTGTAATTGCCACCGTCACTACTCGAACCAAGACGATAATACTGAGTCAATCCGGAGGTTTCGGTGCGGGTCGAGATTTTTAAGCCATCAAGCAATAAACCGCTTTGTTCACTCACCTGGCCCAGGATGTCGACGTAACGACGTTCTTGAATGGTGATGGTCACCGTCGAGTCAATCACTTGCCCTGTGGTGCTGCCGTCTAAGGTAAATTCGTGCGTTTGCCCCTCGCGCACAATGTAGGTGGTCTCACTGGTGCTGTTCACCGGCATACTGATAAAACGATACGCCTCGCGCGTATCGGCCAATGGCGGCAAGTAAATCGCCACCACACCGTTGGCATCTGTGGTTAAACTCCTAACCAGACTCCAATCGCCTAAGGTATTCTTCTTCTCCAGTTTCACCTGGGTACTGGTTTGGGCAAAACCGTCGCTGCCCATTACCGTCATTTTCGCTTTCTGCAACGCTACCCCCGCCTGAAGGTTAGCAACAACGTCGTCCTGGCCCACCAAAATATCGACCGAGCCATTAATTTGCACCTCCGGCAACCACGCATCATAGGTGCCTTCACCGTCAGTGATCATCGCCCAATAATCCCAATACGCATCCACTCGCTCCCATTGAGCTTTGCTGTAAGGATAGGTATGATTTTTCAGCTCGTAAGTCACACTCGTATCTAACGGCGCTTCAATCCGTAGGCTGTAATTGCCACCGTCACTACTCGAACCAAGGCGATAATACTGAGTCAATCCGGTGGTTTCGGTGCGGGTCGATAGTTTTAAGCCATCGAGCAATAGACCGCCTTGCTCACTCACCTGGCCCTGGATGTCGACGTAACGACGTTCTTGTATGGTGATGCTCACCATCGAGTCAATCTCTTGCCCTGAGGTACTGCCGTCTATGGTAAATTCGTGCGTTTGCCCCTCGCGCACAATGTAAGTCGTCTCACTGGTGCTGTTCACCGGCATGCTGGTAAAGCGATACGCCTCACGCGCATCGGCCAATGGCGGCAAGTAAATCGCCACCACACCATTGGCATCTGTGGTTAAACTCCTAACCAGACTCCAATCGCCTAAGGTATTCTTCTTCTCCAGTTTCACCTGGGTACTGGTTTGGGCAAAACCGTCGCTGCCCATTACCGTCATTTTCGCTTTCTGCAACGTAACCCCGGCTTGCAGGTTAGCCATGACGTCGTCCTGGCCCACCAAAATATCGACCGAACCATTAATTTGCACCTCCGGCAACCACGCATCATAGGTGCCTTCGCCGTCAGTGATCGTCGCCCAATAATCCCAATACGCATCCACTCGATCCCATTGAGCCTTGCTGTAAGGATAGGTGTGATTTTTCAGCTCGTAGGTCACGTTCGCATCTAACGGCGCTTCTATCCGTAGGCTGTAATTGCCACCGTCACTACTCGAACCAAGGCGATAATACTGAGTCAATCCGGTGGTTTCGGTGCGGGTCGATAGTTTTAAGCCATCGAGCAATAGACCGCTTTGTTCACTCACCTGGCCCTGGATATCGACGTAACGACGCTCTTGTATGGTGATGCTCACCGTCGAGTCAATCACTTGCCCTGAGGTACTGCCGTCTAAGGTAAATTCGTGCGTTTGACCTTCCCGTACAATGTAAGTCGTCTCACTGGTGCTGTTCACCGGCATGCTGGTAAAGCGATACGCCTCACGCGCATCGGCCAATGGCGGCAAGTAAATCGCCACCACACCATTGGCATCTGTGGTTAAACTCCTAACCAGACTCCAATCGCCTAAGGTATTCTTCTTCTCCAGTTTCACCTGGGTACTGGTTTGGGCAAAACCGTCGCTGCCCATTACCGTCATTTTCGCTTTCTGCAACGTAACCCAGGCTTGCAGGTTAGCCATGACGTCGTCCTGGCCCACCAAAATATCGACCGAACCATTAATTTGCACCTCCGGCAACCACGCATCATAGGTGCCTTCGCCGTCAGTGATCGTCGCCCAATAATCCCAATACGCATCCACTCGATCCCATTGAGCCTTGCTGTTAGGATAGGTATGATTTTTCAGCTCGTAGGTCACACTAGTATCTAACGGCGCTTCTATCCGTAGGCTGTAATTGCCACCGTCACTACTCGAACCAAGGCGATAATACTGAGTCAATCCGGTGGTTTCGGTGCGGGTTGATAGTTTTAAGCCATCGAGCAATAGACCGCCTTGCTCACTCACCTGGCCCATAATGTCGACGTAACGGCGCTCTTGTATGGTGATGCTCACCATCGAGTCAATCTCTTGCCCTGAGGTACTGCCGTCTAAGGTAAATTCGTGCGTTTGACCTTCCCGTACAATGTAAGTCGTCTCACTGGTGCTGTTCACCGGCATACTGATAAAACGGTACGCCTCGCGCGCATCGGCCAATGGCGGCAAGTAAATCGCCACCACACCGTTGGCATCAGTAGTGAGTTGCTTAAACTTAATCCAATCGCCTGAAGTATTCTTCTTTTGCACGTCGACACGAGTATTGGTCTGAGCAAATCCGTCACTGCCCATCACCGTCATCTTCGCTTTTTGCAGTGCAACAGGTGCCTGAAGGTTGACTACGACGTCGTCCTGGCCCACCAAAATATCGACCGAACCATTAATTTGCACCTCCGGCAACCACGCATCATAGGTGCCTTCGCCATCGGTGATCGTCGCCCAATAATCCCAATACGCATCCACTCGATCCCATTGAGCTTTGCTGTAAGGATAGGTATGATTTTTAAGCTCGTAAGTCACACTCGTATCTAGCGGCGCTTCTATCCGTAAACTGTAATTGCCAGCGTCACTACTCGAACCAAGACGATAATACTGAGTCAATCCGGTGGTTTCGGTGCGGGTCGATAGTTTTAAGCCAGCGAGCAATAGACCGCTTTGTTCACTTACCTGGCCTTGAATGTCGACGTAACGGCGCTCTTGTATGGTTATATTCACCGTCGAGTCAATTGCCGCGCCCGAGCTACTGCCATCCAGCGTAAATTCGTGCGTTTGACCTTCCCGTACAATGTAGGTGGTCTCACTGGTGTTGTTCACCGGCATGGTGATAAAACGGTACGCCTCACTCGCATCCGCCAATGGCGGTAAGTAAATCGCCACCACACCGCGGGCATCAGTAGTGAGTTGCTTAAACTTACTCCAATCGCCTGAAGTATTCTTCATTTGCACGTCGACACGAGTATTGGTCTGAGCAAATCCGTCACTGCCCATCACCGTCATCTTCGCTTTCTGCAGTGCAACTGGTGCCTGAAGGTTGACTACGACGTCGTCTTGCCCCACCAAAATATCGACCGAACCATTAATTTGCACCTCCGGCAGCCACGCATCATACGTGCCCTCACCATCGGTGATCGTCGCCCAATAATCCCAATACGCATCCACTCGATCCCATTGAGCTTTGCTGTAAGGATAAGTATGATTTTTCAGCTCATAAGTCACACTCGTATCAAGCGGCGCTTCTATCCGTAAGCTGTAATTGCCGCCACCACTGCTTGAACCAAGACGATAATACTGAGTCAATTCGGTGGTTTCGGTGCGGGTCGATAGTTTTAAACCATCGAGCAATAGACCGCTTTGTTCACTTACCTGGCCCATAATGTCGACGTAACGGCGCTCTTGTATGGTTATATTCACCGTTGAGTCAATAATTGCGCCCGAGCTACTGCCATCCAACGTAAATTCGTGCGTTTGACCTTCTCGAACAATGTAGGTGGTCTCACTGGTGCTGTTCACCGGCATGGTGATAAAGCGATACGCCTCACTCGCACCCGCCAATGGCGGTAAGTAAATCGCCACCACACCGCGGGCATCAGTGCTGAGTTGCTTAAACTTACTCCAATCGCCTAAAGTATTCTTCTTTTGCACGTCGACACGTGTATTGGTCTGGGCAAACCCGTCGCTGCCCATTACTGTCATTTTCGCTTTCTGCAGTGCAACTGGTGCCTGAAGGTTGACTACGACGTCGTCTTGCCCCACCAAAATATCGACTGTGCTGCTAATTTGCACCTCCGGTAGCCACGCATCATACGTGCCCTCTCCATCAGTGATCGTCGCCCAATAATCCCAATACGCATCCACTCTATCCCATTGGGCTTTATTATACGGGTAGGTGTTATTTTTCAGCTCGTAGTTCACGCTCTTATCTAACGGTGCTTCTATCCGTAAGCTGTAATTGCCGCCACCAGAGCTTGAACCAAGACGATAATACTGAGTCAATCCGGTCGTTTCGGTGCGGGTCGAGATTTGTAAACCATCAAGCAATAGACCGCCTTGCTCACTCACTTGCCCCATAATATCGACGTAACGACGCTCAGTTAAAGTTACAGTACCATCAATGTCTTTGTCAGCCGTTAAAGTAAAATCTATAGTTTCACCAGATAAATTAAAAAATGCATTGCCAACAGGTTTGATCACCCACTGGTAATTTTGGCTACCCGATGTTTCAGGAAGTAACACAGAAATAGTACCGTCATTGCCTGTTCTAAAATCTTTTAGATGTTTTGACGTACCATTTACTGAATAAAGTGATACCAGTGTATTACCTTGAGAGAAACCATCGGTATCGTTAACGGTTAACACTACATTACGTAATGAAATTGGTAGTGTTATGTTTTTTGTGAGTCGGTTATTTGGAATACTGGCGCTAAGCGAAATAGCTTCCGTAATACTGCTGGTACCGAGATAAACATCGGTGCTGCGATTGTTTATTGTTGTTTTTGCCCAATTATCAACACAAGTAGCACATTTGCCATTTTGGGCGCTGTAGTTGGTAACAACACCTTCATTAGCTCTAAGCAGCACCTGATAGAAGCCGTTGTCATCGGTAACTTGATTCGGGTAATAACCTTGATAGGGGGAAGTGTAATCTGACTCAGCGATTTCCGCTGTACTAAAACCAACCGTTAACCCGGTTAATAGGTGGTTATTGGCATCGGTGACAGTGCCAGAAACATTAATGGCATGTTTGGCTTCCATGGTCAGGGTTTTTAAGGTGCTTTCCGTCACCGTAAATTGTGGAGAAACTGGTGGGAACCACAATCCAGCTTGTTCTTTAGGTGTTACTGGCTCTAGTACATAATTTATTGCTGTGTCTGCATCTTCAATGTACGCCAATAAGTAAATGGTTTCTAAACCGTCTTCACCCGTGACTAAGCTGCTTACCCAATGTTTAGTGCCATTGACTTCATACAAGTCGACTACTAGATCTTGTGCCTGGCTCGATGGTGATAAGGTTTGTAATTGAACTTGATAAACCGGGGGCAAAACAATATCGGTATTTTCAGTCAAAGAATTTATGTTAACTGTTGTTTGCCAAAATGGAATATAGGTGTGTCTATATAATGGCTCACTGTTTATGCTAATTTTATCGCCTAAAACTTCCATCGATACCGAGTAAGTAGCTCCTTGATTACTGTTCAGTGAGTTATCAGTTAACAAGGATATAATATATTTACCCGCTGCATTGGTAACAACACTGGGTTCTTCACCTAAACCAAATTGATAGCTCGTTTGTGGCAAGTCTTCTGTACTAAAGGTTAATGCTACTTTTCCTAAAGTATTATCGTTACTTGATTTTAACGTACCACTTAAATCGATGATCTCTTCATTACTGTTGATCACAATATTTTCAGTAATAACTTCACTTCTCACCGATAACTTTTGCCACGGTGATTTGCTATTGCCGTACTCCGCACGAATGTAATAATTGCCCCAGGCATCAAAGTCATAACTATAGGTGCCATCAACATCACTAGTTAAGGTTGTTAATAATTCAAAATCACTATCCATAATCGAAACAGTGGCTGCAACAAAGCTGTCTTTATTATACAGGTCAATGAGTTGTACTGTACCGGTTAAGCTAGACCCTAATTGCAATTCAGGATTAATGCGTTTATCAAAACTCACCGTTAATGCTTCACCGGTATCTGGGCCTTCATCATAACCATCAAGAGCAACATTAAAGTCACCGATATGGGTAGAGTGCGGTGTCAGGGCAAAATGTAAACCGGTGGCATTAGTGTCATTGATGATTGGGAAGTAGAAGTTTATTTCGCCGTTAGCATCGGTTTTGCTGTCGCCTAGTCTGAATGTTAACCCGCCTTCGGCTTCACTAAATTGCTGATAAAAAACCACATCAACATTGGCTAAAGGTAAACCTTCAAGGTCGGTAGCAATCAGCTTTTGCGCTGAAAAACTTGGTATTTCAATATTGTATTCAACATCAAGTGTTTCTCTGCTCACGCTTAAAGTTGAACGTTGTTTTGAGGAAAACACCGGCCAGTCTTCATTAGTGCCAGCAATTTTGCTGATGCCGCCCATCAACCAAATGTCGATATCCAGTTCTGTATCAAAGTCAGGGATGCTGACCACGCCGGAATACTGGCCGTAGCGGTCGGTAGTAATTCTGTGTTTTTCCAATTTTGCCGATACACTGGTGACACCAACTTCGGCAAAACTCACTGGCGAACCATCAGGCGTGGTAACGGCGCCATGGATGGTGACATCTTTTTTGCTGATCAACACATTGAGATCAAGATTTTTCTCATCCCCGGTTAATTGTAATTCAACAAAACCTGTGGTTGCTTGTGCTTGTACCGCACTTAAGAAATAGAGACCAGGATCGGGGTAATAAAGTTGATACCTGCCAATACCATCAGTATCAACGCTTGATACTTGATTAAAATTACGATCATAGAGAGTTACCGTACCTGCGGTAGCAAATTCACCATCGACGGTAAACGTACCAAACACTTCTCCGGCCTGACTATTGATTGAGCAACTAAGAATTATCAAACTTAACGTGGACAAACAATATCGTCGAAAGCTTCTGATTTTCTTGGATTTATTAATCACTGTGGCTGACTTCGATTTAAACGATAACAAACATGCAAGTTTTGATAGCAGTTTACGTCCAAAAGTATTGTTTTTATTTTCCATAATATTTACTCAACTATGTAATTAGTCAGGTGATAATTCTTATATTCACCATTTTTTATTTTTAATGTTTAATTCAATTTCTTAAATGCGGTTTCTACGGCGGCAATCAATGCATCATTCGGCTCTAGCACCGGAAACTTCTTACCTACCGAGGTTTTATTTTGCACTTGCCCCGGTTTGCTTAAATCGGTTTGTTGATAAGTGACTTTTGCCAATACAAATTCGTGCTCTTTTGGGTCGGGTCGCAGTACAAAGGTACTTAAATTGCCCGCAACCGTTATTGAGATAACAGAACCAACACCGTAAGCGTTGGTTAATGCCGAAGGTGATAATTGCTGGATTGGCCGACAAGGATCCTCAACCACTAAGGACTGTGATTTAAGAATGTTTTTTTCAGCCAGGGTGTAAAGTTGTTTCTCAGTGGTGAAATTTTCGGGAATGACTTTGCCTTCTTTATCTTTAAACTCATAGGCTATGGTAGTTAATACCGCATCATCTTTTTTCGGCTGAGTTAGCCAATTATCAACAGTTAGCACATAGTTAACAGCATTTTTTTGTATCGGCGCGCCGTTAACATCAACAAGCTGATAACTGATGAAAGTGGCTTGGTTTTCTGTTTTAACCGCATGGCCAATAAGAAAGTATTGTGCCTGTTCTTTGCTTTGACTTACCGATGGCAATGCCTGGTTGATCTCATGACTTAAGATGTTTTTTTCAATAAGCCAGGAGCCGTTATCTTGAAACATAGGACACGTATAAACACCTTCAAGCTCGATACCGGAAACAAGAATAAATGCCGCAAGTTTAGGATCCGAGATCACAGAGTCTGTTAATTGCTTAACGTAGTCATTCAAGGAGAGCAACCACTGATTTTTGTTGGATAAGTCAGCCATCCACGTTGGCGTTTTTACTTGTTCAGTTTGTTTAGGTTTTGGCGCAAGCATACTGGCGATAAGATAATCTTTGATATGCAGCGACAGCTTGGGCATTAAGTCATTGGCCAGGGTGAACTTAGCGATATCGATTTTTTGTTGTTGATACAAGGTGATTTGGCTGTCTAATAACTGCTTTTCTGCCTTGATTTTGGTCAGGTATAAATTAAAAGAATGCTCGGTATCAATTTGCGCCTCAGCTCGATAGCCCTGTTTGGTCTTCATCACAAACACTTCGGCACCTAACAAGGTTAAATCAGTGGATGTATTCACACTATCCACCAACTCTTGCGTGGCGACATTATTTTTTAACTGACTAGTAACTAAGGTTTCACCGGATACCTTCACTTGAATAGATTCGGCTAACCGCCTGAGGGCTTCGGCTCTGGCATCCGTTTCACTTTCTGAGGTGGCATTGGCGCTAAGTTGCGTAGCCTGTGCAAGATTAGAACACAGATTAATCACCACAAATACAACGAACAAGAATTTACACTTCAAAACAATTCCCTTTTTTTATTATCTTATTAAAATAGACTATCTAATAAATTTAACCAATATATTGCGTTCAACGGCTTGATTTATGAACAGTTTTAAGCCGTTTTTTATATGTTCTCTTACGAGCTTAGAAAGTTAAATTAGGCAATCGCCTGGTGCGAGCATGACCCGCGAACCACAGCAGCACCAGCAACCAATATAGATTGATGGCACCACCGCCACCGCCGCCACCGTCATCTTTTGGTGGGGTGGTTGTGACTTGGTTTTTCACCGTGATGCTGGTATCGGTCGATATCTCTCGATTGCCCTGAGAAATGGTTAATCGAATAACCACCGCAGAATCACTGCTCACCTGTGGTGCGGTAAAGCCGGAGGTCGCAC
>NZ_JQDZ01000053.1 GCF_000764205.1 Thalassotalea sp. ND16A
CATTGAGATTATTGCAGCACCAAGGAAGGCAATATCGACTAACGAAGAGCGAACTTAGGCTCGCTCTAACTGAATTAGTTAATGAAACGTGAGATTAAACTTGTGGGGATCCTTCAGGTTGAAACCCCGCCAACCGAGTTTGGTTTTGGTTGGCGGGACTTCAGTCTCGCATTAGGGCGACGTTAGCCCTGGTTTTTTTTAGCGCGCTGCGGTAATTACGCGAGGTTGAAACCCCGCCAACAAAGCTAGGTTGAAACTCCGCCAACCTTGATCTTTTTAATTTTTCGAGGCGCTTGGATTGCCTGCGCCGGGGCCGCCATTACCATTGCCGCCGCCCAGCGTTCCGGGTGGTATCGGTGGTGATAAATCCAACGCTTTGCGTTGCTGCTCCATTTCATCTTCAGTGCTTACCACTGGCGGCAGTTGTGCAACAAGTTCTTTATTTTCCTCACTACCCGTTTGTTCAACCGCAGGGAGCTCGTTCACATCAAGCTTTTTAGCGGGAGTTACCACCATTGGCTCAGCATCTTTTATTGGTGCTGGTTGAGCATTATCAGACTTTTGGGCGATTAATTCATCGCTGGCTGGTTGCTTAATAACTTCAGTAAATGGTTGTGCAAGTTCCTCAGTAGGTTCATTGCTTTGTGGTAAAACCTGCTGCTCTTCGTTCCTTTCGGGTAAGGCGAGAGCAGCTAAAGTTGGTGCTTGCTCATTTATTTGCGGGCTTACAGTGAGGGTTTTATCTTCGGTTAACGGTTGATGTTGAGCTAAGTCATCGCTATTTCTGTTGGTCTTTACTGCCGAAACGGCAATAACCGAGGTGACAAAAAATAATGAAAGCAACGATGCTGTGGTTTTCCGTCTCATGAACAAGCCCTGCGTGGAGATTTTTGTTGTTTAATTAATTTCAGTCTAACAAAGTAATGAAGCGCAAGCTAGAAAAGCATAAGGGGATATCTTTTTGCTTTATTTAGGGAGGATAAACAAAGCTTTTCAAATATTGCTAAATAGAATATTACTGAGTTGTGACTTAAAAACCGTTTTTTTTATTATTGTTCTCATTGCACCATTTCGGAGGGTTTTTATTTTGACAAGCCCTTGAACTCTGCGCAACAGATGTTTTTGGTGACATTAATGCGGTTAAGGCAATTGGTGTAATCGCGGCCAACTTACCAAACTTAGCAATAAATTGACGTCGAATTTGTTGTTCACTCAGTTCAGGCTTTGTCGGCTCAGGCGTGTTTGACTCACTGTCATGCTGACAAATGAAAATATTATCTTTCATTTAGTATCCCTACTATTAATTACTGAGCTTTGACTCGTATCATGAAATTGCATCATAGCGTTTAATGCAAATGCGGGCAATTAGATTTCCCCCAAAAAAATTTATAAATGCATCTGATTGAAACAAATCTTACTTTACAGTGAAAGGTTAAACAGAGTAAATATTGGATTATTGAATGACACTGAATGTTGATTTAAAAGCTACTGGGATTTTTAGCAGCAGGACAACCTGGTGGTGGATTCGGTTTGGAACAAGCTTTTGAGCTTGGTGCAGCAGATGTTTTTGGTGACATTAACGCGGTTAAGGCTATTGGCGTAATGGCTGCCAGCTTGCCAAATTTAGCGATAAATTGACGACGAATTTGTTGTTCACTCAGCTCTGACAGTGTTGGCTCAGATTGGCGTTCTTCGGAGTCTAGCTGGTTGTTGCTATCATTCATCAATGTTTTACCACACTTTAAACCGATCTTTTGGTTAGTATCGTAAAATTGATAATAGCGTTTAACGTAAATGTGGGCAAGCGCATTTTCAACAAATGTTTAGGTTAAAAGATCATGCGGCAGATGTCGCCCTACAATAATCGTAAATAAGGCTAGCTTGAATTGAACCTAACAATGCAAACTTAAAAACCGTTCTTTTTATTATTGGCTGTAGTCTTACACTTTTTATGCCATGGATTTTTTTTACAAAAATCCGATTTAGGTGCTGCAGAGGTTTTCGGTGACATTAACGCGGTTAGGGCTATTGGTGTGATGGCAGCCATTTTTCCAAATTTAGCGATAAATTGACGACGAATTTGTTGCTCGCTTAGTTCTGGCTTTGCTGATTCAGACTGACCTTGTTCAGAGCTATATTGAAAGTTATTATAGGTCAAAAAATTATTCCACTATGAATTATGCACGACGAACACTTAAGCAAATTCACAAATCCGTTTAGATTGACATTTTAAGCGTGGTTTATACCCACTCAGAACTGGTCAAACCAGCACCGTAGGCAAAAACAGTATAGCATATGAGATAGATGGACGTATAGATTTATTGATTTAGATCGATAAAGTTCATCTTATTGGTTAGCGCGTTGCGGTAATTACGCGAGGTTAAAACCCCGCCAACTATAGGTGACCAACTGAAGCGGTTTTGTTGGCGTAATTTTAATCTCTCGCTACGGCGTGATTAGCCTTAAGGTTGGTTAACGATTCAACTAAATTTTATGCCCATTCGTTTAGTAAAAAACTATCGGAACTCCGATGACAAGAGCAAATATAAACAAAACCACGCCAAGCATTAAAAAGCGACTTTCTTTTAACGTTAAAGAACGATTGTATTCCTCAATATTTTTCATGGTTAATGCTTTGGTCAAATCAAGCTTACTTAAACCAATGGAAATCAGTAATAAACTAACCATGAAAGTTATCGGCAAAAATATTTCAATCATGTTTATTTGTTAAATCCTTGAGTTAATGGAGCTAAGAGTCTTTAAGTCAAACTTTGGCATATACCTCTATCATGATTTAGATAGCGATAGTTTCACCATAGGCGAGTGAAAACAAAAATAAGATAGAACCTATGATCAATAGTTTTTTTTCTTTCTCTGTTAATGAACTGTTATAAGTTTTTCTATACTCTTTTGATGATATTTTTGTTAGTTCAATTCTGCTATAACCCGCACCGATCATTAATAAGCTGATCATAAAGGTTATTGTTGCTACTGAATCAAGCATAAATTTCTCCTAAAAAACCGTTTCTATTAGATAGAAACGGTAATAATTTTAATCAGCGTCACATTGTCCAAGCATGCTATTTATATAGACGCCAATATTCCATCCAAAAGTGAATGAGGCTCCTAAACCTGCTCCAGCTAGAGCCCCAACAGCGCCTCCGGCTGCGGCTCCAATTGCGGCTCCGCCACCTGAGCCTTCCGTTATAGAAATAGTTTCACAGCCAGTTAAAGCGCCGCTGATTTGGTTTGTTTCATTAAAAGTTAATTCACGCATAGTTCAATTTCCTTTTGATTGCGTTAAGTAGTAATAAGGCGTTAAGCCTAGTTCTGCATACTCTGGATGGTTGGGTGATTTTTGATTGGTTTATTTGTCGAAATATAACCTGAGAAAACTCACAAATCCTTTTGTATGAGTTATTAATTGTGGCCGATATTTGTTTGTTGTCAACTTCATACGAATATTTAAGTGGTTTGGTTGGCGGAATTTTAGCCTCGCATTAGGGCGTGATTAGCCCTTATTTGGGTTACCGCGTTGCGGTAATTACGCGAGGTTGAAAACCCCGCCAACCAGGGTGGTGACTTTTGCTTTTGGTTGGCGGGACTTCAGTCTCGCGTTAGGGCGTTAGCCCCGGTTTTGGTTACCGCGTTGCGGTAATTGCGAGGTTGAAACCCCGCCAACCAGGGTGGTGGATTTTGCTTTTGGTTGGCGGGACTTGAGTCTCGCGTTAGGGCGTGATTAGCCTTGATTTGGGTTACCGCGTTGCGGTAATTACGCGAGGTTGAAAACCCCGCCAACCGGGGTGGTGACTTTTGCTTTGGGTTGGCGGGACTTTAGTCTCGCGTTAGGGCGTTAGCCTTGGTTTGGTTACCGCGTTGCGGTAATTGCGAGGTTGAAACCCCGCCAACCAGGGTGGTGACTTTTGCTTTGGGTTGGCGGGACTTGAGTCTCGCGTTAGGGCGTTAGCCTTGGTTTGGTTACCGCGTTGCGGTAATTGCGAGGTTGAAACCCCGCCAACCGATGGAGTGAGATCGTTGAATTGTTTTGGGTAATTTTTCTTAACTTGTTAAATGCAGTTCATATTTCATTTGCTGATGCAAGACACGAACAATAAATATGTCTTTAGTTCTCACTTTAAAGAAAATACTATGTTTTCTATATAAATAGCGTAAGTAGCCAGCCCTGATGTCAGTAACATTGTTTGCTATTTTTGGCTTAGATGCTAGTAAGTTAAAACATTCTTGCATCCCATTCAAATAGGCATCAGCTTGTTCAATGCCAAAGTCTGCCACAGTATATTGATAAATACGGGTAAGATCATCTACAGCTCGATTGGACAGAGTGTATTCACTCATTTAACAAATGCTTTTTTTGTTGGCGAATAATATCACTTACCGTTAAAGTACTTTCGCCACTCGCCTCACCTTCAAGCAAAGCCAGATTAATTGCTTGTTTTTCACCTTGGTTATGACGTATTAAATCACGAATGTAATCACTGGCATTGGCAAAGTGTCCACTTTCTACCTGTAAATCTATCCATTGGCGCATTTCACTAGGTATTGAAATATTAAGTGTGGCCATCATTTAACTCCTAAAGGTTTTACTATTAATTATCATGGCAAATATTGGCAAACTTTGTCAACCAGGTTTGTTAATTTTTGCTTTGGGTTGGCCTAGGTGGAGTTAACCCTGGTTTTGGTTACCGCGCTGCGGTAATTGCGCGAGGTTGAAAACCCCGCCAACCACGGTGGTGACTTTTGCTTTTGGTTGGCGGGACTTGAGTCTCGCGTTAGGGCATTAGCCCCGGTTTTGGTTACTGCGTTGCGGTAATTACGCGAGGTTGAAAACCCCGCCAACCGGGGTGGTGACTTTTGCTTTGGCTTGGCGGGACTTGAGTCTCGCGTTAGGGCGTTAGCCCCTATTTTGGTTACCGCGTTGCGGTAATTGCGAGGTTGAAAACCCCGCCAACCAGGGTGGTGACTTTTGCTTTGGGTTGGCGGGACTTGAGTCTCGCGTTAGGGCGTTAGCCCCGGCTTTGGTTACCGCGTTGCGGTAATTACGCGAGGTTGAAAACCCCGTCAACCGAAGGGTTAAACCTATTGGTGAAGTAGTCTCCATTTGCCCGCAATTGTCGAGGTGATGGTGCTGGTTATGCTCGATGAAACGCCTGCGCCTTTTAACAGTGTGCTCGCGTTAGAAATATTTTCCATAATTTCATCAGCCATTCGCAGTGGTTCTTTTGGATTGATGCCGGCATGCTTAGCCATTAATTCTAGCGCTTGTTTGTTTGGTCTGCTTCCGTCTCCGTTAAAGGCAGTCATGTGTTCGCCATAAAGAGAAGGTGAATAGACGACATCGTAAAAAGGCGACAGAGTCCAGTTATCTTTATCGTCACAGAGAAAGGCAAAGTTCTTTGCGTGATCATCTTGGTTGCAAATAAGGAAATTAAATAGCGCCCTTTGAATAACCTTTTTTGCCTCAGTTGCGCCGCACATAACGTGTGTAGCTTTAACCAGGTCAACATAGTCTAATGATGGTTCTCGAAATGATGCATCAAGTAAACCGCTGGCTGAAATCATATGCAGCCTCCCCTTATCACCGACACAATCGAATCTCTCCTGGCGCAGCCAGTACCTGTTATTGCTGGCATTTAACAAGTCAAAACTGGCGGTTTCGATACCGCACTGGTTCGCTAGCGTCATGCAGCAAAACTCCACTAAACTCTCATCGTGTTTAAGGTCGAACTTGTCTGATGTAAGCTTTATTAAACAGTGTTTGCCTGATGCGTGGCGATCTGTTGTGTATGAACCGTCGGGTAAAAGAATGGCGTTGACTTTAGGTCTCGCCCCGCCAGAGCCTGCTGTATCCATTAACTGTTCAACAAGTTCCGTTTCAGTTCCTTCAAATTCATCAATTGCTTTTTTGCCCAGTTCTTGAATGGATATATCTTTTTTTTGTTGCTCACCAGCTAGCGTCATAGTTGGCTCGAAATTGAGTGCGCCTAAGCAGTTGTCGCCAATAAAGGCGAGTCTTTCCAGTTGTGTTATTGTTTTGTGGTTGTAGCCGTTTTTTCTGAAGATTCTATCCATCAAGTAAAGCCCCCAGCCATCAGGCAAGCTATCGGCGAATACCCCGTGTAGTTTCTTATGGGGTGTTGCGGGACCCGCTTGGATACCTGTGGAGGCCTCTAAAGCGAACGGAGAAATGGTTGTGTGTTGGTTTAAATAATTTTCGTCATACTGGAAGTAAATGCCTGAATTGTTTTCGGCCAACTCCCCTACTCTAATGCTGCTGCCGTTAGATAGACGTCTGTTCACAATGAGTTTGTGATTAAGCATTATTGATCACCTCATCAAGACTTTTAGGGGATTCGGCCGGTCGAGTCAGTTGTTGAATGTCAGTCAGTTTTCCTACTTCAGCGTAAATCATTAAAAACTGTCGTAAGGAGATCTCACCTGTTTTTTCAAACCTGCGGATAGTGCTATCGGGCACGCCTGTTTTCACCGAAAACGCTTCACAGCTGTAGCCTTTTTTCTTGCGGGCTTTTTTTACAAAGCTCGCCAGTTCTATTTGTGTATCATAGGGTGTGAGTAGTGAAAACATCGGCATACCTCAATCCATCAAACTGCTAACATAGTAGCAATAAAAGCTATAAAACACAATAATTGCTATAATACTAGCAATTAATGGAGAGTATGGTGAATGTGAAACCTAATTGGTTTGGTTGGCGGGAATTTATTCTCGCGTAATTAGCACGAGGTAAGTTTTTTACCGCGTTGCGGTAATTGCGTGAGGTTGAAAACCCCGCCAACCGAAGGGGTGAAGCCTGAGGTTTTTGGTTGGCGGGACTTGAATTTAACAATAGAAACCTTAAACGGTTTGAGTATCGCGTTAGGCCGTTACGTTAGCCTTGGTTTTGGTTACCGCGTTGCGGTAATTACGCGAGGTTGAAAACCCCGCCAACCGGGGAGTTGAACTTATTTACGGTCTTCTTTATCGTGCCAAAGCCTTAAAATATAAATATTATTATCTTTAAGTAGATAACGAATTGTATATTTATTAATAAATAAGTCTCGAAGGTACTCAGAGGTTGGCGCTTCACGCACAGGTAAGCCTATTTGTGGAAACGTTTTCAATCTATTTATCGCCATTAACAGCTGCTGTGCTATTTGCTTTGCGGCGGCTGGATTTTTAATTTCAATAAACTCACGTAAACGCTGCAGGTCTTCTATGGCCTGTGGTGTGTAGGTTATTTTCATTTAGAGGGGGCTTTCAGTTCTTTATCTGACCCCCAACTTTCTAACCAGGAAGTTACTGAAGACTCATCAATAACATCGTTGTCTTTTACTGCCGTTAATGCCGGAATTGTTTGTTGCCAGCGATAGTCTGCCATCGACTCTTTGATAACAAACTCTTTAATTGCCTGGTTAATCAAATAATTTTTACTTCTGTCTAATTTTTTTGCCAAGGCTTCTAATGGCTCTTCAATTTCAGCTTTTAATCTAATGCTGGTTACGGTCATATTATCACCATTGAATACACTGTATTAACTTGTACTACAGTGTATTACAAGTTAGTAATTAAAGCCAAATAGCAGCCTATTTTTTGGTTACCACGTTGCGGTAATTACGCGAGGTTGAAACCCCGCCAACCGCAGAGGTGAAATTTAAGCGGTTTGGTTGGCGGGAATTTATTCTCGCGTTAGGGCGTGGTTAGCCCTATTTTTTGTTACCGCGTTGCGGTAATTACGCGAGGTTGAAAACCCCGCCAACCGCAGAGGTGAAATTTAAGCGGTTTGGTTGGCGGGAATTTATTCTCGCGTTAGGGCGTTAGCCCTAGTTTTTGTTACCGCGTTGCGGTAATTACGCGAGGTTGGAAACCCCGCCAACCTTGGAGGTGAAATTTAAGCGGTTTGGTTGGCGGGAATTTATTCTCGCGTTAGGGCGTGGTTAGCCCTAGTTTTTGTTACCGCGTCGCGGTAATTACGCGAGGTTGGAAACCCCGCCAACCGTAGAGGTGAAACTTAAGCGGTTTGGTTGGCGGGAATTTATTCTCGCGTTAGGGCGTGGTTAGCCCTAGTTTTGTTACCGCGTTGCGGTAATTACGCGAGGTTGAAAACCCCGCCAACCGAAGAGTGGAAATAAAAATACCAGGCGATGCCTGGTATTTTGGTTACTGCGTTGCGGTAATTATGCGAGGTTGAAACCCCGCCAACCGTGAGGTTGGTGTTGCCATTAAAACGGCAGGAAGTTGAAGGTATAGTTCAGTTCCGCTTCGTTTACGTCTTTGCCACCAAAGTTAATTAACTTGATTCGCGCCAGCAGTTTATTGATAAAGCTTTGATGCGCTAAATCGCTGTTAATAATGTTCACCGCTTGCACGGCGCCATTTGGCATAATAATTAGGCTCACCGTGACCTTACCCTGCAAACTCGGGTCCTGGCGTAACGCGCGACGATAAATGGAGTATAACGCCCCTTTGTTTTTATCGAACACTTTGCGAATCGACTCGGTCGTACGGCTACCACTGGCAACTTCGCTCGCCGATACTTGTTCCGCCTGTTCTGCTTCGCCGCCACCGGTGGTTGCTACTCGTGCAGTAAACTCGGTGGTTTTACGACCAGCCAGTTCGGTGCCAGAGCCCACATCGGCTGATAACGACCCCGCTTTCACTCCGCCACTGGTGCCGGTAGTAACTTTGCCCAGTAATACTCGCTCGGTTTCTTCTGCTTCTCCGGCACCGGCAACCAAGTCGTTACTGGCCAGGCTGTCCACGTCTACGGTTTCGCGCATTGCACTGAGTTCATCCGCTAATGCCAACAGTCCCGAGCTTTGCGCTTTTTCTTTTGCCTGTTGCTGTTGCTCCTGCTGTAGCTCTTCTGGGCTTGGTTCTGGCTCTGGCTCTGGTTCTTGTACGGCGACAATTTCAGGCTCTGGCTCCGGTTCAACTTCCGGCACCGGCTCAGGTTCTGCCACGGCAATTGGCTCAGGTTCGGGCTCAGGCTCTACGATCACCTTGCGCTCTTGGATCTTAACCAGCTGCGGCGGCAGTTTTTCTTTTTCTGCCCGACTTTCTTCTGGTAAGTCAACCATTTTAACGAGCACAGTAAACGCCACTGTTGCTGCTAAAAAACCCAGCGCGATACGATGAAAAAGACCATTGTCACCGTTTTGCTGCCAGGTTGGCAGGTCGTGTTGTTCAATCAAAGTCACAATGATTCTGCCTCCGTGTTCGTTGCCGCTACTCCATTACCGGCAGCGCGGTCAGCGCTAGCCGTGGCCGTTTGGTTCGCCCTTTTCGCAGCATTAAGCAGCTCGGCATCGCTTAGCCCTTGCATTTGCGCTACCGCCAATGAAATATTGGTGTAGCCGGCAGTGGCCGATGTTTGCATGATCTTTTTCAGCTGTTCATAAGGTACCGATTTATCGGCCATAATATTAATGCTGCGACCAAGTTCCAGCTCGGCTTCGGTTAATTGTCGTTTCGCTGCCTGGTAGGCCAATTCATCACTAAGCTCTTTGACAATAACGCCAGGGCGCGTTGCTAACTCACTTACTGAAATGATCTTTCTGCCTTGCAAAATGACATCATTGCTATTAATGGTGATAATTAAATTATCTTGCGCGCTTTCCTTCGACAGCGATTGTGGCAACTCAATTTCTTTATTGTTTTGCAGCACTTGCACATCAGAGGCATTGACCATTAAAAAGAATACCAAAATGGTAAAAATATCCATTAATGACACTAACGATAACTTCGAAGTTTTTGATGAACGCTCGTGATGGCGCTGCATCCGTTTAGCTCTTACCGACTGCTTCATGGGTTATCTCCTTGCGCATTGCTTAATCCGGCCAAAGCGTCTGCATTTGCTACGGTTAAGGCATCGCCTAAAGACACTTCAGGGAATAACTCAGCATCTACCACCGAGGCCACAACCACCGCTTTATAAGAGCGTACTTTATCCATTAAGGTCACTATGGTTTGATAATCAATTTGCGGCTCTAGCAACAAAGACAAGTCTTTTTTATCTATGCCCTGCTCATGCAGCAATTGCTTCACTTGCTGTAAGGTTTTTACTAACGTGTCGTAATCGTAGCCTTCGTCAGTGGAAACAATGGTTTTTAACAAATAGCTTTGCGGGTAATACACTTCAATTTGGTTATCTCTAACCATCAGCTCGAGTTGTTTTTCTGCTTCGCTATCAGCTTCGCTTTGTACACTCGGGTCGGTTAATTCCGGTAACTTAAGATCTAAAACGGTAATATGTGAAAATACCATCATCATCAAAAGCACCGGCACTAACACGATCATCAAGTTCATAAACGAGGTGATATCGAGTTCAGCTTCCTGACGCTTGATCCGGGGTTTTCTTAACATAATATCTGCCCGTATTAATCAGTGGAACGAGATTTTGTTGAAATTGTATCTTCACGGCCGATCAGGTTTAAAAACTTAATGCCAGCCATTTCCAGGTTATCGACAATTTCAGTGGTTTTGGTTTGCAATACTGAATGACATAGCAATAACGGAATGGCGGCAATCAAACCAAACGCGGTGGTGTTCATCGCCACTGAAATTGAATCAGATAACAACGACGCTTTTTCTGCGGGATCGGCACTGGCTACGGCAGAGAAAGCGGCGATTAAACCAATAATGGTACCCAGTAAGCCAAGCAAGGTAGAGATGTTGGCTAATGTGGCTAAATAGGCGGTACGTTTTTCTAAACGCGGTAATGCTTCCATTACGCCTTCTTCCATCGCAGATTCAATTTCATCACGGCGTGTCGTTTGGCTCATTCGTGACACCCCGGCTTTGAAAATAGTGGCAATGGAGGCGTCACTATTAACCCTGGCAATACTGTCAAAATCGGCTTGCTTAAGCAAAGGCGTAATGGCATTCATCGCACTACCATTGGCTTTTGACATTTTAAATAAATACAGCGCCCGCTCGATGGCAATGGCTAAACCTATTGCCAGCACGATGGCGATTGGGAACATGAAGGTGCCCCCTTCCTGGAAAAAACGAATAATTGTGTCAAACATAGGGTTTTCTGCCTTTTTTGTGTTGTATTGCTAATTTTGCCAAGGGCGTAAAAAGCGTTAAATTTTAAATAATAGTTACAGTATTGGTACAAGCACTTTGCGCTTTCGTCGTAATGCTACTGCTTAGATTTTTGGTAATAGTGAAGTTCACGCTTCAGGCTGTCCACCTCAAGCGCGGTAAACTTCATTTCGATTTGCCGGCTAACCGGTTTCGATATTACACTTTCGTGCTCTGGCTTTTGCCATGGCACCAGGGTTAAAACGGTTGGCTGCTCTTTATCACCCACTATGGTTGATTCAAGCGTGATCACCGAACGTTTTTGGATTGTTGACGCAACTTGCTTAGCTTGAGGCTCATCGCCCTTTGCCAGTTGCCCAGTATTATCGTCATCGCTACTTTGTTGCCCATTGGCAACAGGAGCGCTAGCAGCAGTAGTGCTAGTAACTTGACTAGGAACCGTCGTCGTTAACGCTTTGCCAGGTATGGCGTTGTTGTTAACGTCAATTGTTTCTAGCACTGGTTCACTGCTTGCTTCCTGCTCAGATAACATTGGTGCTGCTCCAACAAAACCAGACAAAAGCAAAGAGCCAAGTAGGCCAAATACGCCAGTCGCAACCGTTGCGGCGGCTTGATTTACCGTGTTATTAACTATGTTATTAACCATTATCAACAGCCCTCAGTTGCATTGAAATATCGGCTATCCAGCCCTTTACTTTGCGGTTTTTCTCATCGGTAAGAAGTTGATAGCTTTGGTAGTAAGCCAAGGCTTGTTGTTTCTCACCTAAATAAATGTCTAATAAAATGCCCAGGTTTAAGTGTGCCTCGGCAAACCCGCCCCAACTGGCAAGTGCCGCCTGGTAACTCGCTTTTGCCTGCATAAATTGCCCCTGGCGGCGATACACACTGCCTAAGCGGTTATAAGCAAAATAGTTATTACTATTGGCATGAGTGGCTTGCTGGTAATAGCGAGTGGCTTGCTCAATATCGCCAGATTCAAGGGCAATATCGCCCAGGTGCAGTGCTACCCCAGACAAGCTGCGGTTAGCCGCGCTGATGGCGGTTAAACGTGCCGTTGCACCAGCAATATCACCATCGGCCTTTAATGCTAACGCCGCGTTAACGCTGGCCTTTATTACGGCAGGCACTGGCACCGCACCTTGTTTGTACAGGTTGGGTAATGCTAACAGGCGTTGACGTTCTGCCGCTTTGGGATCGACTGTTTTCGCGTCAACGGTTTTGCCGGCACCGGCTTGGACGTGTTCGCCAACCTGCGGCTCTGCCGCACCAGGTAACTCAACCACTTCTGGTGAGGTGCTACAACCAGCTATCATTAGCGCCAGGGCCAATGCGATAACTCCCTTCGGGGCTCTCCGCAATGTCTCTACCCTCAATGTAACTAAAGTGGTTGGCGTGCAACAAAGATTAATAAATTTCATTTACTACCTCAACAATTTGTTCGACTTTGTTATAGCGGCCAGGCAATAGTTGGGCTAAATCGCGAAAGCTCTTTTGCACCCATTGATCATAGGTGCCATCAACGCTGCGTCTGGCATTCGCTTCATGCACGGCGATGGCTTTATCTTCAAACGGAAACGATTGCTCTTCGAGTAATATGTCGTATTGCTCAAGCTCTAATTCATTCAGGTTATCCGGCCGTTCTGACGCCATTAAATCTTTCGACAACTGGCTGTACACCTCGCCAATACGATAATTGGCAACGGTGGTGAATTCGGCCACCTGATATTTTACCGTTTTGTTATAGGCGGTTAGTGTTTGCTCGAGCAAGTCACGTTTTTTGCTCAGGCTTTTGTTTAACGGCAGAGTGAGTTTACGGCGTTTAAAATTGCTCATGGTTTCGTCGGCAAAAAATAGCGATGCCTGCGCCGCTAAATAGCGCGAGCGCTCACTGCGCTGCTCGTCAGCATTACGGTCGCTATCGATCATTTTTCGTAGCCAAAACTTATACTTTCGCGGTTCGCCATTGCTGCTGATACTGTGTTCGCTGCCTTTACGATAAAATTCACTCATCATAAATTGCGCTTCCACTAAGGTCGCAAATGGTGCTGCGTAGGTGTGTGCATAGGTACGGTAGGCGTCCAGTGCTTCAGCTTTATTGCCGGCCTTAAGATAGGTTTGTGCTGCTAACCATAAAAACTGTCTGGTTTCAGCCGATTTTGGCTGCACTGCCCAACTCATTTTTAAATACGCTGCAGCTTGCTGCCATTGCTCACTTTGCTGGTACGCATAAGCCAGTTTCGGCGCTATGGTATTGCTCAGTGTATGCTCTGGGTAACGCTGTTTGAAATCCAGCAGTTGCTCTATCGCCTGTTGATAACGCCCTAACGTTAACAAATGCGTGGCCATGTCGTACTGCGCATTGAGACGAATTTTTGAGTCCGGGGTTTTGCTTAACACTCGGGCAAATTGTGTTACGGCCAAGGCCAAATCTGCCGGTTCGGCGTTGGCCGCTATTTCACCCTGACGGTAAATCGTCGCTGCCAAACGGTCTTGCATGTCGGCATAACGATTATCGGTGGTTGCTAAGTTTGCCAATACCCGCTGATAGCTTAGCTCGGCGGCCGGGTAATCTTGTTGATAAAATTCACTGTGGGCAATCACCAGCAACGCTGATAATTTCTGCTCCGCAGTTAACTCACTATTACTGTTAAGGGTTTGTTTGGCATAATCGATAGCATGTTTATGTTCGCCGGCTTTAAAGTATTGCTGAAACAAGTCTTGTTGCACCGTTGAAGTTCGCAGGTCTCCGGGAAAAGTGGCAACAAACCGGGCTTTAACATCCAATTGTGCAAGCAATAAATCGGCTTTTTTGGCTTGGTTGGTCTCAGCGCTAAGCAGCTTATCATAGAGCAGAATAAGCGCATAAGCGGCTTCACTGCGATAATCAACGAGTTCAATATCACTCTCATCGATAACCGGAGCCGGGGCATCGTTAAGTTTGGCGGCTCGGCTTACCGTGCTTTCCTTATTTTGGCTAACGTTTTCATTCGCCCCAATTCCCGCTTTCTGGCTGGCAGCGCCGGCAATTGCCGCAGTGTCATTAACCGCAGTCACCTGGTCATAGGCTACTTGTTGATAAAATTCAGCCGCTTTGAGGTATTGGCCGGTTTCATAGAAACTCTCGGCCAGATAAAACTTAATGTTACTGGCGGCAATGGTACGGGGAAAATTTGCCAAAAATGTCTGGTACCAATGGGCAGTATCGCTGTACGCGGCTTTTACTAATGCTTTTTGCTCGGTTTTACTTACCGTATGCTCGCCGCTCGCCAGTAATCGACGTTGCTGCTGAGCGTTAGCATGGGCATCTTGCGACAACTCACGCAAAATATTAACCAACACCGGGGTCACTTGTGCTTTGGTGTGATTTTTGGCTCTCGGATTTACCTGTTGCCAATAGTCGTGGTCGAATTGATAGTGCTCAACAAAACGCTGTTTTTCCTCGGCCAGTTCGCCGGGAAAACCGCCTTGTTCAAGCACGGCCATTTTGCTTATCGACGCCAGCGGTGCTACCTGATGGTTAGGGTATACACTGACAAATTGGTTGTATACCGCAACAGCGTCGCTATAGCGTTGTTTCGTTAAATAAAATTCAGCCAGTAATTGATAATTAAGGTACTCGTACGGACGTTGCCCCAATTGCTGATAATGACGACTAATGGCCTGGCCATCATAATCATTTTCGTTACTGGAAAAAATCAAGGTCATGATCTTCAACGTTTCGCTAACGAGCTGGTGATCTTTGCGGTTTAACTGGCTTAATAACTCGGCCTGGCTATTCGAAGTTGCCATCAATTTGTAAGGAATTAGCTTATCTAAAATGGCACTGAACGAGTTCAATGCTTGCTGATGTTGCTCAACTTTAAAATAACTCCAGCCGCGCATGTAACTGGCAATGTTATAATACGGGTTCAGCGCACGGGCAACATTTTCATCATCCGCGACATTATGGTTTATCACATAATCATAGCTGGTCAGGGCGGCAACATAGCGCTGCTTTGAAAACAAAATCTCGGCGCGCCTAAATTGCACTTCCAGCATAAACTCATTGTTTGGGTGCTCAGTAATTAAGCGTTCAATCACCACTAAACTTTTATCTTGCTCGCCTTGCAGGTCATAAGCCTTGGCCAGTTGGTATAATAATTTGTCGCTGCCTTCGCCTTGTGGGTTTTGTTCAATAAAGCTTTCTAAGGTCACAATCGCATCACGATAATAGTCGTTGTCTTCAATGCTGCCGTACATTTGCGCCTGTTCACCTTGCAGCACATCCAATACCGCGATACGCTGCTGAACTTGTGCGCGTATTACCGGGTCGTTAACGCTGTTAAGCAACTCTTTATAGGCCGTATTTAACTCTCTCAGGCTAAGACTCGGCAATTCCATTTTCACTTCTGCTGACGGTTTTAACTCAAGGCTGGCCAAAGTGGCACTACGCTGTCTTGCCGGTGCCGGCTCTTGCTCCACTAACGAACAACCGTTTAACAAGGTGGTACTCAACAGGGCACTGATCGATAGCGCCAATAGCTTATGATTCATCATTAGCCCCTTCGTCGTATTCATTTGCGGGTTCTGCATCTGAGCTTATTGGTTGCCTGAGTTCGTCAATGTGTTGTTGATTAATGAACACTTCGTCATTCAATTGGACAATTGCGGTTTTCGCTTTCTCCAGATAAGTCGCTAAACCATGGCGTTGCTCGGCCAAAGACTGCGCTAAACTGGTTTGCAAGTTGCTCAATAACCGCTGCTGCAAGCTGCTGGCAACCGCCAATTTATTGGCAACGTTATACTGCATATCGGTCACCGGAGATAGCCCCAACTGTTGCGATTGCTGCAGCTTTAGCGCGGCATTATTGGCGAATAATTTAGCACGCTGGCCATCATTATCTAAATAGTAATCACCAATTTGCCATAACAATAGGCCAGCAAGTCGGTCTAAGCGGGCTTTTAAAGCCGGGTAGTTGTCATGTTGTTGCTGCTCGGCTAGTTTGCGGCTTAACCTCTGGTACTGTGAATATGAATGCTGTAATTGCTGTCGCTGGCCCAAAACCGGGTCGGCTTTAAACAATTTGCCAACCATGACGGATGCCAGTTGATTCAATTTGGCATTACTGGCCTGGTAGTTACTCGCTAACTCTGCCAATTGCGCTGCGCGCAACTGGCTTTCGTCTGCCTGGCTCAATGGCGAGGTTGCCGTAAATGTTGCCGTCGTTACTGCAGTTACTGAAGTTTCGCGGGTAGCAGCCGGTGGCTTTTCACCATAAAATTTATCCGCCAGTTGCGTCAGTTGCTGTTGCCAGTCATTAAGCAGAGTGATGCTGGCATTGACACTGTTTAAATCGTCAAGCTGTTGCTGAAATTCATTACTGGCAACCACCGCAAAGGTGTTAATGGTTGGCGGTAACACTAATCCAACCTGTTCGCCGATAAGATTGCCAGGCGAAGGTTTGCTTAACCCAGCCGTTGTGGTTGTTACTTTAGCTTTTACTGGCTGTAACAAAGACAAAATATAATCGTTGCTTGCGTTGCTCACGCTCTGGGTATCGTCAATGCCATCTTCATTACCCGCTGGGCTGCCATAAATGTTTGCCAACTCTGCAGTGAGCAATTGTTGCTGCTGGTTAAATTTAGTAATGGCCAGATGATACGCGGCATAGGCGCTTTTACTGTCGTGCAATTGCTGATACGCATAACCAATAGCAAGATACGCTTCAAGGACATAAGGGGTAAGCAGCTCGTGGCTGCTCAATTGTTGCCATACCATCAGCGCGGTTTGATAATCATCGCTATTGGCCGCTGCCCAGCCGTAACCCAGCATTGCCGCTTCACTGTCAATGCCGTCTAATCTGACCCGTTTAAAGGCGTCAATGGCCTGGCGATTTTGGCCTTGTTCAAGCGATAAATACGCGAGGGCCAAATTGGCTCTATCCAGCAAGGCTTCAAGTTCGTCGGTAATGACGATTTCAATAACCGCTTGTTCTTCATCGCCATCGGCTTTGCTTCGCACTGGCGGCTGGATCTGCGTCACCTTGGCTAAGGCGCTTATTGCTTGTTCGGTTTGTTCATTGGCAATTAACAGCATTGCCTGATTAAAGGCTAAATAACGGTGGTATACCGAGGCCGCGCCGATCTGTTGCTGTGCAGCACTGGCGCCATTAATGTCACCAAATTTTAACAACAATTGTGCGTTTAAAAAATGATAATCGTCTTGATGTTGTGCGGCTAAATGATTGCCCATTAGCGCAAGCGCTTGTTTGGCTTGTTGGTAGTGCTGTTTTTTATACAGCGCTTTGGCAAAGCTTAAATAGACCAAATCGCGGTACGGCAAGTTACCACTGACGTTCGCTTGTTGTAGCTGCTCCTGCGAAAATATATCGTCGGCGGCCATATCCATTTGAAAATGCAATTGCAGGCCGGCTTTGAATAGCTCGCTGTTACCGCTAAGATCAACAATGGCTTTTTTGTGATTTATTGCCAGCTGCGTTAACGCAGCAAAGTTGTTGCCCTGGTAATATTGATAGATGGCCATGCCTTTGCTGACGCGGACAAGGTTTTCTGCAGTCGCAGCCTTGTTAGTTTCAGCGCTAAGGGCATTGGTTTTAGCAAAGGCGGTCGTTAACGGCGACAACGTGCTCACCGCTAAACAGGCAACAAAGCCAACAGTTAACATGCCACTTTTACTTAAGTTGGTACCTATACTGCTGCCGATACCGGCCCTGTTTGTTTGCTTAACAGGCTGGCTTGTCTGTGCTTGTCTCATCGCAACTCTCATCCGCATTACAGCTCTACAGCAACAAACTGGGGTTGCAAGGCGGTAGCGTTATAGCCTATTTTTAACTCTAGCGCATTGGCCGCGCTGGTTTTGTGCACCGTTGTGCTCAACCCGCGTTTTAACTTATTGCCCTGGCTGTCGGTGCCGCTAAAGAACGCGGTAACCACATGTTCGCCAACATCGATTTCGCCCATAAACATGCGATCAATACCACCGCGCTGCAGGGCATCTATCTGAATGTCATCATACTGGCTGGTCGCCACGTTTTCGCCATCAATGACTAACTTAACTGCACTAAGGGTAAAACTGTTGCCCGCATCTATCGATACATACACCGCCAGCTGTTCAGTTTGCGGGTATAGCATTTGCTCTTCCAGCAACTGCAACTCGCTGGCAATATCCACCACATCGGCTTTTAACTGTTGTAATTGTTGCTCGACATTTTCCGCCGCCGCAGCGCTGATGGAAAAAGTGCTGATGGAAAAAAGCGCCATCCAAAAGGTGGCAAGGGTAGAGTTGGCCTTCATAAGTTGTTTCATGCAATTACCTGTTAATTCAATTAGGGCTTAGAAAAAATACGCAACACCGGCGTTTGCTTCGGTATCTATCGCCCACTCATCATCATTGCCAAATTCATGATGAACATGACCACGTAAATCAAACCGTAGCGAAAAAGAGTCCGTAATCATTAACCGGTAACCGGCACCGGCAACGACGCTATTTAAGCTGCTGCCTTCAATTTCTATGTCACCAATACCGGCAACGAAAAATATTGATGACTTGGCACTAAGGTTTGAGGCAATAAAGGTATTTTGATGAACGTTATAGCCGAGTACGCCATTGAAATATTTTACTGCAGGAGTGTGGTTAGTCTCTGAATAAGAAAGCTCGGCAAAAAAATTCTCATTTAAATGGTAGGCAAAACGGCCGCCGGTTACCGCATTACTGCTGCCGGTATCTAAATTTACTGCACCGGCAAAAACGCCAATTTCCCAATCGGCCGAATGCAAATCAACGTCTATCGCTTGCCGGGCAATTACCGGCTCAATAATATCGGTTTCACTGCCTTGTGTTGCTGCTACGCCACCTTGACTAAAAGCCAGCATAGCCGCCAACAAACACACTTTAGATTTCACATTCACCACGTATAGCTCCTTTGTTGCCTATTTCAGGCGATAATTTATTCTTATTCTTGAGTGTCTGCTTACTGCCAACACTGATAATTTACACTCGTATTTCACTTCGCTATTAAAAGCATTTTGACTGACGCCTAGCTCAGCCAAATTTAGCTAATATACCGGCAAGGCCAGCAGGGGTAATCACCACTTTATTGCCGTCAACGTCCAGAGTATTGGCCATATCGGCAAAACTTATCCAACCGGCGGTGCCGTCGCTACTAATAATTTTAAAATAACCGGTACGACGAGACTCAACCGTTATCCATTCGCCTTGTTCGGCAACATAAAATATTGGCTGCTCAGCACTGGGGCCGGTATGCATGTTTATAAATGCAGTGGCAACCTGTACCTTGGGATTGCTTTCGGCACTAACCGAAAAAGCCATTGATAAAAGACAAATAGCGGTTAATAACGAAGATTTAAAAAATTGCAGTAATAAATGCATAGGATGTTAGCGCCTTTAGTTATTATTTTAGTTTTTACCCGGGCAAAAAACCGGTTAGCTAAGCAGAGGTTCTTGCGGTTAATTTCTAAATGAATACTTCAATTCAAGCATAGCTTTGTCAATCTGTCGAATACACAAGCTAATAGAAAGTTAACAGAGCGCTAAAACTAGCACCTTTTTAAACGTTAAAACAGTAAAAAGCCGCTAATTAATAATCTTTTTCGAATACATAACAATTCGGTTACATACCGTTAACAAAATCGCACATTCCTTTAGGGTATTGACGTAGCGAGCTTTTCAATTATTTTTTAGTTAGCAATTTACAACCATTATTAGTTCAAATTCGGCAGAATATTAAAAAACGGTTACGGTTTAGTTACTTAGCAAGAAATAACTTGATTGATCAATTTTTTGTCCTGGTTGGCGGGACTTCAGTCTCGCGTTAGGGCGGAGTTAGCCCTGATTTTGGTTACCGCTTTGCGCTAATTACGCGAGGTTGGAAACCCCGCCAACCATAGGGTAACCGGGCATGGGAAGATTGCAAAATATACTGTCCAGTAAGGACTTGCGCTAAGTTTTGCTGAGCTTATATAATAACGTACTGAACTATCTTTTCCCATCCTTCGACGCCAGCAATAACAGCAAAAACGGCAAGAAACAGAATCTCTGACAAGGTATGTTCAACGTTCCATTTTGTCTTGGATCATTAATAATTGAATTCTGCTCAGTATTTTTTTGGACTATGTCGCTAAAGCGGCTATTAATTCATGTGGTTGATAGATGTTTATTTTAGCGGTTTTAAAGTCTTTTACATTACGAGTAACGATACCATTGGCATTAACATGTAATGCCGAGTTATAAATAATAGCATCGTCAAAATCAGTAAAATTCGAGGTTAAAGAATCTTGAATAGTAATTCGATTTACTGGGGCTATTTCAAACATTTCCAATAGCAAGCCAATATTTTTAACAGCAAACTTTTTATCTTTATGGCGTTGTAATAAATACGCTATGGTTGATATTGAATTTGCGCATATGTAGCCATTAATCGTAGACTCTTCAACGGCATTAAAAAGTTGAACGGCATTATCTACAAAATTACTGCGCTGCTGCAACACATCAAGAAGAACATTTGTATCAAATAAAATATTCATTTGTATTTACTTTGCAAATACTCTTTATAATCGTTTTCATCAATATTCGACGTAGCCATGCAGCCTAACAACTTTTCAGTTACTGGTTTTGCTTTCACTTTACGGTTATCGGTTGACGTAGACGAGATAACGGTAAAAAACTCTGCCACAATTTGAGAAACTGACTTGCCATTTGCCTTGGCATAACTTTTAGCTTGTTGGATAAGTGTTTCTTCTACACTCAAGGTTAATTTTGTTTGCATTACTGCCTCCCTCCAATCAATATACGTACCCATTAAATATAAGTATACGTATAAGTTGTGCAGTGTCAAACCAATGCTCGATTTTCGGCTTAGGAACCAGGAACATGACTGCTTCTTGCTCCTTCTCTGGGTAACCTGGAAGTTGGGTTGGCGGGACTTCAGTCTCGCGTAAGGGCGTGGGGCGTGGTTAGCCCTGTTTTATTTTTGCTTTTGTTACCGCGTTGCGGTAATTACGCGAGGTTGAAACCCCGCCAACCGAGTAGCTCTTGGTTGGCGGGGTTTCAACCTCGCGTTCGGGTTAGTCGCCGAAGAGGGTTTTGAAGGTTTCCTGGTCGGCTTTAATTCTAAAACGCAGGAAGGCGCCTTTGGCAGTGTATTCGCTGCCGCTGAAATCGTCGTCTTCAAAACCGTCGATGTTAAAGCCTACACTTACCCATACGTTTTTCTCCGGGCTGTAGCCTATGGATGCGCCATAAGAGTAATCGACTATATCGGCATCCCAGGAATGAAGCATGTTGGCGTGTACACCAAAGTCCCACTGGGGGCTGAGATTGTGACGAATCTCGGTACCAATTAAGTCGGTAAAGCCGTCGTATTCTTCCTCATCGATGGTTTCTAATACGTACTTAAAGCTGTATTGCAGCGCTATTTGGGTGTCGTTATCGAGCAAATAGTTAACGTTGGTATTGTTGATCAAGCGACGACTTTTTAAGCGGTTAAATTCCGTTTCGTCTTCGTCATATTTAATTTCCAGCCGATCAAGCACTATCCAACGACTGACAATAGGACGGTAGGCGAAAGCTAAGCTGATGCTACTGGTTAAGCTGTTATTATCGTCGATGTTTGAATCTAAAGTCATTAGCTCAACTTTACCTGCCAGTACAATACCTTCGGCTAAATCGTGCACGGTTGAGCTGAGCAAATTCCACTTATCGTCCATGTCACTGGTGCGGTATTCTAATAAGCTGTCCCAGCCCCAGGCGTCCTGATTGTAATTGGCCCCCAGAGATACCGCAGTAAAGTCTTCCGAATTGATATTATCTTGATTAAAGTCGGTTTCATCATCCGGACTCTCTTGGGTGTTAGCCGGGGTGTTCGCCGCTTTGCTGTCATCACTTAGTAATTGCGCACGGTCTAAACCAAAATTTACGTCCCAGCTCGGCGATAACTCAATCGTTTGGAATAAACCATAATTGGCAAACACCCGGTCGCCATTTTCGCTTTGATCTTGTTGCAGGCTACTGCCTATGTTCATCCCGGTCCACGGTCTTGCCGTTACCCCTAACAATGTCATTTGCTCATTACCTTCATCGCCCTGGGCAAACTCCTGGTCGGCATTTAAGGTAATGGCGTCGGTGATATCATAATCGGCGCCAACACGAATGCGCGTTGGGTAATCCTGGTTTTCATCATCAGAGAAGGTATTCTCAAAATCTGTGGTTAGCGTTAAGTCGTTATCGAAGAAGTTTTGTCGGGTACCTAGAATGATTTGATCAGATTTCTGCTCTTGCTGGCTACTGGCGCCACCACTGTCTTTGGCCGTGCGCAAGCCGGCATAGTAATTAGAATCTTTCTCATCGTATTCAATGCGGGTTTCGGCCACATCTCGCTTGCGGGTGGTGGCTAAGTCTTTTTGCTGGAACAGTTCTACCTCAAGCTCCCACTCGTCGGTAAAGTTGTAACGACCTTGTGTGCCCACTTTGCGCATCGCTTCTTCGCTTTCGCTTTGCTGGCCCAAACCAAAGTTTGCGCGCTGCTCGCGCACATAGACTTTGCCGTCTAATTGCTCGCCCTGGTGTTCCACTTCAACAATATAGGCTTCACCACTGTGCTCCTCCCCTTCAAAGTCGGTATCGCTGCTGGCCACTTCGGCGCTAATGCGCACTTGCTCGCTCAGGTTATATTTAACATCGACACCGGTTAAGGTACCGCTGCGGCCAGAATCGCCTTCGGAGATATGAGTAATGCCCACTTCGCCGGCCTCGGCTTCACCATTGAAGCCCGGCAGAATAATGCCCACTCGACCACCGGCGACTAAATCGTCCTTGCCGGTATCACTTTCGGTTTCATACTCGGCGACGATGTAAATCGGGTTGTTTTCTCTGTCGCGACTAAAAATTGGCTGTTTAAAGAATAACGTACCGGCGACGTAGTCGATGTTGTAGTCAACAAAGCGCGACAATTGTCGCTCTTCAATAATTTCCTGGCTTTGGAAACGGTCACGGGTTTCTATGGTGATGGTTTCAGAGTTAACTAAGACATCGTTATTGCTTAAGTAATACAGGCCGGAAACCCCTTCGCCTTGTATTTCATCGCGCACAAAGGCTTGTTCGGTTTCGGCAGCAAACATGGTGACATTGTAATGCTCACCATTATATTCGGCCTTAACCCCGGTTAAGTTACGGTTGTAACTGGTCAGCTCTGCCGCACTTAAGCCGGTGTTAAAATCACCAAATAAGGCGTAGTACTGATCTTTTTCAATACGTAAGTACAACTTCTTTCGACTCGCCGCATCGTGTTCCTGAGTAGACGCATCACCATATAAAGTATAATAAGCGCCCGGGGTAATGGTTTGATTTAAGATCTCTTCGTCTTCACGCTTGGTGGTGTCATACGCCATGGTTAATAACCAATCGCCTTTGACTTTACCTTTGGCGTAAAACTTCACTTGTCCGTCCTGGTACAAGTCGTTTTCAAAATCATTCGCCGTTAATGCTTGTTGATTGCCAGTTAAATGGTTGTAGCCAAGGGTTCCTTCGGCAAAACCGACCAAGATCCAGTCGCGCAAATGCGGTTTCACGTAAAATTTAATTTTTTCAGAGACTTTGTCATCGTAAATGATTTCGGCGTTGTACATACCCGCCTTGGCGACCGGGTTAAATAATACGGTGCCATCTGGCGACATGGTAATTTGATCGGTTTTCTTCTCCAGCACGGCCCTATCGTACTCGCTTTCATACGGGCTTAACTCGGAATTTTCCAGAGTTAATTTCACTTCGGCCGGAATGTGGTTGCCCTGGTTATCGAGTAAGCCCAACTGAATTTTTACTGGCGTTTTGCCATCGGCAAAGTTGCCATCGCTGGCTAGCAAGCGCACTTTTTGCACTTCACCGGTACGAATTACGGTTATTTCTTCAGTAAAACGGGCATTGCCAAATGGGCCCATACCTTGCAGTTTTACCGTATGTTCACCCTGTTCACCAATTTCTACGCCAATGTAGTTATAGCTGGTAATGCCATTTTCACTGTCGACCGCTTTAAACGCCTGTCTGTCTTCTGCTACTGGCTTATTGTCAATGCTAAGCACTGGCGTTAAGCGTGAGTCTAACTGAAAGCGTATCGCGGTATGGGTACGAGATACGTACTGGCCATCGCTCAGGGATTGTATTCCCGGGGTCAAATCAACTTTCACTTTCGCGCTTTCCAGTACTTGCTGGCGACTTACCTGATAGCCATAAGCAGTACCAGTGGCAGAAGTTGAACTGGATTTGGATAACATTTCGCCACGATAAGTGTTGCTGGCATTGGGCTCACCAAATTGCACCTGGTTGCTTTTTGCCAATAATAACTTAGTGATTGAAATATCACTGCTGCCGGTTGTGTGAACCGTATTGCCATCATCACTGTTTAGCAGTTGATAACTCACCTGGGCCCGGGCAACACCGCTATAATCGATACTCTGCTCAAGCTCTGCGGTTGGCGTTAAGGTAAATGCCACCGTTTGCTGTTTCTCGTTCGTTAACGGCCAAATGATGGTGTCATTATGACGGGTCTGTTGGCTGCTCTTTTGGCTATTGGACTGGCTATTGGACTGGCTGTTATCGGCGCTGCGCTGTTGTGGCGGAATTTGCTTACCATTAACCCGGCCCGTGCCTGGCATAAGTTTCCAACCCACTGGCGGTTGGTAGGAGGCCATTACATTGTGCAGGTTACGGCGTGAGTTCGTATCAAGGTCCAAATTCACTGCCAATTCAACTTGCAGCTTTTTCGGGGCATACTGGCTGTCTGGATTGTGGCTGATAATGGCAATAATACGGCGGTTATCGGCATGCGCTTGTTCATCTTCGGCTAAGTTTATTGGCCGGGTTTCACCATAACCTTTGGTGGCAATTCGCGTTGGTGCTATAGCAAACTCTGCCGCCAACACCTTGGCAATAGCCGTGGCACGGCGATGCGATAACCTAAAGTTGTATTTTGACGAGCCTAACGTTGAAGTATGGCCGGTAATGGTGACGTTAGAGTCGGGATTAGCGATTAAGTATTCGGCGAGTTTTTGTACTTCCGGGTAGTACTGCGCTTTCACTGTCGATTTGTCATGATCAAAGTTTACCTGCAACTCTACTTTCCAGGTTTGGCGTGTGCTGATGCTTTGCTCAATGCGCATTTGCCCAACCGCGGCAATTTTTTGGCGCAAGTGGAAGTTAGTGCGCCACAATGTGCCGCCCTGCACTTCGACAAATTCAGAGAACGCTGTGCCGGCCCGGCGGCTGCTCTGGGTACATTCCACCACTTCCAGGTGATCCGGCAGGCTGTCAACGTCGAGTTGTACTACGTGGCTTCCCGGTTTCACCCCTTCGATGTGCCATTGGCCGTTACTGTCGGTATTGACAAAGGTACCGTCTTCCATATAGATACGTACGCCTTGAACACCTGGGCGTTGCTCGATGGGCGAGTCTAAATCGGCGTTACAGTCATCCCAGATAACCCGGCCCATTAAAATCGATTTCGAGCTGAATAAGTCTTCCACTATGGTCAATGACGCTAATGCGCTGGCGTCACGGTGTTGCTGTGACAATAGCTCGGCAACATTGATTGCTTGCCCTAATGGCGTGGCCGCGGTGACTTGCGTTACGTATTTCACCGTTAAGCTGTCTTCAACATCCACCGCGTTAATGGCAATTTGCATGGTGCGGCCATCGTCGCTGATTTGTGGGTTGTCTACCACTTGCTCATTAATGGTTAAGCTGTCTTTGACGTAGCGAAAACCAATGGGCAAGGTGTCAATGATGATGTCGGCATCACTAGGGCTTAATATCGACGGGTTACTGACTTCAACCGTAAACTGGACAAAATCGCCGAGTGCCGCAGAGGATTTGTTGCTGCGTTTGCTGATAAATGGGTCGGTGGCAATCGGGTCAATCGGTACGTCTATCTCTAGTGCCGGGCCAGGCACTACGGCAAACGTTTCAAAGCGAGAACCAAGCACCAGAGTGAGTTCGTCACCATTACTCAATTGTGCTAGTTCTTCATCGGTTTTACTGGTTGGCCCTGCCAGGTAGCCATCGGGAGTCTCAATTTGTAAACGGTAATTGCCCGCAGCGACCAACGGGAAGTAGTAAGCCCCCTGCCCCAACTGGTAAATATTGCCAGCGCTATCTATTACCTCTTGACCGGACACGATGCTCGAAGGGTAAGCCGTAACGCCATCAGGGGAGAACACTTCGGCCGGCTGTTCGGTGTCGGCATTGATTAAAGTGATAGCAATGTCATTAATGCCCTCGCCGGTAGCCGAATTAAAAATAAACCCGAACGGGTCAATTAACGCCGCGGTCGCCGACACATCCGATTGATCGAAGCGGTCGGTATAGCTGGCTTCAATTCTGCTGTTCGGTAATACACTTAAACGGCCATCAATATCTTCGCTACTGCTATAGATAGAAGCAATATAACCAATGAACACCCCGGTATTGACGCCAGTTTCGGTGAGTATGAGCACCTCGGCATCGCTGCCCAGATCGGTAGAAATGGTAATAATTATGGTTTCTTTAACCGCGTCATTGCGATTTTGATCTAAATCGGTAACCTTTATGAATATCGGATCGGCCGGCGCGTAACTGCTGGTTTCATTTAAGTTAAGCGTGGTTGGAAACACCAAGTCGTCATGGTCTATGGCTCTAGAGCCGGCTGGCACCGGCGAATTATCGTCAATATAAGGGCCAAGTTCGCCACCATTGCTTGAGTATTGCAACAGCTCAAGATCAAAGGCGGTGCTATTGTTGTTATCAACAGAGTTAAACTGATAAAACTCGATAATTGACGGGGTTTTGTTCGGGCTCTCGGTAAACACCACTTTAACCGTGGTTTCTGCCGTTAATTCACCGCCATTAAAGCTTAAAATCGCCTGATTGGTGACTTGCTCGCCATTTTGCGCAAGGCGATCAGCAGCGTTTGCCGGCAAAGCGCCTAATATAAGCATGAGCGAAAACATAGGCAAAAGCACGCTGGCATGCATGCTTTTGCCTATGTTCTGCTTTAAATTATTGTACATGGTGTTAGTTATTCCGTTAACTGTGCCATTAAAAATTTGAGTTAAAATACCAATAAGTGTTACAGACTTTGTTGCACACAAAAGCGTTTCACCAGCATTAACGCCAGCAAACTTTTTCATTGTGGTTAACAAAATCTGTAACAACTTCATACCGTATCTAACGTATCGCGTTCAATTAGAGCTAAGCACTAATTGATCGTTACCTGGTAAGTCACCACGGCAGTTTCGTTGGCAAGAATATCGCCATCGTTTACCGCATTGGTACTTTTTACCGGCATGGTGTTTACCGACCAAGGTAAGTCACCGCTATAAGCTGCATCGTTTAATTCAATCGAGTCAGCAATATAAATGGTAAAGTTAGGAATTACGTCCATCACTTTTGCACCGGTTACTATTGCCGCTGAATTATTCGATACGGTTATACGATAAGTTAGAGCATCGCCAGGGCTTGCTTCCATGAAAGTCACATAGGTGCTGTCAGCTGCCGACGATAATTTCACTTCTTTGCTAAATACCAAGGTTGAAGGTACGGTGACACTGATCACTATCTCATTGTTACCACCGTCTGATGTGGTGCTTTTTGCATTCGCATCGGTGTCAGAGGTAACCGAGAAATTAATGGTATGTGCTGGATTTGCTGCACCACCATTCACCGTACCCGTGGTAACGGTTACTACAACATCTTTCACCTCACCAATCTGCACACCTGCCGGTACGTTGGTCAGATCAGAGCCAGTTACCGTTTGCAGGGTGATTAGCGCCGGAGATTCCGGAATGGTATTACCGTTACCGTCGGTAGTGGCAATCGTTCCGGCAGTTCGAGATATCACCCGGTAGGTACCTGGGTAAGTACCGTTGCCATCCGATAAACGTATAATGTCGTTATCGTCAAACATATCCTGGGTAGCGGCTGGTATTTTCAACACATTATTGCTGTCCATTGGCGCACTCATAATACTGGCACCAAGCTCAACCGAGTTGCCGCCGGCAAAACTGATGGTAGGGGTATCTACGCCATCGTTTTGCAGGTTTTCTGTGGCTAAAGTATAAGTGTCCTTACCGTTGGCATTGGCGGCAAAGGTGTAGGTAAACTGCACATTTTGCCCGGCCTCAACCGTAGCCGTGGTGCTATTGACACTAATATCTATAGCCGCCGCAACCAGTTTGACTTTTACCGTGGCAGAGGCATAGGCCGAGCCACCGTTATAAGTCAGTTTTGCACTCGAATGTATGGTAGCCTGGGCACCGGTGCTGGCATAAGCGGTATCAACGAACAGTATGCCAACAGCAATAATGGCACAAAGTTTCAGCCATTTATTTACTTTTAATAATCCCATGTTCTACTCCTTGTTATTGTTATTAACTTAAAATAGATTTGAATTAGTCTACGGTTACAGAGTAAGTAATGGTTACCACGTCACTTCCCTTCATAACACCACCAGCTGAAGTCGTTGCACCATTGCCTAAATGGATTACAATCGTGTCATCTGTGTAGTCTGAAGCGGTGCCATTATCATCATACTCACCTTCAACTTGTGTACCTGAAACAACATCAAGAGTGTTTGTTGCATCGGCATCTAAAGTATCAGGTGTATTTGTATAATTTACAGCTAATGATAAAGGAACATATTTAGTGTAAAGAGGTAAAATATCTGTGACTGTCACCGCAGATGATTCTGCTAAACCAGCTGTTACTGATACCGTTACTTTATAATCAAGGGTATTACCAGGAGACGCACCATCGGCTACAGTAATAGCGTAACTGGTATCTGGTTCCGTTGATAATTTCACCAATTTGTCAACCGTTACGCTAGAAGCTTTATAGGTTAATGTTTGATCTGCACCTGTGCCAGTTAAGCCACCACCACTACCATCTCCAGCTTCATCCGTTTCAACATTTAAATCTGCAGTTACTATGCCATCATCCGTATCATGTGAGTTAATGGCCGTTGTATCTAGACGTAAAAATTTACGCTCACCAATAACGTCACCTACAGATAGCGTTGATAAATCAGCGGCACCACCACCTACGGTCCTTAATACCATGGTATCTTGTATCTCTGCAGTTAATACCTCAGTGCCTGCGTTATAACTTGGAGCATTGCCGACGACAAAGCTGACAACTTCAAATACAGTGGCTGTACCACTAACATAAACAACAACAGTATCATCATCAGCAAACCCTTCTAAAGTACCGCCAGGGAAAGTTAAGGTGTCTGTTGTATCATTTATGTCTACTATTACTGCACTACCTAGAGTCACTCCAGTAACCGGAGCAGCGGTAACAGCATCGGTTGCGCTAGTCACTAAATGAAGACTTGACGATGCCGAATTAGCTTCAATGTTTATACCTTCAACTGGAGTTGAAGAGAGAAGATAGTCACTGGAGCCGTTAGCTTGTGCATCAATGGTGTAGATTGTTTGATAAAGGCCACTAAGAGACCCATCCGTTAATTCTGAAGGCGTTAAAATTGCAGCAGCATCAACAAAGGCGACATCAACACTTACTACATCTGTCGCCGTTTTTGGTGTGCTACTATTAACGGAAGTATAGGTGACATCTACTTTGTTGAATATTGTCGTTTTAGCACTTGTGTTTGCAAATGCCTGGTTCACTCCTACAGTCATCGCAACTATTGCCGCGGCTGTAGTAAGTTTGGTTTTTAAGTTATTATTTTTCATAACCTTACCTCTCTGTTTAATTAAATTTCTGTTGTTTCTGTTAAATTTTTACTTTGCCTTTGATAACAATAAAGGCAGGTTAGCTAGTTTTGTTTTCGGCGATGGTGTTATTGATTAACGACAACCTGAAAACTTACCTGACCAGTGCTAGTTGCTGGAATATCTTTAACAACCCAGCGCAATGCACTGATATCACTAGCTTGTGCAGATATTGTTTCTCCTCCTTTAATGGTTACCGTGGCAGAGTCAGCAGCTTGATACTCCGTATCGTTGCTCACTTTCACTAAAATTTGTGTGCCGTCTCCTGCGGCACTCCCTAAAACGTATGTGGTTCCTGGTGGAACCGGTGAATCGATGGCCACATTGGTGGCGATTTCATCACCGGAATTTTGATAAGACAAAGTGAAAAATAAGGTTTCACCGGCGGCAATTTCGGTTGCCGCAACGCGCTGGGTCGTTTGCTGTCCGTTTTGCTCAATTATCAGGTCTTTTTCTACGACTTGCTGAATCTCAACCTTAGGCGCAGCCATTAATACGCATGGCAACAAGGCCAGATTAAATGCGATCAGTTTTTTCAATATATTCATTTTTACTCCTATTAAATAATTACTTAACCACGACCTGGTAAGTAAAAATAATGCTATCGCCGGCCACAAAAGAGCCGGTTAAATCAAGTTTAAAATTGGTAATATTTTCATCGATATTGTTGTTAGTACCATCTTGAGTAATAACCACCGGATGGGTATAACTAATGCCATCATTGGCGGAATAACTTGGTTCAACATAAGTTAAGCCCGCGGCGGCGCAATCAAGACAAATGAGGCTATCGTCTAAGCTATTATTGCTATTAAAAATAAAAGCACTGTACGGGCTAATATTGTCACTGACACTGACGGTTTCGGCATCACCCTCACTGTTATTTTCGATTAGAATTTGGTACTGCAATAAATCACCAATTTTTGCCTGCACAATTGGCGTACCCGGATTAGAAAACAGAAATACTTCTTTGGTAACGGTGAGTTCCGGGGGAATAATGACCGGGATGGTGGCAAATTCGATATCCCAAATTGTACCTTCACTACCTTCATTTGCTGTCACCTGTATTTGCCAGTTTCCTTGGGGGTCGGCTAATAGCACATCGTATGAAAACTCAACCATGACTTGTGCTGCCGTTAAATCGATTACTGTGACGTTGTCTTTTTGCGCTTGTGAAAGCAGAGGTGTTTTTACTGCTGAGGCGCTATCGGTGAGGATAAAATCGACTGATGATATATCGAAGGTGCCAAATGGATCGCTAATGATAGCCCTACCATACATAGTATTTCCGGGTTCAATACTACTCGCGCTACTGCCGCTGGTGCTAGTTTGTCCGTCAACGTATGCCGTGCTGAAAAAATTAATTTGATCGACAGCAATCACCGTTGGGGTGTCAATTTGAACTTGTGATATTTGATTGCCATTAACATACGGGGTTAAATTAAAAGCGTAGTCAACGTCATTATTTTGTACCAGCAGCTTTAAGGTTTTATCCAGGGCAGGATCTAAAGTGTTGAAGTTAGTATCAACAACTAAAGAAAATTGCTCTAAGCCCGGGCTGCTGCTAATCCATGTATTGCCTTGACTACCATCAAGATTCCATTGTGCAACGATATTATTATTGTCATCGAGCAAGGCAAAGCCCATATTTACATTACCGGTACGCCAATTTCCAGTACGGTCGAGATACAATTCTAAGTTCACCAGGTCTACGGTAAAGTCAGTCACCAAGTTAGGGTCTAAGGTCCACACATGGCAATAATTTGCCGCTAAGTTGGCTAAACAATTTGCACTGCCAGCATTTCTTGCAATGCTTATGGTGCCATTGTCACTGGTAGGCGGGTTGCGTGATAAATGTGGCCGCGTAGTGCTAGAGGCAGCATTGGTTGCCGTCGTATTATCGCCCCATAAATACAGCTGCTTTATTGTGGTTAACGGGGTTAACTGGATCACTGTGAAATTGCTGGTTACGACAACATCACTGGCCATATAGGCAGAACTTAGGGTAGCGGTATTGGTTATCACTGTGCCAGCGGACGTTGCGTCTAGTATATCAACCGTGTATTCAATGATAACTTCAGCTCCGGCTGGCACCGTAATATTACTGATATTAACCTGACTTGCAGTTGAGTTGTCCATTGCGCCTGCAGGTAACAAGGTAATGTTGAGATTCTCTAAATCAGCAACAATGTTGTCAACTATCGAAACACCGATAACATCATAACCGGCAGTTTCCGTTAAGGTAATGGTGTACTTTATTTGGTCACCGGCTTCAGCAACACCAGCATTGGTATCGGTATAAAATTTTGTTGAAGTGGAGAGGTCGCCACTTAACAAGGTATAACTAAAGGTTTGACTGTTATTGCTGGTGACGTTGTCAAACTCGCCGCCAACAATTGGATAAGGGTCGTCAACGGTGCCCGGAATAGAGACATCGACAGAAAAATTAGTTGTTGCGCTTGCACTGACCGAAACAGGGACATCAAAATAATCTTGACTGCCATTGGCATAGTTGACAGATTGCGTACATTCGATGGTACTAGGCGCAATAGTTAACGTACAACTCCAGCCATTGCTGCTAAATGTAGTTGCGCCATTTAAGGTTAAATCGGTTGGCAGCAATACCGTTGCGGTTAAATTACCCGCAGTAGCAAAAGGCCCGTGATTATCGATAACGACTCTGATCTCGGCGCTTGTATCGCGAGACGAGATTGGATTTGCAGATACCCCTTGGATAACTTCCAAATCGGCAACATTTACGTTTAAAATACTGAGCACTTCGGCACTTAACAGCACCATGTCTTCACCCGATTTATACACCGTTGTTACCTGCATAGCATCTGCGCTTACTAACGACGTAATGTCGTAAATATCTAGGTCTACTCCATATACATTGGTTTGCCAGGTAGTTGAAGACAAGGTTTCATCGGCAATGGTGGAATTGAACTGATTATTGTTTGGGTTAATCGGGCTAAAGCTTAATGCTTGCCCTTCAAAGACTAAATTTTCATCGACATCGGTTCTGTTTTCATCACCTTCCCAGGTAATGTGTGCATGTTTGCCGCGATTGACCCCAGCGCCAGGCAAATCAGCATTCGCCGGTACCCGGAAGTTTTTTGGCGTTAAGGTCAGTGATTCATTCCAGAATTCGTCAAAACCCTCAAATACGTTGATCAGTCTTAACGGTTCATTTGGCTCTTCATAGATAACAATTAATGACCAGCCAGCCATCAATAAATAACCACATAAGCTTGGTGGTTGCTGTATATTTAAATCGGTTAAGGTGAACGAGTAGGAGCCACCATTGGCAACACCTATCATGCTTTGCACTAAGGCCGTAACGTCGGCTGCCCCCGAAAAATAAGGATAATCATAATCTTTTATCACTTCGGTATACTGGCGATCAGCAGCTGCATTTACTTCAGAAGTTATCGAACTGCCCGAAAAGGTTATCGTATAGTCAGGTGTTACGCCGGATGATGCCCAGTAAAGATGGGCTTTGGCTACAGTTGCACCGGCCGGAATGCCATGCAGTTGCCCGGTGGCCGAAGTGGTAAGTCCACATTGAGTGGCAGATGTACGAAATGAGCCCGCCGTGCCGACAAAGTTACCATTGCCAGCCCAGCCAAGTTCGTCTCTTAATTCTACTTCAGTACCTGAAAAGGCAGGGAAAGAACATAGCGTAAACAATAGAAAAAAGGGTGCAAAAATTCTACAGCCAAAACGTGAACATTTTTGCAGTAAATTTAGTGTTATTTTTATTATTGCTAAATTTCTTTTCAATCCATTACATTCTACTGCTCTGCAAGTAGAATAACTCCATTAAATTAACAACATTAATTAAAGGCGAAAAAGCACACAAATCCGTGGCACTTAATTCACCAACAAACAACTTTAAGCCCAATTAAAATGGGCTTTTAATAGAAAGGTCGTTAACTGTTCGAACGAGTCTTTTTATTGTTATTTTTTAGTTAAACTGTATATCTGTTAATGACTGGTATAACCAGCTTACAGATATATTGCAATATAACACAAAATCAAACATTTAGAAAAGAGCTCCTCACGAATTTTTCTCGATTGAAATATTAATTTTTTGTTATGAATTTTCTATGTTAAAAACTTTAATATTAGGTTAAAGCCCTCTCCAATTTTAGCTCCCAACACGCCAACCATTTTTTAATTTTGGAGACGATAATTGTTTGTTTTGGTTGGCGAGAATTGATGATTTTGGTTGGCGGGAATTCATTCTCGCGTGATTACCGCAGGTAAGTTTTTTTACCGCGCTGAGGTATAACGCGAGGTTGGAAACCCAGCCAACCGGGTTAGTTTTGGTTTTGGTTTTGGTTTTGGTTTTGGGGCGATTAGACAAAAAAAGGAGCCGAAGCTCCTTTTTTATAACGCGAAATTAACCTTGGTTTAGGTTACCGCGTTGCGGTAATTATGCGAGGTTGAAACCCCGCCAACCTATTACGCGTTTGCTCTTGGTTATGCGGCGATTTGAATCGCCAACCGGGTTACCAGATTTTTACGCGTTTGCTCTTGGATTATGCGGCGATACTTGATCGCCGCCTTCTTGATTACCAGATTTTTACGCGTTTTTCCGGGGCGATGTACATTTTGTCGCCTTCTTTGATGCCGTAGGCTTCATAGAACTCGTTCATGTTTGATAATGAACCTAATGCGCGGAAGTGACCTGGCGAATGTGAGTCAGTGGCAATGCGTTCGCGTTGCGCTTTCTCGGTGTGCTTTTGACGCCAGATTTGCGCGTAACCCATGAAGAAGCGTTGATCACCGGTTAAGCCATCAATTACTGGCGCTTCGGCACCGTTAAGTGAGTTTTGGTAAGCGCGGTAAGCAATGGTTAAACCCGATAAATCACCGATGTTCTCACCTAAAGTTAACTCACCATTGATCTGTGCATCGCCAAACATTGAGTAACCATTGTATTGCTCAACCAGTTGCGACGAACGCTTTTTAAATTCAGCCAAGTCTTGCTCAGTCCACCAGTTTTTCATGTTACCTTCGGCATCGTACTTGCTGCCCTGGTCATCAAAACCGTGACCCATTTCATGGCCAATAACGGCGCCAATACCACCGTAGTTTACCGCTTCGTCAGCTTCTAAGTTGAAGAATGGCGGTTGTAAAATAGCGGCGGGAAATACAATTTCGTTTACCGTTGGATTGTAGTAAGCATTAACCGTTTGTGGTGTCATGCCCCATTCCCACGTGTGAATTGGACCACCTAACTTGGCAACGCCTTTGGCAAAACCGTCAGCGTCGGCACTGATCAAGTTGGCAATGAGATCATCGGCAGAAATTTCAATTGCCGAGTAATCTTCCCAGCGGTCCGGGTAACCAATTTTAGGCGTAAACGCGGCTAATTTTACCCGTGCTGCTTTTTTGGTGTCGCCTGACATCCATTCTAGCGCATCAATTGACTCGCCGTAGGCGCTACGTAAATTTTCAACCAGCGTCGTCATCCGGCCTTTCGCTTCAGTAGGGAAATGACGTTTAACATACACTTTACCAATAACTTCACCCAAGTTGCCGTTAACTAAGCTTACACCACGTTTCCAGCGAGGTTTTTGCTCTTGCTGGCCGTTAATGGTTTTTCCGTAGAAATCAAAACTTTGAGCGGCAATATCTTCACTTAAATTAGAAGCAAAACCACCAATAACTTGCCAGTTAAGGAAAGTTTTCCAGGTAGCCATGTCGGTATTGGCAACAATGTCACCAAAACCAGCAACGAAATCGGGTTGGTTAAGGATGATATTTTGCTGGTCACTAACGCCTAACGTTTCTAACCAGACAGTCCAGTTGAAGTTGTTGGTTACGTTCTTTAAATCGCTGGTGGCAAATTTGTTGTAGCGTTTTTCACTGTCACGGGTTTGTACACGGGTCCAATGCAATTTAGCCATCTTGGTTTCTAGCGCCATGATAGTTTCTGCTGCAGCTTGCGGGTTTTCTTGACCGGCTAGTTCAAACATTTTAGCGATGTGAGCAACATAGGCCGCGCGCATTTCAACAAAACGTTCGTCTTCTTTGAAGTAATAATCTCTGTCGGGAAGACCTAACCCTGAATGCCATACATGGCCAGCGTAGGTGCTTGAATTTTTCGCATCAACACTGACGTAGTAGTACAACGGAGAATCTAAACCAATTTTTTGTGCCTTGGCAAAAAACTTGGCTAAGTCATCTTTTGATGCAAGCGCGGCAACTTCCGCTAAAAATGGCTCAATCGGCTTAATACCCAAGGCATTAAGTTTCTCAGTATCCATAAACGAACTGAATAAATCGGCTACTTTTTGCTCATCGGTGCCAACGGTTAAGTTTTTAGCCGCGGCTAATTCTTCAATAATGGCATTTACATCATCGTCTGATTTATCGCGCAAGTCATAGAAAGAACCAATCGATGTTTTGTCAGCAGGTATGGCATTGGCGTCTAACCAACCGCCATTGATGTGCATGTAAAAATCGTCTTGTGGACGAATTTCAGTGTTCATATTAGCGCGTTCGATGCCTGAGGCTAATACAGTTTTTTGTGTTTCTACCGCTGCAGATGACTCTGTAGTGGTAGCCGAATCATTACAACCGGCTAATAAAAGTAGAGACGAGCATACAACGCCCGTTAATAAAGATTTCATAGATTTTTCCTGAAATTAAACCGCTGCATGTGCTGCGAGACGATTTACCTTGATATTATTTTAATACTATTTGGGTATTTTTCGCATTTGATAGTACGGGGATTTAAAAGCAAGATCTAGTCATAACAAGCAAGATTCATGTTTTGTTACATGTTGATGAGAAACTATACGTAAAGAATTATTGGCGAAAAAGTGAATAGCTACGGGCAATGGAAAGAAAGCTTCGGGCTACGAGCAGCGTGCTTGATAAAATCAGGAGTGGTATTAATGAACTGAAGGCAGCGGGCAGTGAAAAGAAAGCTACGGGCAGCATGTTTGATAAAACCGGAACAGTGTAAATTAAATTGGAAGCAGCGGACAGCATGTTTGACCATACCGCCAAGGCTGCATTGATTTAATTGTTAGAATTATAAAGATTCTTATGATTTTCCACGGGCTGCCCGCAGCTATTCGCCCGTAGCCAGTAGCTTTATTTTTTGCGAAAAAAAAGACGCCAGGCGGCGTCCAAAAACCTTTTTCGAAATGTGCGAGCATTTGAAATTTCAAGTTTGAATGGGGGTTCAAACTTATAGTTAACAAAGCACATATTAGGCCAACTTTATTTAGCCTGACTTTTCAACAAGTTAAGGTTCTGTCATTTTCGTAGTGTAAATTAGTTCGACAAAAGTTATGGTTGTCGGCACTTTGCCCGTTAATTGATATAACCGTTTTGCTGTAGATAATTGACGATTTGCAGCGCACATTGCTCAATGCTGAGATCTGCAGTTTGCACATGGATCTCAGGGGTTTGCGGAATGTCGTAAGCCGAATCAATACCGGTAAAATCTTTTATTTCGCCAGCACGAGCCATTTTGTACAAACCTTTTGGGTCGCGTTGCTCACAAATTTCAATTGGGGTGTCGATGAATACTTCGATAAACTCCCCCTGCTCCAGCATCTCTCTGGCCATATCCCGGTCCGATTGAAACGGCGAAATAAATGCGGTGCTACAAATTAAGCCTGAGTCGACAAACAATTTACCTACTTGGCTAATGCGGCGAATATTTTCCACTCGGTCTTCGTCTGAAAAACCTAAATCGCCATTTAAGCCATGGCGTACATTGTCACCGTCGAGCAGGTAGGTGTGGCATTTGCGTTGAAACAAAAGATCATCGACGGCATTGGCCACGGTAGATTTTCCTGAGCCGCTTAAGCCGGTGTACCAAAGTAAACAAGGCTTTTGCCCTTTTAAATCGGCTCTTTCAGTTTTGGTTACTTGATGAGCATGCCAAACGGTGTTTTCTGTTTTCATAAGAGTCCTTCGGACTGAAGATACGAGGTACAAGGTACAAGGTACAAGCAGTCATTTGTATAATTATAAATTGGTATTATTTTTTAACGAGAGGCTTAATTTTTGAATTAAAGCGCCTAACATCTTTGTTATTAGTTCATTTTCTACTAGGTAAACATCAGCCAATTTTGGGGCTAAGTAATTTATATCTTTTGCAATCATCAATTGTGTAGTCAACTCACCCGCAGACCCTTTGGCAATACTGACAAATCTAATTTTCTCTTTTAAAGAAGATCTCTCAAACCCTTCAGCAATATTACTTGGCACTGATAATGCGGAACGGGTTATTTGGTCTTTAAAGCCATAATCACGATTATGACTAAATTCTTTATAAATATCGACACAGAGTTGATAACTCTTTTGCCAAACTTCTAGCTCTTTAAAATGCATTCAACAATCCTTGTTTAATACTTATTCAAACACTATATTATAGCGCTAAAACAATGTAACAAAAATTTAAACCCATCTACCTGTACCTTAAAACTGTGGGTACAAGATACAGGGTACGAGGTACAAGCAGTATGCTGGATGTTACTAGCGATGATATCTTTTGTGATCTCAGACGCTACCCGCAAAAAATAATTAAATTACACTTTTCTCATAAGATCAAATACGCTGTTTGTACCTTGTAGCCTAAGCTCTTAATTAGTAGCCCGCACACCCCATAATTTACACTGTTGATATTATTCCAACCATACTGCCTGTACCTTGTACCCTGTACCTCGTATCCGGCTCTTAAAACGGAAATACGAGAGGGATCATATACAGCACCACGGCACTGTAGGTTATTGATACTGGTACACCAACTTTGACAAAATCTTTCAAGCGATAGTTACCGGCGTTAAACACCATAACGTTGGTTTGATAACCATAGGGACTGATAAAGCTACCACTGGCGCCAAACGCTACCGCCATAATAAAGGGTAATGGGTTCGCCTCTAAACCTATCGCAATATTATAGGCGATAGGAAAAACTAATGCCGCGGCGGCATTGTTGGTGATCACCTCAGTCAGTATCAAGGTGATAATGAACACCGCAACAAAGGCGATCATCACGCTTTTATCTTGCAAGAAACTATGCACCAAATCGGCGATTACCAGCGATATGCCGGTGCTTTCTAACGCCGTGGCCAAGGTTAAAGCACTGACCACAATTAACCAGATTTCTAACGGGAAACGGCGTTTGATTTCATTGATCGACAAACAGTTAAAGGCAAATAAGGCGGCCATGTAAAACATTAAGCATTTTAATAACGCGACTTCAAAAAACACCGACGAACCAATGGCGGCGAGAAAGCCGATAAGGGTGAATTTGTCGCGCCAGCCGGAAAGCATATCTTCCGGCTCAACCCCGGTTAAGATAAAGAAATTTTTGGTTAAGTTAGTCCGGCTAACAAAGTCATTACCAACCGCTAATACCAGAAAATCCCCCGACTGGATCACCAAATCACCGAGTTTACCCGACAAGGTAGAACCTTCGCGTCTAATGGCAACCACGGCAGCGTCAAAACGCGCCCGAAAGCCGGCTTTCTTTAACGTTAAACCGATAATGGCAGAGCCCGGTTTGATCAACACTTCGGTTAAGTTGTCGCGTAACAAGCCGTCTTGCTCGGCAAACAATTGCAAGCCGTCAAACTGTTGCAGCACAAATACTTTTGAAATATCGCCGGTAAAAATAAGCTTGTCACCCGGCTGAATGTATTCTTCTGGCGTTACCGGTGAAATTAAATGGCCATGACGGATTATTTCAATAAGAAATAATGAGTCCATCGAACGTAAGCCATTTTCTTCAATGGAACTGCCAATCAACTTAGAGTCGCCAGTCACTTCCGCTTCAACGAAATAATGCTTGTCATCTTTCGGGTCGGCCTCCGTTTTCGGCAAGGTACGAATACGAATAAACAACACCAATAAACAGGCGCCCATTGCCGCTAAACCGACCAGGGTAAAATCAAAAAATTTTAAACTCGGCAGGCCGCGCTCAATCAACATAGAGTTAACAATAAGGTTGGTTGAGGTGCCGACCAGCGTTAATGTACCGCCTAATATTGCCGCGTAAGACAGGGGTAAGAGTAATCGGCCGGGGTTAATAAATTTATTATTTTTTATCGGTGATATTAAGGTTGCCACCACAGCGGTATTATTTAAAATTGCCGAGGCAAATGCGGTGGTTAGTAAGGTTCTCAGATAAGAGCGAAGCGGAGATTTATTGATTAACTTACTGGCCAAAACCCGTAAAAAGCTGGTGCGTTCAAAGGCAAACGAGCAATTGATTAATAGAATTAACGTTAATAATCCCGGGTTAATGGCGTTATCGAAGATTTGCTCGGTGGAGACAAAAGATAACACCAAACATGCCATGGTCGCAGCCGCAAAGACACGTTCCGGGCTATGTTGGTACTTCACCAATCCGACTAAGGTGCCGGCAAATATTGCTAGCATCAACCATTGATCAATGTTGAGCATTGAGGGCCTTTTCTTGTGCTATAAGCATCGTGCTACGAGCTACGGGCAGACAGTATTAACCTGCAGCAATTCTTACGTTAATATACGTTTGTTGGTGCATTAAACTGGTGGCTCGTTGCTAAAAGCTTGTCGCTGATAACTTTTTATCATTATTTTATAAACATATACCAAGCTATTTTTTCTAGCAAGGAAGGATTAAAAAAAGTCGGGCATTCCCGACTTTTTAGTTAGCGCTAGCATTTAAGCCACAAGCTGAGGTGGTAAAATCCAATTATCCAGATTGCTTCAACCGTTCAGCCCGTAGCTCGTAGCTTCTTTTAGCCCGTAGCTATTGCGCTTTAAACCGTTTTACAGTTCCACTCAGGGAAGTTTTTACGAATAAAGGCATTCAGCTCAACTTCGGTTGCGCTGTATTGTCTTAACTCTTCTACAATATTTTCACCGTCGACTTGAGTTTTGGTGATCATACCGGCGCCCACAGTAATGTTGGTTAAACGGTCGATAATGACAAAAGAGCCCGTGCCTTCAACACTTTGATAGCCATCGACAACCACAGGGTTGGTGGTGGCAATATTACAAGATGCAATTTCGTTCAGCTTCATCTCGTCTTCTTGCACATGCTCTAAAGTATTCACATCTACCCGGTAATTGATGTTTTCAATACGAGCATAGGTATTTTTGCTACCTATTTTAAGCTCGTATTCTTTACCCGGTTGTAGCGCGGCTTCACTCATCCACACGATAGAGGCTTCAAATTTGTCGGTAACCGTTGCCAATTTATTGGAGCGAACGATTACGTCGCCACGAGAAACATCAATTTCATCGTTAAGGGTTAAGGTCACCGCCTGGCCAACAAACGCGGATTCTAACTCACCATCGGCGGTTACAATGCTTTTCACTGAAGAGGTTTTACCCGAAGGTAACGCGGTGATCACATCACCAATATTGATTACGCCGCCAGCAACGGTGCCACAAAAACCGCGAAAATCGAGGTTTGGACGAGTTACGTATTGCACTGGAAAACGAAAGTCTTCTAAATTCTTGTCATCATCAATCTTAACCGTATCCAATAGGGCCATTAAGGTGGCACCTGGGTACCATTCCATCGCTTCCGACTTGTTTACTACGTTGTCACCTTTTAACGCTGAAATTGGCACGAAACGTACGTCTGGGATGTTCAACTCATTAGCAAATGTACGATAATCTTCTTTAATCTTACGGTATTCGTCTTGACTGAAATCGACTAAATCCATTTTGTTTACCGCAACAATTACGTGCTTGATACCAAGTAATGAAGCAATGTAACTGTGACGTTTGGTTTGAGTTTGTACGCCGTATCGGGCATCGATCATCACGATGGCCAAATCACAATTTGATGCACCTGTGGCCATGTTACGAGTGTATTGCTCGTGACCTGGACAATCCGCAATAATGAATTTGCGTTTTTCGGTAGCAAAATAACGGTAGGCGACATCAATTGTGATGCCTTGCTCACGTTCCGATTGCAAACCATCAACCAGTAGCGCTAAATCGAACTCTTCGTTGGTGGTATTGAATTTTTTTGAATCGTTTTTGATCGCATCTAAATGATCTTCAAAAATTAATTTTGAGTCATGCAGCAAGCGACCAATTAAGGTAGATTTACCGTCATCAACATTGCCGCAGGTTAAAAAGCGCAGCATATCTTTGTTTTCATGTACTTTTAGATATTCTTCAATATCGTTTTCTAGTAAAGCTTGTTCTGTACTCATGGGTGCTTCCTATCATAATAGAGATACAGATTAAAAGGTACGAGGTACAAGGTACAAGGTACAAGTTGTTTGTGTATCTATCTGCTATTACGTAAATTATCTATTAATTATTACCATTATATTTTAAGCCGCGAGGTGCATGTACCTTGTACCTTGTACCTCGTACCTAAATTAGAAATAACCTTCCATTTTCTTCTTTTCCATCGAACCGGATGAGTCGTGATCGATCATTCGGCCCTGGCGTTCAGAAGTTTTGGTTAATAGCATTTCCTGGATAACTTCTGGCAATGTCGTCGCTTCAGACTCTACTGCACCGGTAAGTGGGTAATCACCTAAAGTTCGAAAACGCACCATTTTCTGCATTGGTATTTCGCCCTCTTTTAATGGCATGCGGTCATCATCTACCATGATCAATGTGCCATCACGCTCAACTACCGGGCGTTTTGCCGACAAGTAAAGCGGCACAATGTCGATATTTTCTAAATGGATATATTGCCAGATATCAAGTTCGGTCCAGTTCGATAATGGGAAAACCCGAATGCTTTCGCCTTGGTTCACTTTACCGTTGTAGGTATTCCATAACTCTGGACGCTGGCTTTTTGGGTCCCAACGATGGTTTTTATCGCGGAATGAATACACTCGTTCTTTCGCCCGTGATTTTTCTTCATCGCGACGAGCACCACCAAAGGCGGCATCAAACTGATGTTTATTCAGCGCTTGTTTTAAGCCCTGGGTTTTCATCACATCGGTAAATTTTGAACTGCCGTGATCAAATGGATTCATACCGGCGGCACGACCTTCTTCATTGGTGTGAACAATTAAATCCATGCCGTATTTTTCTGCCATTTTATCGCGAAAGGCGATCATTTCTTTAAATTTCCACGTAGTGTCTACGTGCATTAACGGAAATGGCGGCTTCGCCGGGAAAAATGCTTTCATGGCTAAATGCAACATTACGGCAGAGTCTTTACCTACTGAGTAAAGCATTACCGGGTTATCGAATTCTGCGGCCACTTCCCTGATGATGTGGATTGATTCAGCTTCCAGCTGTTTTAAATGTGTTAAATTCATTGGTAACCATTTAATTAAAGTGAATGAAAAGATTGTAAGATTTTTATGGGCAGGATTATCCCACAATTATGCGGCTGATACTACACCATCTTATTACTAAAACACATTATATCGTTATTTGATAGTGAGAAAGGTTATAGGGAAAAGATCAGGGTACAAGGTACAAGGTACAAGGTACAGGCAGTGTATTTGGGATTAATAGAAAGTGTAATTTAATTATATGTTGTGGATAACGACTGGGATCACAAAAAAATATCATCACTAGTAGCCTCCGCAGACTGCTTGTACCCTGTACCTTGTACCCCGTATCTTAAAACAAAAGGGAAGCATATAGCTTCCCTTGTCGTTTGTTTTAAAATTGATGCTTAGTGTTGACGGTCAGCACGTTCTTTACGTGGCTTACGGGCAACAGCGGCAACGGGGGCGTCAGATACTGAGATATCCAGTTGCTGGCGACGTACACGGACGGTACGTAGTTTGTTGAACGCATCTTTTGGCATGCCTTTTGGCAACTGAACGATCGTGTGGTTATCGTTTAAGTTAATTTGACCAATGTAGGCACTGTCTAATGAGATCTCATTGGCAATGGCACCAACGATATCGCCTGGGCGTGCGCCGTGCTCTTTACCAACTTCAATGCGGTATGCTTGCCAATCTACATCCGGGCGTGCCTGTGAACGACGACGGTCATTGCCACGTTCGCTACGCTCACCACGATTACCACGATTGTCTCTGTCATCACGACCACGGCCACGACGCTCATCACGTGAGCCACGGTCATTGCGATCGTTACGGCCACGGGCGTCACGGTCTGAACGTTCACGACGAGGACGTACGTCTTCTTTTGGTTGTAGCGGTTGCTTTAATTGTTTATCAAACAATAAGGCAGCGGCTAAATCGGTCATCGACAGTTCAGAGTCGGCAGCCATTTTTTCTAAGATTTCACGCATTGCGGTTAAATCTTTATCAGCAACAGAAGTCACAAGAGATTGACGACAACGTTCAATACGGCTTAAGCCAATTTCTTGAATGGTTGGTAATTCAAAGGTATTAACAGCACCTGATGTGGCACGTTCGTAATGACGTAAGTTATACATTTCACGTGGGCGTACAAATGAAATTGCAGTACCTTCACGACCGGCACGACCAGTACGACCAATACGGTGAACGTAAGATTCAGTTTCACCCGGTAAGTCGTAGTTAACCACTAAGTCGATGCGTGGAATGTCTAAACCACGGGCAACAACGTCGGTAGCGACCATGATTGATAACTTGCCGTTTTTCAATTGCTCAACAGTACGTTCACGCTGTGCCTGATTCATGTCACCGTTTAAGGCAGCACTGGCATAACCTAAACGCTCTAATTGCTCAGAGATAGTTACGGTGTCGTTACGGGTACGCACGAAAACAAGCATGGCGTCGTAATCATAGGTTTCAACAATACGCTCAATCGCAGTATTTTTGCTGATACCAGATACTTTCCACGCCAATTGGGTGATGTTCTTTTTCGATTCTTTTTTCGCGGCAATTTTAACGTGTACCGGGTTGGTTAAGAAACGATCGGCAATTTTCTTGATTTGTGTTGGCATAGTGGCAGAGAACAACGCCATTTGCGTTTGCTCTGGCAAGTGATCAAGGATCCACTCGATGTCTTCTAAGAAACCCATGTTTAGCATTTCATCGGCTTCGTCTAATGCACAAAACGTTAATTCGTTAAGCTTTAGAGTTTTACGGCGTAAATGGTCCATTAAGCGACCCGGAGTACCAACAACAACCTGTGCACCTTTTTCAAGTTGCGACAATTGTGGGCCGTAAGACTGACCACCGTAAAGGGTAGCAACACGTAAACCTTTCATCCCTTTCGCAAATTCTTCGATAGCTTCGGCTACCTGAATCGCTAATTCACGAGTTGGTGCTAAAACCATCATTTGTGGTTTGCGTAATTTAACGTCAATGTTAGCAAGGGCAGGCAAACCGAAAGCGGCGGTTTTACCAGTACCAGTTTGCGCTTCACCTAATACATGGCGGCCTTCCAATAAAGGGCCAATGGTTTTTTCTTGGATAGGAGTAGGATTTTCAAACCCCATGCCGGTAAGTGTTGATAATAAAACTTCAGGCAAACCTAAGTCGGCAAAGCTAACAGTAGCGTTGTTTAATTCAGTCATTAATTGTGTCTTCTAAATATAAGCAGATTAATAACCAATAGGAAATATCAGGCAATTGGCGCCTAAGTTGGTTCCATACGGTAATAACTGCAAAAAAATTCAAAGTTAAACCGCGGAAGACTTATGGCGAGATCGTGGCGCTATGTAGATATGCTCAATACACAGGCAGTTGGTGATCTATAGCTAATTCGATTCTGCTCTAGAGTTAATCTCTTGATGAACAGTTTGTGCTAGCTCTTGGCAAGTCAGGTGGCGGAAATAACCACTCTTTAGTGTCAATTTCGCAAACTCTCTGTATGTTTGCGAATTGTAATTCTTAAGTGCTAGGTAAACAGCTGTTTTAAGAAAGTTGGCGCATCATACCGTTTTCTAAAACTATTGCAAGTAATATTGGGCAATAAATAGTCAGAAAAAAGTGAGGGTAAGTACTTTTTCTTATTAAATCAAGCGACTAGAAGTCACTGCTTATTTTAAAGGGAAGTGTCCGAGGTACAAGGTACAAGGTACAAGGTACAAGGTACAAGGTACAAGGTACAAGGTACAAGGTACAAGGTACAAGGTACAAGCAGCATTGTTGAGCCCCATGTTTGTTTACAACACTAACTTTGGGCTAATTTCTTACTACCAGAGCAAATGGTTAAAAATACAAGCGCTCACTTTCAACTTGGGAGGTTGCAAAACAAGCTTGGAATGACGGAATATTTTTTCTAGAGTTTCAAGAAGTGGGTTTCAAGATTGGTAATGGAAGCAGCTCATCCCCACCTCGATGGTTAATCACTTGTAAATACTAGATATTCTCCAAAAGACATCATCGCTAATAACATCCACCATACTGCTTGTACCTTGTACCTCGTATCCTGTACCTTTTATCTTGATTCTTTCATCCTCACCCGCCCTATCGTATTTGCATCGGTGCCGAACCATACTTCATCGGTTTTAGGGTGATAATACATATAACGAATTGATCCTGCTCCGCTGGGGACTTCGACACTGGCAATAAATTGCTTGGTCTTGCTATCGAATACTTTTATTTTATTGGGGTTGGTGCCTGTTACCGCCAGCCAGATCCGGTTTTGACTATCGATGGCGGAGCCATATAACTTCGCATTTTTCTGTTCAGGCAAGCGCCAGCGCTCGAACGTTTGGGTATTAGGATCATAACGGCCTAAATACCCGAGTTTGTGATCAAGGTAATAAACATCATTATCTTGACCTATCTCTAGTCGTCTTGGCCGCTCTGCCGTATCGGTTAATTCAACAGTGCTGGTGCTAAAGTTTTGTGGATTAATACTCAGCAATTGGTTGCTGCCAAATAATACCACCCAGGGCACATCTTCATGATCGACTTTAATGCCGTACGGCCTGCTGCCCTCGAATGGCATATCAACAAGGGTGATATGTTGTGTTTTTCGCTTTAACAAGCCGACCTTGTTGCCCCATTGCGCGGTAAACCAAATGTCATATTGTGAATTAAACACTAAGGTGTGTGGATCGATGGCGGTATCACCGGGCATGATAAATTTCTCAATGTCGCCGGTTTTTGGATTTAGCTTACCAATGTGATTGCTACGATTTCCGGCGTACCAAACATTATCATCATTGTCGATGATCAGGTTATGCGGGTGCGTTCCATCACTAAGTGCGAAGCGTTTGAATGTTTTGCTGGTGGGGTTAAGTACAGCAATGTAATTGCCGCCTTGCCCGCAAAACCAAACCTTGCCAGTTGAATCTACCGCCGGATCACGCGGCCGAGTGTTTGGCCAGGGCACTAGCCATTCTTCGATATCAATATTTACCTGTGGTTTTACAATTGCGGCACCTGGCTCATCGGCAAAACAGACAATGCTAAGCAAACTAAGGATAAGAATAAAGGATTTCATGCTGGTTTGTATCGACTCTATTTCACCTCCCTAAAATATAGTTGAAGATGGGTAAAAAGCGATGAGAAGAAAGCTCCGGGCGGCGGGCAACGAGCTTCGGGCAGCATATTTGAACAATTGATAAGATTTTAAATATTCAAAGCTGTTGGCCTCTGGCTACGAGCTACGAGCAGCATATTTGCTCAATGAATAGCATTTTACATATTCTAATATTGTAATAGGGATGGTCGAAATGAAAAACTTACAGTTCTTAGAAACTAGCGTTCACCCTGACGCCATCAACTCGCTGCCCGTAGCTCGTAGCCAGTAGCCCGCTGCTTGAATCAAAAAAGCCCTGCGGGAGTAACAGGGCTTTATCATTGACAGATCATGGTTTGCTTTATCGCTTACGAATCAATATTAAACTCGCCTCTTACGGCTTTAACGTTTAAGCCGCCAGAGCCACTTTCGGTAATGGTTAATCCGCCGGCATCTCTTACTTCGATATCGCCTGAGCCATCATCAATAGTCACCATGCCGCCAATGTTGTGTAAGGTCAGATCTCCCGAGCCATCATCAACATTTACGCTGCCGGCAATATCGGCAACCCAAATTTCACCCGAGCCATCGTTAATCGCTACATCGCCACTGACGTTAGTTACTTGTAACTCGCCAGAGCCATCATCTAGATGCAGGTTACCTTGCACGTTTTTTACGATAATTTCGCCCGAACCATCTTCTATGTCTACGGCGTTATTGATATCGGTAATTTTGATATCGCCAGAGCCATCATCAATAGTTAACGCCAAATGTTGCGGCACGGTAATTTCCAGGTTAATTTGTGGTGAATTGCCATTCCAGAAACCACTGGTTGATTGATGTTTGGCGACAAGCACCGCTTTTGAGCCAACTTTTTCCAGGGTTAATTCATAGTTACGTTTTTTGCTGGTTTCAATATCGGCTTGTACCGATATCTCTGTAGCACCTGCTTTACCGGCAATGATCAACACCCCTGAGCCGGATTCAACCTCTAAGCTGGTTAAATCACTGGCATTAAGTGACAGTGTTTCTTGCAAATGCACATCGGCGCTTTGTGCACCAACGTGAATAACACAACCGGGTAAAACTAACGCCATGGATAATAGTGCGGCTACTTTGGTGATTTTCATGATGGTATTCCCTGAATTTGCTGAATAATTTTATTCAATAATTTTTAATATTAGGCAAATACAATCAATATTCGGGCCAACCTTGTAAGTTGTTGTTATTAAAGATATTAGTTGTTTTTGGTAAAAAAATTCTTTAACCCATGTGGTGATAATTACTAAATAGTGGGGATAGTGACTAACAATGTGCCCTAAAGGCCTAGGGCTTCGTGCTTGTGGCTTCGGGCAGACTTGGCATTGCTCCACGACAGGTCAATTTTTCAAATTATGCGAGGTTAAAACCCCGCCAACCATACGTTTCCAAGGTTTGCGGGACTTCAGTCTCGCAGGTTGGCGGTATCCACGTTATGTTGATTACGGCAAGTTACGCTGCGAGGTTGAAACCCCGCCAACCAGCGGTACTGATCCTCGGTTGGCGGGACTTTAGTCTCGCGTTTTGGCGGTAGCCGCGTTACGTTAATTACGGCAAGTTACGATGCGAGGTTAATACCTCGCCAACTAGTTACAAAAATTGATTTGCGGCAGCTTAAAACAATCAATCTACCCAAAATTTGATAGCGCAAACAAGCGCACTTCGGCGCTGATAATATCTGGCAAGATACCAAACACTAAGATCAGCAGACTTAGGCTGACTATCAAGGCTTGTGATAAACGAGTTAAGGGTAATGCTTGTTGCACATTGGCGTTGGCGAACATCACAAAAATGATGCGCAAATAATAATACAAGCCAATACCACTACCGGCCACCAGGCTGGCCAGTAACCGCCAGGAGCCATTATCTACCGCCGTAGTTAACAGGTAAAACTTACCAATAAAGCCTGCGGTTAACGGGATACCGGCAAGAGAGAGCAAGGCGAAAATGAGGGCGGAAGCTTGCACTGGTGATTGCCAAAACAAACCACGCCAGTGTTGCCAGTCATCATTATCAACACCGGCATTGGCTTTTGAGGTTTGGCAGATAAAGGTAAAAATGAGTAAATTAGCAAGACAATAGGTCAACAAATAAAACAGTGCTGACTCCCAGGCAAGTTGCGTTGAGCTTGCCGCCAGTACTTTTAAGGTGACTAACAAGTAGCCCATATGTGCTATTGATGAATACGCCAATAACCGTTTGATATTGGTTTGCTGCAAGGCCAGTAGATTACCCACCAACATCGACGCAAAGGCGATCACGGTAATAATCAGCATTAATTGCTCATTGGCGTATAACTGGGCGAAGAACCAAAATTTCACCAATACCGCAAACATCGCGGTTTTCGAGACAGTGGCCAGTAGCATACTTACCGGTGCAGGTGCCCCCTGATAGACATCAGGCGTCCAAAAATGAAACGGCACCAGGGACAATTTAAAGGCAATACCGGCAATCAATAACACCGAGCCGGCACTAAACAACAGCCGCATTTGTTCATTTACCGCGCCGGTATAACTTAACGATACGTAATTAAAATGCATATCGCCGCTAAAGCCGTAAATCATTGCCATGCCAAACAATAAAACACTGGACGCGGTCGCGCTTAAGATCAGGTATTTAAACCCTGCTTCAAGCGATTGCGTTCGACTGCGTAAATAGCCCACCATGCCAATTAAGGCAATGCTCAGTAATTCCAGGCCGAGAAATACACTGGCAAAATGGTTGGCAATGCTGACTAAACTTGCGCCAAGCACCACCAGTAACAGCAATACGTAATATTCGTCGTGCACTTCCTGGCTGATGGCGAGATAACGGCCACTGATCAAACAAACAATAACCGCCGACAGGAAAATCAGCAGGTTAACGCCAATAGAAAAGCCGTCAAGATAAAATAAAATGGTCGATTGTGTGTTAACCGCCGGCAATACCAATGGGGTGGCACCGGCGGCAATCACTATGCTGATGGCGGTAAAATATTGGATTAACGCCGTGCTGCGTTTCACTGCAATTAACAATAATTGCAATACGATAGCCAGGGACAATATCAGCTGTGGGGCAATGGCGAATAACTCTAAGCTGCTCATAAATTTGCTCCTAAGTTGATGACACTATCAGCCGGCACTAACGCACTAGCAGTCGCAGTCGCAGTGGCATTAGCTGCTACGCGGTATTGCTCGGGAAAATGCATTAACAAGGTTTCCGGAAATAAACCTAAGGAAATCAATAATGCCAATAATGACAAACAGATAATGATTTCACGTTTGCTCAAGTCAACAATCACTTGTTTGCTTGGCCCCTGAAAACTTTGTTGAAACAGGTACATCCCATAAATGGCTGAGCCAACAAGGCCAATGGCGGCAAAGATCACCGACGTTGGGTAGACTTTAAAACTGCCGGTTAAAATCATAAATTCGCCGACAAAATTTAATAACCCGGGCAGACCAAACGCGGCGGCAACAAACGCCAGTAACATGCCGCCCATGCGCGGTGCACTGCTAAACATACCGCCCATTTGCGATAAGTCGCGGCTGTGCAACCGGCTGTAAAGCATGCCTGCCATGGAGAATAGCGCGGCGCTGCTAAGCCCATGGGCCACTATGGTTAATAAGGCGCCATGGTAGGCAATTTGCTGGAAGGAAAATAATGCCAGCATGACAAAACCCATATGCGAAATAGAGCTGTAGGCCACCAAACGTTTAAAGTCGGTTTGGGCAAAGGCCATTTTGGCGCCGTATAAAATACTGATCACACCAAGCAGTACCGCAACATTGGCAAATTCAGCACTCGCCTTGGGGAACAACTCTAAGACAAAACGAATTAAGCCATAGGCACCGGTTTTTAATAACACCCCGGCCAGCAACACACTGCCAGCGGTAGGCGCCTGGGTATGGGCATCGGGTAACCAGGTATGCACCGGAAAAGACGGCAACTTCACCGCAAAGGCAATGAAGAAGGCCAACATTAAATAAAACTCTACGTCAGCGCTGAGCAGCATTTGCTTAAGCGCAAAATAATCGAAACTGTAACTGCCGGTTTGTTGATGATGGATCAGTGCCAGGCTGATAATGGCGATCAGCATTAGCAAACTGCTCACCTGAGTGAAAATGAAGAACTTGATCGCCGCATAATGACGGTTTTCATGGCCCCAGATGGCAATTAATGCGGTCATCGGCAACAGCATGGCTTCCCAGAAAAAGAAGAACAGGAATAAGTCGGTGGCGATAAAAACGCCAACGATGCCGGCAATCGATGCCATCAGGTTGAAGTAATAAAAGCCGGTGTTGTCGGTAATTTCTTGCCATGACACCAACACGCAAATAACGCCAAGCAATAAGGTCAGGGCAATAAGGATAAAGCTTAAGCTGTCAATACCGGTGGCATAGTGAATGTTAAACGTGGTTATCCAGGGGATATTGGCGATGGTGAGATATTGGTGAAACAATTCATTGTTGCTGTGGGCAAAATCGAGCAATAAGGCAAAAGCAAAAATTATCGCCATCAAGCTGATCCAGCGCCCCATATTAGGGCGATGATTTTCTCCGGCCCAGGCAAGAATACCGCCAACAAATAGCACCAATACCATCTGCGTTAATATCATCCTTGCGCCCCCCCATTCATCACCTGCAGGGAAGGTTCGCTGGTACCGCTAAAGATCAATATCGCCAACAACATCACCACTCCCACCCCGATCACCGCGCCATACCAGCGCAATTGACCATTTTGACTGGCTCTTAACACCTCATGCCAGGCTTGTACGTTCCAGCTAATGCCTGTTACCAGTTGCTCAATGACATCACGACGATTTACTTTGGCAATAAAGACAAACGGTTTTACTAACAGCCACTCGTACAACCGGTCAAAACCCAGGCCGCCGTGCGCGAATTTAGTCAATGACGAATCTGACCCGACAACCGCTTGTCCGGTTTTAGGGAAGTAAAGTAAATAGGCGATCACGATTCCGACAAATGGCGTGGCAATGGCGACGTTATGTAACCAGGCGGGATCACTGTGCCCGGTTACCAGATTAAGCTCGGTTGGCGGTGCCGGAAAAAGGGCCGTTAAATTTAAGCCGATTAAGCCGCCCGCAAGCGCCAGCAGCGCCAAGATAACAAGCGGCAACAGTTGCAGTTTATCGGTTACCGGATGCACCTTAACGTCACCGCGATAGTCGCCAAAAAAAGTGATAAACAACAAGCGAAAACTGTAAATACTGGTGATTAAGGCGCCGATGATTGCCAGCCACCAAAATACTGGCCCGGCGGTGTTCGACGAATACAACTCCGCCAGTATCGCCTCTTTGGAAACAAAGCCGGAAGTACCGGGAAAAGCAATTAGCGCGGCGATGCCAATAAAAAATAAGATGCTAACCAGCGGCAATTTTTTAAATAGGCCGCCCATTTTAAAGATGTTCTGTTGATGGTGCAGCGCCAATATAATCGAGCCTGCGGTTAAAAACAGCAGGGCCTTGAAAAATGCATGGGTCATTAAATGCATCACACCGGCACTGAAAGCTCCGGCCCCCAAGGCCAGCATCATATAACCAATTTGGCTCATGGTAGAATAAGCCAGCACGCGCTTAATGTCGGATTGCGCCAGCGCGGCAATACCGGCCAATAACAGGGTTAATGCGCCGATCCAGGAAACTATCGTCATCACCTCAGGGGTAAGTACGAATACCCCCTGCATTCTGGCGATCAGATAGACACCGGCGGTAACCATAGTCGCCGCGTGAATTAAGGCACTAACCGGGGTTGGCCCGGCCATGGCATCGGGCAGCCAGGTTTGCAGCGGCAATTGCGCCGATTTACCCACGGCACCGCCCACCAGCAGCAAACAAATCCAAAAGGCCATTTCATTGGCAATTTCACCACTGCCGGCCAGCGCGGTAATGTCATTGATAGCCAAACTGCCAGTTTCTCTAAATAATAAGAACAAGCCGATGGCCAAAAAGGTATCGCCGACCCGGGTAACAATGAACGCTTTTTTCGCCGCCATGGCATTGTCATTATCCTGATACCAAAAACCAATCAACAAGAAACTGCACAAGCCTACGCCTTCCCAACCTAAATAGAGCAACACTAAATTGTCGGCTAACACCAGTAACAACATGGCAACAATGAACAAATTCATATAGGCCATAAACCGGGAAAAGTTTTCATCGTCTTTCATGTAAGCGGCAGCGTAGGCATGAATTAACAAGCCAACGCCACTAACGACCAAGCTCATCACCATAGATAAACTGTCTAAACGAAAGGCAAAATTAACCGCCATATCGCCTAATTTGAACCATTGCCAAAGATGAACATCAACCACACTGTTGGGGGTTAACATTGCCACTTGCAGTAAGTACGCACTACTTAACGCACTTAACAACACCGCCCCCACTGAGAGGATACTGGCTGTAAGCCAAGACAAGCGTTTGGCGAACAGCACCAATAAAATAAAGCTGAGCAAGGGGTAAAATGGTAAATAGGCGAGCACTTGCATCTGGTTCATTGTTGCCTCGATAGTTGCTTGCATGGTTAGCCCCTCATATCACTGAGCTCGTCGATATCAAGCGATTGTCGTTGTTGCTGTAAACGAATGAGCAAGGCTAAGCCCACCGCCACTTCGGCAGCAGCCAGCGTTAGGATTAAGATAAACATGATTTGTCCGTCGGCTTCTTGCCAGGCTGAACCTGCGGCGATAAAGGCGATGCCAACAGAATTTAGCATCACTTCTAAACTCATCAGCATAAATAAGGTATTGCGCCGGGCGATAACGCCGATAAAACCAATAACAAATAAAATGCCCGCTAAAATAAAGGCGTGGCTTAAGGGGATATGACTCATAAATTTCTCCCGGGAAGGTCTTGGCCTTTGGCAAAATGGTAACCGGCTATTAATCCGGCAAGCAGTAGGAAAGAGGCAATTTCGACGGCGAGTAAATAGGGGCCATAGAGCAGGATGCCGACTTGTTTGGCACTGACAATGGTTGATGTGCTTTGTTCGCTGTTGCTGGAATTAATGATTACATAAATGACTTCAATGAGTAATACCGACGCTAACAACACCGGGCCGAACCAACGGCTAAACCAACTGTTGTGACTGCTGCCGCTGCTATTATTGCCGCTGTTACTGTCACCATAATAGTGCTCCGGATCTTTATCCCCTTGTAAATCAAACATCATCACCGCAAACACAAACAGCACTAAAATGGCGCCGGCATAAACGATAACTTCCAAACCGGCAGCAAACGGGGCCCCCATAAAATAAAAACATACCGCGACCGCCAACAGCGATACCACTAAATACAATAAGGCATGAATGGCATTGGCGCCGGTCACTACCCGTATTGAGGCAATGATGGCAATGCCAGCGGCAAGATAAAATGGTATTTCAATGGTCATTTATCATTCTCTTTTTTGTGTTCAAAAGCTACGGGCTACGGGCAAATAGCTGCGGGCAGTCCGTGGTAACTCATGGCTTCGGGCCGCGAGCAAATAGCTATTGGCAGTCCGTGTTAATTCATCGCTACGAGCTACGGGCGAATAGCTACTAGCAGTCCGTGTTAATTCATAAAATATTGGCTACGGGCCACTGGCAATTAGCTGCTGGCAGTCCGTGTTAACTCATCGCAATGTTTAAATTAATGTCGTCTTACTTAATCTTCATCCATTGTTTCAATTGAGCCACAACCTTTCGTTGCTAGTTTCTATTTATTCGTTACTCATTTCTCGTCGCTAATGCTTGCTGCTCGTAGCTCGTAGCTCGTAGCTCGTAGCTCGTAGCTTTTTATTTTTAGCCCGCAGCTTTCTTACGGCATCAGCTCTTTTACATCTACCGGAGGTTGCTCGTGCTCCCCCGTGCCTTTCGCTTTTACTCCGGCGGCAACGCCGGATTGTTTATAAAAATTATAATCCGGGTATTTACCCGGGCCGGAGATCAATAAGTTTTCTTTTTCGTACACCAGGTTTTGTCTGTCGTATTCGGCCAGTTCGATATCCGGCGTTAATTGGATGGCATACGTTGGGCACGCTTCTTCACAAAAGCCACATAAAATACAACGAGAAAAATTGATCCGAAAAAATTCGGCGCGCTTGCGGCCGTCATCATCGATGGTTTGCTGCAAGGCGATACAGTCCACCGGACAGGCGGCAGCACATAAATTACAGGCCACACAACGCTCTTCACCATCGGGATCACGGGTTAACACGATTCGGCCGCGATAACGTGGTGCCAGATACGGTTTTTGCTCTGGGTATTCCACGGTATCGGCTTTGCTGAAGGTATGTTTTAACACCAGCCACATCGTGCGAAATTGCGTGTAAAATAGCTTAACCACTAATACCTCCCATACCACCACCGCCACTAATACCGCCGATAACACCGGTGAGTTTCAATACGGCGGTGAGTAATAAATTAAACAAGGCTAACGGCAACATGACCTTCCAGCCAAATTCGAGTAATTGGTCAAATCGTGGCCGAGGCAGCGAGGTACGCAGCAAGATAAAGAACATGATCAACACAAACACCTTGCCAATAAACCACACCATTGCCGGGATCATCTGGCCAATGTCTGCGGGTAAAAATGCCGGTGCTAAATAGCCACCAAAAAACAAGGTAACCGACATTGCCGAAATTAAGGTGACGCCTAAGTACTCCCCTAAAAAAAACAAGGCAAATTTTAAGCCGGAATACTCGGTGTGAAAACCGGCGGTGAGCTCGGTTTCGGCCTCGGGTAAATCAAATGGCAAACGGTGACTTTCGGCAATGCCCGCCACTAAAAATACGATAAAACCAATAAATTGTGAGCCGATAAACCAGCCATCTTGTTGGGCAATAACAATATCGCGTAAATTAAAACTGCCGCTCAGTAACACTACGCCCATTACCGACAGACCCATGAAGACTTCATAACTAATGGTTTGCGCGGCGGCACGCATGCTGCCTAATAGCGCGTATTTATTTTTCGACGCCCAACCCGCCAGTACCACTCCATAAACGGCCAGTGAGGTCATCGCCAAAAAGAACAACACGCCAATATTAAGATCAGAAATGCCGATAGTGTCAGAAAATGGCACCACCACAAAGCTCATCAACACCGTGGCCGCGGCAATAATAGGAGCGGCAATAAAGGTGAAAGTATCGGCAAATTTGGGGGTGAATTCGTCTTTTCCCAGTATTTTTAATAAGTCGGCCAACGATTGTAATACGCCAAACGGGCCAACCCGGTTTGGCCCTTTACGGTCTTGCCAAATTCCTATCATCCGCCGTTCTACCCACACCAACATCGCGGCGATAGGAATTAGCAAGCCTAAAATAACGGCAATTTCGATCAGCTTAAAGATCATCCAAACCTCCGGCCACTAAACGAATGGGGATCAATTGATCATTTTGTTGTAATCGCTCCAGGAGCTGCTGCTGGTCTAGTTCAGCCTGTTGCAATTGCTCGCTTAAGCCTTGCTTGAACTGTTGAATTTGTTCATTACTTGCTGGACTAATACTGGCTGCCGACAGACTTTCCAGGTCAAATTGCTGGGCTGGGCTTTCAGCTAAATGCACTATCGCGCAATTATCAGCTTGGCGATTGCTGGTGTTAAACTGGCAAACATATAACTGCTGCTGCACCGTTAAGCAAATATGCGAGCATTCACTTAATTGTAACGCCGCCGCATTTTGCGGATGTAAGCTTAAGAAAGGGATGGGCGATAGCAGTTTAAATTGACTGCCTTTTAACCCTAAATAATCATTACCGTAAATATGAGCTGCAGCCACAAAGGTTAAGCCGGGATCTCCAATTAGCGAGTCGTTCACATTATTGGTATCGTGCTCCGTCCCCATTTGTTTTTTATCTGCGGTGTCAACGCCCTGGTTAATGGTGTTCGGAGCTGCGGGATCAAATATTTGTACAACCGGTGATTTATTGGTTAATTCAGCGCCAACTTGTTGTTGGTATTTACTGACCGATTGATTGGAATTCCACCCCGGTGCCCAGGTAAATGGCATGGCGCTACTTCCCCCCAGACTACTTGCCGCGCTATTGTTGCTAATAGCTGCGCCTTCCATTGAGAATTTATAGGGCGAATTATTATCTATGGTGGCTTTGCTTTCATGTACCGTTTGATTGGCCATCATCGCAGTGCGGCCCGAAGCTCGATGCGTTTGCCTTGCGGTTTTTAGCAAAAATTGTTCGGCAATAAACACCGAGGTATCTGGAAATTGCGGTTCAATGCTTTGTAATACTCGCCAAAAATCGTTGCTATTGGCCGTGCCTGACCGTTGCTTTTGCTCTAGGTTTTGGATTTGAGAACTTCTGTCATTCCCTCGCTGAAGCTTATCTAGCTTGGCCTGCAACAGCCCCTGCCCTAAAATGGCATCCACCATAATTAGCATTCGCCAAGCCGGCAGTATCGGCAATTTAGGGGTAAATGCCGGATAAAAGCATTGCGCTTTGCCCTGATAATTTACCACTAAGCCTTGCGATTCACTGAAACTTGCTGCCGGTAAAATCACATCGGCACGTTTGCTCACTGCCGTTTGGTTATGCTCAATGGCAATCACGGTTTGCACATTAGCAAACAAGTTTTCTCTTTGTACCAGGCTTAAGTTTGCCAATTCATTTTCCGCGATCACTAAGCCATCAATTTTTTTAAACGATTCTTTGCTACTTGCCCCCGGTTGCCTATTATCGCCTTGCTCACCTAATTCCTCACCTAGCTGCTGACTCTCTGCTCTGCTCGCTAGCTGGCATACTTGTTCAAGCGTTAAGCTTTGCGAATCGAGTAAACTTGCCAAGCCCAGGCTATTGGCTTTGGCTGGTAGTATGGCTAAGTTGATATTGAGCTGGTTTTCGTGCTCTGAACTTTCGTTCAAATTCTCGCCTAAACTCTCACCTAAGTTCTCACCTAAATTCTTGCGGCTTAAGCCCTTACTCAAATTTACGATTTGTTGCAGCAGCTCGACACATTGTAAGCTGTGTCCGGAGACAATTAATGGTTGTTTTGCCACTTTTAACGCCGAGCAAACTTGCGCAACAAAGCGTAGTTGCTCAGCATTTAGTTGGGGCTGAGTTGCTGACGTTGCAGCGGCAATATTATCGCTAAGTAACCCTTGCTGTATCGATTGGGTAATTCGCACTATCTCATCGGGACTTGAATAGTTAATCCCGGTGGCCACATCATCGAGCTTGGTGGCGCTAACATCACAAATAAATAACGGTGACAAGGTTTTTCCGGCGGCGGTTCTTACCGCTTCGTCTTGCCATGTAGGAATCTTTAATTGTTTGGCGATAGCCAAGCCGGCATTGCGTACCGATTGACGCAAGGCTAAGGCAATTCGTGGTGAAGTTTGGGTGACATCTTCACCTAATATCAGCACACAATCGGCCTGTTCAATTTGTTTGATGCTTAACATCCGCTGCTGCTGCAACAATTGTTTATTCAGCGCTAGCATTTGGCTTTGTTTGGCGGTTAATCCCGAGCAGAAATTGTCACTGCCAAATAAGTGTTTTAAGGCGGCATTGGTTTCTAGCGATGCTCGCTCTGAGCCGATGGCGACAAATCGTTGGCCTTTGTATTTGGCCAGTGAAATTTGTACGTCTTGGCTGCAAATACTCTGGTTAGGTGCTGAGGATTGCGTTTTGATGCCGAAAGATTCGGTAATTCGATCATTGGCATTGACATAACCAAAGCCAAAGCGGCCTCGGTCACACAAAAAGTAGCCATTGACTTCGTCGTTATAACGATTAACCACTCGACGCACACTGCCATAGCGTTCGCCAACACTAATGTTGCAGCCCACCGCGCAGCCTTTACATATTGAGGGCGCGGACTGTAAATCCCATTTGCGTGAAAAATGTGCCGAGAAAGGTTTGTCGGTAAACACGCCGGTAGGACATACTTCAACCAAATTACCGGAAAACTCTGACGCCAACACGCCGTCTTGCTGGCGACCAAAACACACCTTGTTGCGCGAACCGTAAACACCAAAGTCGGTGCCACCGGCATAATCTTTGTAATAACGAACACAGCGATAACAAGTGATACAGCGGTTCATTTCGTGGCCGATGTGCGGCCCTAAGTCTTGATTACTAAAGGTGCGTTTATCACCAGCATAGTCGCGCCGGTTATGGCCGGTCATTACCGTCATATCTTGCAGGTGACATTCACCGCCTTCGGCACATACCGGGCAATCATGCGGATGATTGGTCATCATCGCGCTGATCACCTGCTCACGAAAGTGGCTGGAATAATTATCGCCTAAGCCTATGTACATACCATCGGTTACCGGCGTCATACAGGCCATGGCTAAGCGACCTTGCTGCTGGGTTTCATCGTTAAACACGGTGACTGCACATTGTCGACAAGCACCGACCGAGCCCATCGAGGGATGCCAACAAAAATAGGGCAGATTTAATTTGCTCGATAACACGCCGGCTAATAAATTGTCACTGGCATCCACTTGATAAGGGCTGCCATCAACATGAATGGTAACCAAATTCGGGTTAGCATCTGGGTTAATGTTTTTCGGCGTTTGTGCGTTATCGCTCATTAGTTACCTCCCTGCACTTGTTTGGTTTTTGCACTGCCCTGATGGATTGGGCAACAGCCTTGCTCGATGTGCTCGATATAGTCATCATGAAAATATTTTAGTGAACTTCTTAACGGCTCAACGGCACCGGGCGCCAGCGCACAATGGGTTTTGCCTATCCACATAAAGTCACACAGCTGGTGCAAACTGTCGATGTCAGCCAAGGTGCCCTGGCCATGTTCAATGCGAGTCAATATTTCGACTACCCAAGGTGTACCATCACGACAAGGGGTGCAATAGCCACAAGATTCCTGAGCAAAAAACTGCAATAAATTAAGCACCATGCCGACCGGGCAATTGTGATCATCGAGGACGATTATGCCAGCAGTGCCTAAGCGACTCCCGGCTTTGGCAATGTTGTCGTAATCCATAGGCACATCAAGATGTTGCTCGGTTAAAAAATCGGTAGACGCACCACCGGGCAACAAGCCGCGAAGTTTTAAGCCATCTTGCAAACCACCGGCTTTGCCGTATAGCACTTCCCGTATGGTTTTGCCCATTGGCATTTCCCACAGCCCGGGGGTTTTCACCCGGCCACTGGCACCGTATATTTTTGTGCCTGGGTCTGAATTTGGTGACAGTGCCTTAAACCACTCACCGCCATGTTTAAAAATGTGCGGCAGGTTTGATAAGGTTTCGACATTATTGACGATAGTGGGTTTGCCAAATAAACCACTGACTTGTGGAAAAGGTGGTTTCGCCCTGGGGTTGGCACGCTTGCCTTCCAGAGCATTGATTAATGCGGTCTCTTCACCACAGATATAGCGGCCAGCACTGGTATGTAAGTATAAATCTAACTGATAACCACTGCCTTGGATGTTACTGCCCAACCAGTTCGCCTGATAAGCCTGATCAATGGCGGCTTGCAAACGCTGCGCCGCCAGAAAGTATTCACCGCGTAAGAAAATATAGGCTTTGTTGGCGCCTATGGTATAGGCGCCAATAATCATTGACTCCACCAGCTGATGGGGGATACCTTCGAGCAATAACCGGTCTTTAAAGGTGCCGGGCTCCATTTCATCGGCGTTACACACCAGGTATTTATTGTCAGGTGCTGCACTGTTATTCGGGCCGTCGTCTGCGCTAAACATCGGCACAAAGCTCCACTTCATGCCGGTAGGGAAGCCCGCACCACCGCGGCCTTTTAAACCCGAGTCTTGCACCACTTCAAGACACTGCTGTGGGCTCATCTCACACACGGCTTTTTTCGCACCGACATAACCGCCGGCGGCGATATAACCACGAATATCTAAGGGTTCGGCGATATTGACCAAAGCGGTTAACGGCATGCTGGGGTCGTTGACAAAACTACTCATTTTCGTCTCCGCTAACAGCTTTTGAATTAGTGCTGGCAACGGTTGTAGCTGAAGGCTCTTTAGTAGCTGAAGGCACTGTATTAGCTGAAGGCTCAGCTTTGCTGCGCAGCTGTTGCAGTAATTGCTTTATCTTATCAACATCAAGGTTGTAATAATGTTGCTCAGCAACCATCAACACCGGCCCTTTGTCACAGCCTCCAAGGCAAGCATTGGTGAGTAAGGTAAATAAACCGTCGCTACTCGTTTGCCCATAATCTATAGCCAACTCGGCTTTCAGGATGTCGCTGATGTTGTCATAACCGGTTAAATAGCAGCTAATTGAGTTGCACACATGGATCACATATTTGCCCACGGGCTGGCGATAAATCAAATTGTAAAAGGTGGCGACGCCTTCGAGTTGAGCAACGCCCATTTGCAAAAAATCGGCAATGGCGTATAAGCTGTCATCGCTGATCCAACCGCGATTTTTTTGCACTATTTTTAACGCTTCAATACCGGCGGCTTCACGGTATTCTAAGATCGTGGTTTCATGTTCAATTTCCGCAATTTCAGCCTTGGTTAAATGGCTTTTATAATCCACTTGCTGAACCTCGATTAACTCAGCGGAGCCGTTTGATGCTGTGTGTTTAGCCGTTGCTTGTTTAAACGAAAGTAATGTCATATTTTCAGTTTCCATAAAGCCCCTTTTTCAATTTCATCTGCCCCTACCTGTCCACATCGGCCATGACGTAATCGATGCTGCCTAACGTCGCGATTAAATCTGCCACCATTTGCCCTTGTGAGATCAACGGGATCATTTGCAAATGGGGGAATGACGGCGTGCGAATGCGGGTGCGATAACTCATTGTGTTGCCATCACTCACTAAGTGATAAGCCATAATGCCCTTGGTCGCCTCCACGCTCACCGAAACTTCTCCGGCAGGGATCACCGGGCCCCAGGAGACGTTGACAAAATGCGGGATCAAGCTGTCGATATCTTGCATGGTGCGCGATTTATCGGGCGGTGTGGTTTGTGGGTGATCGGCTTTGTATTGTCCCGACGGCATATTATTTAAGCATTGCTCAATGATGCGAATGCTTTGTCGCATTTCTTCAACCCGCACCATGCAGCGATCGTAGCAATCACCTTTGTGGCCAACCGGCACTTCAAAATCAAATTGGTCGTAACCGCCATAGGGGCGTTGTTTGCGTAAATCCCAGGAGTAACCAGTCGCGCGTAGGCCCGGGCCGGTTACGCCCCACTCAATTGCCTCTTTGGTGTTGTACGCACCAACATCCACAGTACGGCGTTTTAACAGCTCATTTTGCATCACCATTTTTTCATATTGATCGAGGCGTTTCGGCAGGTAATTAACGTAATCACGCACCAAGGTGTGCCAACCTCTGGGTAAGTCGGCAGCAACGCCGCCAATACGAAAATAACTTGGGTGCATGCGCGCGCCGGTAAATGCTTCGATGATGGCAAACAGTTTTTCTCGGTCAACAAACATATAAAATATCGGCGACATGGCGCCAATATCCTGGGCAAATGTACCGTAGAACAGTAAATGCGACAAAATCCGGAACATCTCTGCGGTCATAATTCGGATCACTTTTGCCCGATCCGGTACGGTTATGCCAGCAAGTTGCTCCACCGCCATCACATAGGGGAAGTTATTCATTACGCCGCCAAGATAATCAATACGGTCGGTATAAGGAATATAGCTGTGCCAGGATTGGCGCTCGCCCATTTTTTCAGCGCCGCGATGGTGATAACCAATGTCGGGCACCGAATCGACTATCTCTTCTCCTTCCATTTGCAACACAATGCGAAATGCACCATGCACACTGGGGTGATTTGGCCCAAGATTTAAGAAGGTAAAATCACTGGTTTTGCTATTACGTTTCATCCCCCAGTCGTCGGGGTTAAATTTTAACGCTTCTTGCTCAATGTCTTGCTGGTCATCGGGTAAAGTAAATGGGTCCATTTCGGTAGCACGTGCGGGGTGGTCTTTTAACAACGGGTGACCAATCCAGGTGAGCGGCATTAAAATGCGTACCAGGTGCGGATGATTATCGAAGTGAATGCCAAACATGTCCCACACTTCGCGCTCATACCAATTGGCGCTTGGCCAGATATTACTGACACTGTCGAGGGCTTTATCATTGGTGGTTAACGCCACTTTAATGCGCACATCCCGGTTGCGGGCATAAGAGCGTAAATGATAAACCACAGTAAAATCTTTTACCTGTGGCGCCAGTTTTTGCTGCCGTAAGCGCTCGTCGATGGCGGTCAAATCGAAACAAAAATCAAAGCCATCATCGAGTTGCTCTGCCAATAGATACATTAATTGCGACAAGTGCGCTTTATCTATCCAATAGGTTTCAATGCTGTCGATTAAGTATTGCGTCTGCAGCTGTAAATCCGCATTAATGCTGGCCACTTCCTCACTCAGCGGTAACCTTGCCTGCTCTTGCCAATCTGTTGATTTTGCTAAAAATGACTCATTCATTAAATACTGTCCGGCTCATCTAGATGGGAAACTTCAATCCGACTTTGCTGCTTAATATCACGCAACGAGGGTTTGGCAATTTCAGTACAACCTTGCTCCCCCATGACCCAGCTCAGCGGCCGCGGCTGATTGGCAATTTTGGTTTGCAGCAATAACAAGCCCTCCAACAGCGCTTCTGGCCGTGGGGGACAACCGGGTACATAAACGTCTACCGGGATAAATTTATCGACCCCCTGGACCACAGAATAAATGTCATACATGCCGCCAGAATTGGCGCACGAGCCCATCGAAATTATCCAGCGCGGTTCCATCAATTGATCATATAAATGCCGGATCACCGGCGCCATTTTGCGAAAGCAGGTGCCGGAGATCACCATTAAATCGGCTTGCCGTGGTGTCGCACGGATCACCTCGGCGCCAAAGCGGGCGATGTCATGGCGAGAAGTAAAACCAGTCGCCATTTCCACATAGCAACAGGACAAACCAAAATTAAACGGCCAAATTGAATTTTTACGGCCCCAGCTGATCATGTCATCGAGTTTGGCAAACATCACATTGCGCTTTAAATCTTGCTCTGAAATGTTGCGCGAATCGAGCATCTGCTTGTCAATGGCGGCTTTAGTCAATGACCATTCCATATTAATGCCCTGCCTTATTGGTTTGTGGTTGTTGATTTCGGGGTTGTTGATGGTCGTTGTTATGCGCACCAGCATTTGCTTGCGCAGCACTAATTCTTAACTGCTCTCTGGCCGGCAAGTGCTTGTGCTTTAATTGCAATGCGCCAATGCGCCATACATAAATGAGTGCCACCAGTAAAATGCCGATAAAGATGCTCGCTTCAATAAAACCGGCAATGCCAACGTCATCAAAGGCGATAACCCAGGCAAATAAGAAGATGGTTTCTAAATCGAAAATCACAAAGAAAATGGCGTATAAGAAAAAATGGTTGGTGAAGCGGCTTTTCGGCGCATCTGCGGCAACGATGCCAGATTCGTACGGAGTATGGGTGTGGCGGCGCCGGGTTTTTGGGCCAAGCGCATAAGACAGGCCCAGCATGATGGCCAATAACACCATTAACAGGACAAAATAGACGGCAATAGGCCAAAGTTGTTCAATTAATTGTTGAGTATTGCTTGGTTCACCAGCAAGTGGATTAACCGCTGTTGCTGCTAATTCGACTGATGCTACTGATTTTGCAGATGATACTGCCTGCCAAAAAGACAAAACGATCGCGCTCACGCAAACCCCCAAAGTTCACGATAGACATCAATGCGTAGCCTTTGAGCCTTACATTCTTATCGACTTCTCTGAACTCAAATAAGAGCACACTCAGAGAGGAAATTATTATTATTTAGCGTTAATTTTGACCCCTCTTGGGAGCAATAATTAACGCTTCTGTATATATCATAGTCAATATTTTAAAAAAGGGAAAAAATTGTTTTGATTCAATAGTTAATCTCGGCAAAAATGGCGACCTATTGGAGTCAATAAATTTAGTATTATTACTTTACCGCGAATAATAATCGTTATTTTGAGAGGTTTTTAAATGGTTCTTGTTTGTGGTGTAAAATTCTTATGATTTCTATATTATTCTGACTAATTCTATAATAGATCAAATGCCTTTCAGCATTAACGGCTCTCAATCCAGGTAGAATATGATTTTTCGTACTGCCAATTTTAGGAGATTGAGAAAGTTTTAAAATTCGCTGATGAATTAAGTCCAAATAATTATCTGCTATAGATTTTTTAAAATTGAGTTGGCTGTAAGCATAAATCAAGATTAAATCTTCTTGAGCTTGCGGAGATATTAATAGAGTTAATGCTTTCATTGTTACCAATCCTTGGTTTTGAAAGTTTTCGAGAGATCCTACTTTTTAATTTTAGAAAAGAACTGCTCTAATTCAACTGAATCTTTAATTGTTATGCCCTTATCACTATCCAATTGATCAATACCACTTTGTAGTTGTTCCCGTAATTGTCGTAATTTAATTTCATTTATCCAATCTTCATGCAAATACATGAACCTAAGTGCTTCTCTAATCACTTCACTGGCATTGTTATATAAGCCACCTTTTACTTTGTCTTTCACTCTGTTTTCGAGTTCAGGGGTAAGAGAAATATGCATAAAATCACCAGGTAAACTAACAAATATCTATGTTGAATTCTGGCATCAACTACAAAGATTGTCAAAGTTTGATGGAGATTGTATTCATTGATTTAAGACTTTCCTTCCTTAGCTACTCTTCAGGCTCAGCAATATAGCTAAGCTGAACTCGGGGTAGGAACATCCCAAGTGCAGCTTAATTACGGGCATTTACAGTAACTCTCTAACGATTGCCGCGATTAACAGTACAAACACTAAGACCACCAGTATTTTCGAATATTGCTGTTGATCTTTTTGCTCGAGCGGTTTGCCGTACCGTTCACCGAAGAAAACCATCAACCCGACACCGCCAAATACCGCGGCGAGAATAATTAATAACGCCATAGCCTATCCTTATTTAACAACATTAATCTTCACTCGAGCCGTTGATCATTTCTGAAAGGTAAGACAATTTATCCATTGCCATGCCATGAATGGATTTGCGCGGATAGGTACCGTCACGTTTTGCATTCCCTGCCGCTTGTCCAAGTAAAATCTCAAGTGCCTGATCAACATTTTCTACGGCATAAATATTGAACTCACCTTTTTCCACGGCGGCAATGACTTCAGCATCCACCATCAGGTTAATTTTATTGGTTTTCGGGATAATAACCCCCTGCTTTCCCGTTAACCCTTTGTCACGACAGAGGTGGTAAAAGCCTTCAATTTTTTCATTTACGCCACCAATCGACTGCACTTCTCCGTGCTGGTTCATTGAACCGGTAATGGCGATTTGCTGATCAACAGGTAATTTGGTTATAGCAGATATTAATGCACACAATTCTGCCATTGAGGCACTGTCACCATCGATATGACCGTAAGACTGTTCAATGGCGATATTGGCAGAAATCGACAGCGGGAAGCGTTGTCCGTACTTATGACCAAGATAACCGATCAATAATAGCACCCCTTTCGAGTGGATGGATTTGCCTAACTCTGCTTCGCGCTCTATGTCGGTTACCCCATGACTGCCGGCATAAACCGTTGCTGAAATACGGGCCGGGGTACCAAATACACTGTCACCGATTTCAAGCACGGTTAAGCCGTTTACTTTACCCACCGCTTCGCCTTCGGTGGAGATCAGTACTTGTTCTTCTTTAATTTCTTGTAGCCAGGTTTCACTTAATCTGCCGGTTCGTCTGGATTTTGCCGCCAACGCAGCTTCGACGTGGCTGCCATCAATCACACCTTCCCCGCCTTGCTTATGCCAGATAAAATTTGCTTCATCCAATAGATCATTGATTTGCACAATATTGGCCGACAAACGTTGTTGATGTTCGGCTTTGCGCAGCGAATAGCCCACCAACAGACTTACCGCTCGATCACTGACTTGCGGGTAATCATGCTTTTGCGCATGTTGGCGGATCAATATGGCATAGGCTTTTAAGTTTTCTTGATCTTTATCTACGTGGCGATCAAAATCGGCGAGCACGCGAAACAGTTCGGTAAATTCTTGATCGTACTCTTGCAGGGTATAGTAAATTTCCGAGTTACCAAGCAAGATCACTTTCACTTTTAACGGGATTTTTTCTGGCTGCAAACTTACGCTGCTGCCCATCGCCATGTCGGCATAGGGGTGATCAATTTGCGCTTCTCCGGTTTTCAGCGCCAACTTTAACCGTGACCAAATCATTGGCTGGGTTAACAACTTGTCGGCGTCGAGCAGTAAATAGCCACCGTTGGCACGATGAATTGCACCACTGCGAATTAACCGATAATTGGTATACACCGCCCCTTGCAGCGATGAATAATCGATAGAGCCAAACAGGTTCGAATAGGTAGGGTTTTGCTCGTATACCACAGGAGCACCTTCGTTCGGCTTGCGCGCGACCAACAGGTTGGGCAAAAACCGCTCTACCATCATTTTTCGGCAGGCTTTATCATCACGAGGATTGTCTGAACTTTCATCGACTAATATATCTAATACCGCTTCGGTAATTGAGCCTTTTACCTGCTGAATGTACTTAAGCACGCCAAGGTTGGCGGCAAATTCGCGCTCCAATTCTTTTAATAACGGCCGAATGCCTTGCTCGGCGGTGTCAAACTTCAACTTACGCATCGCCATACTCGACTCGCGTTTCCACAATGGCAACTCTAATAACGAGTCACTGAGCAAGGTTTCCAGTTCGGCCAACAACTGGTAAAAGTCGGTACGTGCTTTCTCATCCAGGCTGGAAAATTCTTTATCACTTAATGGCTTACCATCAACCAAGGGCGAAAAGCTGATCTCCCCCTTTTCTTCATACAACACCACTTCTTTCGAAAAAGCGTATTCTTCAACTTTTTCTATGGCTTCGTCGTAGTGATTGTTGAAAGTACGATCGATGGCGGCTTTTTGCCTTTGGTAACTGTGGTTGTCGAATATTTCCGGGAACAAGTCCATCAAATCATCGATTAATGAATTAATTTTTCCTTGCAGTTGCTTGCCTTCGCCGGCATTGAGGTAGAGTTTATGCGGGCTTTGATGATCATCAAAATTATTGATGTAGCACCACTCTTCGGCGGTGTCTTGATGGCTGGCAAATTCGTTCAGCATTTGACTGATCAGGGTTTGCCTGCCGCTGCCGGGTTCACCTTTGGCAAACACATTAAAACCTTTGGCAGACATCGACAAGCCAAACTCTAACGCTTCTTTGGCTCGTTCGTGGCCGATAAATTTTTGTTTAACATCAATATCTACCTGAGATTGGGAGAAAAGGCTTTCAGGTAATTCAGCACATAATTGCTTTACTGGCACCTTGAGTGCGTCGCTGCATACTGTCATCAGTATTTAGATCCTTTAATGGCGAGAAGAGTTTTTATTTTATCGTTTTAAAACCAGTGTATACCTAGAAAAATCAAAATCAAAGGAAAAGATTGGGGGTACGAGGTACAGGGTACAAGCAGCTTGTTTGACTGCCTCAGCTATTGTGTACATTTTAGATTCGGGCAATTAGCTACGGGCAGTATGTTTGTATTCACAAACTATCGTGGAAATTTGGAAGTTGGGTGCATGCAAGAGGGAACTGGGAATTGATATTATAGAAACGAAAAGCCATTGTTTCTATGCACGCTTTGAACTTAGGAGGTCCCACATCTCGCTAGTGCTCGTGATGGGATGACGGAGCATTTTTTCTAATGTTGTATAGTCACCAAATACCCCAATCGATATTAAATATACTGCTCGTACCTTGTACCCTCTTTGCTATTTGCTCTGATAGCATTAAAGACAATCAGGTAAATATTGTACACAAACTTGGAGCTTCAACAATGCTGCCTGTACCTTGTACCTTGTCTCTTGTACCTCGTACCCTCTTTGCTATTTGCTCTGATAGCATTAAAGACAATCAGGTAAATATTGTACACAAACTTGGAGCTTCAACAATGCTGCCTGTACCTTGTACCTTGTCTCTTGTACCTCGTACCCTCTTTGCTATTTGCTCTGATAGCATTAAAGACAATCAGGTAAATATTGTACACAAACTTGGAGCTTCAACAATGCTGCCTGTACCTTGTACCTCGTACCCTGTACCTCGTACCCTGTACCTCGTACCTCGTACCTTGTACCGGCTTTAGCCTTCACTAAACGCCTGGCGACTATACTCATGACCACCACAATCCGGGCATTGCACTACCGTGCTGGCGTGGGTGATGTCGACCGTTCGGCCGCAGCCCTGGCATTGAATGCGGCCAAAGCCTATGGTGTCTCCCGTTTGGTAGGTGCCGTCATGGTCAAAATCATCCACCAGCTCTGACCACTCAATTTGGGTTTGGTCGGTCATTTTCGCCAAATGCTGCCACATGCCTTCGCTGATCGAGGTTAAGTACAACGAATTTTCCGCATCGTCTTTGTTATGCTGGTAAAAGCCGAGCAAGTCTTGCTTGAAACTGTTTACCGATAGCTGATACTCATTTATCGACACCTGCTCGGCCGCAGTAATGATTTCATCGGCTTTATTGACCCATTGCTGAATCGACTGTATTTCACTTTTTTTGGCATCTTTAAGCCAAAGGTATATCTTGTCAAAAACGCTTTGGTATTCTTTGTTTTTTTCACTCATGAGCAACCACGTACTGATTAATTATTAGGGATATATAAAAAGTATAGTAAATCTGTGATGAATAGTTGTTGCTGTAAGCTTATATGCGTTATGATTCGAGCAATATTTTAAATTCATATCTTGTGTTAACAGCCATCATTGCTAATTGAGTGGTTAACACGACCAACGTTTGAGAAAACCGTTAATGGAATCCATTTATAATCCCCAGTCTATTGAACAAAAAATTCAACAAAGCTGGACTGAAAACAAAACTTTTGAAGCTGTAGAAAAACCGGGTAAAGAGAAATTTTATTGCCTGAGTATGTTCCCATACCCAAGTGGCCGTTTGCACATGGGTCACGTACGAAACTACACTTTAGGTGATGTGATCAGTCGTTACCAACGCTTGCAAGGCAAAAACGTAATGCAACCTATGGGTTGGGATGCGTTTGGTTTACCGGCGGAAAACGCAGCCATTAAAAACAAAGCAGCACCGGCTAAGTGGACTTATGAAAACATTGACTACATGCGTAACCAGCTTAAATCTTTAGGTTTTGGCTATGACTGGAATCGTGAACTGGCCACCTGTAAAAAAGATTATTACAAATGGGAACAATGGTTTTTCACTAAACTTTTTGAAAAAGGCCTGGTCTATAAGAAAAATGCCACGGTTAACTGGGACCCGGTAGATCACACCGTGCTTGCCAATGAGCAAGTCATTGATGGTCGCGGCTGGCGCAGTGGCGCCAAAGTCGAGCGCAAAGAAATTCCCCAATGGTTTATCAAAATTACCGATTACGCCGAAGAGTTATTAAACGACTTAGATCAGCTGGAAGGTTGGCCTGAGCAAGTTAAAACCATGCAACGCAACTGGATTGGTCGCTCTGAAGGGGTAGAAATGACCTTTAACGTGGTTGATTCTATTGACACTTTTGATATTTACACCACCCGCCCGGACACACTCATGGGGGTTACTTACGTTGCCCTTGCGCCACAACATCCTTTAGCGTTACAAGCGAGCGAAAGCAATGCCGAACTGGCGGCGTTTATTGCCAGCTGCAAAAGCAACAAAGTATCGGAAGCCGATATGGCGACGATGGAGAAATTGGGTGTCGATACCGGCCTGAAAGCCATTCATCCAATCACCCAAGAGCAAGTGCCGGTTTGGGCCGCGAACTTTGTCTTAATGGATTACGGCTCAGGTGCGGTTATGTCGGTACCAGGGCATGATCAGCGAGATTACGAATTTGCGACAAAATACGGCTTAAACATTACCCAGGTTATCACTAACGAAGACGGCGGTGATATTAGCAATGCGGCCATTACCGAAAAAGGTACTTTAATCAACTCTGGCGAGTTTGATGGCATTAGCTCAGACGATGCGTTTAAAGCGATCAGCTCCCACCTTGCAGCGGAAGGCAAAGGTAAAGTGACGGTAAATTACCGTTTACGTGATTGGGGTGTGTCTCGCCAGCGCTACTGGGGTACGCCAATTCCCATGCTAACGTTACATAATGGCGAGTCTGTTCCGGTACCCGAAGATCAGCTCCCGGTGGTATTGCCCGAAGACGTGGTAATGGACGGGGTACACTCGCCCATTAAAGCCGATTTAGACTGGGCAAAAACCAGCTATGAAGGTGAGCCGGCATTACACGAAACCGATACCTTTGATACCTTTATGGAATCGTCCTGGTATTACGCCCGTTATTGTTCGCCAAACCATGACACTGGCATGCTCGATCCGGAAAAAGCCAATTACTGGCTACCGGTAGATCAATACGTAGGCGGCATTGAACACGCCATTTTGCATTTATTGTACTCACGTTTCTTCCACAAATTATTACGTGATGTCGGTTTGGTAAACTCGGATGAGCCGTTTAAAAGCTTGCTATGTCAAGGCATGGTATTGGCCGACACTTACTACCGTGAAGAAAGCAACGGTGCACAAACCTGGATCGCACCAAGTGATGTTGAGGTTGAGCGTGATGAAAAAGGCGCAGTAACAAAAGCCACATATAAAGCAGATGGCCAGCCGGTATTATCGGCGGGCATGAGCAAAATGAGTAAGTCGAAAAATAACGGCATTGACCCGCAAGAAGTCATCGACTTGTTTGGTGCCGATACTGTGCGTTTATTTATTATGTTTACCTCACCACCAGAACAAACTCTGGAATGGTCTGATTCGGGTGTGGAAGGTGCACATCGTTTCTTAAAACGAGTGTGGAAGTTAGTGTATGATTTTACCCAGGCAGGTGAAGCGCCTAACTTAGCCGATGTTGAATTAACCAGTGCTCATAAAAATTTACGTCGTGAAGTGCACAAAACCATCGCCAAAGTAAGCGATGACATTGGTCGTCGTAATACCTTCAATACCGCCATTGCTGCGATTATGGAACTGATGAATAATTTAGCGAAAGCAAAATTAGCGTCAGCGGCCGATAAAGCGGTGATGCAAGAAGCGGTACGAGCGATTGTATTAATGCTAACACCAATTACCCCGCATTTAGGTCATGAGTTATGGGCAACTATTGGCGATGGTAGTGCCGTTGAAGATGCCGCCTGGCCAGAGGTTGATCAATCCGCCCTGGTGGAAGATGAAAAATTGGTGATTGTGCAGGTAAACGGCAAATTACGTTCAAAGTTGACGGTGCCGGCGACAATCTCACAAGAAGAAGTTGAAAAGATTGCCTTTGCAGAAGAGAATGTGGTTAAGTTTACGGAAGGAAAAACGGTACGTAAGATCATTTATGTGCCAGGAAAACTACTCAATATTGTGGCCAATTAATGATAAAAAGTGCCGGGAAAACAAGATGGTTCAACTTGCAACACTTACTCAGCATTAAAGTAATTTTAACTGCGGTGCTAAGTGTTGCAATGTTAACTGGCTGTGGCTTTAAAATGCGTGGTGATTACTTAATTCCGGAACAGTTGCACGTTTTGTACGTAAGCTCGCGAGATCCCCATGGTGAGCTTACGCGTTTGGTTAAGGAAAATTTATCGTTAAACGACGTTAAAATCGTCAGCCGTCGAACCACGGCGGTCCCGGAATTGCGTATTTTAACAGATACCTTAGACCGGCGGACCCTGTCGCTGTTTGAAAATGGTCAGGTGGCAGAATACGAACTTACTTACACCGTGCGCTACGAAGTCCGCTTTGAAGATCAAGACAACCAATCGTTCGATTTTGATGTCAGCCGCAACTACCAGGATAACCCTGACAGAGCACTGGCAAAAACCCGGGAGCTGAATCTGCTGCGCCGGGAAATGCGCATTGAAGCCGCCGCTCTCATTTTAAGAAATCTTGCCACTACCACCCTTTGAATCAAGGTATTAAGATTGCATGCGAATTTATCATAGCCAACTGCAAAACCAGCTAACAAAACCTTTGCTCAATGTGTGGCTGGTGTTTGGTGATGAACCCTGGCAAAAAAATGATGCCTTAGATAACATTAAACTGTGTGCCAGGAATCAAGGCTTTGATGAACTCATTCGCTTTAGCTCTGATGACAAGTTTGACTGGAACCAGGTATACAACGAATATCAAAGTTTAAGTTTGTTTAGTGCAAGACGCATTATTGAAATTGATTTGGTCAATAACAAACTCGATGACAGCGGCGTAAAAACGTTACTCGATATTGGCGAATTAATCAGCCAGCAAAACGACAATGATGTACTGCTTATTTTGCATGGGCCAAAGCTCGATGCCAATGCCAGCAAAAAGAAATGGTTTAAAGCGCTCGACAAAATCGGCTGCTTTATTCCGTTATATGAGTTAGAAGGCAAAGGCTTAACTATTTGGCTAAACCAGCAATGCCAGCAGCTTAATTTGAAAATGGACTCACAGGCACAAATGATGTTGAGCGATTTTTTTATTGGCAACACCCCGGCACTGCAACAAGAATTGCAAAAGCTGGCACTATTGTTTAAGCAAAACTTCATTCGCAGCGAAGATTTAGAACAGCTATTGATCAAGCAATCGAAATTTACGCCATTTCAACTCATCGATGGCTTGCTTGCCGGCAACCTGTCGCAATGCATGAACATGCTCACCCAAATGAAACATGAAGGTGTAGCTGCAGGGCAATTAGTTTGGATATTGCATAAAGAGATTGTGCAATTAGAAATGATGCTCAACCGCATGGCAAAAGGCGAAGAGAGACAAGCCTTGTTTAAAGAGTTGCGCATTTGGGATAAAAAGAAACCACTGTACAATCACGCGTTAACCCATATTACTGTTACGAATATCAAACAAGCAAAAAAGCGTCTGGCCAAAACCGACTTGATCAGCAAAAGCAGCAGCGACTTTGATGAATATATCTTGTTAGCCGATGTCTGTTTGAGCCTATACCACGGTGATGTGACGAAGCGGTTGTCACTGGAATATGAGTATTCGTAGCAGAGCTACTAGGTACAAGGTACGAGGTACAAGGTACAAGGTACAAGGTACAAGCAGCATGTTTTACTGCCTCATCTATTGTGTAAAGTAAGAAGTTGATACTAGGTACAGGGTACAGGGTACAGGGTACAGGGTACAGGCAGCATGTTTTACTGCCTCAACTATTGTGTAAAGTAAGAAGTTGATACTAGGTACAGGGTACAGGGTACAGGGTACAGGGTACAGGGTACAGGGTACAGGGTACAGGCAGCATGTTTTACTGCCTCATCTATTGTGTAAAGTAAGAAGTTGATACTAGGTACAGGGTACAGGCAGCATGTTTTACTGCCTCAACTATTGTGTAAAGTAAGAAGTTGGAACTGGGAACTGGGAACTGGGAACTGGGAACTGGCATTATGCTTAACCATATTAACTACACTGCAGCCATTCAATGGCATAAATTTAAACTTTTCGATTAATCAACGCGGACTGCCCATAGCTAGCAGCTCGCTGCCAGTAGCCATTTTATAATCCTTGGGTTAAGGTATAAACCACACTGCCTGTACCCTGTACCCTGTACCCCGTACCTGGAAATTAACCGTATATTAGAAACCATGCCAAATACTGAACGCACAAACCGCCCCGCTGCTCCCGCTAATATCGGCATTTTTGGCGGCACTTTTGACCCTATCCACCTAGGCCATATCCATAGCAGTATGGATGCCGCCCGGCAGCTGGATTTTGACCGGATTTTATTAATCCCCGCACATCTTCCACCGCATAAAGCGGGTACTCACGCCAGCGCCAGCCAGCGCAAACAAATGGTGGCGTTAGTGTGTGCTCACTTTGATATATTCAAATTGGACAGTCGCGAGTTAGAGCGAACCACCCCATCCTATACCATCGACTCGGTAACAGAGCTAAAACAGCAACACCCGAATAGTAAATTGTTCTTTTTCATCGGAACCGACTCATTAATCAACTTACCCAGCTGGCATCAAATTAAAGAATTAGTTGAGCTGTGTCATTTTGTGGTTAGCACCCGGCCCGGCTATTGCCCGGCCTCGTTGCAGGATGAGTTTTTCAAAAATAAATTAACTGATGATATTGCTCTGGTGAAACAAAAGTCGGCTGGATGCATATTGTTGTTGGAAACTTGTCAGCTCGATATTTCTTCCACTCAAATCCGCGAGATGTTAAAAAACGGCGATTCAGTGTCGCAGTATTTATCCACGGAAGTCGCGCAGTTTGTCGATGAAAACGGCATTTACCCTGAGCAAAATAGCAGAACAAAATAATTTAATTTACACTCGCCTTAAAAAATCCCGTTAACCTCCCCTGTTAACTATTCTCGGTTCAGGTTAGAATAGCGGCATTAGCCGAAAATACTAATTTGCATACGCTAAAAACTTATGCAAATTAGTATTCGGTCCACATTTGCTCTTGAGGAAAGATTTTGCAAGCAGATAAATTAGTAGATTTTGTTGAACAACAATTAGAAGACATTAAAGCCCGAGACATTGTTATTATTGATGTCAGAGAAAAAGCCAGCTTTACCGATTATATGGTAATTTGTTCCGGCAATTCCTCTCGTCACGTAAAATCCATTGCCGATAACCTAAATAAAGAAGCAAAAGCAAACGACTTAAAGCCGTTAGGTATTGAAGGTGTTGACGTTGGCGAGTGGGCACTTCTCGATTTGGATGATGTCATCGTCCATGTGATGACCGACGATATTCGCGACCTCTATCAATTAGAAAAGCTTTGGACTGAAGAATAACTCGCCATGCGACTTACTTTGATTGCCGTTGGCAATAAAATGCCCGGCTGGATTGCGCAAGGCTTTAGCGAATATTCCCGGCGCTTTCCCCGCGATTTAACTTTTGATTTAATTGAAATCAACCCGGGCAAGCGCGGTAAAAATGCCGACATTGCGCGCATATTAGAAAAAGAAGGCGAACAAACTTTAGCGGCGGTACCTAAAGGCAACCGTATTGTTACATTGGAAGTAGAAGGCAAGCCCTGGACCACGCCCGACTTGGCCATACAGCTGGAGAAATGGCAAATGGATGGCCGTGATGTGGCGTTATTGGTTGGCGGTCCCGAAGGACTGGCACCGGCTTGTATAAAAGCGTCGGAACAAAAGTGGTCTTTATCCCCTCTAACCTTACCACACCCTATGGTAAGAATTATGATCGCAGAAAGTTTATATCGTGCCTGGAGCATCAATAACAATCACCCCTACCATCGCGAGTAACAGCGGATGGCTGTAAAACGGGTTTCGATTAAAAATCATAGTGCTGAAGCAAACTTATTTGCTCGCCGCACCTTTATCACCTTTTTAGGTGTTCTCGCCATGCTGTTGATTTTATTTAACAACATTTATGATTTGGAAATAAATTCGTATGAAAAATATCAAACCCGCTCCAATAAAAACCGGATAAAACTGTTACCGGTGGCGCCTAACCGTGGCCTGATTTACGACCGAAATGGGGTGCTGCTGGCCGAGAATAAACCGGTTTATTCACTGGCTATCATCCCCGAAGAAGTCAACGACGTTGAACAAACCTTAGCTCTGTTAAGTGACATCGTTGACGTTAGTGACGAGCAAAAGCAAAACTTTTTAAAATCGATGCGTTACAAACGCCGGTTCAAGCCGTTGGAATTATTGTCACGGCTAAACGATGAGCAAGTGGCGAAAATATCGGTGAGTCAGCATTTATTCCCCGGGGTTATCATTGAAGCCCGGTTAAAACGCTATTACCCCTTTGGCGATTTAACCACGCACTCGCTCGGCTATGTCGCCAAAATTAACAGTAATGATTTGCTCAAGCTCGAACAACAAGGCAAGAGCGATGGTTATAAGGCCACTCGCGATATTGGTAAATTAGGTCTGGAAAAATATTATCAGGATTTACTTCATGGCAGCATGGGCTATCAGGAAGTGGAAGTGAATAATCAGGGTCGAATTTTAAGAACGCTAAGCTTTACCCCTCCGGTGCCTGGTAAAGATCTGACTTTGAGTCTGGATATCGAATTGCAAATGATCGCCAAACGCGCGTTATCTGGCAGTCGTGGCGCGGTGGTAGCCATTGACCCCCGTGACGGTGGTGTATTGGCGTTTTATTCAAATCCAAGTTATGACGGCAATTTGTTTGTTCATGGCATCTCCAGCAAAAACTATAAAAAATTGCAGAACCGCAACCGACCCCTGATCAATCGCGCCACCAAAGGCACCTACCCGCCGGCTTCCACGATAAAGCCATTCTTGGGCCTGTCGGGTCTGGAAAACCAGATGATCACCACCTCATCGAAAATTTGGGATGAGGGTTTCTTCAAACTGAAAAATGGCAAACGTAAATATCGCGATCACTTAAAATGGGGCCATGGCTGGGTTACCTTAGAAGAGGCTGTTATGCGCTCTTGTAACACTTTCTTTTACAAGCTGTCGTATGAATTAGGCATAGATAAAATTTCAGCAACCATGGCTCAATTTGGCTTTGGAGAACCAACCGGTATCGATATTTTCGAAGAATCGGCAGCAATATTGCCAAGCCGAGGCTGGAAGCGTGCCCGCTATAATGAACCTTGGTATCATGGCGATACCGTAAACATTGGCATTGGTCAGGGTTTTTGGACGGTAACACCATTACAACTGGCGCAAGCAACGTCTATTTTGGTCAATAAAGGTGAAATTAAAGAACCTCACTTTTTATCCGCCATTCACAGTCCATTGCCGTTAACTGCCGAGCTGAGCAATAACGACACGGTTGCTGCAGCGGTATTTAGTGGTGCCGACGATTTGAGTCAGCAAGATAATTCAAAAAATGGTATTACCCGGGAAATTAGCGCATTTGAGATCAACGAAAAACCACCGATAGAACTCAATAATGAGCAAAACTGGGACATTATTCTGGAAGCCATGCATAAAACGGTAAGAGCACCTTCGGGTACCGGTTATCGGGCATTTTTAGGCAGCAATTACGATGCCGCCGGTAAATCGGGTACCGGTGAAGTGGTTGGCCGTGCGCAAGATACCGACTATGATGCCACTAAAATTTCGGAAGATAAGCGCGATAACGCCATGTTTATTGCCTTTGCCCCCTATACCGCGCCGGAAATCGTAGTGGCCATTGCCATTGAAAACGTTGCGGTAGGTGGCGGTGGTTCGAATGCCGGACCGGTGGCACGACAAATAATGGATCAGTACTTTGCGAACAAGACACTGACGGCAAAGGAATAGGTACGAGGGACGGGGTACGAGGTACGAGGTACGAGGTACAAGGTACAAGGTACAAGGTACAAGCAGCATGTTTGATCACCTCAAGTATGGTGTAAATTAAAAAGTTGGGGCTGGGAACTGGGAACTGGGAACTGGGAACTGGGAACTGGGAACTGGGAACTGGGAACTGGCATTATACTCAGCCATATCATCAGCACTGCTACTTTTTATATTGCCTGGATTGATTAATTAACACAGGCTGCCCGTAGCTAGGAGCTCGCTGCCAGTAGCCATTTTAGAAGCCTTGGGTTAAGGTATAAAACACACTGCCTGTACCTTGTACCTCGTACTTCGTACCCCGAAATTAACACCGACTGCCCGCAGCTAGTTGCCCGCAGCCCGAAGCAATTTTTTAAACAGAGACACACATGCGTTATGTAGGTAGAGACGAAGCAAAGAAAAAAACACTGTTACAGCGGATCCATATCGATCTGCCGTTGTTGTTTGCGCTGTTGATTTTGATGTCTGTCGGTCTGTGCGTGATCTACAGTGCTGGCGGTCAGGATACCGACTTGGTAATTCGCCAACTGATCCGCTTAGGCATTGGTCTTGGGGTGATGTTTGTGGTTGCGCAAATTCCCCCTTCGGTATATCAACGCTGGGCGGTGGTGGTTTTCATCCTGGGCTTGCTGATGCTGTTGGCAGTGTTGTTATTTGGCCATGTCGGCAAAGGCGCGCAACGCTGGCTTGATTTGGGCTTTATGAAGTTTCAACCTTCAGAGGTGATGAAACTTGTGGTGCCTATGACCATCGCCTGGTTTATCAGTAGCTACGATTTGCCCAGTAAAACCAAACACATAGTGATCGCCTTTGTTCTGGTCATGCTGCCAACGCTGATGATTGCCAAGCAACCTGACTTAGGCACCTCGTTATTAATAGCCAGCTCCGGTATTTTCGTGTTGTTTTTAGCCGGTGCCAGCTGGAAGTTAATTGCGGTTTGTACCGGTCTGGTGTCTGCATTTATGCCGATTTTGTGGATGTTTTTGATGCGAGATTATCAAAAGCAACGGGTATTAACCTTTTTAAATCCAGAGCAAGATCCGCTCGGCTCCGGCTACCATATTATTCAATCAAAAATTGCCATTGGCTCCGGCGGACTTTCGGGTAAGGGCTGGCTACAGGGCACACAATCGCAACTGGAGTTCTTGCCAGAGCGCCACACCGATTTTATTTTTGCCGTATTCAGCGAAGAATTTGGCTTACTCGGCGTGATCGGTTTGTTGTGTATTTACTTATTAATCGTAATGCGTGGTCTGTGGATTGCGGTAAATGCGCAAGAAGCATTTACCAAGTTGTTGGCCGGCAGTTTAACCTTAACGTTTTTCGTTTATGTATTTGTCAATATTGGCATGGTCTCCGGCATATTGCCGGTGGTTGGTGTGCCTTTGCCGTTAGTCAGTTATGGCGGCACATCGATGGTGACCCTGATGGCAGGATTTGGGGTAATTATGGCAATCAGTACCCATCGACGGTTAATTTCCTAAAAAAGTGCAAATAAATTGCGGATCTCAAGGTTTTACTCTTGAGTCTGCATTTATAACTTATTACACTGAAATACGCTTAAAAAATAACAAGACTACCGTGCACGCATCTAAATTTATCTTCCTCGCCGTTACCCTACTTTTGCTCAATGCTTGTAGTACGACTTCTCGCTATTCACAAAAGCACGACAGCATTCCCGATCGTCTGCCAAGCAAGCAAGAGTTAGAAGAGCCGACACCACAAATAGTACCCCCGAGCAGAGGTGGGAATAAAGACTATCAAGTATTTGGTAAATCATATCAGGTGTTACCCTCTGCTGACGGCTATAAAGCCACAGGTATCGCATCTTGGTATGGCAAAAAGTTTCATGGTCATTTAACCTCAAACGGTGAAGTGTATGATATGTATGCATTTAGCGCGGCGCATAAAGCATTGCCATTACCGACCTATTTACAAGTGACCAATATAGCCAACAACAAATCGGTGATAGTGCGGGTCAACGATAGAGGTCCATTTCACCAAGAGCGTTTAATTGACCTATCTTACAGTGCTGCCTATAAATTGGGGATGTTAACTAAAGGTACCGCGCAGGTAAAAATTGAAGCTATCACCAAAGCCAATATTGCTAAGTTTACCAACCCCAAACTAGAACACGATGTAGTCACGGTGTCAGTTGCGCAACCATTACCCAAATTCAACAGTTTAGCGACGGCGACAAAGGCGACTCCGCGGCTTAACAAGCAAACGCTAAAGAAAAACACCGCATTAGCAAAATCACCCGTCCCCCACACCGCAAAGGCGGCGCATAATTTTAACCGCTTCATTCATGTGCTGGAGACTCGCGATAAGCTATTGGCAAAAAATACCGCCAAAGGCATGCAGTTTTTACTGCAAATACCGGTAAAACTTTCCAAAAATAATGAACTTTTTCGCGTACAAGTAGGACCAATAGATAATGCCGAGCAGGCAAAAACGCTATTGGCGAATATTCAACAGCGAGGGTATAGTGAAGCGTACCCACTAAAATGGCCTAAATAAACCTGGTCATTCAACACGAATCAAATAATTTAACTGGCTAAAGTAACGTTTTCACCGTTAATGCTGATATACTAATCAGCAATTTTTGTGCTGTAAACCTTGTATTCCGAAGTATGCAGCCACTTGGTGAGCGAATAACATAACCAAGACAACCATAAATAAACCCTATAACTAAATCGTAAAACATTACAGGTAAATGATGAGCAAATCAGCACGCAAACTTCTTAACATAATCGGTGGCCTTGTTCTTGCTACGACCGCAGTTTCTGTATCAGCAAAGACAATTATCCCGGCGCCACCTCAGATTAATGCTGAAGGGTATATTTTATTAGATCATGCCACCGGCAAAGTGATCGCCGAAGGCAATGCCGATGTACAATTAGAGCCAGCATCTTTGACCAAAATGATGACCAGTTACATCATCGGCAAAGAAATTGAGTCAGGTAATATTGGCAATGACGATTTAGTCACCATCAGTGAAAATGCCTGGGCGAAAAACTTTCCGGATTCATCAAAAATGTTTATTGAAGTGGGCACTGAAGTCTCGGTTAATTTATTAAACCAGGGCATTATTGTTGCCTCTGGTAACGATGCCTGTGTCGCTATGGCCGAATACATTGCCGGCAGTGAGTCTGCCTTTGCCGATTTGATGAACGCCCATGCCGAACAATTAGAGATGTATGGCAGCCACTTTCAAAACTCGCACGGTTTAAGTGGCAATGAGCATTACTCGACGCCGCGTGATATGGCAATTTTGGCCAACGCCTTAATTACCGACGTACCAAATGAGTATGCGATTTATAAGCAGAAATCATTTACCTATAACAACATCAAACAATATAACCGCAACAGCTTATTGTGGGATAAAAGCATGAATGTCGACGGTTTAAAAACCGGTCATCATTCAAAAGCGGGTTATAACCTGGTTACCAGTGCAACTAAAGGTGGCATGCGTCTAGTCACCGTAGTTATGGGCGCCAAAAGTGAACAAGCGCGTAAAATTGAAAGCAAAAAATTATTAAACTACGGTTTCCGTTTCTTTGAAACCATCACCCCATATAAAGCCGGAGAAAGCTTTGCCACCAACCGCGTATGGATGGGCGATATTAAAGAAGTGAATTTAGGCATTTTAACCGATACCGCCATTACCATTCCTCGTGGTCAGCGTAAAAATTTGGAAGCGAATTTCAAATTAGATCGCCAATTAGAAGCCCCTATTGCCAAAGGTGAAGTGGTGGGTACAGTATTTTTACAACTAGACGGTGAGAACGTTGGCGAATATCCGCTAGTGACCCTAGAGGAAGTGAACGAAGGTAGCATGTTTTCTCGTTTAGTCGATTATGTGAAACTGCAATTCTTATAAAAGAAGGCGACGAGCGACGGGCAAAAAAGAAGCTACGGGCAGCATGTTTGAATTGAATGGCTACGGGCTAAAAAAAGACGCTTCGAGCTACTGGCAGTATATTTTAATACATCGACTATAGTGGAAGTAGGTACAAGGTACAAGGTACAAGGTACAGGGTACAAGCAGCGTGTTTGAAATGACACCGAATGTGTATAGTTTTAATTTAGGTTCAAGCTATGTGCTCGACCTTAAGGCATAAACCTAACTGCCCGTAGCTAGTAGCTCGCTGCCAGTTGCTTAGACATATTTTATGAACATGGGGTAAGGAATAAGACATGCTGCTTGTACCTTGTACCCCGCATCTTGTACCTGCTTTTATCTTTAGCTAGCGAGCTTTTCATGACCGATATCGTGTATTTAAATGGTGACCTGGTTGCCAAAGATTCAGCAAAAATCTCGGTTCTCGACCGAGGTTTTTTGTTTGCCGATGGCGTTTATGAAGTCATTCCGGTATACAACTCAACACCATTTCGATTAAAACAGCACCTATCCCGTTTAAATGCTTGCTTAATGCAATTAGATATTGCTAACCCACATTCAGCTATCGAGTGGAAAAACATCATTGCTACGTTAATTCAGCGTAACGGTGGCGGTCATTTGGCCATATATTTACAAGTTACCCGTGGTGTCAGTAAAGAAAGGAACCATTTACTGGATGCGAATATGACACCAACCGTGTTATTGATGGCGTCCAAGTTAACCGTAGCCGAACAGAATATTCAGAGTATTACCGCCACTTTGCTTAACGATATTCGTTGGCTCCATTGTGATATAAAATCTATCGCCTTGTTGGGCAATATTATGCTCAGCAATAAAGCCAGGCAGTCAGGCCATGATGAAGCCATTTTGCATCGCGATGGCTTGGTCACCGAAGGCGCAGCTTCAAACGTGTTTATGGTCAAACACCGAGAGCTGTTTACCCCGCCACAAAATCAGCTAATTTTAGGTGGCATCACTCGCGATGTTATCATTGAACTGGCCGAAGCCTCGGGGTTAAAAGTGCATCAACAAGACATCCACATTGATCAGCTGCTATCGGCAGATGAAGTGTGGATATCCTCCTCTGCGAGAGAAATTTCACCTATCCGTCAAATTGATGATAAAATAATAGGCTCCGGCATTATTGGCCCGGTAGCAAGTGTACTCCATAGTGAGTTTCAGGCATTTAAGAAAACCCTGATCAATTAGCTAATTTTTTAGCGATTAAAAGAGAGAGATATGAAAACCAAGTTTAATGAACTACTTGAATTTCCTTGCGTGTTAAATTTTAAAGTGATGGGCTTAGCCGTACCAAACTTGGCTGATTTAATTATCGCAGTATTACAAAAAGATACACCAGCAGATTATGCACCTAAAATTAAACCGAGCAGTAAAGGTACCTACCACTCGGTGTCAATTGCAGTAACGGTCACTAGCCAAGAGCATATTGAGAAGTTATACAAAGACTTATCGGCAATTGATGAAGTGCGTTACGTACTTTAACATAAAATTTTCCGTGCCAAGTTTACAAAACCAGCCGATTTTAACCGCCGGCAAAGGCTGGTAATGGTGGCTTTTCTCTTTGATAAAGCTATAATGGCGCCATTATTTTTCTACCGCTAACCTGAGTAATACCAAATCTGATTGGTAGGTGATCAATTGAGAATGCTCTAGAAAGCTTTATAACAACTGAAATTTATTGCAGATAGTTATTCATATCTTCTATAAATTTCAGGCCGTTAGAAAGTTTTATAGACATTCCCGAAGGGTAATTTATTTGCTAGAAATAAAATTACTCAATGAGCAGATATCAATAAGAATTGGTATCGTGGTTAGACAACGACGAGATAGACATTTGACCTTCCCTCTGGTTATTCGCCAATTAGGCAACATGGATTACGAAAAAGTTTGGCATGCAATGCAAGACTTTACCGATAGCCGTGATGATGCTGTTGAAGATGAACTCTGGTTAGTGGAGCACCCGCCGGTATTTACCCAGGGGCAAGCTGGCAAAGAAGAGCATTTATTGATGCCAGGTGATATTCCGGTGGTTAAAGTTGACCGCGGTGGGCAAGTAACCTATCACGGCCCGGGGCAACAAGTGATCTATTTTATGATCAATTTGCGCCGTCGCAAAATGGGCGTTAGAGAACTAGTAACATTAATCGAAAACGGTATCGTTAACATGCTGGCCAAGCACAACATAGTGGCGGCAGCAAAACCAGATGCACCTGGTGTATATGTTGATGGCAAAAAAATTGCGTCTCTTGGATTGCGTGTGCGTAAAGGCTGCTCATTTCACGGTTTGGCAATTAATGTAAATATGGATTTGTCGCCGTTTTTACGCATTAACCCATGCGGTTATGCTGGTTTAGAAATGATCCAGACACAAGATATTGGTGGTCCTGACAACGTAGCAGAGACTGGCAACAACTTAGTGGCTGAATTGCAACAATTATTGAATGCTGACACCGTTAGCCATCAGACAGGTTTATAGACGTATGACAAACACCACCGTAAAAGCGAACTCTACCCGCGTAGCACCCGGCACAAAAATGCGTGATGCCGACAAAATGGCCCATATCCCGATTCAGGTTATTCCATCTGAACGGGAAACGATGTTACGCAAACCTGACTGGTTAAAAATTAAGTTGCCAACAAGTTCAGAGAACATTGATAAAGTCAAAAAAGGCTTGCGCAAAGGTGGCTTGCACTCGGTCTGTGAAGAAGCATCTTGCCCAAACCTGGCCGAATGTTTTAACCACGGCACGGCAACGTTTATGATTTTAGGTGACATTTGTACCCGTCGTTGTCCATTCTGTGATGTTGGCCATGGTCGGCCACTAGCGGCCGATCAAGAAGAGCCGAAAAAACTGGCGCTTACGTTAAAAGATATGGCACTAAAATACGTGGTGATAACTTCAGTCGACCGTGATGATTTACGCGATGGTGGTGCCCAGCAATTTGCCGATTGTATTACTGAAATTGCGGAACATGCGCCACATACCAAAGTAGAAATTTTAGTACCAGATTTTCGTGGCCGCATGGACCGTGCATTGGATATTTTAAATGCTGCGCCCCCCCATGTGTTTAACCACAATTTAGAAACTGCGCCACGCCTTTATACCAAGGCTCGTCCCGGGGCGAATTACCAATGGTCATTAGATTTGTTGAAAAATTTTGGTGCCGCCAATCCAACCGTACCAACGAAATCTGGCTTAATGGTAGGATTAGGCGAAACTAACGAAGAAATCTTGCAGGTAATGCGCGACTTGCGCGCTCATGGCGTGACTATGTTAACCATAGGCCAGTATTTACAGCCGAGTAAACATCATTTGCCGGTTGAACGTTACGTACACCCGGATGACTTTGCCATGTTCAAGCGTGAAGCCGATAAAATGGGCTTTGAACACGCGGCCTGTGGTCCGCTGGTACGTTCAAGCTACCATGCCGATAAACAGGCTGCCGGCGAAGAAGTTAAGTAAGCTTAAACTTACCGTCATTCTCGCCAACGGCGTATCGAACTCAAGCACACTTCGCCCCAAGGAGGTCCCGTGCCTCGCTTAGGCTCACACAGGATGCCGTGGTGTAAGTAAACAAGCACCGTGAATACCGTTCTAAAACACTTACACAAACCTGATCATCAGGCTTTAGGTTATTTCTGCATTCAACGATACTGGTTGCATTTGCTAAGTAGCAAGCGCAGAGCCGTTATCTCCAGCAGCGTAGATTTCGGCTG